>DASYBB010000076.1:0-37646 GCA_036501025.1 Streptosporangiaceae bacterium
ACGGCTTCTACGTGCTCGATCTCTGCGAGCTTGAGCGCCTCTTCCAGTTCTAGCCTGCCCGCGCGAAGCTCTAGAACCTTGTCCATGTCGTCCGAGTCGAACGCCTTCCGCTCCGCGCGCCGAACAATCACTATCTCGGACTCAAGGACCTCGGCCGGGTACGTGGTGGTGATTGTCATTTCGTCCTCGGTGTCCGCGGACAGCCTGACGTCAACGGCAGTGTCGGCTTTGTCGCAGCGGACCATGACGCCACATCCGACGCGAACGCCTGCCAGCGTCCGCGACTTGCAGTAGTAGTAGCCGCTGTTGTTCACGGTCGGGATGATCCGGTACATCTTGATACCGCATGCCTGGCAGAGCGGAATGAGCATCGCCGGGTTCTTGGTTGGCTTTCCCCCGCCGTTGTTCCTGCGACGCGACTTCATGGCAGCCTGGGCGCGTGTCTGTGTTGCAGGGTCCACGATTGCGGGAACGGTCAGGTCGTGTGTCCCCTCGCACTCGGCGCAACCGCGCGTGTGCGCGCCTGAGTACGTCTGGTTGTCGATTAGCTGCTTGACCGTGCCTTCCGGCCATGAGGTCCGCCCGCGCTCGGTCTTGACGCCTTCAGCCTCCAGCCACTTGCCGATGGTGCGGAGTGAGTCACCCTTGATTGCCCGGTCAAAGATCTCGCGGACGTGCTTCGCTGTTGCGCTATCGATCACGAGCGCCTTGGAATACTTCGCGCCAGCGATCACGTAACCAAAAGGGGCACGTCCGCACCATCCGCCGTCCCTCATGATGCGGCATTGTGAACGGATGATCCGGCCGCGGATGACATCCCATTCCTTGCCAGCCCCGGACTTAATGCCGGTCCAGTTGTATTCGTCGCCTTCGTGTCGCGGGGGAAAATACACGCCGCCACGCTCGCAGACTACGAGCTTCTTGCCGCGCTTGACCGCCCACGCTTCAAGCTCGCTCCAGTATTCGATTCGCTCGCGGCTGATACGGTCACCGGCCGCCGCTACTAGCACGTCCCACTGTGCGATCAGCGCGGGATCGGTGAGCCACGGTCCGAGCTTCTCACGCTCAAACGGCGAGACTTTGCGCCCCGATACCGTGTCGCCTGCTATGTCTACGATCTCCCAGCCCTGGGCGTCCGCGAACGCGCGGGATACCTCGTCCTGGGTTTCCAGGGAGATGCCGTCCCCGTACGTGGCGTCATTGATCTTGACCTTGTTGGATTTCCTGGCCAGGAGTAGTGCCCGCATCGCCTTCACTCTCCCACCAGGACACGCGCCCAGTAGGCGAGCTTCGTAGCGCGCTCAATCCATGCGGCCTTGTCCTGGCCGTAGGGCTCCAGGGTACTGATGATCTTACGCAGCTCTGCCGCCGCCTGCTCTTTGCTGTCCACGTGCCTGGCCTGCCCTCGTCCGTGTGGGATGCCTGTCGTAGGAGAAGACTCCACCATCATTAACGTGGCCGCGCCGTCGATCCAGCGCGACCTGGGCATGTCGAGCGCCGCGCTGGAGTGGATCGCGGCCGCCTACACGCTGGCCATTGCCGTCGGCTTGATGGCGGGCGGCCGGCTGGGCGACATGTTCGGCCGCAAGCGGATGCTCATGACCGGCCTGGCCGGGTTCGTGCTGGCCTCGGCCGCATGCGCGTTCGCGCAGTCGCCCGGCAGCCTGATCGGCGCGCGCGTGGTGCAGGGCCTGTCGGCCGCGATGCTCACGCCGCAGGCCTTCGGCCTGATCCGGGACCTGTTCCCGCCGGCCCAGATGAGCCGGGCGTTCGCGGCGCTCGGCCCGGTGATCGGGCTGTCCACCGTGGCCGGGCCGATCGTGGCCGGGCTCCTGCTCAAGGCCAACCTGTTCGGCACGGACTGGCGCGCGCTGTTCCTGATCAACCTGCCGCTGGGCGTCTTCGCCCTGGCCGTCGGCGCGCGGGTGCTGCCCGCCCGCCCGGCCGCGCGCCGCGCCGTCCGGCTCGACGGGACCGGCACCGCGCTGCTCGCCGCGGCCAGCTTCCTGCTCGTCTTCCCGCTGGTGGACGGGCGGACCCTGGGCTGGCCGGCCTGGATCTTCGGGGTCCTGGCCGCTGCTGTCCCGGTGCTGGCCGCCTTCGTCGCGCATCAGCGGCACCGGGTCCGGACCGGCCGCACCCCGCTGGTCGAGTTCAGCATCCTGCGCAAGCGTTCTTACGTATCGGGCGTGGTGTTCGTGCTCGTGTTCTTCGCGAGCATCGTCGGATTCTCGCTGACGACCGGCCTGTTCCTGCAGATCGGCCTCGGCTACACCCCCATCCACGCCAGCCTGCTGCTCGCGGCCATGGCGGCGGGCGCGTTCCTCGGCTCGGGCGTCGGCGCGTGGGCGGCGACGGCCGTGGGGCGGCCGATCCTGCACATCGGGCTGGCCATCATGGCCGTCGGAACGCTGGTGCTGTACCTGTCCCTGCACGCGGCCAGCGGCCCGGTCGACGCGCTGCAGCTGATCCCCGGGCTGGCCGTGTTCGGGACCGGGATGGGGATGATCTTCGTGCCGCTGTTCAGCATCATCATGGGCGAGATCGGCGATCACGAGGTCGGCTCGGCCTCCGGCCTGCTCGAGTCGTCGCAGCAGCTCGGGGCCTCCCTCGGGGTGGCCGTCCTGGCCACGCTGTTCTTCAGCACGATCTCGCTGGCGCCCGGCGGCGGCCACGGGGCGCTGGCCGCGGCCCGGCCGCTGCTCGCGGCGCAGCGCACGCTGCTGGTGACCCTGGTGCTGATCACGCTGGCGTTCGCGGTCGGCTGGCTGCTGCCGCGCCGGGCCCGCGAGCAGCACTGACTCGCAGCCCCGGCGATCCGGGCCCGCGGCCTGCGCCGCGGGCCCGCGCCGTGGGCGGCTTAGCGGAAGAGCTGCTCCTGGGCGATGCTGGCGATGAGCGTGCCGTCCCTGGTGAACACCGAGCCGGTGTACCAGCCGCGGCCGTGGCCGGACACCTGCGGGTGATACTCGGACAGGACCCAGTCGTTCATGTCGACGCCGCCGTGGAACCACAGGGCGTGGTCGAGGCTCGGGCCCGGCCGCGCGCTGCCGTCGGCGGCGGGCATGATGCCGGTGCCGATGTCGGACAGGTAGGTCAGCGCGCAGTCGTGGATGAGCGGGTCGGCCGGCAGCTTGACGCCCGACCGGGCCCAGAAGCGGGTCAGCCAGGGCCCGTCCGGGCTGAACGGCTGGGCCGGGATCCGGGCCTCGATCGACAGCAGCCGGTGCAGCTGGCGGGGCGGCAGGTCGTCGGGCAGCGGCGTGTCGGGCATCGCCTCGGCCTGCTGCGCCCAGCTCTCGTGCGCGCTGTGGAAGGAGGCCGACATGTTGAAGATGACCTCGCCGCGCTGGATGGCCACGACGCGCCGGGCGGAGAACGACCCGCCGTCACGGTCGCGGAAGACCTGGTACACGGTCGGCAGCCGGGAATCGCCCTTGCGCAGGAAGTAGCCGTGCAGGGAGTGCGCGCGGCGCTCCGGGTCGACGGTCAGCCCCGCCGCCCGCAGCGCCTGCGCCGCGACCTGGCCGCCGAAGAGCGCGTGCTCTTCGTCGAGGACCAGGTTGGCCCGGTACAGGTTCACCTCGAGCGTCTCCAGCTCGAGCACGTCGAGCAAGTCGACGTCCGCTTCCTGGCTGGTCACCGCGCCTGCGCTATCACGGGAGCTCCCCCGGGTCAGTGGGCTGCCGTCCGCAGCCGTGAGCTCTCATAGTGCAGCACGCCGCCGGCGCCGCGACCCCCAGGGTCAGGTGCCCAGGAACCGCAGGACGGCCAGGACCCGGCGATGCTCGGTGGCGGTGGGCGGCAGGTCGAGCTTGGCGAAGATGTTGCTGATGTACTTCTCGACCGCGCTGTGGCTGACCTTCAGGGTCTCCGCGATTCCCGTGTTGGACTGCCCCTCCGCCATCAGCCGCAGGACGTCCTGCTCGCGCGGGGTGAGGCTGTCCAGGGGGTCACTGCGGCGGCGGGCCATGAGCTGGGCCACGACCTCCGGGTCCAGGACGGTGCCGCCGGCGGCGACGCGGCGCAGTGACTCCAGAAAGTCGGGCACGTGAGCCACCCGGTCCTTGAGCAGGTAGCCGACCGCGCTGGTGTGGGTGGACAGCAGGTCGGCGGCGTAGCTCTCCTCCACGTACTGGGACAGCACCATGACGGCCGTGCCGGGGTACTGGCGGCGGATGACGAGGGCGGCCTGGATGCCCTCGTCGGTATGCGTGGGCGGCATCCGCACGTCGACCACGACCAGGCCGGGGCGGTGCGCGCCCACCGCCCGGAGCAGCTCGTCGCCGTCGGCCACGGCCGCGGCGACGAAGAAGCCGCCCTCGGTCAGGAGCCGGGTCAGCCCGGCCCGCAGCAGGACCGAGTCCTCGGCGATGACTACTCGCACGGCAGCTCCGCGGTGATCGTCGTCGGCCCGCCGGCCGGGCTGCGCACGGCCAGGCTCCCGTCCACCGCCGCGGCCCGCTGGGCCAGCCCCCGCAGCCCGGTCCCGGCGCCGTCCGCGGTCGCGCCGCCGCGCCCGTCGTCGGTGACGGCGACGCTCAGGCGGCCGCCCGACCGGGTCACGGTGACCTCCGCCCGGGTGGCCTGGGCGTGCCGGGCAACGTTAGCCAGGGCCTCGGAGACCATGAAGTAGGCGATGGCCTCGATGCTCGGCGAGCACCGGGGGGTGACGTCGAACCGGAGCCGGACCGGCAGCGGCGCCCGGGCCACGATCCCGGACAGGGCCGCGTCCAGGCCGCGGTCGTTGAGAACGGCCGGGTGCAGGCCGCGGACCAGCTCGCGCAGCCCGGCCAGGGCCGCGACGGCGTCCTCGTGGGCCTGCTCGATGACCTTCCGGGTGGCCGGCGGCACGTCGTCGCCGAGGGCGGCGCGGGCCATGCCCAGGTTCATGGCCAGCGCGACCAGCTGCTGCTGGGCACCGTCGTGCAGGTCCCGCTCGATGCGCCGGCGCTCCGCGTCGGCCGCGGCGACGACCTCGGACCGGCTGCGGGCCATCGCCGCGACCCGCAGCTCCAGCTGCTGGGCCGGGCTGGGGCCGAGCAGCGCCCGGGCGGCCCGCTCGTCGGCCCGGGTCACGCCGCGGGCCACCCACGGCGCGGCCAGGAACAGCACCGCGGCCCCGGCCAGGGCGGGCCCGCGGGCCGACACCGCGCCCGGGTAGGTCGCCACCACCAGCGGCGCCGCCCAGCAGGCGGCCACGACGGCCCCGCCGAGCAGGCCCGTGACCAGTGACAGCAGGTGATACCCGAGCTGCCGCCAGGCGACCGCCGTGCGCCAGGCGCGGAGCGCGCGCACGGGCCACCGGCCGGGACCGCGCGGCGGCGCCGGGATCTCGACGCCCAGGATCGCGGCCAGCCGCATCCGCTGCACGCTGCTCAGCGCCCCCAGCCACCACGCCAGCGGTACCGGGGCGATGACGGCGATTACCACGTAAATCGCGGTGGTGCTGGGGTCAGTCCCCGGCCCGGTGGCCAGGGTAAAGAGGTCGACGCTCCACAGCAGCACGAGGATGCCGGTCGCGACCTGGATCATCAGCCCGGCCAGCGCGGCCAGGGTCGCCCGCCAGCTCCGCTCCGCCCACAGGGCGCGCACGGGGGCCGCCGTCGCGGCCGGGATTCTCGAGGTCACATCGTCACAGTAGACAAGGCCGGCGCGCCCGGACATGCGGTGCGCCCTCCGCCGGGGGTGCGGAAAACCCCACCCCGGAGCCGCTGGCCGCCCTACTTACAGCCCGGCCCGGCGCTGCGAGCGTGGTCCTCATCAGCAGTCACGTAACGGAGGACCCACCATGATCGAGGTTCGCGGCCTGACCAAGAAGTACGGCGACAAGCTCGCCGTCGACGACCTGACCTTCACTGTGCGGCCCGGCATCGTGACCGGCTTCCTGGGCCCCAACGGGGCCGGCAAGTCGACCACGATGCGGATGATCCTGGGCCTGGACGCGCCGACCCGCGGCACGGCGACCGTCAACGGCCGGCCCTATGCCGCGTACGCCGACCCGCTGCACGAGGCCGGCGCCCTGCTGGAGGCCAAGCCGGCCCACCCGGGCCGCAGCGCCTACCACCACCTGCTGGCCATCGCCCAGACCAGCGGCATCCGCAAGTCGCGGGTGGAGGAGGTCATGGGCGCCGTGGGCCTGTGGGAGGCGGGCCGGCGCCGGGCCGGGCGGTTCTCCCTGGGCATGGGCCAGCGGCTGAGCATCGCGACCGCGCTGCTGGGCGACCCGCGCACGGTCATCCTCGACGAGCCGCTCAACGGGCTCGACACCGAGGGCATCCGCTGGGTCCGGTCCCTGCTGCGCAGCCTGGCCGCCGAGGGCCGGACGGTGTTCGTCTCCTCGCACCTGATGAACGAGATGTCGGTCACCGCCGAGCACCTGATCGTCATCGGCCGCGGGCGCCTGCTCGCCGACACCAGCATCGCGGACTTCATCGCCCAGGCCAGCCAGCCCGCCGTGCGGGTCCGCGCGACCGACCCGCAGGCCCTGGCCGCCGCGCTGCGCGGGCCGGGCGTGGCCATCTCGCCCGGCCCCGGCGGCGAGCTGACCGTCACCGGGCTGAGCACCGACCAGGTCGGGACCGCCGCGCGGACGGCCGGGATCACGGTGCTCGAGCTCGCGTCGCAGCAGGCCTCCCTGGAGGAGGCGTTCACGGCGATGACCCAGGACGCGGTGGAGTACCGCGCCCCGGCCGCCTAGATCCCGGCCACCCAGAAAATCCCACCCCGCACCGCCCCTCGGCGGCACCGAAGGAGCCCAGCAATGAACCAGATGACCGAGCCCGCCCTGTCCGTCACGCCCGCCGTCCCCGCCTACCGCGCCGGCCAGCGCGTCACCCTGATCCGCGTCATGCACTCCGAATGGACCAAGCTGTGGTCCCTGCCCTCGACACTCTGGCTGCTGCTGATCACCGTCGCGCTGGTCGCCGGGGGCGGCCTGCTCGCCGCCGTCCTCCAGCTGTCCAGCCTGCCGCACGGCGCCGCCGCCGTGGCCGCGTTCGACCCGACCCAGCTCAGCCTGACCGGGGTCGGGCTGGCCGAGCTGACCGCCGGGGCACTGGGCGTGCTCATCATGACCGGCGAGTACGCCACCGGCCAGGTCCGGCTCACCTTCACCGCCGTCCCGCGCCGGCTGCCGGTGCTGTGGGGCAAGACCGCCGCACTGGCCGTGGCCATGCTCGCGGTCGCCACCGTGGCGACGTTCGCGGCGTTCTTCATCGCCCAGGCCATCCTGGCGCCCCATCACCTGAGCACCACCCTGGCCCAGCCCGGCGTGGCCCGCGCCCTGTTCGGCAGCGCGCTGGTCCTGACCGGGGTCGCCCTGCTCGGGCTGGGCCTCGGCGCGCTCCTGCGCAACGCCGCGGGTGCCGTGTCCACGCTGTTCGGCGTGCTGTACGGGCTGACCATCGCGGCCGGCTTCCTGCCCGGCCGCCTGGCCGGCGAGGTCCGCGAGTACCTGCCCGAGAACGCCTCGGCCGACGTCACCCGGGTGGCCGCGCACCAGGCCGGCTCGTTCTCGGCGTGGGCGGGCTTCGGCCTGTTCTGCCT
Organism: Streptosporangiaceae bacterium; assembly: GCA_036501025.1. Classification (GTDB taxonomy): domain Bacteria; phylum Actinomycetota; class Actinomycetes; order Streptosporangiales; family Streptosporangiaceae; genus DASUBV01. The sequence goes on from DASYBB010000076.1 coordinate 7,549, forward strand.
CTACATTGCCGTCGCCCTGGCCGCGTCCGCCTGGCTGCTGCGCCGGCGCGACGCCTAGGACCCCGCCCTCATTCCGGGCTCCTGAGCTGGCGTGATAGCGCGCTGACAGTGACTGGAAGGGCGCCCGGGTCGTACTGAGAGGTCACCCGGCTCTCGGCCAAGCATGCCGCCGTGGTCACGGCCGGGCCGCCGCAGAAGCTGGCGCCTCCGGCGCCGGCGTCAGGCTGACGGGGCGCACTCAGGAGTCCCGCGCCAGTGCTGTCCGGCCAGTGAGCGCCGCGGCCTGGCGGCCGGGTGATCGCGGTAGGCGGGGATCCACCGGAAGAACATGGTGAAGCCCAGCGCCGCGATCGGCACCAGCAGCCCGAAGGCGATCCAGGCCCGGGCCGCCGTCCCGGCGGCGAGGAACACCAGCCAGACGACCAGCCCGGCGGCGGCGAGCACGGCGTGGCCCAGGATCAGCGCGGGCGGCAAGCGGCTGGCCCCCGCCGTCCGCGCCCCGCCGTGGCGGATCCAGGTGGTCAGCAGGTAGAAGCCGCCGCCGGCGGTGACGATCCAGGCGATCAGCGCGGCGATGTTCATGATCGGGCTCCTTGCGTGGCGATGACGGGCGACGGGGTCGGATGGGCTCGGGCCGATCGGGCCGGTCGGGCCGCTCGGGCGGCCCCAAGCGGAGGCCGCTAGCGGGGCCGGGGGGCGCGGCCCCGCTCGGCGGCGGCCGGGGGCCGCGGCTCCGCGGCGCGGCCGGAGGCCGGCAGCTGGTATCCGTCGGCCCGGTCGGACTCCTCGGCGACGCGGACCCCGTACCGGAAGACCAGCTTGCCGCCCAGGTAGCCGCCGGCTCCGAGGACGGCCATGCTCGCCGCGGACAGGGCCAGCGGGCCGAGCGGCACCTTCCCGGCCGCGACCTCGGCGTGGCGCCACAGGAGGTTCCCGGCGTAGGCCGCCGTGACCAGCAGGACCAGGCTCATGTGCAGCACCGCGGTGCGGGCGGCCCGGGTGCCCAGCGGGATGGCGATCAGGTCGAGAAAGCCGAGCAGGGCGGCCGCGAGGGCGCCGGCCAGGCCGATCGCGATCAGCCAGAACGATCCCCGGGCCAGGCCCGCCGATCCGCCCGTGACGCGGGAGCCGATGTCGAAGATCAGGCTCCCGGTCCACGCGCCGATCGGCACGCTGACGGCCAGCGGGTGCAGGGGCTGACCGTAGGGTCCGGCCAGCGTTCAGTGAGTACCGATCTTGAGCTGGGCGGCCGAACCGGCGACCCGTCGATCCGGGCCGTGGCGGCGCTGGCGGATGAGCTGCGGCGCGGCATGTATGCCTTCATCCGCGCCGCCCGCCGCCTGGTGACGAGGGACGAGGCGGCCGCGTCAGTCGGGATCTCCCGCAAGCTCGCGGCCTTCCACCTGGACAAGCTGGTCGAGGCGGGGGTGCTGAGCGCGCGCTATCAGGCGGCGGGCGTCCGCAAGGTGGGCCGGGCGCCGAAGGTCTACGAGCCGTCCGGCCTCGACATCCGGATCAGCATTCCGCCGCGGCAGCACGACCTGCTGGCCGAGGTCCTGCTGGGCGGGGTGCTCGGCGCGGGCGACAGCGCGCGCGATTCCGTGCTGGCCGTGGCCGACCGGCGCGGGCGCGAGGCCGGCGCGGCGGAACGGGAGCGGGTCCGGCCGGGGCGGCTGGGCGCCGAGCGCGGGCTGACCCTGGCCAGCGGGGTGCTGGCCCGGCACGGGTTCGAGCCGGCCCGCGAGACGCCGACCTGCGTGCGGCTCCGGAACTGCCCCTTCCACCCGCTCGCCGAGCAGGCCACGGACCTGGTGTGCGGGCTGAACCACGCGTTTCTGGGCGGCCTCGTGGCCGGCCTGGAGGCGGACGCCGTGCAGGCCGTCCTCGACCCGCGCCCCGGTGAATGCTGCGTCGAGCTCCGGTCCGCGTGACCCGGTCCGCGGCGCGGGCTCCGCGGCCGGGGCGGCGCGGGGATCAGGCGAAGGGGGCCACGGCCACGGAGCGGGCGGACAGGAACTCGCGCAGGGTCCCGGCCAGGGCCACGGCGCCGGGAGTATCGCCGTGCACGCACAGCGTCTCGACGTCCAGGACGAGCGGGGAGCCGTCCTCGGCCTCGATCGCCGCCCCGGTCGCGATGCGCCAGCCGCGCTCGGCGACCGCCGCCGGATCGGTCAGCACGGCGCCGGCCCGGGAGCGCGGGACCAGGCGGCCGGCCGCGGTGTAACCGCGGTCGGCGAAGCCCTCCCGGATCACCCGGATGCCCCGGCGCTGCAGCACGCCCGCCGCCGGGCTGCCCGCCAGGACCAGCACGGCCAGGCCTCCGCCGTAGGCCAGGACGGCATCGGCCAGCGCGCTCGCCAGCCCCTCGTCCTCGGCGAGGTCGTTGTACAGGGCGCCGTGCGCCTTGACGTACCGGATCGCGGTGCCGTGCCGGCGGCAGAACGCTTCCAGCGCCCCGATCTGGTACAGGACGTCGGTGACCAGTTCCTCCGCGCTGACCCGCAGGTGCCGCCGGCCGAAGCCGACGAGGTCGGGGTAGGACACGTGCGCCCCGATCGCGACCCCGCGGGCAGCGGCGAGCGCGACGGTGGCGTCCATCGTGCGCGGGTCGCCGGCGTGGAAGCCGCACGCGATGTTCGCGCTCGTCACCTGCCCCAGCAGCTCCTCGTCCGCGCCCATCCGGTACGAGCCGAAGCTCTCGCCCATGTCGCTGTTGATGTCGATCACGACGGCCCCGGCCCGCTCCGGTGAAGGCGGCGGGGAAGCGCGCGCGTCATGCCGTGCTCTCGGCGTAGATGCCGCCCGCGCTGGCCGCGCGGCACGCCTCGAGCACGCAGTCCAGGCCCGCCGCCTGCAGGGTCATGGCCATGGACGGCTGCCGGTCGGGCTGGGTGACGAGCTCGGGCAGGAGCGGCACGTGCAGGAAGCCGACCAGGCATGGCCGTCCCAGGTCGCGGGCGGCCTGGGCGGCGGTGTAGAAGGAGAAGTTGCACAGGTAGCTGCCGGCCGTCTGCGACAGGTAGCCGGGGATCCCGGCCTCGCGCCAGGCCGCGAGGATCGGCCCGGCGGGCAGCGTCGTCAGGTGCGCGGCCGGGCCGTCCGGCGCGATCGGCGCGCGGGCGACGCTGACGCCGTCGGCATCCGCGTCGTCGGCGGGCCAGTCGGCCAGGTTCAGCGCGACGGCCTCGAGGCTGAGCGCCGTCCGCCCGGCGGCCAGGCCGACACCCAGCCAGACCTGCGGCTCGAGTTTGGCCATGAGCCGGGGTATCTCCGCGGCGGTGCGGTCCAGCGAGACCGGCAGCACCTCGGCGTGCACCTGCGGGTCGCCGCGCTCAGCCAGCGAGCGGACGAGCAGTTCGGACGGGTTGACGGTGAACTCCCCGAACGGGCCGAATCCCTGGACCACAGTCATCATGCCGCGTACCCCACCTCGCTCCTCGATGATCCGGACGCTACATCTTGTTCAACAATCCCTCAATACTTAGATTGAAGCATCACCGGATCCACCGTGGACTGGTGCGTGGCCGGGAGGAGGGCCGGGGATGGCTCCAGCGATCACCGCGGAGATGGCCAGCGCGCTGGCCGCCGACCGGCCGGGGCTCGTGCCCGCCAGCACGGCCGACCGGGTCACCGAGCTGCTGCGGACCGCCATCATGGAGGGCCTGCTCCCGCCCGGTACCCGGTTGTCGGAGGAGGTCATCGGCCAGGCGCTCGGGATCTCCCGGAACACCCTGCGCGAGGCCTTCCGGCTGCTCTGCCACGAGCGCCTGGCCGTCCACGAGATGAACCGCGGCATCTTCGTGCCCGTGCTGACCCGCGCGGACGTGACCGATATCTACGCGCTGCGGCGGCTGGTCGAGGGCGGCGCGGCGCGCCTGGCGGGCGCGGCGGGCACGACCGCGCGGCTCGCGGTCCGGGCCGCCGTCGACGTGGCCGAGCGTGCGGCGGCGACCGGCCGGTGGCATGAGGTGCGCACCGCTGACCTGCACTTTCATCAGGCCGTGGCCGCCCTGGCGAACAGCCCGCGGGTGGACGAGCTGATGCGGCGGGCGCTCGCCGAACTGCGCCTGGTGTTCCACGCGATGGCCGATCCGGAGCAGTTCCACGCGCCCTACCTGCAGCGGAACCGCACCATCGCCGAGGCCATCATGCTCGGTGACGGCGAGGAGGCGGCGTCCGAGCTGATGACGTACCTGGCCGACGCCGAGCGACAGCTCCTCGGCGTATACCGCGGACCCGCGCCGGGCGGTCCGCGGTGAGATTCCGGCCGGCCGGCCCGAGTGCGCTCCTGGTCGAGCTGGACAGCCTGGACCAGGCCCGGGCGCTGCACGCCGAGATCGGCCGTCGGCGGGCCGACGGCTGGGCGCCGTCGCTGCTCGACGTGATCCCCGGCGCCTGCACCGTGCTGCTGGACGGGGTGCCCGACCACGCCCTCGCCGCCCGCGACATCCGGTCCTGGACCATCCCGCCGGTGCCCGCGGGCACCGGCCCGGTCACCGAGATCCCTTGCCGGTACGACGGCCCGGACCTGGCCGCCGTCGCCGCGCAGTGGCAGCTGTCCGTGCCCGCGGCGGTGCGGTTGCATACCTCGATCGAGCACGAGGTGGCGTTCTGCGGGTTCGCGCCCGGGTTCCCGTACATCGCCGGGATCGGGCGGGCCCGGCAGGTGGCCCGCCAGCCCAGCCCCCGGTCCGCCATCCCGGCCGGCACCGTCGCGCTGGGCGGCGAGTACACCGGCATCTACCCGCGGGTCTCGCCCGGCGGCTGGCAGCTCATCGGCCGGACCGAGGCCGTGATGTGGGACCCGGGCCGTGACCCGGCCGCCCTGCTGGTGGCCGGGGACCGGGTGCGCTTCATCGACGTGACGCCGTGACCGGGCGCCGCATCCAGGTCGCCCGGCCCGGCGCGCTGACCACGATCCAGGACTGCGGCCGCCCCGGCTACGCCCACCTGGGCGTGCCCCGGTCGGGCGCCCTCGACGCCCCGGCCCACCACCGGGCCAATGAGCTGGTCGGCAACCCGCCGGGCGCGCCGGTCCTGGAGACGACGCTGACCGGCGTGGCGGTCACGGCCCGGGCCGCCGTCACGGTCGCCGTGACCGGGGCGCAGGCGGCCGTCCGGGTCGACGGCCGCCCGGCCGGGCCGGGCACGGCGGTCGCCCTGGCGCCCGGCCAGACCCTCGACGTCGGCCCGGCCCGGGCCGGGGTCCGCAGCTACGTCGCCTTCTCGGGCGGCCTGCGGGTGACGCCGGTCCTCGGCAGCGCCTCGACTGACCTGCTGTCGGGGCTCGGCCCGCCCGGCCTCGCGGCCGGCGACCTGCTGGACCTCGGCGACGCGGACCTGGCCGCGGCCGGGTCCTGGCCGCGCTGCCCGCAGGCCGGCGTGCCCGCCGCGCCCGTCCCCGGCGACCGGGCCGAGCTGCTGATCCACCTGGGCCCGCGCGACGACTGGCTGTCCGCAGCCGGTCTCGCGGCCCTGCGCGGTGGCGCGTGGACGGTGTCGCCGGCCAGCAACCGGGTCGGCCTGCGCCTGGCCGGCGCGGCGCCGCGGAGCCGGACGGGCGAGCTGCCCAGCGAGGGCCTCGTGGCCGGCGCCATCGAGGCGCTGCCCGACGGGCAGCTGGTGCTGTTCCTGGCCGACCACCCGACGACCGGGGGCTACCCGGTGATCGCCGTCCTCGATCCGGGGTCACTCCCGGTCTGCGCCCAGGCCCGGCCGGGGCTGACGGTCACCTTCCGCATCGCCTAGCCCGCGGGCGCTGAGGTCAGCGGCCGCGCAGGTCAGCGGGCGCGGAGCCAGGCGCCGCCCGCTACTGGCCCAGCAGCCAGCGTCCCGGCGCGACCAGCTCGCGCGCGGCGTGCGGGCCCCACGACCCGGGCGCGTAGCGGGCGACGGGCGGCGGGCTCGCCAGCAGCGGCGCGGCCACCTCCCAGACGGCGGCCAGCCCGTCCGGCCGGGTGAACAGCGAGCGGTCGCCGACCAGCACGTCGTGGATCAGCCGGACGTAGGGCGGCAGCGGGTCGGCGCCCTTCAGGCCGGACAGCGGGATCGAGGCCCGGGCGACGTCGAGGTCCAGCGCGGCGCCGGGCTTCTTGGCCACCAGCGACAGCTCGACCTCGCCGTTGCCGGCCAGGGAGAACGACAGCACGTTCGCCTCGGCCGGCAGCTGCCCGGCCAGCGGGCCGGCCGGCTCGCGCAGGACCAGGCTGACCCGCTGCTCGGTGGCTGCCAGCCGCTTGCCCGTGCGCAGGTAGAAGGGGACGCCGCGCCAGCGCTCGTTGTCGATCCAGAGCCGGGCCGCGACGTAGGTGTCTCGATCGGACCCGGCCGCCACGCCGGGCACGTCGCGGTAGCCGTCGAACTGGCCGAGCACCACGTCGGCGGGATCGATCGGCCGGAACGAGCTGATCACCGTCTCGCGCGCGGCCTGCAGGTCGAGGGCGTGCAGGCTGGCCGGCGGCTCCATCGCGATCTCGGCCGCCACCTGGAACAGGTGCGTGACCAGCATGTCCAGCACCGCGCCGGTCGCGTCATAGAACTGGGACCGGTCGGTGATGCCGAGCTTCTCGGGCACGTCGATCTGGACCGACTCGACATGCTCGCGGTCCCACATGGCGTGGAACAGCCCGTTGGCGAAGCGCAGCACGTGCAGGTCCTGCGTCGCCTCCTTGCCCAGGAAATGGTCGATCCGGTAGACCTGCTGCTCGTCCAGCACCGAGTGGACGACCCGGTCGAGCTCGCGGAAGGCCTGCTGCGACGTGCCGAACGGCTTCTCGTACACGACCCGGGCATCGCGCGCCAGCCCGTGCTGGCCGAGGGCCTTGGTCAGCTCGGTGAACGCGACCGGCGGCACGGCCATGTAGTGCACCAGCTGCGGGTCGCCGCCCAGCGAGGCCCGCGCCTGGGCCAGGACCTCGAGCAGGCTGCCGGGATCGGTGGAGTTGAAGCCGCCGCCGGCGAACAGGACGCGCGTCGCGAACGACGCCCACGGGCCGTCCTCCGGTTTCGGGCCGAACTGGGTCAGGGCGTCATGAACATGGCCGCGGAAATCCTCGTGCGCGACGTCACCGCGGCCATTGCCGACCAGCAGCCACTGCTTGGGCAGCAGCCCTTCCAGGGCCAGCCGGTAGAACGCCGGCAGCACCATGCGCTTGGCCAGGTCACCCGTCCCCCCGAAGAGCACGAAGATGGTCGGGCCCGGGTCGTGAGCGGAGTGCGCAGCGGTCGCCATGGGTCCTAACTTATGCCAGGGTGAGGGCATGACACGGGCACTGGTGCTAGGTGGCGGCGGTCCAGTTGGAATCGGCTGGGAGTCGGGGCTGGCGGTCGGCCTGGCGCAGGCCGGCATCGCCTGGCGCGATGCCGACCTGATCATCGGCACGTCGGCCGGCTCGGCCGTCGGAGCCCGGCTCGCGGCGGGCCTCGACCTGTCGGCCGGGGCCGGCCCGGCGCGGGGTCCGCTCCCGGTCCCGGCGGGCGCGGGCGTGAACATGGACGAGCTGATGGCGGCGTGGGCCGGAGCGGCCGCCGGGGCGCTGACGCCGGAGGAGACGCGCGTCGGGCTCGGCCGGATCGCGCTCGCGGCCAACACGGTCCCGGAGGACACCTTCATCGGCGTGTTCGCCGAGGTGCAAGACCATGAGTGGCCGGAGTCGTTCCGCTGCACCGCGGTCGACGTGGTGACCGGGGCGCTGCAGGTGTGGGACCGGTCGTCGGGCGTGGCCCTGCCGCGGGCGGTCGCCTCGAGCTGCTCGGTGCCCGGCATCTTCCCGCCGATCACCATCGGCGGCGCCCGCTACATGGACGGCGGGATGCGCTCGCCGCTCAATGCCGACCTCGCCGCCGGGCACGACGCCGTGATCGTCGTGTCGTGCCTCGCGCTGGCCCTGCCCGAGGGCGTGAGCGACCCGATGTTCGACGCCACCGCCCGCCAGCTCGAGGCCGAGCTGTCCGCGCTGCGCGACAGCGGGGCCAAGCTCGAGGTCGTCGTCCCCGGCCCGGAGTTCCTCGACATCAGCGGCTGGGGGGCCAACCTCATGAACCCCGCCCTGGCCGCCGACGCCTACCAGGCCGGCCTCCGGCAGGCGGCCGCTGAGGCCGAGCGCCTCCGTTCCGTCTGGAAGCCCTAGCCGGCGTCGGGCCACCGCCCGCCCGTCACCGGAGGTAGACATCGACGAGGAATCGTTCGGCCAGGTCCTGGACGCCGTGCGGCGGTTCGTGCGGGAGCGGGTGATACCCCGCGAGGACGAGATCGAGGAGTCCGACGCGATCCCCGCGGACCTGCGCGCGGCCACCGCTGAGCTCGGCCTGTTCGGCTACGCGCTGCCGGCCGAGTTCGGCGGCCTCGGGGCCACCATGGCCCAGGACGCGGCGCTCGCGTTCGAGTTCGGCTACACCGCGCCCGCGTTCCGGTCCCTGTTCGGCACCAACAACGGCATCGCCGGGCAGGTCATCGCGAAGTTCGGGAGCACCGCCCAGCAGGCGGGGTTCCTGCCCCGGCTGGCCGCCGGGGAGCTGATCGCCTCGTTCGCGCTCACCGAGTCCGAGGCCGGATCCAACCCGGCGGGCCTGAAGACCGCCGCGCGGCGGGACGGGCCGGAGTGGCTGCTGTCCGGGGTCAAGCGCTTCATCACCAACGCCCCGCTGGCCGACCTGTTCGTCGTCTACGCGCGGACCGACCCCGGCGCCGCGGGCGGCCGCGGGATCTCCACGTTCCTGGTCGACGCGGCCAGCCCCGGCCTCACGGTCGGCCCGAAGGACCGCAAGATGGGGCAGCGGGGCGCCTGGACGGCCGAGGTCAGCTTCGACGGGGTCCGCGTCCCGGACGGCCGGCTGGTCGGCGAGGAGGGCCGCGGCTACCGCAGCGCGATGACCGTGCTCGCCCGCGGCCGGCTGCACATCGCGGCCATGTGCGTCGGCACCGCGCAGCGAGTCCTGGACGAGTCGGTCGCGCACGCCGCGACGAGCCGCCAGGGCGGCGTCCCCATCGGCGACTACCAGCTGGTCCAGGCCATGCTGGCCGAGTCCTACGCGGAGATCGCGGCCGGCCGCAGCCTCGTGCTCAGCGTCGCGGCCGCCTACGACGAGGGCCGCGACCGGGCGGCCGGGCCATCGTCGGCCAAGCTGTTCTGCGCCGAGATGGTGTCGCGGGTGGCCGACCGCGGCGTGCAGGTCCACGGCGGGCTCGGCTACATGAGCTCCACGGTCGTCGAGCGGATGTACCGCGACTCGCGGCTGTACCGCCTGTATGAGGGGACGAGCGAGATCCAGAAGCTCATCATCGCCCGGGAGCTGCTCGCGGCCGCCCGCCCGTGACGGCGTGCCGCGGGGTGAGCGTGCGGGCATGGTGAGCGTCCTGGACTCGGCGGACGAGCTGGACTTCGGCCGTTACCTGCGCGCAGGCGACGCCCTGCTGTGGGCCCAGGCCTGCGCCGAGCCGCGCACGCTCGTCGAGCGCCTGCTCGCCCACCTGACGGACGGGCCGGCGGTTCCGGGCCTGAGCGCGTTCATCGGCCTCCCGGGCGCGGACGTCATCGCGGAGCAGCACGCGCGGCGGATCCGGCTCACGTCCTACACCGGCTCGGGCGGCAATGCGGCCCTGCACGCGGCGGGCGCCCTCGACATCCTGCCCGCGCCCTACTCCTCGTTCCCCGAGCTCATCCGGTGCGGCGCCATCGGCGCCGACGTGGTGCTGGTGCAGCTGTCGCCGCCCGATGCCGGCGGCCGGCACAGCCTGGGGATCGCCCGGGACTACCTGGTGGCGGCGCTGAGCCGGGCGCGCGTGATCATCGGCGAGGTCAGCCCGCTGGTGCCGTGGACCGCCGGCGGTCCCACGCTGACGGCCGGCCAGCTCACTGCCCTCGTCCCGGCGCGCCACCCGCCCGCCGAAATGACGAGCGCGCCGCCCAACGCGATCCAGCGGGCCATCGCCGCCAACGTCGCCGGGCTGATCGAGGACGGCGCGACGCTCCAGTTCGGGATCGGCGCCCTGCCCGAGGCCGTCCTGCGCGAGCTGTCCGGCCGCCGGCACCTCGGCGTGCACTCGGGCCTGCTGCCGGACCCGCTGGTGGACCTGATGGAGCAGGGCGTGGTCACGGGCGAGCGCAAGTCCCTCGACCGCGGGCTCGCCGTCGGCGGCATGCTGCACGGCAGCCGCCGCCTGTTCGACTACGCCGACCGGAACGAGCGCATCGTGCTGCGCGATACCGGCTACACCCACGCCGCCAGCGTCCTGGCCGCCCAGGACCGTTTCGCGGCGCTGAACGCGGCCGTCGAGGTCGACCTGTCCGGCCAGGTCAATGCCGAGGTCGCCCGCGGCCGCTACATCGGGGCGGTCGGCGGCGCGGGCGACTTCCTGCGCGGCGCCGCCCGTTCCCGCGGCGGGCTGCCCGTCGTGATGCTGCCCGCCCGGGCCGGGACGGCGAGCCGGATCGTCGCCCGCCTGTCCGGCCCGGTCAGCACCTCCCGCAGCGACGCCGGCCTGATCGTCACCGAGCACGGGGTCGCCGACCTGCGCGGGCTCTCCCTGCGCCAGCGGGCCGAGCGCATGATCGCCATCGCCGCTCCCGAGGACCGCCCCGCGCTGGAAAAGGCGGCCGACGCCGGCCTGCCGCCGTCGTGATCTCGATGCATACGAAACGATGGCGCGGCCCGCCACCGCCCTTCCGTCAGGCCGGCCCCGGTCCCGGCCGGAACGGGATCGCCAGGTCGGCGAGGGCCGCCCGGGCGGCCCACTCTCCGCACATGCCGTGCACGCCGCCGCCCGGCGGGGTCGACGCCGAGCACAGGTAGACGCCGGGCAGCCCGGTCCGGTACGGGTTCCAGCGCAGCGTGGGCCGGCCGATGAGCTGGCGGACCGTCTCCGCGCCGCCGCCGATGTCGCCGCCGACGCAGTTCGGGTTGTGCTGCTCCAGCTGCGCGGCCGTGCGGACGGACCGGGCCAGGATCAAGTCGCGGAAGCCCGGCGCGAACCGCTCGATCTGGGCCTCGATCCGGCTGGCCATGTCCACCGTTGACCCGGGCGGCACGTGGCAGTAGCCCCACAAGGTGTGCTGCCCGTCCGGCGCCCGGCTCGGATCCACCACGCCGGGCTGGGTTACGAGGCAGAACGGCCGTTCCGGGTGCCGTCCCGCGGCGACCTCGGCCTCGCTCCGGGCGACCTGCTCGAACGTCCCGCCTACGTGCACCGTGCCGGCGTGGGCGCACGCCGGGGCCTGCCAGGGCACCGGGCCGCTCAGCGCCCAGTCGACCTTGCACGCGCCGGGGCCGTACCGGAAGCGCTCCAGCGCCCGGCGGCGGCCGGCCGGGAGCCGGTCGCCGGCCAGGGCCACCAGCTGGCGCGGGGTGACGTCGAGCAGGACGGCCCGGGCCGGCGGCAGGCTGTCCAGCGTCGTCACCCAGCGGCCGGTCTCGACCCTGCCGCCCAGCGAGGTCAGCTCGGCGGCCAGGGCGTCGATGATCGCGGCGCTGCCGCCGGCCACGACCGGCCAGCCGACCGCGTGCGCGGTCATCAGGAACAGCAGGCCGAAGGCGCTGGTCAGCGGGGCGGTCAGCGGGAGCATGGTGTGCGCGGCGGTGCCGGCCAGCAGGGCCGCGGTCTCGGGCTCCTCGAACCGGCGCGCCAGCCAGGTCGCCGGCCGCAGGCCGGCCAGGCCGAAGCGGGCCACGGCCGCCGGGTGCCGGGGCACGGACCGCAGCGGGGCCAGCAGGGCCGGCAGGGTCAGCGGGGCGTCGCGGACGAGGGGCTCCAGCAGTCGGCGGTAGGTGCGCTGGTCCCGGCCGAGGGCGGCGGCCGTCTGGGTCACCGAGCCGCTGACCGCGCCGGCCCGCCCGCCGTCCAGCGGATGGGCGAAGGCCACCTTCGGCGCCAGCAGCGTGACCCCGCGGGCGGCCAGCCCGGTGCCCGCGAAGAACGGCGAGACGCCGGCCAGCGGGTGCACCGCCGAGCAGACGTCGTGCCGGAAGCCCGGCAGGGTCAGCTCCTCGGTCCGGCAGCCGCCGCCGGGCGTGGCGCCCCCCTCGATGACGTGCACGGCCAGGCCCGCGCGGGCCAGGGTCACGGCCGCCGCGAGCCCGTTCGGCCCGGCGCCCACGACAATGGCGTCGGCCTGGCGCGCGGAGCGGGCCGATGTCATAGCCGGATCATCTCGCCCCCCGATCGCCGACCCGATCTTGGCCCTCGCGGATGTTACCGCGCCGGGCTCGGGCGCCGCGAAGCTAGCGCCCCGGCCGGTGGTCGGCCGGCCCCCGGGCCGGACGCGGGCCCTGGTCCGCGGAGCTGGGATCGAGCTGCCGGATCGCCTCCCGGACCGCCGCGGTCAGGCTGGCCGGGGAGCGGTGATTGTGCACCGGCCCGGTGCCGTCGGTGAGCAGGACCATGGCCATGGCCGTGCCGCGCGCCGCGACCGGCCGCGGCCCGGCCAGGAGCGCGAGCAGGTACCGCACGTCGGGCTCGGCGGCGATGACCGCGTCCCGGCACAGCGGGGGACGCGGCATGAAGGGCGGCTGCCCGGCCTGGCGCAGCACGTTGTTCCAGCCCCGGATGATCTGGCGGCGCCCCGCGGGCGAGACCAGGCGCCGGGCCCGGGCGGCCAGGGCCGGCTCGGACCGGGCCGGGCATCCGGCCGCGAGCCGACGGTCCAGCGAGGCCCCCAGCACCCTCGCGGCAACGCGCTCGCGGAGCTGTGGTGAGGTCTTCATGCATCCAGCCTGCGCCTCGACGGGCGGTTCCGAAAGTGGCAGGATGGTCATTGTGCGGAACTATCCTGCCAACTTCGCCGGGTCCGGCCCGGACCCGCGCGTGGTCGCCGTCATCGTCCATGACGGCGTGACCGTGTTCGAGCTGGGCGTGGCCTGCGACATCTTCGGCGACGAGTGGTCGGCCATGTTCGGCGTCCCGTGGTACCGCCTGTTCGTCTGCGGCGTCACTGCCGGTCCGGTGACCACCGACAGCGCGTTCCAGGTGCTGCCGGCGCACGGGCTGGAGCCGGTCCGCGAGGCCGGCACGGTGATCGTGCTGCCGTCGGTGTCCGCCGAGCAGTTCCCGGCCGGGCTGCCCGCGATCCTGCGCGCGGCCCGCGGCCGGGGGAGCCGGATCGTCTCGTTGTGCACGGGCGCGTTCGCGCTGGGCGCCGCCGGCCTGCTCGACGGCCGGCGCGCTACCACCCACTGGGAGGAGTGCGCTCTGCTGGCCAGCCGCTACCCGGCGGCGAAGGTCGATCCCGGCGTCCTGTTCACCGACGAGGACGACATCCTGACCTCGGCCGGCAGCGCCGCCAGCATCGACCTGTGCCTGCACCTGGTGCGCACCGACTACGGCACCGAGATCGCCACCCAGCTGGCCCGCCAGCTGGTCGTCCCGCCGCAGCGAGACGGCGGCCAGGCCCAGTACATCGACGCGCCGATGCCCGATCACGACGGCTCCAGCCGGTTCGCCGGCACGCTCGACTGGCTGCAGGAGCACCTGGCCGAGCCGATCACCGTCGAGGACCTGGCGGCCCGCTCGGCCATGAGTCCCCGGACCTTCGCCCGCCGGTTCCTGGCCAGTACCGGGACCACGCCCTACCGCTGGCTGCTGCGCCAGCGCATCCAGCTCGCCCAGCGGCTGCTGGAGACCACCGACCTGCCCATCGACCGGGTAGCCAGTGCGAGCGGCTTCTCCACGGCGGCCAATCTGCGCAAGCACTTCAGCCGGGCCGTGCGCACCAGCCCCCAGGCCTACCGCCGCACGTTCTCGGGCCGTCCGGCGAGCTGACCATCCGCCGCGACTGTCCCCGCCCATGCGGCCGTTGCCAATAGCCTCTAGCTGATTCCAGGTGTTTTGCGGTCCTCGCGGGAGGTGCCGCCATGGCGGGGAGGACCGGCGCGTGGCCGATGCGGAAGCCAGCGAGGAACCAGAGCTCGATGCACGCGCGTCCGACCGGCTGACCACCTTCTCCGACGCCGTGGTCGCCATCGCGATCACGCTGCTCGCCATCGACCTGCCCGTGCCCGTCGGGCAGGGCGTGCATCATTTCTGGATCGCGGTCAGGAGCGACAGCGGTCAGTACCTGGCCTTCCTGATCAGCTTCGTGGCGATCGCCGGAAGCTGGAGCCAGCACCACGACCTCTACCGGTACGTCCGGGGCACCGACCAGCGGATGCGGACGTATCACCTGGCCTGGCTGCTGGGGATCATCCTGCTCCCGTTCGCCACCAAGCTGCTGTTCTCGGGCCACGACAGCGACCTCACGGTTCACGCCCTGCAGTGGGGGTTCTACGCGCTGCTCCAGGTGCTGGAGTCCGCGGCGCTGGTCGCCATGGTCCGGCGCCTGGTCTCCCGCGACATGATGGAGCCGCACACGCCGTCGCGGGTCATCTCCTCGGTCGTCGGCCAGTCCTGGGCCCTGATCCTCGGCTTCGGGCTGTCTATCCCGGTCTTCTTCGTCACCACCAACGCCTGGGTGCTGTGGATCCTCGGCCCGCTGCTGGTCCGCCGGGCGCGGCTGCTGCACCACCGCCGTGCGCGGCGCCCGCCGGAGCCCGGGCCGGGTTGCGATGGCTGACGCGGCCGACGTGCGCCGCATCGCGCTGGGGCTGCCGCACGTGACGGAGATCGACAGCGACGGCTTCGACTTCCGGGTCGGCGGCAAGGGCTTCGTCTGGTCGTATCCGGAGCGCCAGCCGGGCCAGCGGCGGGTGATCCGGGCCGACATCGCCGTGCTGTTCGTCGGCGACGAGGCCGAGAAGCAGGCCCTCCTGCTGGGCGAGCCCGGGGTCTTCTTCACCGCGCCCGGCTACGACGGCTGGCCGCTCGTCATGCTGCGGCTGGCGCAGGTCGACGCCGCCCGGCTGACGGAGCTGATCACCGACGCATGGCACATGCGCGCCCCGGCCGAGCTCACCGGCGACCTCGGCTAGCCGTCCCGGCCCGCGGGCCGCCGGGGCGTCGCCGCCGCTGGTATATCCGCAGGTTAGGGGCCGAATTGGCGCAGAATAACGGCCGCCGCCGTTACAGATCCCAGTCGAATGTGAGAAAGGTCATACCCCGAGCTGGGCACTTCCTGGCTGTATTTCACGCTGAAAACGTGCAGTGTGAGAGCCGACAGCGCTCAGCGCCCGTGACGGTGGTCTTACTGAACCCCCCTGTCGCCCTGAACCCGCGACCCGTCCGCGCGCCGCGCCCGGCCCCATGGAGCGGCCGGGCCATGTCCTGAGCGGAAGCCGACGCGTATCACGCGTAAATTAAGGCCTCTCTTGTCTCGGTACGGCAAAAATCTGTGGTTCCGCACGTCCGCAACGCCCGCGCTGACCGCCGGGCACCTGCGCGCCCCAGCGCGCTTCCTCCTGGTAGCCGCCGTCCTTGTGGTGGCGTCGGTCGGGCTGGCCCGGCCGGCCCCAGCCTCGGCCGCTACCGTGCCGGGCGTCAGCGCCCAGCTCGAGGCCAATGTCTGGAAGTTCGCGATGCACCAGCGCGGCAAGCCCTACGAGTGGGGCGGGACCGGTCCCTACGGGTTTGACTGCTCCGGGCTGGTCTACGCGGCGTACCGCTCGCGGGGGGTGACCCTGCCGCGGACCACGTACGGGATGCTCGCCAGCCGGCACCTGGTCCGGATCACCAAGGCGCAGGCCCGGCCCGGCGACCTGGCCTTCTACGGCTCCGGGCACGTCGAGCTGTACGACCACGGGAACTGGACCTACGGCGCGGCGGACGCCGGCACCAGGATCGGCTTCCATCTCATGGGCCCCTGGTGGCACGCCACGATGTACTTCGCGGTGCGCCGCTAGCCGCGGCGGCGGCTGACGGCGGGCAGCGGCCCGGGGGCACGCGCCCGCCGGGCCCCCGCTGCCCGCCGTCACGTCCGCCGCCAGCAATAGCCAGCCGTCAGTGCGAGTCGCGGGAAACCTCGCCGCCGCTGGAGCCGAGGAGGAAGTCCAGGTCGGCTCCGGTGCTGGCCTGCCCGACGGTCTGCACGTACAGCCGCTCCCACCCGCGGGCCGGGCGGGCGAATGCCGCGACCATGGCCGGGTCCGGGACCCGCGCGGCCAGTTCCGCGGCCGGCACGTCCATGTCGAGGCGGCGCCCGGCGACGTCCAGCACGATCGGGTCGCCGGTGCGGACCAGGGCCAGCGGGCCGCCGGCGGCCGCCTCGGGGGACACGTGCAGCACTACGGTGCCGTAGGCGGTCCCGCTCATCCGGCCGTCGCAGATGCGGACCATGTCCCGCACGCCGTGCCGGAGCAGCTTGGTCGGCAGCGGCAGGTTCGCCACCTCCGGCATGCCGGGGTAGCCGCGCGGGCCGCAGCCGCGCAGGATCAGGACCGAGTCGGCGTCGACGTCGAGATCCGGGTCGTCGATCCGGGCGTGCAGGTCCTCGACCGAGTCGAAGACCACGGCCCGGCCGCGGTGCTGCAGCAGGTGCGCGGACGCCGCGGCGGGCTTGATCACGGCCCCGCCGGGCGCCAGGTTCCCGTACAGCACGGCGATGCCCGCCCGGGGCTGGAGCGGCTCGGCCCGCGGGCGGATGACCTCGCGGTCCCAGATCCGCGCCTCGTCGAGGTAGCTCACCAGCGGCCGGCCGGTGACCGTGAGCGCCGCCGGGTCGAGCAGGTCGCGGACCTCGTGCAGCACGGCGTGCAGGCCGCCGGCCCGGAAGAAGTCCTCCATCAGGAACCGCCCGGCCGGCTGCAGGTCGACCAGCAGGGGAACCTCCGCGCCGGTCGCGTCGAAGTCGTCCTGGCTCAGGTCGACGCCGAGGCGGCCGGCGATGGCCAGCAGGTGCACGACGGCGTTGGTCGACCCGCCGATGGCCGCCAGCGCCACGATCGCGTTCAGGAACGAGCCGCGGGTCAGCAGGCTGGACGGGGTCCGGTGCGCGGCGACCATCTCGACCGCGAGCCGCCCCGAGTCATGGGCGCCGGCCAGCAGCCGGCTGTCCGCCGCCGGGGTGCCGCCCAGGCCGGGCAGCACCATGCCCAGCACCTCGGCCATCAGGCCCATGGTCGACGCGGTGCCCATGGTGTTGCAGTGCCCGCGGCTGCGGATCATCGACGACTCGGACCGGATGAAGTCCGCCTCCGACAGCGTCCCGGCCCGGACCTCCTCCGACAGCCGCCACACATCTGTCCCGCAGCCCAGGGGCTGGCCGCGGAAGGTGCCGGTCAGCATGGGGCCGCCGGGCACCACCACCGCGGGCAGGTCCACCGAGGCCGCCGCCATCAGCAGCGCCGGGATGGTCTTGTCGCAGCCGCCCAGCAGCACTACCCCGTCGACGGGGTTGGCCCGGAACATCTCCTCGGCCGCCATCGCGGCCATGTTGCGCCACAGCATCGCGGTCGGGCGGACCAGCGTCTCGCCCAGTGACACCACCGGCAGGTTCAGCGGGATGCCGCCGGCCTCGTAGACGCCCTGCTTGACGCTTTCCGCGACCTCGTTGAAGTGCGAGTTGCACGGGGTCAGGTCCGAGGCAGTATTGGCGATGGCGATGTGCGGCCGCCCGTCGAAGGCATGGTCGGGCAGTCCCCGGCGCATCCAGGCCCGGTGCAGGTAGGCGTTGCGGTCGGTGCCCTCGTACCACTGCGAGCTGCGCTGCCCGGTCATTCGGCTTCCTCCCGCTTAATCGGAATGATGAACCAATGAGAGCATTCGTCGTCACCGCCCCGGGCGAGGGGGCGGTGCACGAAGTCGCCGACCCGGTCCCGGCCGACGGCCAGGTCGTCGTCGACATCCACCGGGCCGGGGTGTGCGGCACCGACGCCGAGTTCTGGGCCGGCCACATGGCCTACCTCCGCTCGGGCCATGCCCGGTACCCGATGCGCCTGGGACACGAGTGGTGCGGCACCGTGTCGGCGGCCGGCCGCGGCGTGGACGAGTCCTGGCTGGGCCGTCGGGTCACCGGAGACACCATGATCGGCTGCGGGACGTGCCGCCGCTGCCGGTCGGGCCACCACAACGTCTGCGCCGCCCGGGTCGAGATCGGCATCCGCGGCGGGTTCCCCGGCGCGCTCGCCGACCGCCTCGCCGTGCCCGTGACCGCGCTGCTGGCCGTGCCCGCCGAGGTCGATGACGCGGCCGGGGCGATGGTCGAGCCTGGGGGCAACGCGCTGCGCGCGGCCGAGGCGGCCGCGCTGCCCGCCGGCGGCCGCGCCCTCGTGCTCGGCACCGGAACCATCGGGCTGCTGATCGCGGGCTTCATCCGGGCCGGCGGCCGCGACGTCCACCTCATGGGCAACTCCCCGGCCGGCCTCCAGTTCGCCCGCGCCCGGGGCTTCGCCGCCTGGACGCGCGCCGACCTGCCGCCGCTGCCCTGGGACGCGGTGATCGACGCGACCAATGCCGCCGCGCTGCCGGCCCTCGCCCTCGACCTCGCCGAGCCCGGCGGCCGCGTCGTCTACGTCGGCCTGGCCGGCGAGCCGAGCCGCATCGACACCCGGGACGCGGTCCTCAAGGACGTCACCGCCGTCGGGATCCTGGCCGGGTCCCAGGGCCTGGCCGGGGCCGTCGCCCGGTACGCCGCCGGCGACGTCGACCCGCGGCCCCTCGTCGCCGCGACCGTGAGCCTGGACCGGGTCGGTGCTGTCCTCGCGGGCTGGCGGCCCGCCGCCGCCGGCGCCGGGCCGAAGGTTCACGTCGACCCGCGCTCCTAGGCCTCCGGCGCGGCGGCGCGCGGCACCAGCCGGAGCCGCTGCTCGGCGACGGCCTCGATCCGGTCGCGCCGGTACAGCAGCGGGAAGGCCCCGCCCGCGGCCCACGCCGGGAACAGGTCGGCGTAGTGCGGGCTGGCCGGGTCGCCCGACTGGCCGGGGCTGTTCATGGCCAGCGAGTTGTCCCACTCGCCGACGTCCACCACGATCCGGAAGGTCGCTCCCGAGGCCTGGCTGAAATCCGGCAGGTAGGTGGCGGCGCCCGGCGTGTCCGAGCTGCCGCCCCGCGGCAGCGGGGCGATGGCGGCCTGCTGGCGGGCCGCGCCGCCGAGGGCGCCGGCGGCCGGGTGGCTGAGCCGGGCCTGGTGCAGGCGTCCCCACGCCCAGGTGCCCTCGTCGGTGCCGAGCAGGTCGGTGACATCGGCCATGGCGTCCCGCAGCGTGCTCTCGAAGACCTCAGCCAGGGCCTGGTCCGGGTCGGCGCCAAGCCGCGGCCCGGGGTTCTCGACCAGGTCGAGGTCGATGCGCGGCTCGCCGATGAGGTCCTCGGCGGGCAGCAGGGCGGCCAGCGCCGCCGGGACCCTGGCCGCCGGCAGCAGCTGCTCCAGGGCGCGCCGCAGCAGGCCCGGCCGCAGGTGACGCCGGTACCAGACCTGGAAGAGGGCGGCGGCGGCGGAGTCGGCGGCCAGCGTGCCGTCCCAGCCCGCGAGCAGCGCGGCCGCCCGGGCCGCGGCCGGGTCGGCCAGGCTGATCCCGGCCAGGCGGGCCGCGATCCGGCGGGCCGGGATGCTGACGAAATCGCCCTGGAGCGCGACCAGGTCGGCGGCGCTGAACGGCTCGCCCGACCCGAGCACCTCGGCGATCCGGTCCCGCCGGTACGGCGCCGCCCAGTCGCGCGTCACGATGCGGTCCGGCGGGAAGTCAGCCGGCAGGTTCATCTCGTTGGCGGTGACGATCCAGCCCCGCGACGGGTTCACCTCGGCTGGCAGCTGGTCCATGTCATAGAACCCGGCCCACTCATACCGCCCGTCGCCGGGCACCGGAAGCGTGCCGTCCCAGTTCGGCCGGATCGGCGTCAGCCCGGCCGCCTTCCAGGCGATGTTGCCGTCCGTGTCGGCGTACACCTGGTTCTCGCCCGGCGCGCCCCACCGGTTCAGCGCGGCGGTGAACTGCTCCAGGTTCCCGGCCCGCATGTACTCGACGCTGCCCAGGTAGGGCGCCGTTCCCGGCTCGAGCCAGGCCGCCCGGACGGCGAAGGCCGCATCCTGGTCGGGGAGCATGCGGATGACCGGCCCGTGCCGGGTGAACGCGAGCTCGACCTCGGCCGGCGGCCCGTCCCGGACCGGGATCTGCTCGCGCACCACCCGCATCGGCTCCCACCGGTCCTGGTACCGGTACTCCAGCGGGTGCCCGGGCCGGGTCCGGTAGACGTAGAGATCCTCCTGGTCCACGGGGAACACCGTCAGCCCGAATGCGATGTGGCCGTTGTGGCCCACGGATATGCCGGGCAGGGCCGGCTCGCCCGCGCCGATCACGTCGAATCCGGGCGCGCTGAGATGGGACAGGTAGCGCAGCGACGGCAGGGTCACCGCCCGGTGCGGGTCGTCGGCCAGCAGCGGCCGCCCCGTCGCCGTTCGGCCCGGCGCGAGGACCCAGTTGTTGCTGCCCTCCGCGTCGGCGGCCAGTTGGGCCGGCGGCGCCGCGCCGGGCGCCGGGAACTGGGCCGGCATCGTGGCCAGCAGGTAGTCGCGCAGCACGTCGGCCGGGATGACGCTGAGGTCCAGGCCGTCGGGAATGATCAGCTCCCGCCACGGCTGGCGCTGCCGCCGCAGTTCCTCCACCGCGGCGCCGAAGTCCCGCACGGTGAGCGCCCGGGCCACCTCCTGCGCCACGTTGGCCGACAGGCCGTGGCTTCGGATCCGGGCGACGTCCGAGGGCGCCCAGCAGGACGGCTCGTAGCCCAGCTCGCGGAACTCCACGGGGAGCAGGCCGCGGTCCTCGCGCGTCATCGCCACGTAGGCGTTGATCCCGGCCGTGAACGCGGACGCGATCCGCTTGGTGTCCGAGCTGTAGGCCAGCCACTCGGCGTGCATGTCGCCCCGGTACAGGAAGAGCCGGGCCGCGCGGTCCTGCTCGACGTAGGCCCGGCCCCAGACCTCCGACAGCAGGCCCAGGCCGCGCCGCCGCCAGGTGTCGATCTGCCACAGCCGGTCCCGGGCCACCTGGAAGCCCTGCGCCCAGAAGGCGTCGTGGGTGCTCGCGGCGTAGATATGCGGGATGCCCCACGGGTCGATCAGGATGTCCGCCGGTTCTTCGAGGCCCGCCGCCGGTAGCTCCACGCCTCCAGGATGTCCGGCTTGATCAACTTTCGTCAACTACGGGCGGGTCCGCCAGCGCCGGCCGGCCCAGCGCGAAGCGCTCGCGGGGCAGGGACGTCCCGGTGCCGAGGGCCAGGTCGGCCAGCATCTCCCCGAGCAGCGGGCCGAACTTGAACGCGTGGCCCGAGCAGCCGCCGCCGACCACGACCGGGCCCTCGCGATCCAGCACGAAGTCCTCGTCCGCGGTCATCGTGTACAGGCAGGTCTCCGCGGCCAGGCCGGCCGGCTCCAGGCCGGGCAGCCGGCGCCGCACGTACTGGGCGGCCGCCTGCTCGGGGGCCGGGTCCAGTGCCCCGAACGGACCGTCGCGCGGGTCCACGGCCCGGCCGGGGAGGTGCGACGCGACCTTCACCCCCGGCGCGTCCCCGGCCATGGGCACGACGTACCAGCTCGCCCCGTCCGGCGCCCACTCGATCAGCGTCGGCCACCGGCCCGCGGCCCGGTCGCGCGGCGCGAAGTAGCGCACCTGCTGCAGCGTCGCCGTCAGCCGCGGCGCGGCGGTCACCACCCCGGGCAGCAGCCCCCCGGTCCACGGCCCGGCCGCGAGGACGGCCACGCGGGCGAGGATGTCACCGCCCGCGGTGCGCAGGACGACGTGATCGCCGCGGGGCTCGATCGAGCGCACGGGCGTGCCGGCCCGGACGGGCACGCCGTCGCGCCGGGCCAGCCGCTGGAGGGCGGCGACGGCCGGGCCGGCCAGGCACACGCCGGCGTCGGGCTGGAACAGCATCCGCTCGCCCGGCTCGACGGCCAGCCCCGGGTAGCGGTCGCGCAGCTCGCCGGCCTCCAGCCAGGCGTGCTCCACGCCGCACGCCGCCAGCGCCGCCGCGCACGCCGCGGCGCCCGGCCCGGCGTCCAGGCCGCCGGTGCGCACCAGCAGTTCCTCGCCCGCGTCGGCCTGCAGCGCGGCCCAGCGCGCCCGGGCGGCGACCGCCATCCGCACGTAGCCGGGATCGGGGTAGGCCAGCCGGAAGATGCGGGTGGCGCCGTGCGAGGAGCCCCGCGCGTGGCCCAGGTCGAACTGCTCGAGCAGCACGGCCGAGACGCCGCGCGCGCCGAGCGCGCGCGCCGTCGCGGAGCCGATGACCCCGGCACCGACGACCGCGACGTCCACTCGCTCCACAGCCGTGACCCTAGCCGACGGGCGAGGGCGGGACCGGCCCGGGCCAGGGCGTGTGGTAGCCCTCATCAATGGTGTTACCGCTTACTCGCGACCGTTGACAGGCGACGCAATACGCAGTGCGCGTTACGACGAAAACACCTGCTAGGTGAGTGGTAGGCGGATAGACCAGGAACCTGTTACCAGTTGACCCGCTGGGCGCACTCGCCGATCTGGTCGATCGCGTCCCACTGCGCGCGGCGCGGCAGCCCGTAGTCGGTGATCTCGACGACGTCGTGGCCGAGCAGCTCGGTCTCCTCGACCTACCGGACCCAGTCCGGTCCGCTGTCGTACACGCCGACGGACGCTGACCTTCTCCGTGCCCGGATCGGGCTGGTACGCGCCGTCGCCCTCCAGCGCCGCGGTCCGGT
Organism: Streptosporangiaceae bacterium; assembly: GCA_036501025.1. Taxonomy (GTDB): domain Bacteria; phylum Actinomycetota; class Actinomycetes; order Streptosporangiales; family Streptosporangiaceae; genus DASUBV01. Next base: position 30,078 of record DASYBB010000076.1, read on the forward strand.
AGGACCGCCGCTCCGCGCCGGCCAGGCCCAGCCGGTTGACCCAGCTCTGGAGATCGGCCTCGAGCTTCTTGCGCCGGTTGAACGCATCCCCAGGGTCATGGCCACGGACCGGAACATTACCGCCGGCACCGGCCCATGTCCCCGCGATTTCGCGACTGGGCGCCCGGCGGGCGGCCTGCCACGATCGGGCAGCCGCTAGCGTGATCCCGTGACCCAATCCAACGGACCGGATGAGGCCGGCGCCGGTCAGGGGGATGCGGAGGCTCTGCTCCAGGCCGCGTTCTCCGGCCTGGATCCAGCTGGCCTGCAGGAACTGCTGCGACGGCTGGCGGCGTCGGGCCGGGGGCCGGACCCCTCGCGGCGGCCCCCGCCGCCGTCGCGGCGGCGGCCGCGGCGGGCCGCGGCCGTCACCTACCGGGTCCGGGCCGATCTCAGCGAGACGCGGCCGCCGGTCTGGCGCCGGCTTGAGCTTTCCTCCGGCCTGTTCCTCGACGAGGTGCACGAGGTCCTCCAGGCGGCGTTCGGGTGGACCGACAGTCACCTGCACCGGTTCGGCTCGGGCCCGTCGTATTACAGCCCGGAGACGGAGTACTACCTGTGCCCGTTCGAGGTGGAGGAGGGCGAGCCGGGCATCCCCGAGGATCAGGTCCGCCTGGATGAGGTCCTGCGGGAGCCGGGCGAGACCCTGCTCTACGGCTATGACTTCGGGGACGACTGGCAGCACGTCATCCGGCTCGAGGCCGTCCTGCCCGGCAGCGAGCCCGCGCCGCGGGCGGCCTGCACGGGCGGGCGGCGGCCGGGCCCGCCGGAGGACTGCGGCGGCCCGGAGGGCTACGAGCTGATCGTCGCCGCGACCGACCCCGACAATCCCGGCCAGGCGCAGGCCATCGCGGAGCTGCGGCGCAGGTACGGCGACGAGCTCGGCCCGGAGTCGTTCAGCATCACGCCCTTCGACGTGGCCGAGGTCAACGAGGCGATCGCGGCGCTCGGCCTGCGCGGCGAGCAGTACGAGGGACCGGTGCCCGCGCCGCTCGAGGAACTGGCCGCCGCCGTCCGGAGCGCCCCGGCGCGCCGCCAGCTGCGCCGGCTCATCGGCGCCGCCCTGCGCGAGCCGGCCGAGCCGGACGCGGCCACCGCGGCCCGGGTGACCTGGCGGTACGCCTGGCTGCTGAACCGGGTCGGGCCGGGGATCACGCTCACCGGCGCGGGCTACCTGCCCCCGGCCCACGTGACTGCGGCCATGACCGAGCTGGACTTCGCCGCGGAGTGGCCCGGCGCCGGAAACCGCGAGAGCCAGACGATCCCCGTGCTGGAGCTGCGGGAATCGGCGACCCGGATGGGGCTGCTGCGCAAGCACCGCGGTCAGCTCCTGGTGACCGGCCGCGGCCGGGGGCTGGCGGCGGATCCGCTGGCCCTGTGGCGGCACCTGGCGGAGCGGATGCCGCTCCGGTCGACCGATCCGGCCCAGCGGCAGGCCGGGCTGCTGCTGCTGGTCGCGGTCGCGACCGGCTCCGCCGAGGACCTGCACGAGACCGTCGCGCGGTTCATGCGCGACATCGGGTGGGCCAGCAGCGACGGCACGCCGCTGTCGGACGTGCTGGCCGGCCTGGAGGCACGGGACAACACGGGCGTGCTGCGCCGCCTGGGCGGCCTGCACCGGGACTGGGGCAGCTTTGAGCCCGAGCGGCCGACCCCGGACGGGGTGCTGTTCGCCCGCGCCGCGCTGCAGACCTGGCCCGCCCGCCCGTGACCGCCTCCGCTCCGGAGGGCGGCCCGCCGGGCGGCGAGCGTTTCGCCGGGGGCGGGTGCCGGGGCCGGGCGGCGGCTCGCTAGCCGGCGTCGATGGTGGCGCGGATGTCGCCCAGGCCGCGGGCCACCAGCAGCTGCCCGCGGCCGGTGAGCTGCGCCCAGCGGCCCGCGGCGGGATCCCAGCGGCGCAGCAACCGCTGGTCCAGCGGGATCTCCAGGTCGGCGGTCGCGCCCGGCTCGACCGTCGCGGCCCGCCAGCCCACCAGCCGGACGGGCTGGCCGGCCTCCTCGGGCTGGAAGTAGACCTGGGCGACCTCGCGGCTGGGCCGCCCGCCGGTGTTGGTCACCGATACGGCCACGGCCGGGCCTGACGGCAGCAGCCTCGCAGCTGAGTATTCCCAGGTGGAGTAGCCGAGGCCGTGCCCGAACCAGAAGGCCGGGGCGGGGGCCAGCCCGGCGTAGTGGCCGCGGTGCCCGATGAACGTGCCCTCCGTGTAGCGCAGCTCGCCGTTGTCCGGGGTGACGTTCCAGGCCGGGGCCTGGCCGTCGCCCGCCGGGAAGGTGGTGACCAGGCGGCCGGCCGCCTCGATGTCACCCAGCAGCGCGGCGGCCACCGCGTGCCCGCCCTCCTGGCCGGGCAGCCCGGCCCACAGGACCGCGTCGACCTCGGCGATCCATGGCATGAGCACCGGGGTGGCCGCGTTCACGACCACGATGGTCTGCCGCGCGGCGGCAGCCACCGCGAAGACGAGATCGTCCTGGGCTCCCGGCAGCCGCAGCGTCGTCTTGTCGACGGCCTCGGTCTCCTGCTCCTCGGTCAGGCCGACCACGACGACCGCCACCTCCGCCGCCGCGGCGATCACCGGGCCGGGCTCGCGCGGGGCGTCGCGGGCGATCAGGCCGAACATGCCGAACAGGCCGGCCGCCGGGGTCATCGCGGAAGTCCCCGCCCCGTCGCCGGCGGGGCGCGGCGTGACCGTGCCCTCCAGGACGGCCGACGGGCCGACCCGCAGCCGCGCGGTGGCGGCCGGGGGCGCCAGGAGCTCCTCGCCGAAGCCGTCACCGGAGAGGGCCAGCTCGAAGGCCAGGTCCTGGCCGTCGGCCCGCAGCTGCCACGACCCGAGGCCGAGCACGCCGACCTCGACCGGGCCGGCTGCGCTGAGCACCGCGCGGAACCTCAGCTCGGCCACGGGCGCAGCCAGTCCGTCGTCTATGCCGACCAGGGTGGCCGAGCTGGGGCTGAGCCGCTCGTCCAGCACCGAGCCGTCCGCGCCGACCACGGTGAACCGCACCCCGGCGGACCCGGTCCGCTCGTCGGCCAGGAAGCCGTCGCGGGCCGGGACGGGCCGCGCCCGGACTTCCACCCCGTCGCACGCCGTCACCGCGTCGCCGAGCCGCGCGGCCAGGCCCTGCGCCACGCTGACCTCGTAGGGCGGGCTGACGCGGGCCGAGCCGCCGCCCATGTCCGTGGTCTGCAGCGCGAGCCGGCCGATCAGGGCGACCGTGGCCGGGCGGCGCAGCGGCAGGGCGCCGTTGTTGGTCAGCACCGTCATGCCCGCCGCGGCGAGCCGGGTGAGCTGCTCCCGGCGCACCCCGCTGTCCGGCGCGGGCAGGCCCGGCGGGTAGTCCCGCGGCGTCCCCAGCGCGCCGGCCCGGTCAGCCAGCCGCAGCAGCCGCCGCAGGTGGTCGTCGATCACGGCCTCGCTGACCTCGCCCGCCGCCACCGCGCGGACCAGGGCCTGGCCCCACGGGCCGGACGGCCCGGGCATCACCAGGTCGAGACCGCCGCTGGCGGCCGGCCCGGCCGTCTTGGTGGCGAACCAATCCGACATGACCAGCCCGGAGTAGCCCCACTCGCCCTTGACGATCTCGTTGATGACGTGGTGCTGCTCGGTCGCGGCGACGCCGTTGACGTCGTTGTAGGCGGCCATCATCGACCAGGGATCGGCGTGGGCCGCGGCGATCTCGAACGGCAGCAGGTACAGCTCGCGCAGCGTGGCCTCGTCGACCACGCTGCTCATCGTGTGGCGCTGGGTCTCCGACTCGTTGGCCACCAGGTGCTTCAGGCAGGCGCCGACCCCGCTGTCCTGCAGCCCGCGCACGTAGGCGGCGGCCAGCGCGCCGGTCAGCAGCGGGTCCTCGGAGTAGGCCTCGAACAGCCGCCCGCCGAGTGCCGAGCGGTGCAGGTTGATGGTCGGCCCGAGCACCACGTGGATCTGCTGGGCCAGCGCCTCCTCCGCCAGCAGCCGGCCGACCTCGTAGGCGGCGTCCTCGCTCCAGGTCGAGGCGAGCAGGGTGGCGTTGGGGAACAGCGCCGCCCGCGGGCCGCCGCTGAACTTCAGGCCGCGCACCCCGGTCGGGCCGTCGGACAACCGGACCTCGGCCAGCCCGATGGCGGGCGCCGGGGCCAGCGTGAACATGGTGGCCCCGGTCAGCAGCGCGACCTTGCCCGCCAGGTCCAGCGAGCCGATCAGCTCGGCGTAGTCGGCGCGGCCGACTCCAGACTGCGCGGTCGTCATCGTCGGCTACTCGCTGACGGTCACGGCCCCGGTGTCGAAGGCAACGTAGCCGGAGAAGTCACGCCCGACGCGCTCGATGGCGGAGCCCTTCAGGACGGGGTAGCTCCAGGCCCCGTCGGAGGCCGTGCCCTGGTCCGTCCGCACGTTCCAGTACTGGGCCGGGCCCTTCCACGGGCAGGTGTAGGGGGTGGGGCTCTCGGCGAGGACGCCATCGGCCAGGCTGGCGGGCGGGAAGTAGCTGTTGCCCTCGATGCTGATGACGTCGGCGTCGGGCGCCTCGGCGACGACGGTGCCGTTGATCGTGGCCTTCATGTGATCCTCCCGGTTGTCGGTTGTCTCGCGGTCAGTACAACCCACTACCCCGCTCGCCCGTTCCCGTATTCACCTCAGGTTGAGGCCGCCGTCGAGCATGATCACCTCGCCGGTGATGTAGCTGTTCGCGACCAGGGCGCTGACCAGGTCGGCGACGTCCTCGGGCTGCGCGGCGCGCCGCATCGGCGACTGCTCGCGCCACAGCTCCTGGGCGCTGGCCCAGGTGGCGGTCATAGGCGTGTCGACCAGCCCGGGGGCGACCGCGTTGACGCGGACCTGCGGGCCGAGGGCGGCCGCGAGCAGCCGGGTGGCGTGGTTGAGCGCCGCCTTGGAGGCCGCGTAGGGGATGGACGAGCCCTTGGGCCGGACCCCGGCGTGACTGGTGATGTTGACGACCGCGCCGCCGCCGGGCCGCCGCGAGGCGCGCAGCGCGGCCAGCGCGGCCGAGGTCAGCAGCCAGGGCGCGATGAGGTTCACCTCCAGGAGCTGCCGCCAGACCGACGCGGTCACCGAGCCGAGGTCGTCGTGGGCGATCGGCAGCTGATCCCGGCGTTGTTGACCAGCACGTCCAGCCGCCCGTGCCCGTCGATCACGCCGGTCACGAGCGCCTGGCACTGGTTCTCGTCGGCCAGGTCGGCCTGGTAATAGGCGCCGCCGAGTTCCGCGGCCAGCTCCAGGCCGGCCGCCCGGCTGGCCCGGGAGTGCACGACGACGGTCATCCCGTCGGCCGCCAGGCGCCGGGCGATGCCGGCGCCGATCCCGGACGTCGAGCCGGTGACGAGCGCGACCGGGCGCGGGGCAGGCATCAGGCCATCCTGTCACCGCGGCCCGGTCGCCGCGGCGCGGCGCGGCCGCGCCGGCGGCGACCCGGAGTCAGGCGATGCGCAGCGGGAGGCTGCGCGGACCGCGGATCTGGCCCGCGGACCAGCGCACCGCGGCCGGGTCATCGAGCGTGAACTCGGGGATGCGCTCGAGCCAGGCCTCCAGCGCGACGCGGAGCTCCATCCGGGCCAGGTGGGAGCCGATGCAGCGATGGATGCCGAGGCCGAACGCGGCGTGCCGGTTGACCTCGCGGTCGATCACGACGTCGCCGGCCCGGTCGAACTGGGCCGGGTCGCGGTTGGCGGCCGGGAACGACAGCAGGATCCAGTCGTCGGCCTTCATGTCGGCGCCGCGCCAGTGGATGTCGTCGCGGACGAGCCGGGCCATGGTGACCGGGGCATACGCGCGCAGGAATTCCTCCATCGCCGTCGGCAGCAGGCCGGGCTCGGCGGCCAGGCGCTGGCGGTCGGCCGGCGTCCGGGCCAGGTGCCACAGCGACGCGCCGATCGCGCTCCACGTCGTGTCGATGCCGGCCAGCAGCAGCAGGGCCATGGTGCCGGCGACGTGGGACGGCTCGAGCTTGCGGCCGTACAGCTCGGCGTTGATGAGGAAGGTGGTGAGGTCGTCGCGCGGGTGGTCGACGTGGTCGTGGATCTGCGCCAGCAGGTAGTCGAACAGCGCGCCCATCCGCGCCATGCGCTCCTCGGGCGGCAGGTTGATGCCCTCGAGGGTGTTCTCCACGAACTCGGCGAACCGCGGGCCGTCCTCCTGGGGGAACCCGAGCATGTCGGCGATGACCCGCATCGGGATGTGCTGCGCGTAGTCGCGGGCGGCGTCGACGACCCGCTGTCCCTCCAGCCCGTCGAGCAGCGAGTGGCAGAAGGCCCTGGTCGCGGGCTCCTGCCGGGTGACCGCGGTCTTGGTGAAGGCCGGGAGCAGGAGCTTGCGCGCGTCGTGGTGGAACGGCGGGTCGGAGGAGATCGGCGGCGAGCCGCCGACCGGCGCGAGGTCGAGCGACGGCCGGAAGTTGCTGATGATGATCGCCCGCGAGGAGAAGCGCTCGGTGTCGTAGGCAATCGAGGCGACGTCCTCGTAGCGCGTCGGCAGCCAGGCGCCGCCGAACCGCTCGGTGTGCGCGACGGGGCAGCGTTGCCGCAAGTCGTCCTGGATCGGGAACGGGTCGGCGGCCCACTCGGGGTCCGCGTGCGAGAAGTCGCTTGCCCAGTCGGAGACGGGGCCGGTGATGACCTCGCTGAAGGTGCCCGCCTCCCGCTCGTCGCGTTCCTCGCGGAGCTCCTGGCTGAAGCGGTCATCGATACTCATGTCAGGTCTCCTCGAGAATGGTGACCGCAGACTCGGGGCAGTTGGCCGCCGCTAGGCGCGCCCCTTCCCCGTGGGCGGGCGGAACGAGACCGTCGCCGAGAACCCGGCCGTAGCCCTCGTCGTCCGCGCCGAACAGCTCGGGGGCGAGGTCGTAGCAGCGGCCATGGCCTTGGCAGCGGTCGGAATCAATCTGCACTTTCACCGTGGGTGCTCCTCCTGCGTTGGTGTCGTCTGCGTCCTGGAGTCGGCTGGGGCCAGGGCCGCCATCAAGCGCGTCAGCAGCTGCGCCCATTCGTCCTCGTCGACTGCGTGCGAGTCGGGGGTGACGAGCGCGCTGCCCATCGTGAGCAGCAGGCAGAAGTGGGCGAGCGCGTCGGCGGACACGCCCTGGTCAAGCTCGCCGTTGGCCTGGGCGCAGCGGATCAGCTGGACCAGCCAGTCGGCCCGCTCCCCCATGTAGTCGCGCATTGGCCGGGCGACGTCCTCGTCCCGGCGAGCGGCCACCAGGGCCTCGACCAGGAGATAACCGCCGGCATCGGGTTGCCGGCGCAGCCGTCGGCCGATCGCCAGCAGCATCTCGACCACCGGGCGGCCGGGATCGGCCGCGAACATGTCGGCCAGGTGCCGACGCCCGTGCGCGCGGAGCGCCCCCACCAGCAGCTCCGCCTTCGAGCCGAAGTGCGCGTAGAGCGCCCCGTTGCTGACGCGGGCGCTGGCGGCGATGTCGGCGACACGGGTGCCGTCGTACCCCTGCCGGGCGAACGCGTCGGCGGCCGCCCGGAGCAGCCGCTCACGGGTTTCCGTTGCGGTGACACCGGCGACGCGTCCCATGTGCCAATTAAAA
>DASYBB010000077.1:0-20420 GCA_036501025.1 Streptosporangiaceae bacterium
TGGCCCGGTCTCCGAAGCTCCTGCGGTGAGCGGCAAGGAAGCTTACGTTGCTGGCGGCGGGAACTCCGCCGGCCAGGCGGCCCTGCATCTCGCACGGTACGCGAGACGGGTCGTCCTCCTCGTGCGTGCACAGTCACTCAACGCCGGGATGTCGGATTACCTTATCCGGGAAATCGAGGCCACGCCGCATATAGATGTGCGCACCGGCACTGCAGTGGTCGGCGGAGGCGGCGAGGGCCGTCTGCAGCAGCTAGTGCTGCGCGATAGCCGCACGGGCGAACACAGGACCGTCGCGGCCGACGCGTTGTTCGTGCTGATCGGGGCACATCCCCACACCGACTGGCTGCCCCCGCAGGTAGCAAGAGACGCCGACGGGTTCCTGCTCACGGGCGAGGAGCTCCCGGACGGCTGCAACTGGGCGCTGCAGCGCCGACCGTACTCGCTTGAGACAAGCATGCCAGGTGTCCTCGCAGCCGGAGACGTGCGGCACTCTTCGGTCAAGCGCGTCGCGTCCGCGGTGGGAGAGGGCTCGATCGCCATCCAGCTCATCCAGACTCTCCTCGCCAACAAGCGGCTGGGCACCGGGCGGCCGCCGGAGACGGCGGCTCCAATGACCGACGGGCCTCCTCCCCGTAGACTCACGGCACAAGGCGAGCGCCCCTCCAGTCAGGCGGAATGAATCCGGAAGTCCCCCTCTCGCACTGACTCTTGCCCCGGCTCTCCCGCCCACCCTGGACATCGGGAATCCCTGCCCCGCCATCCACCCGGGCCAAGCGGACGAACATCAGGTAAAGCATCCGTACGATATGCGTGCCGGACATGCCGTGAGCGTCCGACAGTCCTCAAGCGCCGATTCGATAGGCGCCGCTGAGCCTCGGTGTTGTGGTCGCCTTCCGTTACCCGTTCTCGTCATGTTGCGCGGGTCGCCTGAGTGCTATCGCCTTCGCGGAAATGCCCTGCGCCGATGGCACCGGTGTAGCACGCCGTGCCACCATGGCGGCGTGAGCCATCCGGAGATCATGCAACGCGACCTGCGGTCCAGGTCGCGGGAGATCATGGACTCCGTTGAGCATCGCCAGTTCTTCGCCGTCACCCGGGTTGGCCACCGCATCGGGGACTGATCCCGCGGCGCCGCCGCGGCAGGTCCAGGGGCGCCATTTGGCGTTGGATTTTCTGGTCAGCCGAGCTGGGCTTACGCCTGCAGGCCTGATCACTAGGCCCGGGCAGGGGTACGCAACTCGGTCGCATTGGTGGAGCAACCAAGAACTATGCAGCAAGCCTGGAGCCGGCGAGGCATGACGGCTAGGCAATTGGCTGCAGATACTTGAATGCGCACGGGTCTGGCGCTGTGGGTGGCAGAGAGAGAGGCACATGACCGAGCCTGAAGAGCCCCAAGCTGAGGCAGCCGACTACGACATCATGCCGCTTCTCCAGCCGCTCCAGGTTCGCGGCTTGCAGTTGCGGAACCGGTTCGTCATGCCGGGCATGCAGCGCTACTGGTGCGCTGACGGCGCACCGGACCAGCGGCTGCGCGAGTACTACCGCCGCCGCGTGCTGGGCGGCGTTTCACTGGTTATCTCCGAGTCGTGCGCCGTCGATCACCCGAGCGCCACGAAGAACCCCACGTTCGCACGGATCTCGCCCGGCACGCGCGAGGCGTGGCGAAGGTGCGTCGCTGGTGTTCACGAGGCCGGCGGCGCCATGTTCTTGCAGCTGTGGCACCAGGGCGCGGTCAACTACGGCGGGGACGCGGAAAGCAATCCGGACTTCGTCGCGCTGAGCCCATCTGGTCTGTCGCATCCGGGTGAGACGTTCGGCCGCGCCGCCACGGAGGCCGAGCTGAGCAGCATCAAGCGCGCCTTCGTCCGAGGCGCCCTTGACGCCGCGGAGATCGGTGCCGACGGCGTGGAGCTCCACTCGGCCCACGGTTTCCTGCTCGACCAGTTCCTGTGGCCGGGGACCAACCTGCGCACCGACCGGTACGGCGGGCCGGCGATCACCGGTCGCGCGACGTTCGTCGCCGAGGTGGCCCGGGCGGTGCGCGAGGCGACCGGGCCTGACTTCGCCATCTCCATCCGCATCTCGCAGTGGAAGGAGTCCGACTATGACGCGAAGATCGTCAAGGAGGCTGGCGAGCTCGGGCAGCTGGTCTCCATGCTGCGGTCAGCGGGAGTGGACATGTTCCACGCATCGACGCGACGGTTCTGGACGCCCGAGTGGAAAGGCTCGGACCTCGGCCTGGCGGGCTGGGTGAAGTCGTTCACCGACGCGCCGGTCATCGCCGTTGGCAGCGTCGGCCTCGACATCGACGTGATGGCTTCGCTGGACGGCCAGGAAGGCCGACCGACCGGCGCAAGCCGGATTGCCGAGCTGGTGCGCCGCTTCCAGCGCGGCGACTTCGACCTAGTCTCTGTCGGCCGCAGCCAGATCGGCGATCCGGAATGGGTCACGAAGGTCGCTGATCACCGGATCCCTGACATTAGGCTGTTCCGCTCGGGCGACCCCTGGCTCAGCCACGACGTGGTGACGACGTGACGGACAGGATGGGCAGCTTGAGTCCCCTATGCCCTAGTAGGCGGTGCGGGGTGCCTGAATGGCGGCGCCAAGTGCTGCGGTCAACGGCGAGCTACGCCGGCCTGACGGTCTCGCCGTGGTTGACTGGGAGGGCTTGCGGCTCATCGACGGGGATCTGGGATGAGGACCTACATGACCACGCGCGATCCGGCTATGCGTCTCTCCAGCGCACTCGGCTTTCGTCAGTTGGCGCATCCAGAACAGGCCGTTCTGGAGCATGAGCACTGGAGCCGCCGAGGTGGTGGTTTTACAGATCTAACGGACTCCTTGGTCGTGGCTGGCATTCGCGTCACGGGGACCCTCTTAACCCAGGAGGCTCACGCCTGGGGCCGGCGTATCCGTCCAAGGGAACGTTGGTGGGGATGACCAGTCACCAGCATCGCTGAAGTCGACCGTTCCGCGGAGAACTTAGCATCATCGAAGCGGACCTTGCCACCAGAGAACTGTGCGCCTCTGAAGCTGACCTCGCCACCGGAGAACTCGACGAGCCTGAAGTACACCACACCACCGGAGAACCGGGCGAGCCGAAAGTCGACACCGCCCCGGGAGAACCGGGCGTCGTGGAAGTGGACCTCCGCGCCTGAGAAGCAGGCGGCATTGAAGTGGACCTCGCCTCCGGAGACCTCGGTGAGCCTGAAGTCAACTTCGCCGCCGGAGAACCGGGCGTACCTGTAGTCAACCGTGCCCCCAGTGAACTGGGCGGCGCTGAAGTCAACCCTAGCGCCGCAGAACTCGGCGGCGTTGAAATTAACCTCCCGTCATAGAACTTGGCGCCGCTGAAGCCCTGCCAGGACACCGCAGCGTGCTCTTTGAGATGCGCGGTAATAACGCGGGTGGCCGTACGCCGGACTTCGCGAAAGGCCTGGAAGGCAAGTCGTTGCGCCTCGGGAGCATCCTGGCCAGGATCGGGCCCGTACGGCATGCGCAGATAGGCGCAGAGCAGGTCAACGCGGGTCTGCCGGTTTTCCTCCAGTCATCAGCCAGTCCCGCCATGGCGTATATCCCACCTAACCGGACAGTTGGCATGTCACTGCCCAATTGCTCGGCTGCCGTAGCGAAACGTTCGTTGAGAGTTCGAGTGCGCTGCTCCGCGAGTGTCCGGTCTAGGAGGAATTGTCAAGATCTGTGGATCAGCCCTTCCGGTGTTTGATCAGTTCGTGATCGGCTGATAGTAGAGCAGGACGTTGCCGGAGGTGAACTGCCGGGTCTTCAGCAGTTTGAGGCTGGTCCTGCCGGCTCCTGCGAACAGGGACCTGCCCTGGCCCAGGATGACCGGGTTCACCATGATCCGCAGTTCGTCGAGCAGGCCTGTCTGCAGCAGGCCGGCGGTCAGCGTTGAACTGCCCGGGATCACGATGTCCTTGCCGGGTTGCTGCTTGAGCTTGGCCAGTTCCTCTTCGGCGTGGTTGCTGATGATCCGCGTGCCGGCCCAGGTGGCCTGCGGCAGAGTCCGGGAGATGACGATCTTGGGGGTGGTGTTCATCGCCTTCGCGACCTGTGGGTCGGACTCCTCGCCGGCGGGCGTGGGCCAGAAAGCGGCCATGCCCTCATAGGTCACGCGGCCGAACACCAGCGTGCCGGCCTCGCGAAGCTGCGCCAGCGCGAACTGGCTGAACTCCTGGTCGACGTTATGCCAGTCCACGGCCTGGCCCGGGTCGGCGTGATAGCCATCGGCGCTGGTCATCATGAACGAGAACATCTTCCGCACGGGTCCTCCAGCATGGTCGCTTCGTGCCGCTGACCGTGTAGACGGCCCCGGAGTCCCGGGGTCATCGCCGGGCCGGCACTACTTCCGCCGCCGCCGGCCATTGGCACGGCCGATCCCCGAAAGGCCGGAAACGGGGTCAGAGGCCGGCCAGCCGCCGGTGCAGGAAAGCCCGCTCCCGCTCATTTCCGACGAGCTCGAGCGCGGCCCGGTAGGCCGTTGCCGCCTCGGCCGTCCGGCCGAGGCGGCGCAGCAGGTCGGCCCGCGCCGCCGGGAGCGGGTGATAGCCCCGCAGCGCGGCGGCGTCGAGCGCGTCCAGCGCCGCCAGGCCGGCCTCCGGGCCGTCGCGCATCGCCACCGCCACCGCCCGGTTGAGCTCGACCACCGGTGACGGGGACACCCGCGCCAGCACGTCGTAGAGCGCGACGACCTGCGGCCAGTCGGTCGTGGCGACGCCGGCCGCCTCGTCGTGCACGGCGGCGATCGCCGCCTGCAGCGCGTAGGGCCCGGTGCGGGGCCCGCACAGGGCGGTGACGACCAGGTCGCGGCCCTCGGCGATGCGGTCGGCGTCCCACCGCCCGCGGTCCTGGTCCTCGAGCGACACCAGTTCCCCGGCCGCGCCGACGCGGGCGCCGCGGCGGGCGTCGACCAGCAGCAGCAGCGCCAGCAGGCCGCGCACCTCGGGCTCGGCGGGCAGCAGCCGGTGCAGGATCCGGGCCAGCCGGATCGCCTCGTCGGTGAGGTCGGCCCGGACCAGGTCCTCGCCCGCGCTGGCGGCATGGCCCTCGGTGAAGATCAGGTAGACCACGCGCAGCACGGCGGGCAGGCGCCCGGCCAGCTCCCCGGCGCCGGGCACCCGGAACGGGATCCGGGCGTCGCGGATCTTGCGCTTGGCCCGCACGATGCGCTGCGCCATGGTGGCCTCCGGCACCAGGAACGCCCGCGCCACCTCGGGCGTGGACAGCCCGGCGAGGCAGCGCAGCGTCAGCGCCGTCTGGGCCTCGACCGACAGCGCCGGGTGGCAGCAGGTGAAGAACAGGCGCAGCCGCTCGTCGGGGACGTCGCCGGAGTCCGGGTCGGGCGCCGCGGGGACGAGCTGCCGCGCCTCGACGTGCATGATCGCCAGCCGGGCGGCGTGCGCCTTGTCCCGCCGCAGCCGGTCGACGGCCTTGCGCCGCGCGGTGGTGAGCAGCCAGGCCACCGGGGTGGCCGGCACCCCGTCGACGGGCCAGCGCTCCAGCGCGGCCTCGATCGCATCGGAGGCGGCGTCCTCGGCGAGGTCGAGGTCACCGAACTGGCGCACGAGCAGGCCGAGCAGCCGGCCCCGCTCCTCCCGGAACACCGCCTCGACCGAGCCGGCCGCCCGCCCGCCGGTCATGACAGGCCGAAGTCCTGGATCGGGCGGACCTCGACCCGGTGGGCCGCGGCCCCCGGGCAGCGGGCCGCCCAGTCGAGCGCGGTGTCGAGGTCGGGGAGGTCGAGGATGTAGTAGCCGCCGAGGTACTCCTGGGTCTCGGCGAACGGCCCGTCGGTGACGACGCGGTCCCCGGACTGGCTGACCTGGACGGAGGTCGCGGTCTCGAAGGAGTCCAGCACGTTGCTGTCAACCACCACGCCGGCGTCGGTCACGCTCTTGTGGTAGGCCATGAACGCCTCCATGAGGCCCTGGCCGGCCTCGGCCCCGGCCGGCCCGGCGTCCTGGGTGCCGATGATCAGCAGCATGTACTTCACGGTGAGCTCCTCGTTCGTCGGGTTCGCGGGCCGCCGCCGGTGCGGCAGCACGGGGATGACGAACGGCGGGCCCGCGGATCGACAGCCCGCCACGGGAATCTTCTCAGGGCCGGCCCGGGCCGGGCGCGGCCCCGGCGCCCTACAGCCGGCGCGGCGCGATCGGCTCGTCGCGGTAGCCGCCGCCGGGGGAGGGCTCCACCCACCAGGCCCGGGCGCCGTCGACCATCGCGACGGCCTCGTGCAGCCCGGTGCCGCGGTAGTGGAGGCCGACGCCGTCCTCGGTGGCGTAGCCGGCCGGCAGCTGCCCGCTGGCCACGTACTCCCGGTAGGCGCGGCGGCGCGGCTGGTCGCCGAGCGCGTCATGCACCCCGTTGCTGTAGGGCAGCAGGCCCAGCCCGCCGGTGAACGCGGCCAGGGAGTCGCCGAAGGAGTCGGTCGGCCCGCCGCGGTGCCAGCACAGGCTGCCGGCGCTCCACCCGGCCAGGACGACCCCTGACTCCCAGCACTGGCGCATGACCGGGGCCAGCCCGTGCGCCCGCCATACCGCCATCAGGTTGACCACGCTGCCGCCGCCGACCAGCAGGACGTCCTGCGCCAGCAGATGGGCCCGTGCATCCGTAACGCTGGGCTGGGGGAACAGGGTGAGCACGCTGAGGTCGACGTCCGCGCGGCCGGCGAAGACCTCGGTCACCGCGTCGACGGCGCCGGGTGAGTCGCCGGTCGCCGTCGGGATGAAGCAGACCCGCTTCCGCCCGTCGCCGGGGGCGAGGCGCACCGCGTGCTCGAGGAACGCCGGGTCGCGCTTCTCGCCCGGGGGCCGGTTCAGGACCCCGGAGAAGGCGAACACCTGCCTGGGCCGGACGGGCACCCTGGCAGCCTACCGACCGGTCCGGGCGGCGATGGTAGGGAGTTCCCAATTGTGCCGCGGGGCCGGCCAGCCACAGCATGGTCACAGTTGACGACGCGTGGCAGGAGGCTGCTGATGACCGTGCCGACCACCGGGCCGCTGGCCGGGGTGCGGGTGCTCGACCTGGCCGGGGAGGCCGGGGTGTTCGTCGGCCGGGCCCTGGCCGAGCTGGGCGCCGACGTCGTCCGGGCCGAGTCGGGCGCCGACCGGGTCCGGCAGCGCGAGCCGTTCCTGGACGGGGTGGCCGGCCCGGAGCGGAGCCTGCACCACCTGCACTTCAACGCGGGCAAGCGCAGCGTCGCGCTCGACCCGCGGGCGCCGGAGGGCCAGTCCGGGCTCCGCGCGCTGGCCGGGGCGGCCGACATCGTGGTCACCACGCCGGGCCCGGGCGCGCCGGGGATCGCCGGCCTGGAGGACCTGCGCGCGGCGAACCCGGGGCTGATCAGCCTCGTCGTGACGCCGTACGCGCCAGACAGCCCGTTTCGGGAGGAAGCAGGGTCGGACCTGACGGCCGTCGCGGCCGGCGGGCTGATGTACCTCAACGGCTTCCCGGACGGGCCGCCGGTGCGGCCGGGCGCCGAGCAGGGCTACCACATGGGCTCGCTGGTCGCGCTGGCCACGTCGCTGGTGGTGCTGGCCGCGCGCGAGCGCGACCCGCAGCACCGGGGGGCCGTGGTCGAGGTGTCGCTGCAGGAGGCG
Organism: Streptosporangiaceae bacterium; assembly: GCA_036501025.1. GTDB lineage: Bacteria > Actinomycetota > Actinomycetes > Streptosporangiales > Streptosporangiaceae > DASUBV01. Next base: position 7,617 of record DASYBB010000077.1, read on the forward strand.
GTCAGCATGGCGACCCTGCAGACCGCGAACGCCAACCTGTACACCTGGCACGGGCTGATCCCGCGGCGGCGCGGGCTGACCGGGCCGCGCGGGGAGCGGTCGCTGTTCGAGTGCCGCGACGGCGGCTGGATCAGCTTCGTCGTGCCGCTCGGCGCGCCCGCGCTGTGGGACGCGTTCACCGGGTGGGTGGCGGAGGCGGGCATCGAGTCGCCGTACGCGGCGAGCGAGTGGAGCCAGCCGGAGTACCGCGCCGCGCACCCGGACGTCACGGCCGGGATCGTCGCCCAGCTGTGCCGGCTGCAGGACCGCGACGAGCTGTTCCACGAGGGCCAGCGGCGCCGCATGCTGGTCATGCCGGCCAGCACGGCGGGCGACCTGGCCGGGTCCGAGCACCTCGCGCAGCGCTCGTTCTTCACCGCCGCCGGGCACGAGCACCTGGGCCGCGAGCTGACCGACGTCGGCACGCCCTACCGGTTCAGCGCCACCCCGGCCCGGGTCCCGCGGCGCGCGCCGCGGCTCGGCGAGCACACCGCGGAGGTCCTGGCCGAGCTGGCGGGCCCGCGCCCGGCCGGGGCGCCCCGGCGGGAGAACGCGGCCGCCGAGCCCGGGCGGCTGCTGGAGGGCATCCGCGTGGCCGACTTCTGCTGGCTGATCGCCGGCCCGTCGGCGACCCGGATGCTGGCCGACTACGGCGCCGACGTGATCAAGATCGAGTCCCGCTCCCGGCTGGACAACATCCGGGCCATCGGGGTCCAGCCGGCCGAGCCGGGCAGCCTCGACACCAACGGGGTGTTCAACGACTGCAACACCGGCAAGCGCTCGGTCACGCTCAACCTCAGCCACCCGCGCGGCATCGAGCTGGCCAAGGAGCTGGTCGCGCGCAGCGACGTGGTGACCAACAACTTCACCGGCGACCGGATGGACCGCTGGGGGCTGGGCTACGAGGACCTGCGCAAGATCAACCCCGGCGTGATCATGCTGACCATGCCGGCGCTGGGCGCGACCGGGCCGTTCCGGCGCTACGGCTCCTACGGCAACGGGCTGATCGCGTTCAGCGGGCTGAACCAGAACATGGGCTTCGCCGGCGACCCGCCGCTGGGCATGGCCGCGCTGTACTCGGACTTCTCCGCGCCCTACGCCGCCGTCGCGGCCATCGCCGCGGCCCTGTATCACCGGGAGCGGACCGGCGAGGGCCAGTTCATCGAGGTGGCCCAGGCCGAGGCGACCATGAACCTGCTCGGCCCCGACATCCTGGAGTTCACCGCGAACGGGACCCTGCCGCCGCGCCTGGGCAACCGCTCCCGCGACGACGTGCCGCACGGCGCCTACCCGTGCGCGGGCGAGGACCGGTGGTGCGCCATCGCCGTCCGCACCGATGCCGAGTGGGAGGCGCTGGCGCACGTCATCGGCGCCGCGGACCCGCGGTTCGCCACCCTCGAGGGGCGCCGCCGGCACGAGGACGAGATCGACGCGCTGCTCGGCGCGTGGACCGGCGAGCGGGACGCGCCCGCCGCCGCCCGCCGGCTGCGGCAGGCCGGCGTCCCCGCGCACGTGGTGGCGGACCTGTCTGACCTGCTGGCTCCCGGCGGCGGGCTGCGCGACCGGCACATCGTCGGAGTCGAGCGCGACGGCGTGACGTTCCATACCCACGCCCAGCCCGCGGTGATCGACGGTCAGCGGACCCGGCCGCGCGCCGCCCCCCGGCTGGGGGAGCACAACGCGGAAGTGTTCACCGGCCTGCTCGGGCTGACCGACGCTGACCTGGCCGGGCTGGCCGAGGCCGGCGTCATCTACTGACCCGGCTCGGCCTCGGCCTCGGCCGCGCGGCCGGCCAGCAGCGCGGCGATGTCGGCCTCGCTGTAGCCGAGCTCGGCCAGCACCTGCGCGGTGTGCTGGCCGGCGCCGGGCACGGGCAGGTCGGCGGGCGCCGCGGCGCCGCCCAGCCGGACCTCGGGGCCGGGCACGTGCAGCTGCCGGCCGCTGCGCATGCGGACCGTGGTGACCGGGTCCCGGCCGTGATGGACCGGGTCGGTCACGGCCTCGGCCACGTTGTTCACCGGGCCGCATGGCACGCCGGCGGCGCGCAGCTCGGCGATGATGTCGGCCCGCCGGCGGCCGGCCGTCCACGCCGCGACCACCTCCTCGGCCTTGTCCCGGCCCTCGGTGATGCGCCACCGCGGCTCGCTGTCAGCCAGCCACGGCGGCGCGCCGATGACCGTGCAGAACGCCTGCCACGCGGCCGGCGCGAGCGGCGCCACGTACACGTGGCCGTCGGCGGCGGGGAAGGTGTTGGCGAACGCGGTCGGCACCTGGTTGCGGTTGGCGGCCGGCACCTCGCCCAGGTCGAGGGCCGAGCCGACGTGGTGGGCCAGCGCGGTGAGGTAGCCGTCGAGCATGCTGACCGGCACGAAGCCGCCGGTGCCGGTCACGGCCCGGCGGTGCAGCGCCAGCACCGCGCCGAGCGCGCCCTGCATGGCGGCCAGCTGGTCGGCGACGAACGCGCCCACGAACACCGGCGGGCCGCCCGGCTCCCCGCTCAGCCACGGCACCCCGCTCATGGCCTGGATGATGCCGTCGTAGGCGCCGAACTCGCGGGCCGGCCCCTCGCTGCCGAAGCCGGTGATGTGCACGAACACCAGGCCGGGATTGCGCGCGCTGAGCGCGGCGTAGCCGATGCCGAGCCGGTCGGGGACGTCCGCGCTGTAGTTGGTGACGATCACGTCGCTGGCGTCGGCCAGCTGCAGGAACACGTCCTTCCCGCGGGGGTCCTTCAGGTCCAGGATGATGCTGCGCTTGCCGCGGTTGTGGGCGGCGAAGTACACGCTGTCCCCGTCCACCACCGGCAGCGCGCCCCGGGTCCGGTCGCCGCCCGGCGGCTCGATCCGGATGACCTGCGCGCCCTGGTCGCCGAGGATCTGGGCGCAGTGCGGAGCCGCGATGGCGTGCCCGAGTTCCAGGACGCGGATGCCGTTCAGCGCGGGAACCGTCATGGGGCAGGCCGCCTTTCGCAGATGATCGGGATGCTCACCTAGGAAGCTACTCGCGCGGCCTTGGCATGATCGAGTAGGAATGTCCCTAACGGCCGGTCAGCCCGCGTAGCGGAACCCGCGCTGGTCCGGGCCGTCGATCATCCCGAGGCCGTGGTAGATCTTCAGGCCCGACAGCTGGCGGACCCGGTCCGACAGGTGCGGCCACAGCTCGGGCGGGATGGACAGGCTGGAGTTCTCCTGCTGGCGGATCCACGGCCGGCAGCAGTAGGTCAGCACGCCGTGCCGCAGCACGTCGGCGGTGGTGTTCGCGCCGGTCTGGTGCAGCACCCGCCCGTCGAAGCACAGCACCGAGCCGGCCCGGCCCGTCACCGGGACCGCGTCCGCCGCGCGGGCCTGGTCGGCCTGGCCGCCGGGAGCGCCGCGGTGGGAACCGGGCACGAAGCGGGTGGCCCCGTTCTCCGGGGTGAAGTCATCGAGCATCCACATGATGTTGGCCACGAGCGGGTAGGGCGGCCACGGCGGCGGGATGTAGCCCTGGTCGGGGTGCAGCGCCATCGCGGCGCCGCCGGGGCCGGCGATGTTGGCGGTGATGCTGGACAGCAGGAAGTCCGGGCCGAGGACCCGGCTCATCAGCGCCCACAGCACGGGGTGCTCGAGCAGGAAGATGAACTCGTCGCCCTTGTGGGTCAGCGCGTAGGCGCGCTGGTTGCGCGGCCCCTCCGGGCGCGCGGCGTGGATCCCGGCCTCCTGCTCCGCGACCGTGACCAGGCGCGCCCGGACCCGGGCCACCTCGCCGGCGGTGAGCACGTCCTCGACGACGCAGAAGCCGTCGCGGTCGAAGTCGGCCAGCGCCGCGCTCAGGTCCCTGTCTGCCATTGCCTGCCTGCCCTCCTGCGCTGCGCGCGGTCGTCCCCCGCCCTCGTCCCCAACATCGGCCATGCCGCTGCGCGCGGGTAGTAGTGACTGCCCCATTCCCGGCCGGCGGGCCCTGGCCGGCGGGCGCCGGGCGGCTAGCGTCTGTAGGTGCCGGGCACGCACGGACCACAGGGAGCTGACATGGCGTATGAGTTCATCACCTACCGCGTAGCGGACCGCATTGCGTACGTGACCATCAACCGCCCCCAGGTCATGAACGCGCTGCACGCGGCGGCCAACGCGGAGATGCTGGACGCGTTCACGTCGTTCCGCGACGACGACGACGCCTGGATCGCCATCCTGACCGGCGCGGGCGACCGCGCGTTCAGCGCCGGAAACGACCTGCGCGCGACGGCCGAGCGCACCGCCCGCGGGGAGCAGCGGGTGGCCGGGGCCGGGGTGGCGCTCGGCGGGATCACCGTCGGCTTCGAGTGCGCCAAGCCGATCATCGCGGCGGTCAGCGGCTACGCGCTCGGCGGCGGCTTCGAGCTGGCCATGGCGTGCGACGTCATCGTCGCGTCGGAGTCGGCGCGGTTCGGGCTGCCCGAGCCGCGGGTCGGCCTGGTGGCCGGCATGGGCGGCCTGCACCGGCTGCCCCAGCACGTGCCGTTCAAGATCGCCATGGGCATGATGCTGACCGGGCGCCAGATCGGCGCGGCCGAGGCGTCCGCGCTGGGCCTGGTCAACGAGGTCGTCCCGGCCGAGCGGCTGATGGACGCCGCGCGGGCCTGGGCGGGCCAGATGCTCGAGTGCTCGCCGGTGAGCCTGCGGGTGACCAAGCAGTGCGTCCTGGCCGGAGTGGCGCTGGCGCCGGAGGCGGCCATGGCCGACGACCGGGAATCGGGGCGGCTGGCGGAACTGTACGGGTCGGCGGACTACCGGGAGGGGCCGGCCGCGTTCGCGGACAAGCGCACGCCGCAGTGGAGCGGGCGCTAGCTAGACGCCCAGCGGGGCGAGGTCGCCGGACGCGGCGGCCCGCCCGTCCGACACGGCCGCGGCGAGATCCTCGGCCCCCCCGAGCAGCGCGTTGAGCGTGGCCGGGTCGGTGCGCAGCGAGCCGTCCGGGCGGGCGGGCTCGCCCGGCTCGACCTCCAGGCGGCCGGCCTCGGCCCGGACGGTCCAGACCCGGTCGTCGAGCTGGAGCCGGAAGGTCGCCGGGGGCGCCTGCGGGTCCGGGTGCCCGGCGCCGCGCAGGAACAGCAGGACCGAGGTCGCGCTGAGCGTGGCCGCGGGCGGCAGCGCGGTGTCCATGGCCCAGTCGCCCAGCGCGAGCAGGACCGGCTCCAGCCGCTGCCCCCACCCGGTCAGCTCGTAGACCCGCGAGCTCGCCGGGGCGGGGAGCTGGCGGCGGCGGATGACGCCCCGGCCCTCGAGCTCGCGCAGCCGGTCCGCGACCAGGTTGGAGCTCGCGCCCGGCAGGGCCCGGCGCAGGTCGGAGAAGCGCTGCGGGCCGAGCAGCAGCTCGCGCACGACCAGCAGCGCCCACCGCTCCCCGACGACGTCCAGGGCGCGGGCGATCGCGCACGCGTCTCCGTAACTCCGGCTGGTTGGCATGCCCCTGACGCTACCCGGAGTGGTGCTGAATAACAACTAGCTGATTGTTATTAACCACCTCGTGTCGTAAGGTGGGTCGTGCACCCGCACGCCAGCCAGCCGAGGAAGGGACGTGTCATGGGCAACCCCGTCGTGCACTTCGAGATCACCGGGACCGACCCGCAGCGGCTCCGCAGCTACTACGGCGAGCTGTTCGGGTGGGAGTTCGACACCAGCGGGCCGGTCTCGCCGGCCGTCTCCGAGGCCGGCAACTACGGCTTCACCGACGGCAACACGGCCGGCGACGGCACCGGGATCCCCGGCGGCGTCGGCGGCGGCAGCGGGTACGCGGGCCACGCGATGTTCTACGTCGGCGTCCCCGACGTCGAGGCCGCGCTGCGGGAGGCCGAGCGGCTGGGCGGGAAGCGCGTCCTGGGACCGGAGCAGAACCCGGGCACGAGCCTGGTCATCGGCCACTTCACCGACCCCGAGGGGCACCTGATCGGGCTCGCGGGCGGCCGGTGACGCTCCGGCGCGCGGCCGCCGGGCCCGGGCCGGCGGCGCGGTAGCGCCCGGTGCGAGCCCGCGCCCGCCTGGCCGGGCGGGCGCGGGCGCGCTCACCGGGCGGGGCTGGCGCCGGGCGCCGGGACCGCGGCCGGGCCGTCGCCGGGGACTGCCCCGTCCCCGGCCCGGCCTCCCGTCGGCACCTCGCGGGTGTTCCCGGCCCGCACCGCGACCGCCGCCGCCGCGGCCAGCGCCACCGCCGCGCCGAGCAGCGCGAGCCGGAACCCGCCGGCCAGCGCCGCCGCCGGCGCGTGCCCGCCCGCCAGCAGCCCGTGCGTCCGCGCCGTCGCCAGCGCGGTCAGGACCGCGAGCCCGAGCGCGGCGCCGAGCTGCTGCGACGCGCTGATCAGCGCCGCCGCCCGGCCCGCCAGCTCGGCCGGCACGCCCGCGCTGGCGGCGGTCGTCACCCCGACGAACACGGCGCCCAGCCCCAGCGACGCCACGACCAGGCCGGGCAGCAGGTCGGCCAGGTACGACCCGCCCGCCGGCAGCCGGGACAGCAGGCCCAGCCCGGCCGCCGCGATCAGCAGCCCGGCGAGGATCACCGCCCGCGTGCCGGCGCGGGACACCAGCTTCCCGGCCGCCCCGGACGCGACGCCGACCCCGACGCACAGCGGCAGGTAGGCCGCCCCCGCCTGCAGCGCGCTGAAGTGCAGCACCGTCTCCATGTAGAGGCTGAGGAAGAAGAACATCGCCGTGAACCCCGACATGGCGATCAGCTGGGTGACATCGGCGGCCGCCAGGCCCGGAACCCGCAGCATCGACAACGGCAGCAGCGGGTCGGCGCTGCGCCGCTCGTTGAGCGCGAACAGCACCAGCAGGGCCAGCGCCCCGGCCAGGCCGCCGGCCGTGCGCCCCGCGCCCCAGCCGACGCCGGGCGCCTCGACCAGGCTGTACACCAGCAGCAGCATGCCCGCGGTGACCAGCGCCGCGCCGGGCAGGTCGAAGCCGCGCGAGCGCCCGGCCCGCCCGTCGGCGGCGATCAGCCAGAGCACCGCGCCGAGCACCAGCAGGCAGGCCGGCGGGTTGACCAGCAGCACCCAGCGCCAGCCCGGCCCGTCGGTCAGCACCCCGCCCAGCAGCACCCCGGCCGCCGACGCCGCCCCGGCCACGCCGCCCCACACGCCGAGCGCCTTGTGCCGGTCGGTGCCCGAGAACGTCGTGGTGAGGATCGACAGCGTGGCCGGGAGCATCAGTGCCGCGCCCGCGCCCTGCGCCAGCCGGGCGCCGACCAGCACGCCCGCGCCCGGCGCCAGCCCGCCGGCGACCGAGGCCAGGCCGAATGCGGCCGTCCCGGCGACCAGCACCCGGCGCCGCCCGAGCAGGTCCGCGGCCCGGCCCCCGGCCAGCATGAGCCCGCCGTAAGTGAGCAGGTAGCCGCCCGGCACCCACTGCAGCCCGGCCTCCGAGAAGTGCAGCCCCGCGCGTACCGCGGGCAGCGCCACGTTGACGATCGACGCGTCGATGAAATCCAGGAACGCGACCGCGCACAGCAGCGCCAGCACGACCCGGCCGCGCCCGGTCGCGAGCGGCACGTTCTCGCCAGAACGATTGCGTCCCCCCGCGCGGCCCGTCATCGGGCGCCGGCCTGCGTGCCGGCCGGGTCCCACAGGCGCAGGTCGCCGTAGGCGGCCCGCCACTGCTCCCGGTACGCGGTGCGCGCGGGCCCGGGCACCCGCTCCAGCACGGCGGCGGCCGCCTCCGGTGACACCCCGTCCAGCAGCCACGGCAGGTAGCGCGACGCGTCCGCGCCGATGAGCTCGGCCTGGCGCTGGCCCAGCCGCGACACCTGCTGCCCGGACAGCGTCGCGTCGATCAGCGCCAGCCCCTCGTCCTCCTCGTGCCGCAGGTGCCCGCCCAGCCCGGTGACGAGGGCGTCGACCAGCCCGCCGAGCCGCTGCGCGCCGTAGTCGCGGTCGGCCAGCGCGGCGTCGACGGCGCCGAGCAGGGGGTCGATGGCCGCGTGCTCGGCCTCCATGGCCGCCACCAGCGCCAGCTCGTCGGGCCGCCCGGCCAGCAGCGGCGCCATCACCGGCCACACCGTCTCGTCCTCGGCGGTGTGGTGGACGTGCAGGTAGCTCTTGAACAGCTCCCAGCCGGCGGCGGCGCGCAGCACCCGCCGGGGGTTATCGCCCGGCCGGGCGGTGATCGCCGCGATGCGCCCCAGTTCCCGCCGGAGCGCGTCGTGCACCGTGTACATCATCGTCATGTCGTTCCTGAAGCTCATGGCCGGTCTCCTTCAGCGTTCTGGCCTCCTGGTTCTCCCGACGCTAAGACGCCACTCGCCAACTGTCAATGTCACAACTAATTATCTGATGACCATCATGAGCCTGACTATCAACCTCTGATACGATGGCGCGATGGGAGGAGTGGGCCGGGCGGCCGTCGCGGAGTCCCGGGACCTGCTGGCCGCCGCGCAGCGCGGCTCGACCGGCACCCTGCTGCGCCAGGTCCACGCGCGCTTCACCGCCGCGGGACCCTGGTCAAGGGACGTGGTCGTGCTCGACGCGCTGGCCGGCCAGGACGCCGCCTCGCAGCAGGATCTCGCCGCCCGGCTCAGCGTCAACCGCACGATCATGGTCGGGCTGCTGGACCGGCTCGAGGCGGCCGGCTACGTGACCCGGACGCGCAACCCGGCCAACCGGCGGACCTACGTGCTGTCGCTGACCGGCGCCGGCGCGGCGGCGCTGGCCGGGATGCGCGAGGACGCGGCCCGCCGCCAGGAGCGGATCACCGCCGCGCTCGCCCCGGCCGAGCGGCAGCGGCTGGACGAGCTGGTCAGCGCGCTGCTGCCGGAGTCAGAGCGGCCCGCCGTGGCCAGCACCGAGCACCTGGTGACCCAGGCCCATTACCGGTTCCGGCGGCTCGGCGACCAGGCGCTGGCCGGCCAGGGCCTGGCCGGGACCGGCCTGCGGACCCGGCACTTCGGGGTGCTGCCCGCGCTCGACCTGCTCGGCCCGTGCCCGCAGCAGCAGCTGGCCCGGGAGCTCGGGTTCACCGAGGCCAGCACCGCGCAGCTGGTGGACGAGCTGGTCGAGGCCGGCCTGGTGACCCGCGGCCAGGACCCCCGCGACCGGCGCCGGTACGCCCTGGAGCTGACCGACGCCGGCCGGCAGCACATCCCGGCCATGCTGGCCGCGCTGCGCCAGGTCGAGTCCGGCGTGCGCGACCGGCTCGGCCGCAGGGCGCAGGACGAGCTGCACGCGCTCCTGACCCGGCTGCTGGACGCCCCGGCCGACGCGGACGGCGCCGGCCGCTAGCACGTACCGCCGCGCCGGTCAGCCGGCGTTGCTGCCGGCCGCTTCCCGGGGTGCCTCGTGGAACATGGCGATGCGGCCGCCATCGACGACCAGGTCGTGGGCGTTGATGAAGCTGCCCTCGTCGCTGGCCAGGAACAGGGCCGCGGTGGCGATGTCGGCGCTCAGCCCGGTGCGCGGCGTCGGGGTCGCCCGGGCCAGGTTGCGCTCCAGCTTCTCCAGCTTCCGCGCGTTGGCCGCCTCGTCCAGCTCGCGCGCGACGGCGGAGCCGCCCCAGAAGATCGGCGTCGCGATCGCGCCCGGCGAGATCGCGTTGACCCGGATCCCGGCCGGCCCCAGCTCCGCGCCGGCCAGCCGGGTGATGTGGCTGACCGCGGCCTTGGCCGCCGCGTACACGATGCCGCCCTGCCCGGCCCGGTGCGCCGCGATGCTGGAGTTGTTGATGATCGACCCGCCGCCGGCCGGCTTCATGACCCGGGTGGCGTGCTTGATCCCGAACATCACGCTGCCCAGCAGCAGCCGCATCCCGTAGTCCAGCTGGTCGGGGGTGATCGTCTCGAAGCCGCCCGCCGTCGGCCCGCCCGCGTTGCTGAACAGGCAGTCGACCTGCCCGAACCGCTCCATCGTCGCGTCGATCAGCGCCGCGATGTCGGCCTCGGACGTCACGTCCGCCCGCTGGAAGAATGCCACGTCGCCCAGCTCCGCGGCCAGCGCCTCGCCCTTGTCGGCCGACCGCCCCGCCACCGCCACGCGCGCGCCCTCCCGGGCGAACAGCCGCGCCGTCTCCATGCCGATCCCGCTCGTGGCCCCGGTGATCACGGCCACTTTCCCGCTCAGTCGGTCCGCCATCGGCCCGCCTTCCCTGTCGTCGTCGTGCTGTCATGCCTCAACCGCTGACCCGAGCATCCCCTTGCGGCGGCTCGCGGCTCGCGGCTCACGGCGGGCCGGCGCCGGGGACCCGCACCCGGACCTGCTCCACCAGCCCCCGCGGGGCCTGCGCCGCGATGGCCTCGTCGGAGGTCGGCGCGGTCAGCGCGTAGAGGGTCCGGCCGTCCGGCCCGCCGAGCGCGCAGGCGTAGCAGCGCTGGCTGAACCGCTCCTGCGCCGCGATCTCGCCGCCGGCCCGGACCCGGACGCAGGCCGGCCGGGCCGCGTCGGCGACCCAGACCGCGCCCTCGGCGTCCAGGCAGATCCCGTCCGGGTAGATCCCGGTGCCGCTCAGGTCGGCCCAGGTGCGCTGGCCTGACAGCGTGCCGTCCGGCGCGACGTCGAACGCCGTCAGCCGGGCGCCGTAGGTCTCGGCGACGATCAGGGTGGCGCCGTCGGGCGTCAGCACCATGCCGTTGGGGAACATCAGCCCGGCGGCCGCCTCGGTCACCCGCCCGTCGGCGGACACGCCGGTCAGGCTCGTCGGCGCGGGCGCGCGGTCCCGCGGGTCGGCCGCCGCCGCGTCGAACCCGAAGTTCCCGACGTAGGCCCGGCCGGCCGGGTCGACCAGCATGTCGTTGGACCGGTGCCGGGCGAACGGGCTGACGTCGGCGTGCCCGACGACGCGGCCGTCGGGCTCCTGCCGCAGGATGGCGTGGTCGAGCATCGACACGACCAGCAGCCGGCCGTCGGGCAGCCAGCCCAGGCCGGACGGCTGCCCGTCGATGCGCAGCACGACCTCGTCGTCGCCGTCCGGGGCGAGGGCATGCACGCAGTGGCCGAAGAAGTCGGAGAACCACAGGCGGCCGTCGTGCCACCGCGGTCCCTCGCCGAAGTAGATGCCGCGCGCGGCCGGGTCCGGCATGAAGGCTCCACAGGTCTGAGGGCGGCTCGTCAGCGAGCCGGCGCGCTAGCGCGTTCCGGCGCTGGGCAGCGGCCGCGGCGGCTCCGGGCTGTCATCGGTCATCGCGCTCAGCTCCTCGAGCAGGCCGAGCAGCTGCAGCCAGCCATCGAACCGGAAGGGCGGCGCCGAGGCGCGGCCGGCCACCGACACCGAGCCGCGCACCACCGCGCCCGGGGCCTCCGCCGGGCCGGGGGAATTCTCGAAGCGCACAATTACCTCGCGCATTGACGTTCACGCACCCCCATCCCGCAGAAATGCATCACGCGCCGCGGAATGTATTCCGCGGGCGAAAGGCAAAAGGCACATCCGGGTGGGCGGAATACCGGCTCCGCGTGTAGGTCAGCCACCGGGGCAATGCTAGGAGCAGCCCGGCGCCCGGCGCTGTAGGGAACTCCCTAGTCCTTGCCCGGCAGCTCCCGCGGCCGGGCCGGCCGGCGGAAAGACGCTATTACCGTCTTCCGTAAGTGTCATGATCTTGTATAAATTAATCAGATGGTAACCTCCCGGCGGTACAGTACGGCTCCCGTGGAGCGGGTGAAACCGGGCGTTGTGCTCCCAATCCGGACATCGCGCCCAGCTCCCGGCTCGCGGCCCGGCGACCGCCCGGGCGAGCCCGGCCCGGCCGGCACGCCGGCCGCCCGGCCGCGCTCGGTGGGCCGCGAGCTGCCGCTGGCCCGGCTGCTGGACAACCTGAAGAGCGCCCTGAGCGGGACGGGCCGCACCTGCCTGATCACCGGCGAGGCCGGAATCGGCAAGACCCGGCTGATCCAGGAGCTCCTGGACCGGGCGCAGGCCCACGACTGCCTGGTGCTGAGCGGCAAGGCGCAGGACTACGACCACGGCATCGCCTACGCCAGCCTCCGTGACCTGCTCGCGTCGGTGCCCGCCGACGACTTCGACGACGCCAGCCGGGCCATCTTCGGCGACCTGCTGCACGCCCTCGACGCCGCGGTGCTCGGCCAGCGGGCCGGCCCGGACGCCGGCGCCGGGCTGCAGCCCGCCTACCTGCTCGCGACCAAGTTCTTCAGCAGCCTGTGCCTGCACCGGCCGACCATCATCGCCCTCGATGACGCGCACCTGTCCGATGACGAGACCCTGACCGCCCTGTCGCTCGCCGCCCGGCACCTGGCCCAGCTGCCCCTGTTCCTGGTCGTCAGCACCCGGCTGGACAAGTGGGTGCCCGGCAGCCGGTTCGCGGCCACCATCGGCCGGCTCATCGACTCCGGGCTCGGCGCCGTCGTCGACCTCGGCCCGCTCGACCCGGAGGACACCACCGCCCTCATCGCCGCCGACCTGCCCGGCCGCCCGGACGGGCGGCTGACCGCCTACGTGTACTCGCAGAGCCGCGGCAACCCGCTGTTCACCCGGCAGGCGCTGCGCTCGCTGCAGGAGCTGGGCGCGATCCGGTCCGAGCACGGCGTCTGGTACCTGGTCGGGAACCCGGCCACCGGCTCGCTGAGCCGCCGCGCGGCGCTGCTGCACCGGGTCTTCCAGCAGGACCGGCCCGGCCGGGAGCTGGCCCGGGTCATGTCGGCCTTCCGGCGGGTGCACCTGGACCAGATCAGCGCGCTCGAGGCCGTGACCGACATGAACCGGGAGGCGATCGAGGAGGCCTTCGACGCCCTGACCCGCGCGTCGATCATCACCCGCGTCTCGCTGGGCTGGTACGAGTTCGCCCACCCGCTCATCGCCGAGGTCCTGTACAACGACCTGG
>DASYBB010000078.1:0-1692 GCA_036501025.1 Streptosporangiaceae bacterium
GAGCAAGACCCCGCTGCGGGACGCGCTGGTCCGGCTGCAGAAGGACGGCTTCGTGACCATCCCGCCCTACCGGAGCGCGGTGGTGGTCGGGTACAGCCGCACCGACCTGCGGGAGATCTACGAGCTGCGGGAACTGCTGGAAGGGGCCTGCGCCCGGCAGGCCGCCTCCTACATCAGCGCGGACGCCCTGGCCGAGCTGGCCCGGATCGTGCAGGCCAGCGCCGAGTGTGTGGCCGGCGGCGAGGTGATCGAGGGCCGGGCCGACGAGCTGGCCGAGCTGCATGACCAGTTCGACCTGGTCATGTACGCGCAGTCGCGCAACAGCCGGATCGGCGAGATGGTCGGCAACATCCGTGGCCACATCAAGCGGATCGGCCGGCTGACGGCCGGGATCCCCGGGCGGCTGGCCAAGTCGGTGCCCGAGCACCAGGCCATCTACGAGGCCATCGTGCAGCGGGACGGCGCCGCCGCCGAAGCGCTGATGCGGCGGCACATCCTGTCCGTCATGGCCGATCAGCTGACGAGCATCGCCGAGACATCAGGCACCCCGTAGGCGCGGGAAGGGACGGTTGGCATGCCCACCTCAACGGACACGCTGGTGATCGGGGCCGGCGCGGCCGGCTTGTTCGCCGCGCTGCGCTGGGCCGAGCGGGGCTCGGTCACCGTCATCGAGGCCGGACCGGACGCGGGCGACCCGCCGCCGCGCTGGGCGCTGTACGACTACGTGCTGCCCGGCGCGCACTACTACCGCTACACCGACACCCGCACCGGCAAGCCGATCCCGCAGGGCCGCGGCCTGGGCGGCGGGTCCACGGTCAACTCCGCGGCCGCCCTGCGCGGCCAGCCCTGGTGCTACGACGGCTGGCAGGTGCCCGGCTGGAGCTGGGCCGAGGTCCTGGCCGGGTTTCGCGGCATCGAGGCCGACCAGCAGTTCCCGGCGGCCGGCTACCACGGGGCCGACGGCCTGATCCCGATCACCCGGCTCGACCCCGGCCCGCTGGACGAGGCGGTGTTCGGCTGGTGCCGGGACGCCGGCCATCCGGCGACCGGCGATCACAACGCCCCGGGCGCGCTCGGCTACGGGGTCTGGACCACCAACCGCCGCGACGGCGGCCGCTGGGGCACCTACGCCGGGGTCGTGCCCGCCGCCCGCCAGGCCGGGGTGCGGATCCGGCCCGGCACCGCGGCCGGGCGGCTGGTCTTCGACGGCTCCCGCTGCCTGGGCGCCGACGTCACCGGGCCGGACGGGCCGGAGCGGATCAGCGCGGGCCGGGTCATCGTGTGCGCGGGCGCCTACGGGTCGCCCGCCCTGCTGCTGCGGTCCGGCATCGGGCCGGAGGACGCGCTGGCCCGGCTGGGGGCCGACCCGGTCTCGGTGCTGCCGGGGGTCGGCGCCAACCTGGCCGACCATCCCTGGTGCCTGCTGGACGTGGACGTGACCGACCCGGCGCTGATCGAGGCCCGCCCGGTCAGCGGGGCCCTGCTGCGTTACGAATTGCCGGGCGCCCCCGGAGAGCACCGGGAAGCCGAGATCTTCCCCTGGCAGACGCGGCCCTACGACCTGACCTCCCCGCCGGCCCGGGTGTCGTTCACGGCCGCGCTGATGGCGCCGCGCAGCCGGGGCCGGTTCGAGCTGGGCCCGGACGGCCCGCGGCTCGACGTCGGCCACCTGGCCGAGGACGCCGATGCCGC
>DASYBB010000079.1:0-2048 GCA_036501025.1 Streptosporangiaceae bacterium
TATCTCCGCGAGGGGCTGCGGTCCGCGGTCGCCCTGCCGATCCACGTCGACGGCCGGCTGTGGGGAATGATCGCCGTGGCGTCCGGGCAGGCGCCGCTGCCGCCCGACACCGAGCAGCGGATGACCGAGTTCACCGACCTGGTGGCCACCGCGGTCGCGAACGCACAGAACCGGGCCGCGCTGGAGACCAGCCGGGACGAGCTGGCCCGCCTGCTGGCCGAGCAGGCCGCGCTGCGCCGGGTGGCCACCCTCGTGGCCCGCGGAATCCAGCCGGCCGAGGTCTTCTCGGCCGTCGCCGAGGAAATCCGTCGCCTGCTCGGCGCGGACAGCGCCGGCATGGGCCGCTTCGACCCGGACGGGACCTCGGTCATGACCGTCAGCAATGCCGGGGAGAACCCGGCCAACTTGCCGGTCGGAACCCGCAGGGAACTCCCCGACTACCTTGCCACGGCGGTGGTGAGGCGGACCGGCCGCCCCGCCCAGGTCAACGAGGACGCGTGGAGCAGCGTGTCGGACCCGGTCGCCGACGCCCTGCGCGAGGCGGGAGTCCGGTCGTTGGCGGCAAGCCCGATCATCGTCGAGGGTCGGCTGTGGGGCACGGTGACCGCGTGGAATAGGCAAGGGGTGTTTCCTTCCGGCACCGCCGACCGGATGGCGGACTTCACCGAGCTCCTGGCAACGGCCGTCGGGAACGCCGAGAGCCAGGCTGAGCTGGCAGCCTCCCGGGCGCGGATCGTGGCGGCTGCGGATCAGGTCCGGCGGCGGATCGAGCGGGATCTGCACGACGGGACCCAGCAGCGGCTGGTCTCGCTCGGCCTGGAGCTTCGCCTGGCACAGGGCATGGTGCCGGCCGAACTGCGTGAGCTCGACGCGGAGATCGGCCGGGTCGCGGGCGAGCTGAACGGGGTGGCGGAGGATCTGTGGGAGATCGCCCGCGGCATCCACCCGGCGATCTTGTCAGAGGGCGGGCTCGAGCCGGCCCTGCGCACGCTGGCCCGCCGGGCCGCGATCGCGGTCGAGCTCGACGTTCCCGCGATGGGGCGGTTGCCGGAGCCGATCGAGGTGGCGGCGTACTACGTCTGCTCCGAAGCGCTCACCAACGCGACCAGGCACGCGCGCGCCTCGGTAGTGAGCATCGCCCTTGAGGAGCGGGACGGCTGCCTGCACCAGTCGATCCGTGACGACGGCGCGGGCGGCGCCGATCCGGCCCGCGGCTCCGGCCTGACCGGCCTCCGCGACCGGGTAGAAGCCCTGGGCGGGTCGCTCGAGGTCAGCAGCCCACCCGGCGAAGGGACGCTGATCCTCGTCCAGCTCCCGCTGCAGCTGCACTGACGTCGGCAGCCGTCATCCTCTGCTGCTGGCCGAGCACTGCCTGAAGGCCCGCGGGTACCCGGACGACCGTGAGAGGACCACGGCCGAGGCGGCGGCGCTCAGTCAGGGAAAGACGACGATGTCGTGCAGCATCCCGGTAACTGGCCGCACTGGCCGATGAGGAGATCCTGGGCTTCGACGGGTATTCATCCCGAACGGCCACGGGGGCGTGTCGCTGTCAGGGACCAGGTCTTTCCCGCTAGCAGGTAGCGAGGATGGGCGTCTGCCCTGACGACATGTCCCCCCGTGCCCGCCATCGTTAACCGGTATGAAGGCCCTCTTGGAGGCGGGCGGCAGGAGTCCGGACGGCACGCGACGCCGGTGGCGCACCGCTGGCGAGGGGCATCCGACCGTCCCGGGACAGCTGGCCGACAGCCGGCCCGCCGAGCCCGGCGGCCGCCTGGTCGCCGGACGTTTCCGGCTGCGGTCGCTGTTGGGCCGGGGCGGCATGGGCCGGGTCTGGCTCGCCGATGATGAACTGCTGGACCGGCCGGTCGCGGTCAAGCAGCTCCTGCTGCACGGCCTTGAGTCGGCGGAGATGTGCGCGCAAGCCTGGGGGTGCGCCCTCAGGGAGGCCCGGGCCGCCGCGCGGGTCGACCATATCGGAGCCGTCAGGATCTACGACATCGTCCAGGAGAAAGGCTGGCCCTGGATCGTGATGGAGCCGCTGCCCGGCC
>DASYBB010000080.1:0-2723 GCA_036501025.1 Streptosporangiaceae bacterium
GCCCATGACCTGCCGGCCGCTCCCGGGGCCCCCTGCCCGGCCTGCTGACATCGTGACCTGATAAGAGCCTGCCCTCCACCGCGAGCGGCCCTTCCCTGTCCTGTCCGCCCTCAGCACACCAGGCCCGCCCAGCCCACCCCCCGCCGATCCGGAACAAGCCCTTGACAACCCATAGGAGCATCATGGCTGCGGCAGCCATGCAGTATGAACGCGCGGGCCGGGCAGCGGGCGGAAGATCAGGGGTCACGGGAGTGCGTCAGAAGCTCACGGGCATCAGGAGTGACGCCAGCGGGGGTCTGGTGGATTGTCATGGTTGTGGCAATGTGCACATAAGGATGTGCATGTTGCCACGCTCATACCTAGCGGTCTGGGGCGTAAGGGACGCGTGGTGAAGATGGCATGCCGTGGCGTGGACCGGTCGGCCGGCGGGGATCGCTGGTCTGGGGGAAGATGGCGGTCATGACTTCGGATGCCGACACCGTCGCGTTGCTGGAACGCGCGCTTGATCAGACGGCCGGGCTCATCGCGGCTATCGAACCCCATCAGGCTGGCCTGGCGACGCCGTGCGCCGGGTGGGATGTGCGGGCGCTCGTCAGCCACCTGGCCGGGCGGGACCTGCGGAACTTCCTCGTGGCCGCGCGCGGCGAGACCCCCGACTGGACGGCGCCCGACGAGGAGATCGGCGACGACTGGGCGGCGGCGTTCGGGGACCGGGCCGGGCCGCTGCGCGCGGCGTGGCGGGCGGCCGACCTGGACCGGCCGGTGTCCGGGCCGGGCGGGGAGGCGCCGCTGCGCGCCCGGGCCGACCAGCAGATCACCGAGCTAGCGGCGCACGACTGGGACCTGGCCAAGGCCATCGGGCCGGGCCTGGCCGGGCTGGATCCGGTGCTGGCCGAGCACGCGCTGCGCTGGTCCCGCGGCATGCTGCGGCCCGAGTTCCGGGGGCCGGACAAGGCATTCGGGGTCGAGGTGCCGGTGGCTGACGACGCGCCGGTGTACGACCGGCTGGCGGGCTGGTTCGGCCGGGATCCCGGCTGGACGCCGGGGGTGAGCTGAGCATGGCGGTGGTTGCCCTGGTCGGGACGCTGGACACCAAGGGGCCGGACCTGGCGTTCCTGGCCGGACGGCTGCGCGCGGCCGGCGCCGAGGTGATCGTGGTCGACGCCGGCACCGGCGAGCCGGACGGGCTGACCCCGGACATCGACGGTGACGCGGTCGCGGCGGCCGCCGGGACCAGCCGGGCCGGGCTGCGGCAGGCCGCGGACCGCGGTCGGGCGGTGACCGCGATGGGCCGCGGCGCCGCCTCGGTGGTCGCGGACCTGGTCGCGCGGGGCCGGGTCGGCGGGGTGCTCTCGGCCGGCGGCTCGGGGGGTTCGTCGATCGCGGCACAGGTCATGGCGGGGCTGCCGATCGGGCTGCCCAAGCTGCTCGTGTCCACTATGGCCTCGGGCGACGTGTCGCCGTACGTCGGCACCAAGGACGTCTGCATCATGTACTCGGTGGTGGACGTGGCCGGGCTCAACCGGATCTCCCGGCTGGTGCTCGGCAACGCGGCGGCGGCCATGGCCGGCATGGTGGCGGCGCGGTCGGTTTCGCTGGCGGTTCCGCTGGCGGACGACGCGGACCGGCCGCTGGTCGCGGCGAGCATGTTCGGCGTGACCACGCCGGCGATGGAGGCCGCTCGGGCCCGGCTGACCGACCTCGGCTACGAGGTGCTGGTCTTCCACGCCACCGGGTCCGGCGGCCGGGCGCTCGAGGCGCTGGCCGCGGACCGGCTGGTCAGCGGGGTACTCGACCTGACCACCACGGAACTGGCCGACGACCTGGTCGGCGGGGTGCTCTCGGCGGGCCCGGACCGGCTCACCGCGGCCGGAGCCGCCGGGCTGCCGCAGGTGATCGCGCCGGGCGCGCTGGACATGGTGAACTTCGGGCCGCCGGACACGGTGCCCGGCCAATTCGGCGGGCGGCTGTTCTTCGAGCACAACCCCACAGTCACGCTGATGCGGACCACGGCGGAGGAAATGGCCGAACTGGGCGCCAGGATCGGCCGCAAGACGGCCGCCGCGACCGGGCCGGCCGAGGTGTTCTGGCCCGAACGGGGGATCAGCGCGCTGGACGCGGACGGGCAGCCGTTCTGGGACCCGGCCGCCGACGCGGCGTGCCTCGCGGCCCTGGACCGTGAGCTGACCCCGGCCGGGCGGACGCTGCGGCGGGTTGACGCGCACATCAACGACCCGCGGTTCGCCACGGCGATGGCTGATCGCCTGCACCAGATGATCATCGAGGAGGCGTGAGCATGGGCCGCGGGGAACTGCTCGCCCGGCTGCGGGCCAAGGTCGCCGCGGGCCGGCCGGTTATCGGCGCGGGGGCTGGCACCGGGCTGTCGGCCAAGTGCGCCGAGGCCGGCGGCGCGGACCTGATCATCATCTACAACTCGGGCCGGTACCGGATGGCCGGACGCGGGTCGCTGGCCGGGCTGATGCCCTACGGGGATGCGAACGCGATCGTGGTGGAGATGGCCGGCGAGGTGCTCCCGGTGGTGCGGGACGTGCCGGTACTGGCCGGCGTGTGCGGCACCGACCCGTTCCGGCTGATGCCGCGCTTCCTCGACGAGCTGGCCGCGATCGGCTTCGCCGGGGTGCAGAACTTCCCCACCGTCGGGCTGATCGACGGCGTGTTCCGGCAGAACCTGGAAGAGACCGGGATGAGCTACGACGCCGAGG
>DASYBB010000081.1:0-16792 GCA_036501025.1 Streptosporangiaceae bacterium
GTAGCGGCGGGCTGCGTCGCGGCGCTCGGCGGGCTGGGTTCCGTCGCGGTGATCTGCGCCGACGCTGACATCAAGGCAACCGCCCAGGCACTGCGGTCGGCGGGCTTGGCATTTACCGTGCTTGGTTCGGACGGCAGCGCCATGGGTTCACCCGACGGCGCCCCGAGTTCACCGGACGAAATGCCGGGCACTGGCGCACCCGACATTTCGGATATATCGGATATATCCGACGCTGCCGATCGGCTCACGCTAGTGCCGGTCACGCTGGCCAAGGGCCTGGAGTTCGACCACGTCATCGTGGTCGAGCCGGACCGGATCGCGGGCGCGGAGCGGCGCGGCCTGCACCGCCTGTACGTCGCGCTCACCCGCGCGGTCTCCCGGCTGACGGTGCTGCACACCGGGCCGCTGCCCGAGGCGCTCCGGTAACTACATCTCCTTCATCACCTGGGTGATCAGCGTCGCCGAGGCGTCGAACGACAGCGCCGTGGCCCGCAGGTGGTTGAAGAACATGTTGTACCGGTCGACCTCGTCCACGTCCTCCACGTACAGGGCGCTGGTCAGGTCCTCGAGGTAGACCACGTCCGGGTCGACCCGCTCGGGAAAGACCAGGATCACGAACGGCCGTCCCATGGCCGGGTGCGCCCCGCCGCCGAACGGGATCACCTGGAGCGACACGTTGCCCAGCCGGGCCAGCTCCATCAGGTACTCCAGCTGGAGCCGCATGAGCCCCGCGCCGCCCACCCGCCGGCGCAGCGCCGCCTCGTCCAGGACGGCCCAGATCTTGGGCGGGTCGTCCCGGGTCAGGGCCGGCTGGCGGGCCATCCGGAGCGCGACCTGCCGCTCGATGTCGTCCTGCGGGCTGGTCGGCATGCCCGCGCCGATGACGGCCCGGGCGTAGTCCTCGGTCTGCAGCAGGTTGGGGATCAGGCTGACCTCATAGATCCTGATCTCCGAGGCGGCGCTCTCCAGCCCCAGGTAGGTCGCGAAGTGCGGCTGGATCGAATCGCTGTACGCGTGCCACCAGCCCTTCTGCCGGGAGTCCCGGGCGAGCTGGACGAGCTCCTCCCGCTGGTCCGGGGCCACCCCGTAGATCTGCAGCATGTCGCGGACGTCGCGGGGGGAGACGGAGACCCGGCCCGTCTCGACCCGGCTGATCTTGGATGCCGAGCACTCCAGCCGCTCGGCCACTTCCTCGCACGTCAGCTTGGCCGATTCGCGCAGCCGCCGGAGCTCAAGCGCGAGCCGCCGGCGCCGGACAGTCGGGCTCTGGGTACTGGCCATCTATCCCTCCCTCGGTCAGCTCGCTGCTCGGGTAGCTCTTAGCCCGGTTTGCGCGCGACTCGGGTAGTTCGTAGCCCAGGTCGCGGCTGGCTTGGTCCGCGTCAGCTCGGTCTGCGGTCAGCTCATCCGTGACCGTCCAGTGTGACGGGGACCGGCCGCCGCGTCCAGTGCGGGGTCATTCCCTGCAAGGTGTATCGATCCTTAGGTATCGTGCGAATTTCCATATGCATGTTGCATCTATCGTCTGGCACGGGCATGCTGGGTATGCCATTACTAATGGCGTCTCATTGACTACTAGGAGTGACTAGATGACGGTCGAGACCCAGGCCTCCCTTGAGGGCACCGACAGCTGGCACGCCTACCTGACCAGGCTCGAGAACCTCGCCGGGGAACTGGCCGCCCTCGGCCTGCGGACGCGGATGGTCATCCCGCCCGGGCGGCTGCCCAGCCTGCACGTGGTGAACCCGGCCGCCACGGCGCTGGCCGAGGACGTCTACGCGGGCATCGGCCGGGACGGCCAGTGGTGGTTCTGGTGGTCCTGGGCCGAGCGCATCGCCGCCAGCGAGGACCTGGACGGTGCCGCCACCCAGATCCGCCGCGTCCTGGCCGCCCGCGACTAACCCCCGGCGCCGGGACCGGCGCGGGCCGGCTGGCGGAGGCCCTGGTGCCCGGCCACCGCTCGCCGGGGTGCCAGCCCCCACGCGCGCCGGCCTGTCCGGCATGATCGTGACCGAGTTTCCGATGGATTTCCCGGTAATCGATCACGATCATGGCAACCGGGAGTCGGTGAGCCGGGGCGGCTCACGAGCGGGATGCTGGTGTGACGGGTGGGGCTGGCGAGGGGGCGGTGGAGGCGGCCGGCCGGGGCGAGCGCGCCGGGCTAATGGCCGACGGCGGGAAGCCCGGGGAAGGCCTCTGTGGTGCCCCGCCAGCGGGCGGCCCGCAGCGCCGCCGCCCTGGCCTGCTGCGCGCCGAGCATCCGCAGGTCCCGGCTGCCCCGCGCGACGACGTCCAGGTACGCGCTGGTGACCTGGTCCTCCAGCGCGGCGGCCAGGGCCACGGCCTGGGCCGCGGTATGGACCGCGCCGGGCAGCTGATAGGCCGCCCCGGCCGGGGCGGCGGTGGCGCCGCCCCCGGCCAGGAGCCCGTCCAGCTTGTCCGCGGCGGCCTGGTGCGAGACCCAGTCGGCCGCGGCCGACTGGGCCTGCGACCCGGACAGGTGAGAGCCGACGACCCCGTACCCGTACGCCGCCGCCTGCTCGGCGGCCAGCGCCGCCTGGAGCGCTCCGACGTCAGCCTGGCTCAGCCGCCGCCCGGCCGCCCGGGCGGCGCGGCCGGACCTGCTCACCGGGTCACCTCCGTGGCGGCCAGCACCGGGACGTGGGTGGCCTCCGAGGCGCTGATGCTGGCGAACAGCTGGGCCAGGGACGGCGGGACCTGGAGTACCTCGCCCATCAGCCGGTCCGAGGCGGCCTGCTCAGCGGCGCCCAGGTAGCTGATCGCCGGGCCCGGCGCGGCCGGGACCCCGGTGACGGACGGGGCCGGCAGCGGCCCGGATCCGGCCGCCTGCGGCGAGCCCGGGATCAGGCGGGCGCGCAGCTGCCGCAGGTGGTCCTGGTGCTCGGCCAGCAGCCCGGCGAGGGTGGCCCGGGCGGCCGGGCCGCTGCCGCCGGCCGCCCGGCCGTCGGCGAGCAGGGCCAGCACGCGCTGGTAGCGGGTCACCATGGACTGCTCCGCCGCGATCGCCGCCCGCAGCTGGCGCACAGCGGCGGACGGCTGCGGCGGAGCACCCAGCACCTCGGTCCCGCGGCAGCCGGCGACCAGCAGCGGGAGCGCGGCGCTCGCGGCGAGCACGACTCGCCGGGTCGGGTCGGCCGGCACAGAAAATCCTCCAGCGGGGGATGAATCGGAAGATCGGGCCGGCCCGCGAGCGGCCGGGCTGGCTGGATATCCAGCATGTCACGGGCGTGCCCGTGCTGCTGCCGGGGCAGTGACCGCCGGGCGGCCCGGCCGGCGCTCCGCGCGGCTGGCCGGGCAGAGCACGGCCGCAGTCCCGGTATCCGGCTAGGCTAGACGGCGACGCGGGTACATGCACGTACCCGCGGCTTAGTCGTGGGCACAGTACAAAAGCACAGGTCGTGCGGCGAGGAGGTCGTCATGAGCGGTAGCTCTCGCCACGGCTCGGCCCGGTCACCGGGCGGCGCGGCCGGCGGGTCGTCGGGCGGCCGTCCCGCCACGGGCCGAACCGGAACTGGCCGTGCCGCCACCGGCCGTCCCGCCCCTGGCAGCCGCCCCGCCGCGGGCAAGAGCGCCGGCGAGGGCGGCCGGGCGCTGCCGGCCGTGGACGCCGACCGGGTGGCCGCCCTGGTTGAGCCCGTCATCCACGCCCTGGACCTCGACCTGGAGGGCATCCGGATCACCGCGGCCGGCCGCCGGAGGGTCCTGCGCCTGATCGTCGACGGGGATGGCGGCGTCAGCCTCGATGCCATCGCCCTGGCCAGCCGGGAGCTGTCGGCCGTGCTGGACGACAGCGAGGCGATGGGCGAGGTGCCCTACACCCTGGAGGTCTCCTCGCCCGGCGTGGACCGGCCGCTCACTGAGCGGCGGCACTGGCGCCGGGCCATCGGGCGCCTGGTCACGGTGCCGCTCGGGCCCGGCCCGGCCGGACCGGGCAGCGAGGCCGGCGTCGTGGAAGGGCGGATCACCGGGGCCAGCGCCGACGGGGTCACGCTCGAGGTAGCCGGGGAGAGCCGCCAGTTTGGCTATGGTGACCTCGGCCCGGGCCGGATCACGATCGAGTTTGCGCGCCTCGCCGACGAGGATGACACCGACGGGGCCGAAGCCGGCGACCTGAGCGCCGACGAACTGAGCGCGGATGAGGAGGGACTCAATGGATATTGACCTGACCGCGCTTCGCAGCCTGGAGGCTGAGAAGGACATCTCGATGGACCTGGCCATCAAGGCCATCGAGGACGCGCTCCTGGTTGCCTACCACCACAGTGACGGTGCGGCGACGATGGCCCGGGTGGAGGTCAACCGCCAGACCGGCCATGTCACGGTGTGGGCCCGGGAGGCGCCGGCCGAGGGGCAGGACAGCCGGGAATATGACGACACGCCCGACGGCTTCGGCCGGATCGCGGCCGCGACCGCCCGGCAGGTCATCCTGCAGCGGCTGCGCGACGCGGAGGACGAGCTGACCTTCGGCGAGTACGCCGGCCGCGAGGGCGACGTCGTCGCGGGCGTGATCCAGCAGGGCCGCGACCCGAAGGCCGTCCTGGTCGACCTCGGGAAGCTCGAGGCGATGCTGCCGCCGAGCGAGCAGGTGCCCGGCGAGCGGTACGTCCACGGGGAGCGGCTGCGCTGCTATGTCCTGCATGTCCGCAAGGGCTACCGCGGGCCGTCGGTGACCCTCTCGCGCACTCACCCGAACCTGGTCCGCAAGCTGTTCGCCCTGGAGGTCCCGGAGATCGCGTCCGGCGCGGTGGAAATCGCCGCGATCGCCCGCGAGGCCGGCCACCGCAGCAAGATCGCGGTGATCTCGAACCAGCCGGGCGTGAACGCCAAGGGCGCGTGCATCGGGCCGATGGGCAGCCGAGTCCGCAACGTCATGGCCGAGCTGCACGGCGAGAAGATCGACATCGTCGATTACTCGCCCGACCCGGCCTCGTTCGTCGCCCACGCCCTGTCGCCCGCCCGGGTGTCCAAGGTCATCGTCGTGGACGCCGCGGCCCGGGTGGCTCAGGTCATCGTGCCCGATTACCAGCTCTCGCTGGCCATCGGGAAAGAGGGCCAGAATGCCCGCCTGGCCGCGCGGCTGACCGGATGGAAGATCGACATCCGACCCGACAGCCCAGGTGATGGCACTGCCGTCGCGGCCCCCTCGGCCGGGCCGCCGGCCCCCGGTGCCCGCCGGCCCGGCGGGCGGACGGCCGGGCCGCCGGGTGGCAACGGCCCAGCGGGGACCGTGCCCGGTGCTCCCGACGCGCCAGCACTGTAAGCTAGACGCCATAGTGGCCAGGCGGACCGCGTCGCCTTCCCGGCCGGAATCGCGCGCTTCGGCGTCGCCAGTCCGGACGTGCGTGGGTTGCGGGGTGCGCACGGCCAAGTCCGACTTGCTTCGCGTGGTAGCAATAGGGAATGAGATAGTTCCCGATGCTGCCGCGCGGCTGCCGGGCCGGGGCGCGTACCTGCACCCCAGCCTGGAGTGCCTGGCACGGGCCGAGCGCCGGAGGGCAATCCCGCGGGCGCTTCGCCTGCCGGGCCCAGCCTCAGCCGGGGCGGGCGTGGCGGGAGCGGGCACCGCAGGTGCCAGCATGGCAGGGCTCGCCGGGTACCTGGCCGGTGCGGCGCGACAGCCGCAGCGGGACGGGGCCGGGCGGGGAACATGAATGGCAAGACGTCAGAGAGCAGGCTGAGATTGCGATGAGCACGCGATGAGCATGCGGCGATGAACAGCACAAGCTGACGCCGGACGGAGCACGCGCTGCCCCGAACCGGCTGACTGGCCCGGTGATCAGCCGGGCCGAGTAGAGGGAGCGCAGTGGCGAAGGTCCGGGTTTACGAACTCGCGAAGGAGTTCGGCGTAGAGAGCAAGGCCGTCATGGCCAAGCTCACGGAAATGGGCGAGTTTGTGCGGTCGGCGTCCTCGACGATCGAGGCGCCAGTAGTCCGCAGGCTCAAGGAAGCGTTCGCGGCCCAGCAGCCGCGAGGGCAGTCGGGTAACGGTCAGCGGCGTGCTCAGCAGGCCGCCCCCGTACAGTCCGCGGCCTCGGCCGGGCCGGCGCCGTCGGCGCAGCCGGCTGCGGCGGCAGCAGAATCAGACAGCAAGGGAAGCGTGAACGGCAGCACTCCGGCGCCCGCGGCGCAGGCAGGTCCCCAGGCAGACGCGGGTACGGCGGCTGACTCCCGCCCCGCGGCCGCCGCACCGGATCGGCCGTCGGCCACCGTGCCGACGCCGTTCCCGTCCCCCCAGCAGGCTCCGGGCGGCCCGGCCCGGCCCGGCTCCGCGCCGGGCGAGAGCGCATCCCGCGACAGCGCGCCGCGCGAGGGCCGGCCGCCGGCCCAGCCCGGCGCTCAGCCCGCCGCGGCGCAGGCCGGCCGCAGCGGCACCGACCAGGCTGGTGTCGGCCAGGACCAGGCCGCCGCGCCGCGCCCGGGGGGCAGCCCGCGGCCGGGCGGTGCCCCGCGCCCCGGTGCCCCGGGTGCCGGGCGGAACGTGCCCCGGCCCGGCCCGCGGCCCGGCAACAACCCCTTCAGCTCGACGGCCACCGGCATGGGCGCGGCCCGGCCGCGGCCCGGCGCCCCGGCTCCGGCCAGCCCGGCCGGCCCGGGCCAGCCCGGTCCCCGGCCCGGCGCCCCGGCGGGCGGCCCGACGGGTCCCGGCGGCCCGCGTCCGGCCGGTGCCCGGCCCGGCGCGCCCGGCGATGCCCGTCCCGGCGGTCCGCGCCCGGGCGGCCCGCGTCCGGGCGGCCCGCGGCCCAGCCCGAGCAGCATGCCCCCGCGGCCCATCGGCTCCCGCGGGCCGGGCGGTCCCGGCGGCCCCGGCGGCTCACGCGGCGGTCCCGGCTCCGGCGGCCCGGGGGCCGGCACGCGGCCCGGCGGCCGCGGCGGTCCCGGCGCTGGAGCCGGCCGTCCCGGCGGTGGCGGCGGCGCTGGCGCGCCGCGTCCGGGCATGGGCCCGGCCCGTCCCGGCGGCCGCGGCCGCAGCGGCACCCAGGGCGCGTTCGGCCGGCCCGGAGGGCGGCCGTCGCGCGGGCGCAAGTCGAAGAAGCAGCGCCGTCAGGAGTTCGACAACATGCAGGCGCCCGCCATCGGCGGCGTCTCCATCCCGCGCGGCAACGGCCAGGTCATCCGGCTGTCGCGGGGCGCCTCGCTGAGTGACTTCGCGGACAAGATCGGGGTCAACCCGGCCTCGCTCGTCCAGGTGCTGTTCCACCTCGGCGAGATGGTCACCGCGACCCAGTCGGTCAACGACGAGACGCTCCAGCTGCTCGGCGCCGAGCTCAGCTACACCGTCCAGGTGGTCTCCCCGGAGGAAGAGGACCGGGAGCTCCTGGAGGCGTTCGACATTGAGTTCGGCGAGGACGAGGGCGAGGACACCGACCTGGTGGCCCGGCCGCCGGTGGTCACCGTCATGGGTCACGTCGACCACGGCAAGACCAAGCTGCTGGACGCGATCCGGAACGCCAACGTCATGGCGCACGAGGCGGGCGGCATCACCCAGCACATCGGCGCCTACCAGGTCGACACCGTCGTGGACGGCCAGGACCGCCGGATCACGTTCATCGACACGCCCGGCCACGAGGCGTTCACCGCCATGCGGGCCCGCGGCGCGCAGACGACGGACCTGGTCGTGCTCGTGGTGGCGGCCGACGACGGCGTCAAGCCGCAGACCACTGAGGCGCTCAACCACGCCCAGGCGGCCGGGGTGCCGATCGTCGTCGCGGTCAACAAGGTGGACAAGGAGGGCGCCGACCCGGCCCGGGTCCGCGCTCAGCTCACCGAGTACGGCCTGGTGGCCGAGGAGTTCGGCGGCCAGAACCTGTTCGTCGATGTCTCGGCCCGCAACGGCACCGGCCTCGGCGCCCTGCTGGAGGCGGTCGTGCTGACCGCCGACGCCGAGCTGGACCTGCGGGCCAACCCGACGCAGCAGGCCCAGGGCGTCGCGATCGAGGCGCACCTGGACAAGGGCCGCGGCCCGGTCGCGACCGTGCTCGTGCAGCGCGGCACGCTGCACGTCGGCGACTCGATCGTGACCGGCGAGGCCTTCGGCCGGGTCCGGGCCATGCTCGACGAGGACGGCAAGCCGGTCAGCGAGGCGCCGCCGTCCCGGCCGGTGCAGGTGCTCGGCCTCACCGCGGTCCCCGGCGCCGGCGACAGCTTCCTGGTCGTCGACGACGACCGGGTGGCCCGGCAGATCGCCGAGCGGCGCGAGACCCGGGAGCGGAGCGCCATGTTCGCGCAGCGGCGGCCGCGGGTCACGCTCGAGGACCTGGAGTCCGCGCTGAAGTCGGGCGAGCGGGACGAGCTGCTCCTGATCATCAAGGGCGACGTGTCCGGCTCGGTCGAGGCCCTCGAGGATGCCCTGATCCAGCTCGACGTGGGCGAGGAAGTCGCGCTCCGCGTCATCGGCCGCGGTGTCGGCGCGATCACGCAGGACGACGTCAACCTGGCCATCGCGTCCGAGGCCGTCATCATCGGCTTCAACGTCCGCCCCGCCGGGCGGGCCGGCGAGCTGGCCCAGCGCGAGGGCGTGGACATCCGCTACTACTCGGTCATCTACCAGGCGATCGAGGAAGTGGAAGCCGCGCTCAAGGGCATGCTCAAGCCCATCTTCGAGGAGGCGCAGCTCGGCACGGCCGAGATCCGGGAAGTGTTCCGGGTCCCGCGCATCGGCAACGTGGCGGGCTCGATCGTGCGGTCCGGGACCATCACCCGCAACAGCAAGGCGCGGCTGGTCCGGGACGGCGTGGTGGTCTCCGACAACCTCACCGTCGATTCGCTGCGCCGGTTCAAGGATGACGCCACCGAGGTCCGCGAGGGCTTCGAGTGCGGCATCGGGATCGGCTACAACGACATCAAGGTCGGGGACGTCATCGAGACCTTCGAGATGCGGGAGAAGCCGCGCGCCTGATGCGGGAACCAGTGCTGGCGGGACGGGTGTGTACGTCGGCGCACTGACCCTGGACCTGCTGCTCGGCGACATACGCTCGCTGAAGCAGAAGCGGTCCGCGGTCCGGCCCATCGTGGCCGAGGTGCGCCGGCGTTTCCCCGGCGCGTCCGTCGCTGAGACCGGGCACCTGGACCTGCACCGGCGGACGGAGATCGGCGTCGCCGTCGTGAGTTCCACCGCGGGGCACGCGACGGAGGTGCTGGAGGCCTGCGAGCGGTTCGTCGCCGGGCGGCCGGAGATCGAGGTGCTGTCCGCCCGCCGGCAGCTGTTCCACGACGAGGAGGAGTGACGGGATGAACCCGGCTAGGACACGCAAGCTCGGCGAGCGGATCGCCCAGATCGTGGCCGAGATGCTGGAGCACCGGATCAAGGACCCGCGCCTGGGCTTCGTCACCGTCACCGAGGCGCGCGTCACCGGCGACCTGCGCGAGGCGACGGTGTTCTACACCGTCTACGGCTCCGAGGCCGAGCAGGAGGGCACGGCGGCCGCGCTGGCCAGCGCGGCCGGCGTGATCAGGTCCGAGGTCGGCCGCCAGACCGGGATCAAGCACACCCCGTCCATCGCCTTCCAGCTGGACAAGGTGCCCGACACGGCCGCGGCCATCGAGGACGCGGTGGCGCGGGCGCGCGCCGCCGACGCCGCCGTGGCGGCCGCCCGGGCGGGCGCCGTCCCGGCCGGGGATCCCGATCCGTACCGGACCCCGGCCCCGGCCGATGACGACGACGAAGACGACGACGAGGATGACGACGGCGCGGCCGGGACGGGCGCGGCGAACGGCGCGGCCGGGGGCGGCCAGCTGGGTGATTTCCCGGCCGACGCCCGGCGGGACGCGGGATACTCGCCCTCGTGACCCCTGGCGCTCCCGGTAACCCCGATCTCGAGGCCGAGTGGGGGGCGGCCCTCAAGATCATCGGCGGCGCGCAGGAGATCTGCCTGGCCTGCCACGTCCGGCCCGACGCGGACGCGCTCGGCTCGATGCTGGCCGCGGCGCAGGCGCTGAGCACGGCCTTCCCCGACCGCCGGGTCGTCGCGTCCTTCGGCGACGAGCCGTTCAGCGTCCCGGCCAACCTGCGCTTCCTGCCCGGCGCGGACCGGCTGACCCCGCCCGCGCGCTACCCGGCCGGGCCGCAGGTGATGATGACCTTCGACGCGGCCGGCCCGGACCGGCTCGGGCTGCTGACCGCGAGCGCCGGCCGGGCCGCGGAGCTGATCGTGCTCGACCATCACGCCGCCAACGGCGGCTTCGGCTCGGTCCGGCTGGTCGACCCGGCGGCCGCGGCGACGGCCGTCCTGGCCCGCGAGCTGGTCGCCCGGCTGGGCGTCCCGCTCAGCCGCGACATCGCGCTCGGGCTCTACGCCGGGCTGGTCACCGACACCGGGTCGTTCAAGTTCTCGACCACCCCGGACCTGCACTACCTGGCCGCCGAGCTGATCAGCACCGGGATCGACCCCGGCGCCGTGGCCCGGGAGCTGTTCGACCGTGCCCCGTTCGGCTACCTGGAGCTGCTGGCCGCGGTGCTGGGCCGGGCCGTGCTCGAGCCCGGCGCGGCCGGCGGCCTCGGCCTGGTCTGGTCCACCGTGACGCGGGCCGACCGCGAGCGGGCCGGCGGCCTGCCGCTGGACGTGGTCGAGCCGGTCATCGACACGCTGCGGCGGACCGACGAGGCCGAGGTGGCGGTCGTGCTGAAGGAGGCCGACGACGGTGCCTGGCTGGTCTCGACCCGGTCCAAGGACCGGGTCGACGTGGGCCGCGCGTGCCAGGCCCTCGGCGGCGGCGGCCACGCCCGGGCCGCCGGGTTCACGGCCGCCGGCTCCCCGGCCGCCGCGGTGGCGGCGCTGCGCGAGCGGCTCCGGCCGTGACCGCGCCCAGCGGCCTGCTGATCGTCGCCAAGCCGGCCGGCCTGACCTCCCATGACGTCGTCGGCCGGGTCCGGCGGCTGGCCGGGACGCGGCGGGTCGGCCACGCCGGGACGCTGGACCCGATGGCGACCGGGGTGCTGGTCGTCGGGATCGAGAAGGCCACCCGGCTGCTCGGCCACCTGGCCCTGACCCAGAAGGAGTACGCGGCCACCATCCGGCTCGGGGAGCGCACCGACACCGACGACGCCGACGGCGAGGTCGTGGCCCGGCTCCCCGCCGACGGCGTCACGGACGCCGGCCTGCGGCAGGCCGCGGCCGCGCTGACCGGCGAGATCCAGCAGGTGCCGCCCGGCATCAGCGCCATCAAGGTCGGCGGGCAGCGGGCCTACCGGCTGACCCGCGGGGGCGCGCCGCCCGACCTGCCCGCCCGGACCGTCACGGTCTCGGAGCTGGACATCACCGCCATCCGCCGCAGCGCCGGCCCGGCGGGCGGCCTGGTGGACGTGGATGCCCGGATCACGTGCTCCAGCGGGACCTACATCCGGGCCATCGCCCGCGACCTGGGCGCGGCCCTTTGCACCGGCGGGCACCTGACGGCGCTGGCGCGGACCCGGGTGGGCCCGTACCGGATCGAGGACGCCACGCCCCTGGACGAGCTGGCCGCGGCGGCCGGCCCGGCGCAGCTGCCGGTCATCCCGCTGGCCGCGGCCGCGGCGGCGGCCTTCGCCGCCCGGCAGCTGACCGCGGACGAGGCCCGGCTCATCGGTCACGGGGGACGGCTGCCCGCGCTCGGCGCCGGCCCCGCGCCGGTGGCCGCGTTCGGGCCGGACGGGGCGCTGATCGCGCTGCTGACCGAATCCGACGGGCAGGCCCGGTCGCTGGCCGTATTCGCGGCCGGGGAGAGCTAGTCCCCGGCTGCCCGGCGCGACGGCGCCTGCCGCATGGCAGGCTTGGGGCAGCGCGGTAACCGCCTGACCAGAAGGGGACAGGACATGCAGCGGTGGCAGGGCCTCGGCGAGGTGCCGGCGGACTGGGGTGCCAGCGTGGTCACCATCGGCGTCTTCGATGGCGTCCACCGTGGCCACCAGCGCATTGTCGCGCAGGCCGCGGCGGCCGCGGCCGCCGCGGGGCAGCCGGTGGTCGTCGTCACGTTCGACCCGCACCCGGACGAGGTGGTCCGGCCGGGCTCGCACCCGCCGTTCCTGTGCACCGTCCGCCGCCGCGCCGAGCTGCTCGCCGGGCTCGGCGTCAGCGCCGTCTGCGTGCTGCCCTTCACCTACGAGTTCTCGCAGCTCGGGCCCGATGAGTTCGTGCGGGCCGTGCTGGTCGAGCGGCTGCACGCGACCCACGTGGTGGTGGGGGAGGACTCCCGCTTCGGCCATCGCGGCGCGGGCGATGTCGCCCTGCTGGCCGAACTGGGCGAGAAGTACGACTTCACCGCCGAGGGCGTGCCGCTGCTGGCCGATGACGGCCAGCCGATCTCGTCGACCGAGATCCGGGCGCGGCTCGAGGCCGGCGACGTGGCGGGCGCGGCGGTCGACCTCGGCCGCCCGCACCGGGTCGAGGGCGTGGTCGTCCGCGGCCACCAGCGGGGCCGGGCGCTCGGCTTCCCGACGGCCAACCTGGAGACCCTGCCGCACACCGCGATCCCCGCCGACGCCGTGTACGCGGGCTGGCTGATCAGCCTGGACACCGGCGGCGAGGAGGAGGAGCGGTGGCCCGCGGCCATCTCGGTCGGCACCAACCCGACCTTCGACGGCCAGGTGCAGACCGTCGAGGCCTACGCGCTGGACCGGGACGACCTGGATCTCTACGGCCGGCACATGGCCGCGGACTTCGTCGCCCGGATCCGCGGCCAGGCCCGGTTCGGCTCGGTGCCGGAGCTCGTCGAGCAGATGGGCGACGACGTGACGCAGGCCCGGACCGCGCTGGCGGCCGGCGCCGGGGGCGGTCAAAAGTAACAATCCGGTAACTTCCAGGGGATCACGCTCTGGCGTGAGTGGAATCGCCGGCGTGATAGCGTGTGCCTTGGCTGGATTATCAGGCCCAGGTCGGCTGCGCCCTCAGGCGGCTGACCATCCGGACGGCCCGCCTCGCGGAGCCCCCGAATCACGTCAGGCCCCAGGATCCTCTGAGCGCCTGATAACTGAGTGCCCGAACGACGCAACACGAGGGAGCAACGTGCCGCTCGATACGACGGTGAAGACGGAGATCATTGCCGGGAACGCGACCAGTGAGGGTGACACCGGCTCGCCGGAGGTCCAGGTCGCGCTGCTGACCAAGCGGATCAGCGACCTGACCGAGCACCTCAAGGTGCACCAGCACGACCACCACAGCCGCCGCGGGCTGCTGCTGCTCGTCGGCCGACGCCGGCGGCTGCTCAACTACCTGCAGCGCAAGGACATCAACCGGTACCGCGCCGTGATCGAGAAGCTCGGCCTGCGCAGGTAGCTTGGCACCGGGCGGCGCAGCCGCAACGCGCGCGCCGCCCGCCGACAACTGAATACACCACGAAACGTACGACGTCCCGCGGCTCCGGCCCGGAGCGCTGACAGCGCCCGCAGGGCCGGTCCTCGGTAGTGGTTCTCGGGTTCGGCGGCTTGCGCCCAGGTGGCGCGCTGCGGGGCCGAGAACTTCGATCGAAGACCGGCCGGCAGCCTTCCTCGCTAGCTGGCTGGCACCTGGCGCTCCGCTCGCGGCGGGCAGGCGCGGGACCTCTATCAAGGAGGTCTCACCCGTGGAGGGTGTTACTAGCGCCGAAGTCATTATTGACAACGGCCCTCTGGGAGTTCACAAGCTCCGGTTCGAGACTGGCCGCCTGGCCAAGCTGGCCGGCGGCTCCGCCGTCGTCTATCTCGACGACGAGACCATGGTGCTGTCCACCACAACCGCGTCCAAGCACCCGAAAGACAACTTGGACTTCTTCCCGCTCACCGTCGATGTCGAGGAGCGGATGTACGCCGCGGGCCGGATTCCCGGCTCGTTCTTCCGCCGTGAGGGCCGGCCGTCCGAGGACGCGATCCTCACCTGCCGCCTGATCGACCGGCCGCTCCGGCCGTCGTTCGTGCACGGGCTGCGCAACGAGGTCCAGGTCGTCGAGACGATCATGGCCCTGCACCCCGAGCACCTGTACGACGTGGTCGCCATCAACGCGGCCTCGCTGTCCACCCAGCTGTCCGGGTTGCCCTTCTCGGGCCCGATCGGCGCCGTGCGGGTGGCCTTGATTCACGGGCAGTGGGTCGGCTTCCCGACGCATCCCCAGCTCGCCGAGGCCACGTTCGATATGGTCGTGGCCGGCCGGGTGCTGGAGGACGGCGAGGTCGCGATCATGATGGTCGAGGCCGAGTCCACCCCCGGCACGCTGAGCCTGCTGGCCGACACTGGCAGCGGCGCCGTCGCGCCCACCGAGGAGACGGTGGCCCAGGGCCTGGAGGCGTCCAAGCCGTTCATCCGGGCCCTGTGCGAGGGCCAGCTGGAGGTGGCCCGGGTCGCCGCCAAGGAGATCCGCGAGTTCCCGACCTTCGCCGACTACGGCCAGGACGTCCTTGACGCCATCGCGGCCGAGGTCTCCGACGAGCTGGCCCAGGCACTCACCATCGCCGGCAAGGCCGAGCGCGACACGGAGACCGACCGGGTCAAGGCGCTGGCCACCGAGAAGGTGGGGGCCCAGTTCGAGGGCCGCGAGAAGGAGATCAGCGGGGCGTTCCGCGCGCTGACCAAGAAGCTGGTCCGGCAGCGGGTCACCCGCGACGGGCTCCGCATCGACGGCCGGGGCCTGGCCGACATCCGGTCGCTCTCGGCCGAGGCCGACGTGCTGCCCCGGGTGCACGGCTCGGCGCTGTTCGAGCGCGGCGAGACCCAGGTGCTGGGCGTGACCACGCTGAACATGCTGCGCATGGAGCAGATGATCGACACGCTGAACCCCGACCGCACCAAGCGCTACATGCACAACTACAACATGCCGCCGTACTCGACCGGCGAGACCGGCCGCGTGGGCTCGCCCAAGCGCCGCGAGATCGGCCACGGCGCGCTCGCCGAGCGGGCGCTGCTGCCGGTGCTGCCGACCCGCGAGGAGTTCCCCTACGCGATCCGGCAGGTCTCCGAGGCGATCGGCTCCAACGGCTCGACGTCGATGGGCTCGGTCTGCGCCTCGACGATGTCCCTCCTCGACGCCGGCGTCCCGCTCAAGGGCATGGTCGCGGGCATCGCCATGGGCCTCATCTACGAGGGCGGCGAGTACGTCACCCTGACCGACATCCTCGGCGCCGAGGACGCGTTCGGCGACATGGACTTCAAGGTCGCCGGCACCCGGGACGTGATCACCGCGCTCCAGCTGGACACCAAGCTCGACGGCCTTCCGGCCTCGGTGCTGGCCGCCGCGCTGAAGCAGGCCCGCGGCGCGCGGCTCACCATCCTGGACGTCATGAGCCAGGCCATCGACGAGCCCGGCGAGATGAGCGACAACGCGCCGCGGATCATCACGGTGCACGTCCCGGTGGACAAGATCGGCGAGGTCATCGGCCCCAAGGGCAAGATGATCAACTCGATCCAGGACGAGACCGGCGCCGAGATCACCATCGAGGACGACGGCACGATCTACATCGGGGCCACCGACGGCACCTCGGCCGACGCGGCGCGGGCGATGATCAACGCGATCGCCAACCCGCACATCCCCGAGGTCGGCGAGCGCTTCCTCGGCACCGTGGTGAAGACGACCACGTTCGGCGCGTTCATCTCGCTGCTGCCGGGCAAGGACGGGCTGCTGCACATCACCCAGATCCGCAAGCTGCACGGCGGCGCCCGGATCGACAACGTGGACGACGTCGTCAAGGTCGGCGACAAGATCCAGGTCGAGATCCGCGAGGTCGACGACCGCGGCAAGCTGTCGCTGGTGCCGGTCGAGGTCGTGGAGCGCGAGGCCGCGGGCGAGGACCTCGGCGGTCACGACGACCGGCCGCGGGAGTCCCGGGGCGACCGCGAGCACCGCGGCGGCGACCGTGACCGCGGCGGAGACCGCGACCACCGGAGCGGCGGCGGCAGCGACCACCACCGCAGCCGGCAGCGCAACCGCGGCGGCGGTGGCGGCGGATCCGACAACTCATGACCGACACTCAGCGGCTGCCGGGCGGTGAGCCGGGCGTTCAGCGCACGGTGCTGCCCGGCGGCCTGCGGGTCATCACCGAGTCGCTGCCGGCCGTCCGGTCGGCAGCGCTCGGCATCTGGGCCGGCGTCGGCTCGCGGGACGAGGACCGCGACCACGCCGGCGCGACGCACTACCTGGAGCACCTGCTGTTCAAGGGCACCGGGCGGCGCACCGCGCTGGAGATCTCGGCGGAGATGGACGCGGTCGGCGGCGAGCTGAACGCGTTCACCGCGAAGGAGTACACGTGCTACTACGCACGGGTGCTCGACAGCGACCTGCCGCTGGCCATCGACGTCCTGTCGGACATGGTGAACAGCTCGCTGATCGCCCCCCGGGACGTCGACGCCGAGCGCGGGGTCATCCTCGAAGAGATCGCCATGAACGAGGACGATCCCTCGGACCTGGTCCATGAGGCGTTCGGCGCGCAGCTGTTCGGCGACACGCCGCTGGGGCGGCCGATCCTCGGCACCGTGGACTCGATCAACGCGATCAGCCGGGACCGGATCTGGGAGCACTACCGCGCCCGGTACACCCCGGACCGCCTGGTCGTCGCGGCCGCGGGCAGCCTGGACCACGACCGGGTCGTCGAGCTGGTGGCCAAGGCCTTCGGCCCGGCGCTGGCCGGCGACCGCGAGCCGGCCGCGCCGCGGCTGAGCGGTTCCGCGGCCGGCGACGCGCAGGGAACGGGCGTCCGCTTGGTCTCCCGTCCGATCGAGCAGGCCAACCTGGTGCTCGGCTGCGCCGGGCTGTCCCGCAGCGACCCGCGCCGGTTCGCGCTGGGCGTGCTCAACTCCGCGCTGGGCGGCGGCATGTCGTCCCGGCTGTTCCAGGAGGT
>DASYBB010000082.1:0-26887 GCA_036501025.1 Streptosporangiaceae bacterium
GGACCGCGCTGATCAGCGCGACGCCCTCGGCAATGGCGGCCTGATCCCAGGCGGCGCGGTCCTGCTCGTCCAGCGGGATGAGGCTCCCGTCCGGGCCGGTGCGCGCGCCGCGGCGGGCGTCGGTCAGCAGCATGAGCGCCAGCAGGCCGGTGACCTCGGTGTCGCCGGGCAGCAGCCGGTGCAGCCACCGGGTCAGCCGGATGGCCTCCGCCGACAGCCGCGGCACGATCAGGTCGGCGCCGGACGCGGTCGCGTACCCCTCGCTGAAGATGAGGTACAGGACGTGCAGCACGATAGGCAGCCGCGCGCCGCGCTCGCCTGCGCCGGGCACGGTGAACCGGGCGCCGCTGGCCTTGATGGCCTGCTTGGCGGGGCTGATGCGCTGGGCCATCGTGGCCTCGGGCACGAGGAACGCGGCCGCGATCTGCGCCGTGCTCAGCCCGCCGACGGCGCGCAGGGTCAGCGCGACCTGGCTCGGCCCCGACAGCGCCGGGTGGCAGCACAGGAACAGCAGGGCCAGGCCGTCGTCCGTTTCCGGGGCGGCATCCGGCGGCAGCGGGGCCTCGGCGGCCTGCTCCAGTTCCCGGCGGCGCCGGGCCTGCTCGCTGCGGGCCTCGTCGACCAGGCGGCGGGACGCCACCGTGATCAGCCAGGCGCGCGGGTTCTCGGGGACGCCGCGGGCCGGCCACTGGGTCACGGCCTGCAGCAGGGCCTCCTGGGTGGCGTCCTCGCACGCGCCGAAGTGGCCGTGCCGGCGCACCAGGACGCCGAGCACCTGCGGGGCCAGCTCGCGGAGCAGTTCCTCGAGGCCCGGGTCGCTCATCCGCCGGCGGACTCGTGCAGGATCGGCCACAGCTCGACCGGATCGGTGTCGGCGAACGGCATGTCCGCGGCGATCTGCTGGGCCCGCTCCTCGCTCTCGCAGTCCAGCAGCCAGAAGCTGGCCAGGTACTCCTTGGTCTCCAGGTAGGGGCCGTCGGTGACCTCGGGCAGGCCGCCGGCCCGGCGGACGAGCTTGGCGTTGACCGCGTCGGCCAGGCCGTAGGACCCGAGCAGCTCGCCGGTCTCGCGGTACCGGGCGTTGAAGGCCTCCTGCCGGGCGATGGCCTCGGGCCACTGCCCGGCCGGGAGGGCCTCCCACTTCTCCTGGTTCCCGTAGATCATGAGCAGGTACTTCATGGCTGGCTCCTTCCCCCGTGCTCCCGCTCGATTCTCCCGCGGATTCCCGCGAGCGGCGCGGCCGCCGGCCCAGTCCTCGTTTCGGGCCGGGCTCGGGCCGGGGCTCGGCTAGCTGGGCGGCTCGAGGGCGAGGCCGGCCGCGGCGGCGGCGTCCAGCTCCAGGCCGGCCGCCCAGAGGCGGTCGACCTCAGCCTGGCCCAGGCCCGCGGCGGCGTCGAGGTACCGCTGGGCCCGGACGCGCGGCGGGATCGGCGCGGTGGCCGGCGCCCGCCGGCGGCGGGCGCCGGCCGTGGGCCGGGGCGCCTCGCTCAGCGCGGCGGCGGCGGCGGCCAGCTGCACCGCGCGGTCGGCGCGGCCCTCGCGAAGGGTGAGCGCCGCGAAGGCGAACAGGCCGCGCGAGGTGCCGGACCGGCTGCCCGCGCGGCGGCTGAGCTCCAGGGCCTGTTCCAGGTAACCGCGGGCCTCGGGGAGATTCCCCTGGCCGAGGGCCACACGGCCGAGGCCGTCCAGGCAGCGGGCGATCTCGGGGTCGCCCGTGATCTGGCGCAGCAGGGCGAGGGCGGACAGGTAGTGGTCGCGGGCCGCGGCCAGGTCCCCGTGCGCCCGGTCCAGCCCGGCCAGGCCGAGCGCCGCGCGGGCCGCGCCCCACTGGTGGTCGATGTCGACCATCAGGGCCAGCGCCGCCGCGGCCGAGTCCCGGGCCGCGGGCAGCTGGCCCAGCGCCGCCTGCGCGGCCGAGCAGCTGTTGAGCGCGAGGCCCTCGCTCCACTTGTCGCCGCACTGGCGGGCGTGCTCGACCGCCTCGGTGCCGTGCCGGAGCGCCTCGCCGGCCCGGCCGGCGCGCAGGGCCGACTGGGAAAGCAGGCTGAGCGCGCCCGACGCGAACAGCGAGTTCCCGCTGGCGCGGCATACCTCCAGCCCTTCAGCGGCCCAGGCCTCGGCCTGCTTCTCCTCATCCCCGCCGCTGGCCATCCAGGCCGCGGCCGAGAGCGCGGGGCCGCGCACGGCGCCCGGCACGCCGGACTGGTCGGCCGACAGGAACGCGCCGAACCATGCGAGGCCCTCCGCGACGGTGCTGAGAACCATCCAGGAGGTCCCGAAGGCGGTGCACAGGCGCAGGCCCGCCTCGATGTCGCCCTGCTCCAGGCACCAGGCCAGCGCCGCCCGGACATTGTCCGCGTCGGTCCGGTAGCGGTGGAACAGCTGCGAGCGGGCCAGCATGGGCGCGGGGACCTGAGCCAGGCCGATGCTCAGGAAGTAATCGCCGATGGCGAGGGCGTAGTCGCGCAGGCGACGGCGCAGCGGCACGCTCTCGCCCGACCGGGCCAGGCATCCGGCGGCGTACTCGCGGATGGCGTCCGGCATCCGGTAGCGGCGCTGGCCCGGCGCTCCGGGCTCAACTTCGATCAGGGACTTACCCGCCAGGCCGGCCAGCAGCCCGGCGATCCGGCTCGCCGGCAGGCCATCGTCGGCGCAGAGCCGCTCGGCCGTCTCCAGCGACCAGCCCGCGAGCACCGACAGCCGCCGGAACAGGACCCGCTCGTCCGGGCTGAGCAGATCATGGCTCCCGTCCAGCGCGGCCCGCAGCTCGCGGCCGGGCGGCGCGCCGGGCTGATCCAGGTCGGCCGGCTGCCGCAGCCGTTCGTTGACGCGGGCCGCGATCTGATCGGCGGCCAGGCCCGGGGCCCAGGCCGCGGCCAGCTCGATGGCCAGCGGCAGGCCGCCCAGCGCCCGGCAGATCGCGGCCACGGCGGCGCAGTTGCCCGGGCTGAGGGCGAAGCCGGGGGCGGCCGCCGCCGCGCGGCCGGCGAAGAGCCGGACCGCGTCGTACCGCGCGGCCCGGTCCGGGCTCTCCGGGGCGGCCGTGCTGGCGGGCGGCGCCGTGAGCCGCGGCACCGGCCAGGCGAGCTCGCCCGCCGCTCCCAGGACCGTCCGGCTGGTGGCGACGATGAGCAGTCCGGGCGAGCCGGCCAGCAGCCGCTCGGCCAGGCCCGCGCAGGCACCCGCGAGATGCTCGCAGTGATCCAGGGTCAGCAGGATGCGCCGGCCGCGGAGCGCCTCGACGACGGTGTCCAGCGGCGGGACGCCCGGCTCCTCGGACACGCCGAGGGCCGCTGCCACCCGGGCGGCCAGCAGGTCGGGCTGGCCCAGGTCGGCGAGGCCGACCAGGTACATCCCCCCGGGACAGGCTGGGGCCAGCGCGGCGGTCAGCCGCCGGGCCAGCCAGGTCTTGCCGATGCCGGCCTCGCCGGACAGCGTGATCAGGCGCGCGCGCTGCGCGAGGCGGGCCAGCTCGGCCAGGTCCGGGTCACGCCCGACTAAGGTGCCGCCCTCGTCGCGGGCGCCCGCCCAGCCATCGGTCATCGCGTCACGCCGCCGTTCACGCGTCCGGTTCCCTGGCGCCGTCCGGTGCCGGGCAGAATCTAACCGTAGTCGCGAATGCACCATAACGCCCCAGTCCCGCCGGACCCGCATCCTGGATGCTCGCCTTACCAGTACCGGGGCTGGCCGGGAATGGTCTCCAGGTCGGCCAGGACAAGTTCCCGTTCCTCGTCCTCGGCGATGTCCTCGGCGGCGGCCAGGGCCTGGTCGGTGTACTCCCGGGCCCGGCCGGCGTCCCCGGCGACCGCATGCGCCCGGGCCAGCGCCTCGTAGGCGAAGGCCAGGTCCCAGTCGCCGACGTCGTGCTCCCGGCAGATGCCCAGCACCCGCCGGGCGTGGTGCAGGGCGGGCTCAGCCCGGCCGAGCACCGTGTACACCCGGGAAATCTGCCACTCGCCGCGGGCCAGGTGGGCCGGCGCCGCCGGCACCTGGCCCCAGTGATAGCGGGAGGCGTGCGCCGCGTGAACCATGCGGTCATCGTCCGCCGCGGTCCGTCCCTCCTGCTCCATCAGCCGCCACGTCTCGTTGAACAGCTGGCGGGCCAGGAGGTGCGCGTCGGTCACGCTGCCGGTGCCGGGCGGGCTCTTGGTCGTGGCGGCCCCGGAACTCAGCTCGGCATGGTGGCCTCGATTCCCTCGGCGAGCAGATGGTCGATCCGGTGCAGGGCGCCGCACAGCCGCGTGATCCGGGCGTCGAGGCGGCGGCGGGCCACGAACCCCGGCGGTCAGCAGCGGGCCCGATGCGTCGGAGGACATGCCGATCACGGTAGAGCCTTGCCGCGGGGCAGGCTCAAGCCCGCCGCCGGGACGCGGTTACGGCAGCCGGGCCCGGACGACCTGGCCGGAGGGCCGGATGAGATACCAGTAGCCGCCGTTCAGGTCGATGCCCTGCCCGGTCGTCTGCCCGGCGTAGACGTCGGCGGTGTAGGTGTACAGCGGCCAGCCGTGATAGGTGACCACGCGGCCGCCGGCCGGATCGGCGTCCGAGCCCAGCAGCCCCGGCCGGACGCCGGGGCCCGCGGCCAGCGCCGCGCCCGCCCGCAGCCGCACCGGCGGCCACGTCTCGGCGCACAGGCTCACGCAGGTGACCTGGCGCTGGTCGTCCGGGACGAACATGTACAGCGCATCGCCCGCGGCATTCACCAGGACCGTCCCGACCCTGGGCAGGGACTTGGCCGAGATGGTCACCGTCCCGGCGCTGCTGCTGGCGGCGGCGCCGGCCGACGCCGGGGCGGCCGGGGAGCCGCCGCATCCCGCGGCGGCCACCGCGAGCGCCAGCGCCGCCAGGCCGGACCCGGCCAGGCGCCGCGCCCACCGGGCAGTTGCCGTCATCGGCGGTCCCGGGGGCTGGCGGCCCGGCCGCGGCCTGCTACTACTACAGTCCATAGTAATGCTGATGCTAGCTGACCCGCCATCGCCGCCACCAGCGAACCGGCGCCCGGCCAGATGCGTGGTGCACATGACGGCCCGTCCGGCCGGCCGCCCGCCCGGCGAGTCCTTCGGCGGCGTGCTGGCGCCCGGCCTCAGTTTCCTGACCGGCGCGCCCGGCGCCGCGGCGTTCTACTGCGCCGCCTCCGGCGGGCGGCACAGGCACCAGCCCGTCGGCGAGGGCGTTCGGCCCCGGCACCTGGACCCGGACGCAGCAGACCAAGATCCCGATCCAGTACGGGTCGTCAAGCTAGGTCCGGATCCGCCAGATCCCGCGCCGGCGGCAGGTCAACCGGCCCGGTACCTCGCCGGCGCGCCGGCTGGCCGGTGCGCTGTGCGGCCGGCCGGTCGTCCGGGAACGGCGTCAGGCCAGCGGCACGGTGACCTGGATGGCGGGCGCCGTGGCCGGGGGCGCGTCGAGGGCCAGGTACTCCTCGATGACCGGGCCGGCCGGGGTCCAGCCCTCGTGGTCGATCCGGTCCAGGACCGCCTGGTAGGCCAGGGCCAGCGTGCCGGGCCCGCGCTGGTGAACCGTCCGCATCGCCCGGCCCGCGGGCAGCCAGGCCGTCGCCAGGCCGGGCGCCGGGGACAGCTGCCGCGCGCGGGCGAAGACCAGGCCGCTGACCTGCTCGGTGATTTCGAGCGGGAAGGTCGCGCCCCACGGGCCGGCCCGCGCGCAGCCCGAGCGCCGCAGGGCGGTGCGCAGGCCGGCGATGCCGCGCAGGATGCAGCCGGCGACGCCGGCATCCGGGGCGGCGAAAGGTGCCGCGGCCACCCGGTAGCGGCCGAGGCTGACCAGCCGGACGTCGTAACCGTGCACGCCGCCGTGAGCCAGCGCCCGGCCGGCCAGCAGCTCGTCGAGTTCGGCCAGCGCCCGGTGCGCGTCCCGCGCCTGGCCCTCCACGCGCCGGCGCTCGGCGGCGAGCGCGGCCCCGGCCGCCGTGCCGCCCGCCAGGACGGCGGCGATGGCCTGCGGGGCGGTACCGATGGCCCGCAGCCGGCCGATGAGCACCGCGGCCGGCAGCTGGTCTGCGGTGTACCGGCGGTAGCCATTCGACGGGTCGACCGCCGCCGGGACGAGCAGCCCGATCCGGTCGTAGTAGCGCAGTGTCGAGACCGGCAGACGGCAGCGGCGGGCGAAGTCGCCGATCATCATCGGCCGGGGCGGCTCGGTCATGCCCGCAGCGGCCCGGGGGTGACCTCGACGGTGGGCCGGCTGGCCGTGATCCGGTCGATCGCGGCCGCGCTGATGCCCAGCGCCCGCAGCGCCGCGGTGCGATCGAAGTACTCCCGGTAGGCGTGGCAGAGCCCGGCCCGCGTCTCGAAGACGGAGACGCCATCGAAGGTCAGCCGCCGGCCGCTGCTCCGGGGCACCCGGGCACTGACGGTGAAGGCGAAGTGCCACTCGCCGATCGTGCACGCGGGGGTGCTCACCACCCGCGTCATCGTCCACTCGTGGCGGTCGCCCTCGGCGTACATCCGCTCGAACAGCCGGCGCAGCTCCGCCTGGCCGCTGAACTGCCCGTAGAACAGGTCGCTGTACTGCGCGTCCGGCGTGAAGCAGGCCAGCACGCGGTCCACGACCCGGGTGCCGAACGCCGCGGCGAACCGGTGCGCCACGTCATGAGTTGCGAGATCGGTCATGCGCGCCATCCTCGGCCCTGAAGCCGGTCGAGGGTCAAGGGCTCGACATTCCTCCGCTTCGCTGGTACATTACTCAAGTAATGAACCAGCGAACTGAGCAACCAGACGAAGCCAGGGAGGC
This sequence comes from Streptosporangiaceae bacterium, assembly GCA_036501025.1. Lineage (GTDB taxonomy): Bacteria > Actinomycetota > Actinomycetes > Streptosporangiales > Streptosporangiaceae > DASUBV01. The sequence continues at coordinate 6,754 of DASYBB010000082.1, forward strand.
GATCCGTGCTCGATGACGGAGCACCGATCTTCTCCCAGGTCGCCGACCGGCTGGCCGAGGAGATCGCCGAGGGCGCGCTGGCCGAGGGCGACCGGGTGCCGTCGAGCAACGAGCTCGCGGCCTTCTACCGGATCAACCCGGCCACCGCGGCCAAGGGCATCAACGTGCTGGCCGATGACGGGCTGCTGGAGAAGCGCCGCGGCATCGGCATGTTCGTGGCGGCGGGCGCACGCGAGCGCCTGCTCGGCGAGCGCCGCCACGGCTTCGTGGAGCGATACATCGTGCCGCTGGTCGCCGAGGCCGGCCGGCTCGGGCTCGACCCTGACGAGCTCGTCGCACTGGTCCGGGAATCAAGTGAGGTCCAGAGAGTGAGCACACCATGACGCCGACCATCTCGGTCGCGGGCCTGACCCGCCGCTACCGTGGCCACGTCGCCCTCAACGACGTCACCGTCGATATCGAGGGCCCATCGATCACCGGCCTGCTCGGCCGCAATGGCGTGGGCAAGACCACGCTCATGCGCGTCATCGCCGCCCAGGAGTTCGCCACGGCGGGCCGCGTCCGGGTCCTCGGCGACAGCCCGGTCGAGAACGACGCGATCCTGCGCCGGATGGTGTTCGTCCGCGAGGACCAGGCCTTCCCCGATCTCAGGGTCCGCCAGGTCCTCCAGGTGGCGTCGTGGTTCTACCCGAACTGGAGCGCCGAGCTGGCCGAGGCGCTGCTCGCCGACTTCGGCCTGCCGCTGAACCGGAAGCTGAAGAAGCTCTCCCGCGGGATGCGCTCGGCGGTCGGCATCATCATCGGCCTGGCCGCCCGGGCCGAGGTGACCCTGTTCGACGAGCCCTACGCCGGCCTGGACGCCGTGGCCCGCCAGGTGTTCTACGACCGACTGCTGGCCGACTATGCCGAGCACCCCCGGACCGTGCTGCTGTCCACCCATCTCATCGACGAGGCCGCCGACCTGCTGGAGCGGGTGGTGGTGATGGACCACGGGCGGGTAGTGCTCGACGCGGCGGCCGACGACATCCGGGGCAGTGCCGCGACCGTGAGCGGCCCGACCGCGGCCGTTTCCGAGTTCACGGCGGGCCGCGTCATCTGGGACCGCCGCATGATCGCCGGGCAGGAATCCGCCGTCGTGGCCGGGGCGATGGACGACCGCGACTGGACCCGGGCCCGCGAGCTGCGCCTCAGCCTGACGCCACTATCGCTGCAGCAGCTCGTCGTCCACGCCGCGGGCCGCGACTCGGCCGACCTCAGGGAAAGGACGAACGCATGACCACCATCGTGAACGTGACCCGCTACCACCTGATCGACCGGGTCAGCTATCTGGCTCTGCCCTGGTGCATCCTGGCCCTCGCCTTCGTCGCCGACATCGCCATCCTGCTGGCCGCGGCGACCTCCGCCACGCCGCACCCGGTCGGCGGGGTGGCGAGCATCTTCGTGTTCGTGTTCGCGGCCGGGCTGCTCAGCGCGACCCGGACCATGCCGTTCGGGCTCGCCCTCGGCGTGAGCCGCCGCTCCTACTACCTGGGCACCGTCCTGCTGGCCGTCATTCTGGCCGCCGCCGACGGGCTGGCCCTGACCGTGCTGCAGGCCGTCGAGCGGTCCACGGGCGGCTGGGGCATCAACATGCACTTCTTCCAGGTCCCGTACATCCTCAGCGGCCCGTGGTACCTCACCTGGCTGACGTCGTCGGTCGTCCTGGCACTGATGTTCGTCTACGGCATCTGGTTCGGGCTCGTCTTCCAGCGCTGGAGCCTGATCGGGCTGGGCGCCTTCGCCGGCGTTCAGGTCATCGCCCTCACCGCCGGGGCGCTCGCCGTGACCTGGGCTGACGCCTGGGCCGGCGTCGGCCATTTCTTCACCACGCTCAGTGCCGCCGGGCTGACCGGCGTGCTCGCCGCCCTGGCCATCGGGCTGGCCGCGGCCGGGCTGGCCATGATCCGCCGCGCGACCGTCTGAGCGCGAGCGCCCTGAGCGCCACCGCCCGCGCGGGCCCGGAACGCGGGGCCGCGCTCAGGCGCCGTGGCTTCCGATCAGGCTGCCGACCCCGAAGGTCACCCCGATGGCCAGGCCGCCCAGCAGCACCTGGCGCAGGCCCGAGCGGAGCGGCGGCCGGCCGGTCAGCCGGCCCACCACCATCCCGCCGGCGGCGAGCGCGACGGCGGTGAGCGCCAGGGTGGCGGCCAGGTCGGGCAGGCCGGCCAGGTAGGGCAGCAAGGGCACCAGCGCGCCGAGGGAGAACGCCAGCAGCGAGGCGCCGCCGGCCAGGACGGGGGACGGCAGGTCGTCCGGGTCAACGCCGAGCTCCTCGCGGGTGTGGATCCGCAGCGCCGTGCCGGGATCGGCGGACACGGCGACGGCCATCCGCAGCGCCGTCTCCGGGTCAGCCCCGTATCCACGGAAGTACCCGGCCAGCTCGTCCTGCTCGGCGGCCGGGAACCGGGCGTGCATCGACCGCTCGAGGGCGACCTCGGCGTGCACCAGCTCGTTCTGGTTGGTCACCGAGATGTACTCGCCGGTGCCCATCGAGAACGCGCCGGCCACCAGCGCCGCCGCGCCGGTCAGCACGATCGTGTGGGCGGACACGCCGCCGCCGCCGAGCCCGGCGATCAGCGACGCGTTGGTCACCAGCCCGTCGACCGCGCCGAAGACGGTGGGCCGCAGCCAGCCGCCCGACACGTCCCGGTGCCCGTGCGACCAGCCCGCCCCGAGGGCCGCCGGGCCGGTCGCCGCAGACGGCCCGGTCGGCCCGGCGGACGGCCCGGCGCTCTCCTCATTGCCCACGGGCCAGAACATCCCCGGTAACGCGGCGGCCGAACATCACCGGCCCCGGGCGGCCGCGACCGCCCGGTGCGGCCGGGGCGGGTCACGCCAGCGTTTCGGATGGACGGGCGGCCACGACGGGGCGGCGGCCACGGCCCGGCCCTAGCGGGCCGTTGTCTGCAAGACGGCGGTGACCTCCGGGAAGTGACAGGCCACCGGGTGGCCCTGACCCCGCTCGGTGAGCTCCGGGTCCTGCTGCTCGCAGATCTCCTGGGCCTTCCAGCAGCGGGTGCGGAACCGGCACCCCGACGGCGGGTTGTCCGCGCTCGGGACGTCGCCGGTCAGCAGGATCCGCTGGCGCTGCCGCTCCACCACCGGGTCGGGCACCGGGACAGCGGAGAGCAGGGCCTGGGTGTAGGGGTGGGTCGGGCGGTCGTAGACGTCGTTCTGGGTGCCGATCTCGACGATCTTGCCCAGGTACATGACCGCGACCCGGTCGCAGATGTGCCGGATGACCGACAGGTCGTGGGCGATCAGCAGGTACGACAGGCCGAGCCGGTCCTGCAGTTCCTCCAGCAGGTTCACGATCCCGGCCTGGATGGACACGTCCAGGGCCGACACCGGCTCGTCCATGACCAGCACCTCGGGCTTGAGGGCCAGCGCCCGGGCGATGCCGACGCGCTGGCGCTGGCCGCCGGAGAACTCGTGCGGGTAGCGGTTGCGGTGCTCGGGGTTGAGGCCTACCATCCGGAACAGCTCGGATACTTCCTTCGGGCCCGTCTCGCGCGACCAGCGGTTGTGGATGTGCAGCGGCTCGGCGACGATGTCGCCGACCGGCATCCGCGGGTCCAGGGACGCATAGGGATCCTGGAAGACGACCTGGATCTGCTGGCGCAGCGGCCGCAGGTCAGCGCGGCTCCGGGTGGTCAGCTCCTGGTCCTCGAACAGGACCGAGCCCGACGTCGCCTTCAGCAGCTGCAGCACGGTGCGCGCGGTAGTGGACTTGCCGCACCCCGACTCGCCGACCAGCCCGAGCGTCTCGTGCCGGTGCAGCTCGAAGGAGACCCCGCAGACCGCGTGGGCCTCGCCGACCGTACGCCGGACCAGGCCGCCGCCCCGGATCGGGAAGTGCTTGACCAGGTCGGTGACCTTCATGACCAGGCTGTCGGCCGGCTCGCCGTCCGCACCCGCCGCGGCGCCGTTGCGGTGCGGTGCCATCACGAGCGGCTCCGGCAGCGCGGAGGCATCGGCCAGGTCGGCGGTGTCCGCCCAGGTGGGCTCGAACAGCTCGGTACCGACGTCAACCAGCTCGGCGGAGCGGTGGCACGCCGCGGCGTGCTCCACGCCGACGTGCGCCAGCGGCGGCTCCTCGGTCTCGCAGCGGTCATAGGCCAGCGGGCAGCGCGGCCGGAACGGGCACCCCGGCGCCATGTTGACCAGCGAGGGCGGCGAGCCCGGAATCGGACGCAGCGGGCCCTGGCCGCCCACGTCCAGCCGGGGCAGCGACCCGAGCAGCCCGAGGGTGTAGGGCATCCGCGGGTGGTAGAAGACCTCGTCGGACGGCGCGGTCTCCACCGCCCGCCCCGCGTACATGACCATGACCCGGTCGGCCATCCCGGCCACCACCCCGAGGTCGTGCGTGATCAGGATCACCGCCGCCTGGGTCTGGTCGCGGGCCGCCCGCAGCGCCTCCAGGACCTGGGCCTGGATGGTGACGTCCAGCGCGGTGGTCGGCTCGTCGGCGACGATGATGGACGGGTCGTTGGCCATGGCCATGGCGATGACCACGCGCTGCCGCATGCCGCCGGAGAACTCGTGCGGATAGCGCTCCGCGCGCTCGGCGGCGCTCGGGATGCCGACCATCTCCAGCAACTCGACCGCGCGCTTGTGGGCCTGTTCCTTGGACACGTCCTGGCGGGTCCAGATCGCCTCGGCGACCTGCCAGCCCACCTTGAAGGACGGGTTCAGCGAGGACAGCGGATCCTGCGGGATGTAGGCGATGGTGCTGCCGCGGACCCCCGAGAGGTTCTGCTCGGACAGCCCGATCAGCTCCCGCCCCTTGGCGCGCACTGACCCGGTGATGCGGGCGTTCTTGGGGAGCAGGCCGAGGATGGAGAGCGCGACCGTGGACTTGCCCGAACCCGACTCCCCCACGATGCCCAGCGTCTCGCCGGGCTGCAGGGTGAAGCTCAGGTTGCGGATGGCCTTTACCTGGCCCTCCCTGGTCTGGAAGCCGACCGACAGGTCGGTGACCTCCAGCAGTGGCTCGGTCATGCACGCACCCTCTGACTTGGATCCAGGGCGTCGCGCAGCCCGTCGCCGAGGAAGTTCACTGACAGGATCAAGATCACCAGGATTCCGGCCGGGAAGTAGAACAGCCAGGGCAGGGCGGTGGCATCGCCCTGGCCGGAGTTGATCAGCGAGCCCAGGGAGACGTCCGGCGGCTGGATGCCCAGGCCGAGGAAGGACAGGATCGCCTCGATCAGCATCGCCTGGGCGACGGTGAGGGTGGCGTTGACGACGATGGGCCCGATGGCGTTCGGGATCAGGTGGCGCAGGATGATGCGCCGGTCCGAGGCCCCGATGGCCCACTCGGCCTCGATGAACTCGCGCTCCCGCAAAGACAGGAAGGTGCCCCGCACCAGCCGGGCGAGGTAGGTCCAGAGCAGGGCGGCCAGGACCAGGGCGATCACGAACCAGTTGCCGGCCAGGCCGCTGACGCCGTTGGCCAGCACCAGCAGCACGGCCAGCAATGGCACGACGAGGACGAGGTCGGTGAAGCGCATCAGCAGCGCGTCGGCCCACCCGCCGTAGTAGCCCGCGACCGCGCCGATCAGCGTGCCGATTACGGTCGCGAGGACCGCGACGACCAGGGCGGTCTCGATGGAGGTCGCTGCGCCCGTCAGGACCTGGGCGAACAGGTCGTGCCCGATGGTGTCGGTGCCGAACGGGTGCTGGAGCGACGGTCCGGTCCCGAACTGCCCGGTGATCTGGGCATGCCCGTAGCGCCAGAAGTGCGCGCCCACGGTGGACAGGAGCAGCAGGAAGACGAAGATGCCGCCGCCCACGAGGGCCACCTTGTGGTGGATGAACCGCTCCGCGGCCATCCGGAACTGACTCCGGGCCTCGATGCTGAGGCCCTCCTCGGCGGCTGACCGCGCGCCCCCGGGGGGCGGCTCGGGGAGGGTCTGCGGCGGTCCGCCGCCCGGGCCGGGCCGCAGCGGCGCGGACTGGGGCGGGCTGACCTCGATGGGCTCAGGCATAACGGATCCTCGGGTCGAGCACGCCGTACAGGATGTCAGCGATGAGGTTGAACAGGACGACGGCCGCGGCCGAGATCACGAACCAGGCCTGGACGACGTTGACGTCGGGGCTCACCGGGCCGGTCAGCCCGGTGAAGAAGAACTGGCCGAACCCCTCCCAGCCGAAGACGATCTCGGTGACCAGCGCGCCGCCGATGATGGCGGCGAAGTCCAGCGCGATCACGGTCGTCACCGGGATGAGCGCGTTGCGCAGGGCGTGCACGTAGAGCACCCGGCGCGGCGACAGCCCCTTGGCCCGGGCCAGCCGGATGTAGTCCGCGTTCAGCACGTCCAGCATCGAGGACCGCTGGTAGCGGCTCCAGGTCGCGTAGGTGATCAGGACCAGCGTGACGACCGGCAGGATCGTGTGCTCGATCACGTCGACCGTCACGTTCCCGAAGCCGGTCACCCCCGGCGTGTTCTGGCCGACGGTGTAGAGGACGGTGTGGCCGACGCCCTTGTTGAAGTCCACGGCCAGGAAGTCCTTGAGCAGGATGGCGAGCACGAAGACCGGGGTCGAGAAGAACACGTAGGCCAGCCCCGTGGACAGGTGGTCGATGATGCTGTACTGCCGCACCGCGCCGATCACGCCGACCACGATGCCGAGGACGATGGAGATCAGGACCGCCGGGATCACCATCTGCAGCGTGACCAGCAGGCGCGGCACCACCTGCGGCCCGACGGCCTGGCCGGTCGTGGCCGTGCCGAAGTTGCCCTGGAGGAAGCCGGTCAGCCACGTCCAGTACCGCTCCAGCAAAGGCTCGTTAAGGTGCAGCTGCTCCCGGGCGGCCGCGATCGTGGCCTTGGCGATGTGCGGGTTCGCCTCCAGCGCGGCCAGCGGGTTGCCGGACAGCGAGACGAGCAGGTAGATCAGGAAACTGGCGACGAGCAGGAGCACGATCCCCGCCGCGATCCGGCGGGCGATGAAGGCGCCCATGAGTTTGACCTCCCTCCGGGGTTGAGCCGGCAGCCGCCTGGTGGCGGCTGCCGGCTCGCTGACGTCGTAGCGCTAAGCCTGCGCGGCTACTGCGTCGTGTCGCCCCAGTCCTGGGCGTTCCAGGTCACACCGACGCTGCTGGTGTTGGGCTGCACGCCGGCCAGCTTGGTCGAGTAGCCGGTCAGGTCAGGCTGCTGGAACAGCGGCAGGGTCACCATGTCCTTCCACAGGATGGTGTCGATCTGGTTGTAGATCGCCGCCGACTGAGTCGGGTCAATGGTGGCCGCAGCCTGAGTGAACAGCTTGTCCACAGTCGGGTTGGCGTAGTGATCCCAGTCGTTGCCGCAGACGGCGGTGTTGGTGTAGGAGCAGAAGATGGGCTGGTTAGCCGAGTCGAACGGCGTCAGCACCCAGGCGAACTCGCCGATGTCGAACTCGCCCTTGGGCAGGACCGTGCCGAAGAACGTGTTGGCGTCGTAGTTCTTGACGTTGATCTTGATGCCGATGTTCTTCATGCTGGCCTGGAACAGCTGCTCGATCTGGGCCCGCACCTCGACACCGCTGGTGGTCGAGATGTTGAAGCTCAGGTCCTGACCCTTGAGCGGGCCGCTGTTCGGGTGGAAGTACCCGTCCGAGCCCATGGTCATCCCGGCCGAGGTGAGCGCGGCCTTGGCCTTGGCCGGGTCATAGGCGCCGTAGATCCCGCTGGTGTCCTTGTAGGCGGGCTGCGTGGCCATCCACAGCCGGTTGTTCAGCGGCTTGATGGAGGGCGCCATCGGCGTGACGATGCGGGCCACCATCTGCGCCCGGTTGGTGCCCCAGGCGATGGCGTGCCGGACGTTCACGTTGGCCAGGTACGGGTTGGCCTCGTTGAAGTCCATGTGCTGGTACTCCAGGCCCGCGTCGACCTTCGTGGTGAAGCCGGAGATGTTCTTCACCGAGTCGTAGAAGGAGAGCGCGGCCAGGGCCGGGTTGACCAGGTTGGCCTCGCCGTTCTGGACCGCGGGCGGCTGCTGGCTGTCGTCCAGGATGAACCGGAAGACGATCTTGCTCAGCTTGCCCGGCGTGCCCCACCACTTCGGGTTCCGGACCTCCACCAGGTCCTCGCCCTTGGTGTAGCTCTGGATCATGTACGGGCCGCCCGAGACCTGCACCGCGGGCCCGAAGGTCTGGAATCCGTTGTTCCAGCCCACCTTCTGGGCGATGTGGGCCGGGATCAGCGGCGAGAACAGGGCCCGCCAGTCGCCGTACGGCGCGCTGAACACGACCGTCGCGGTCTTGCCGCCGTCCGAGCTGGTCACCGACTTGATGTCGTTGAAGCCGGCCGTGGAGGCGTCCAGGTAGGCGGCCCCGCCCAGGTCCTTGTACTTCGGGTTGCCGCTCTGGGCCTGCCAGTTGTAGATGAAGTCCGCCGCCGAGATGGGCGTCCCGTCCGACCACGTCGCCTTGGGGTTGATCTTGTAGACGACGGTCTGCGGGCTGCTGCTGGTGACGGTGGCGCTGGTCAGGAGGTCCTTGTTCAGCGTGGGCGTCAGGTTCGGCGGGGTCAGGAAGGCCTGGGGCCAGGTCTGGTCGAGGATCTCCTGCAGGACGAACTCGTTGTCACTGGCCTGCAGGACGTTGAAGCCGGCGACGTCCTCGTCCAGGGCGAAGGTCGCTGTGCCGCCGGACTTGACCGTGCCGGGGCTGGAGCCCGCCGACGGGGAGCTGCTGCCGCCGCAGGCGGCTACAACCAATGAGGCGGCGGCGGCGGCGGTGGCGAATGCCAGCCACCGGGCTCTGGGCCGCGAGAGCGACGGGGTCATCAATTTGCCTCCATGCGCGCGGATAAGTCAGGGAAGTTTTTGTCTCCCCATGAAGACACGACAGTTTGACCATGATGTCCAGGTGTACGGCAATCTTGCAACTGACCCGTGATTGGCCTGTTACCAAGGTCCTTGCGCGGCTCAGGGCGCGGTCGCGGAAGCGAACACGCGGCGTGCCGATGCGAACGTGTCCAGCGAGCGACGACCTTCGGCCTGCAGCGATTGCATCGCCGCATCCGTCCCGGGCTGTGCCTCTACCACCTCCTGCCACAGGCGCCTCTCGGCCTCCCGCCAGCCGGGCTTGTCGTCGACCTGCACGTCGGTGAAGCCGGCCGCGGCCAGATCACGGCGGAGGTTCACCGCCCGGATGCGGCGCGGCGCCTGATCCGCGGCCGGGCCGGCCGCCTCCCAGCAGGTGAGGGCCAGCCGGGCGCCGGGCGCCAGCACGCGGCGGAACTCGGCCAGCGCGGCCAGCGGCGGATCGGCGAACTGGACCGCGTCCATGCACATGAGCCCGTCCGCCACCCCGCCGGCCAGGCCGGTGGCGGTCAGCGTCCCGGCCTGGAACTGCGACCGGCCGGCCAGCAGCTGCCGCGCGCTGCCGCGCCGGGCCTGCTCCAGCGCGACGGCGGAAAAGTCCACGCCGAGCAGGCGCGCCCCGGTCCGCCGGGCGATCTCGATCCCGTAGCCGCCGCGCCCGCAGGCGGCGTCGACCAGCAGCCCGCCGGGCGGCAGCCGCAGCGCCTCGGCCACCTCGGCGATGGCCGCCCACGTCACGAGGCTGGTCGAGCGGAACTCCGGCGGCAGGCCGAGCGCCCGGGTGAAGATCGCGTCGCGGTCGGGGGAGGACTCCATATCCGCATACCAGCGGTCGAAATAGGCCGGATCGGCCGGTGACGGACGGACTGGGTCAGTTACTTCCATACCCGACATTCTGCCCGACGCTCCGGCCCGCCGGCATCGGATCGCGGATGCCGGCGCCCCGTACTCCAGATTCCTGACGAAACGGTCGCGATCGGGGCGGCTGCCCGCCCCCCGGCCGATGTCGTCTTCGTGATCCCCGGGAACCTGAACTCCGGCTTACCGAGGTCACGGGGCTGGAGCCGCGCTCTATCCGGGGCGCCGGAATTCCCATGTGAGCATAATGCGCGTAGCCTCAAAGGACTTGCTCCGGACCTCGGTGAGCGGGCGCTGATTACTCGGCGGCGCGGCCAGGGCCGGAGTTTTTTATGCGCAGGAAAATGCTGGCAAAGCACAGCGGGCCGGCGCGCTATCTGAAATATTGCGCTCTCGGGTCATCGGCCAGCTTCCGGGATCCGCCAGGTGGCGAATATTGCCCGCGCTGCCGGCGGCCAACGAGCGGGGGTGGTCGGGTGGCAGGCGAACGGCAGGCCCGCGTCTGGGCGTGGGTCGCCGCCGCCCGCGACGGCGACGGGGACGGGGCGGTGTCGGTCGCGGCGGTCGGCCGGGCCGCGGCGCTCTGGCTCGGCGTGGACGGCGCGAGCGTGACCGCCGTCAGCGACCTGATCGCGCGCGAGCCGCTGTTCGCTTCCGACGCGCTGAGCGCCCGGCTGGAGGAACTGCAGTTCACCACCGGAGAAGGCCCGGCCGCCGGGGACTTCCGGCTCGGGTCGCCGGTGCTCATCCCCGATCTGGAGTCGATGGCCGCGCGGTGGCCGGGCTTCGTGTCGTCCGCCGTCACCGCCGGAGCCCGGGCACTGTTCGCGCTGCCGCTCCAGGCCGGCGCCATCCGCGTCGGCGTGCTGACCCTGTACCGGGCCGAGTCCGGCGCCCTGGGCCCCGAGGCGCTAGCCGACGGACTGGTGCTGGCCGACGTCGCGCTCCAGCTGATCCTCGATGCCGCCGCCGGGATCGGCGGCCTGCCGGAGCACAAGCCGCTGGCCGCCCTGTCGGACCGCCGGGCCGAGGTCTACCAGGCCGTCGGGATGGTCGCGGTCCAGCTGGGGGTGAGCCTGGAGGATGCGTCCGTGCGGCTGCGCGCGCACGCCTTCGGCACCGGCCGGGCGCTGGCCGACCTCGCCGATGACGTGGTCACCCGCGCGGTGCGGTTCAGCCCTGATCCCAGCCCGGAGCCCGGCGCCGGCCGCAGCGCGGAGCCGCGGCCGTGACGGCGTGGCGTCCCTGATCGCGACATGAGGACTACTGTGAGGCACATGGCCTCAACGATGGACGAGCGTCTGTCCGAGACGTTCGTGGAACTGGCCGACACCCTGGTCGCCGGCTATGACCTCATGGAATTCCTGCAGATGCTGACCGAGCGGTGCGTCGAGCTGCTGGAGGTGAACGCGGCGGGCCTGCTGCTGGCCGACGCTGCGAGCGCGCTCCAGGTGGTCGCGGCGTCGGGCGAGCAGGCCCGCCTCATCGAGCTGTTCCAGATCCAGCTCAACGAGGGTCCCTGCCTGGACTGCTTCCGCGCCGGGCAGGCCGTCATCGTCAGCGACATCCGCACCGAGCCGGCCGCGGCCCGGTGGCCGCAGTTCGCCGCGGCCGCGCAGGCGGCCGGGTTCGCCGCGGTGCACGCCATCCCGATGCGGCTGCGGGACGAGGTCATCGGCACCATGAACCTGTTCTCCACCGCGCCCGGCGGCCTCGAGCCGGCCGTGGGCCGGGCGGCCCGGACCCTGGTCGACGTGGCCACCATCGGGATCCTGCAGGAGCGCGCCATCCACCATCAGGAGCTGGTGGCCAGCCAGCTGCAGGTCGCGCTGAACAGCCGCGTCGTCATCGAGCAGGCCAAGGGCATCCTGGCCGAGCGGCTGCAGACGACTCCGGACGAGGCGTTCCAGCTGCTGCGCCGCTACGCCCGGAACCACAACCATCCCCTCACCCAGCTCGCCGCCGACGTCATCCACGGCACCGCGCCCATGGTGAGCTGACGGCCTTTTAATGACGCTCCCGCCGGCGGCCGCATTCAGGTGCCGGGGAGCCGGGGAATGGCGCCGGGCTCAGGCCGGCGGGGCTTTTGTTTTCCGCGACGGCCGGCCGGGGGTTTCCGACAATGGCGCTCGTTACTGCCACGCTGGGTAAAGGCGCGGTCAGGGCATAGTCGCCGCGATTGTCCTGGGCCTCGGCGCCTGGCGCGGCGCGCCCGTGCGCCCCGCCGCCGTGACCTGCGTGAGCGGCACCGGCTGGCGCTGCCCGGCGGGCCGGCGGCCGGGCCCGGGCGCGCCGGGCCGGGCTCCCGAGAAAGGCCGCGAAGCTCGTCGGCCGCGCAATGCGCCGGGACGGCAAAGGGCAATCCGGGACGGGTCGGCCGGGGCTGATGATGCTGATGTTGGCTGCTGCGGTTAAAGGCGGGCCGCGGCCCGGCGGCGACGCCGGCCGCCCGCGCCGCGCGCCGGTGTGTTAGCACTGCCTGATGGGACGCCATCAGGATGACGAGCAGCCCCCGGACCCCGGCTCGGCCGAGCGCGCGGCCCGCAGGTCCCATGACCTGCTGGAGTCAGCGTCCGCGGCCGGGCTGTCCGGCGGCTCGGAGAGCCTGATCACGATCCTGGTCGCGTTCGGCGCCAATATCCTCATCGCCGTCGCGAAGTCGCTGGCCGGCGTCCTCACCGGCTCCGCGTCGATCCTGGCCGAGGCCGCGCATTCCTGGGCCGACACCGGCAACGAGATCTTCCTGCTCATCGCCAGCCGCCGGTCCCGGCGGCCGCCCGACCCGGCCCACCCGTTCGGCCACGGCCGGGAGGCCTACGTCTGGTCCATGTTCGCGGCCCTCGGGCTGCTCGCCGCCGGCGCGGCCGTGTCCGTGGCCCGCGGCGTCCAGGAGCTGATCAACCCCGAGCCGGCCAGCTACTTCGCCGTCGGGTACGCCGTGCTGGCCGTTTCCTTCGTGCTCGAGGGCATCTCGTTCCTGCGGTCGGTCCGGCAGGCCCGGCCCGAGGCCGAGTCGGCGCAGCGCGACCTCATCGAGCACGTCCTGGCCACCTCCGACCCGACCCTGCGGGCCGTGTTCGCCGAGGACTCGGCGGCCCTGGCCGGGCTGCTGATCGCGGCCGCCGGGCTGGGCGCCCACCAGCTGACCGGCTCGGCGATCCCCGACGCCACCGGCTCGATCCTGGTCGGCCTGCTGCTGGCCGCGGTCGCGATCCTCCTGATCGGCCGCAACCTCCGGTTCCTGGTCGGGGAGGAGGCCGACCCGCGGGTCCGCGCGGCCGCCATCCAGGCCCTGATGGCCGCGCCGGAGGTCGCCCGGGTGACCTACCTGCGGCTGGAGATCGTCGGGCCGCGGACCGTCTCGGTGATCGGCGACGTCGACCTCACCGGCGATGACGCCGAGTCCCACCTGGCCGTCCGGCTGCGGGCACTCGAGGCGCAGATCACCGCGTCACCCGCGGTGGCCGGCACGGTGCTGAGCCTGTCCGCCCCTGACGAGCCCACCCTCACCGCCTGAAGCGGGCTGTCCCGGCCGGCCCGGCCGGGCCGGGGACTGCCGGACTGGTGATCATCGGGGGCACAATGGCCGCATAGGGACCCCGGAGCCGGGTCGCGCTGACCTGGTGACCTGGCCCGCCGGGCCCACTCAGGGCAGCGGAGGCGCAGTGGCGGCGGAGAGCACGATAGCGGGCCGGGCCGGCGGCGGGCCGGCGGACGAGGCCGGCGGCGGCGGCACCGCCCGCCGGAGCCTGGGCATGATCGTGGTGATGACCGGCGTGCTCATCACGGCCGTCGACACCACCATCGTGGTCCTGGCGCTGCCCGCGATCGAGCGCGAGCTGCACGTGGCGCTGTCGTCGGTCATCTGGGTGGTCATCGGCTACCTGCTGGTCATCACTGTGCTGGCCACCCAGGTGGGCCGGCTGGGCGACATGTTCGGCCGGGTGCGGATGTACGAGGCCGGGTTCGCGGTCTTCGTGATCGGCTCCGTGCTGTGCGCGCTGGCCTGGAACGAGGGCGCGATCATCGGCTTCCGCATCGTGCAGGCCGTCGGCGGCGCGTTCGTCACGGCCAACAGCGGGGCGGTGATCGCCGACCTGTACCCGCCGAAGGAGCGCGGCCGGGCCTACGGGTTCAACGCCGTCGGCTGGAGCATGGGCGCGGTCCTGGGAGTCGTCCTCGGCGGCACCATCGTCACCTACGTGTCCTGGCGCTGGATCTTCTGGATCAACGTGCCGATCGGGGTGGCGGCGCTGGTCCTGGCGCTGCGCGTGCTGCGCGAACGGGGCGATCGGGTCCGCCGGCGACTCGACCCGGCGGGCATGCTCGCTCTCGGCCTGGGCCTGTTCGGCGTGCTGTGGGCCATGACCAAGCTGGCCAGCGCGCCGCTGGACGCGGAGCAGGTCGGCTACCTGGCCGGCGGCGTGATCATGCTGGCCGTGTTCGTCGTCATCGAGCTCCGCCAGCGCGAGCCCATGCTGGACCTGTCCCTGTTCAAGATCCCGGTCATGGCGCCGTCGCTGCTGGCCTCGCTGTTCCAGGGGCTGGCCAGCTTCGCCGTGCTGTTCCTGATCATCATGTACCTGCAGGGACCGCGTGGCCTGACGCCGATTCACGCGTCGCTGCTGCTGGTGCCCGGGTACGTCATCGGCTCGGCCTTCGGGCCGCTCGCGGGCCGCGTGGCGGACAAGGTCGGGCCGGTCATCCCGGCCACCGCCGGGCTGGGCATCCAGGTCATCGCGCTGTTCATCTTCGCGCACCTGGGGATCGCCAGCGGGCTGTGGCTGGTGGTGGCGGGCAGCGTGGTCAACAGCATCGGCGCCAGCTGCTTCTTCCCGGCCAACAGCGCGGCGGTGATGAAGGCCTCGCCGCAGGCGATGCTCGGCATCTCCTCCGGCGTGCTGCGGACGTTCGCGAACATCGGGATGGTGTTCTCCTTCACGACCGCCATCCTGATCGCCTCGCACTCCATCTCGCGCGGCCTCGCGTTCGCCATCTTCGTGGGCACGACCAGCCTGCACGGGCCGCTCGCGGTGGCGTTCACGACCGGCCTGCACGCGGCGTTCTACACGATGATGGCCTTCATGGCCATCGCCGCCGTCCTGTCCGCGGTCCGCGGCCGGGTCGGGACCCGCCCGGCCCCCCAGCCCAGCGCCAGCACCCCGGCGGCGTAACGGCGCGGGCGCGCCAGCCACCGCTGCCTGCCGGTCACGAGGCCCGGCGACGCGTGGGCCGGCCCGCCCCGGACGTCGCGCGGGGCCCGGCCGGTGCATGATCGGCCGCCGCGCGGGAAGTGAGGTGGCCGGCCGGCGATTCGCCCGGCGCCCTGGGCCCTGCCGCACCTACGGAGCTGGTTCATGAACGACGCTGCCGCCCGCTGGACCGACCGCGGCTTCACGCTCAGCCTGCAGCGGGCCGGCCGCGAGAGCCTCGTCGTCGCGCTGAGCGGCGAGCTGGGCATCGAGCACGTGGAGGAACTGGCCGCGTGCGCGGATCAGGTCTGCGGGATGCCGGTGCGGACCGTCCGGCTGGAGCTGAGCGGCCTCATGGCCGTGGACGGGCCCGGGGCGCGGACCCTGGCCGCGGCGTGCCAGTGCCTGCGCCTGCACGGCCGCCGGGTGTACGTGCGCGGCGTCCGGCGCGCGGTCAGCCTGGTGCTGGACCAGCTGGGCGTGGTCCTGGACGAGGGCAGCCGGCCGGCCGGGCGGCGGCGACCGGAGCCGGCCGGCGCCGGCGAGCCGATGCCCGGCACCCCTGATACCTGACCGGGTCCGGGCAAGCGGTACCGGCCGACCGCGTACCGGCCGGTTCTGGAACGGGATGAGGCTAGGTCAGGCCCGGCGGCCTACTTGCCCTGCCCGGTCCAGCGCCACGTGCAGCGCTGGGTGTCGCGGCAGTACCACCGGACATCGACGCAGGCCGGACCCCCGTCCGCCACCATGAGCGAGGTGGGCTGATGGGTCCCGCACAGCCAGCACGACGCACTGCCGTGCTCGGCGGGCGGCGGCCCGTACTGCCGTGTTGCCGACCCGGCACGCTGTCCCAGCTGCGGCGGCGTCGGCTCTCTGGTGGTCGTCATAGTGCGCAGTAGCTTCCTGGCATACACCAAATTAAACCTGATCAGGAGGTTATCCGGCGGCGAGCCGGCTTATTTCCTGATTCTGCGGGGTCAGCGTTACGGAACGTCGGCCGGGCACTACCCGGCCGTGACCGCCGCCGCGGAGCAGCGGGCCCCGGCCTCCGCGGGGGAGGCCGGGGCCCGCGCCCAGCCAGTTCCGGCTACCAGCGGTACCAGCGGCCGCGAGCGCGACCGGCTCCCTCGGCCCCGCGGATCAGGAAGCCGAGCAGCCAGATCACCAGCACGACCAGGGCTATCCACCACAGGACGTGGATCGCGAAGCCGAGGCCGCCGAGGATGATGGCCAGAAGCAGGACGCCGAGGATCAGCAGCATGAACGATCACTCCCTAGTGTCATGGTGGGCTCTCATGTGCCCCCGTGCGGCGGGCTAAACGCGGCGGCCTCAACGCGGCGGCCTCAACGCGGCACAGCGTCAGCCGGTGAGCAGGCGGACCGGGTCCCGGTGCGACCGGGACGGCGCGAGGCGGACGTGGTAGCTGTGCCGCCACGTCTTGCCGGTGAGCAGGAACTCCCCGGAGCCGGGCATGGCGGCGATGCCGTTCATGACGGCGTTGGGGTCGCCCCAGTGCCGCTCGTCGGCCTTGCGGGCATCGGCGATCTCCATGACCTCGCCGGTGCCGGGGTCGATCCCGGCCAGGAACGGGCGGGCCAGCACGTTGGCCCACACCAGCCCGCCCGACCAGGCCAGGTCGTTCAGCCCGGTGATGCGCTGGCCCGCGCAGCGGACGACGATGACCTCCAGCGGCGCCAGGGTGACCCGGTCGCGGCGGACCAGCTCGCTGCTGCCGTCGCTGGTCAGGACGAAGTCGCCGGCCACGCAGATGCCCCAGCCCTCGCGGTTGAACGGCACGACCTGGACCAGGGTCAGCGGGTCGGGCCGCCAGCGCAGCGCGACCCGCTCCTTCCACGTCAGCTGCCAGATGTGGCCGTCCGCCCAGCAGATGCCCTCGGCGAAGTACTCCGGCGGCACCGCGGCGCACTCCTGCGCGCGGTCGGCGCCGAGGCGGTAGCGGCGCAGGGCCGACTCCCCGTACTGCCCCGTGCTCTCCCAGACGGTGCCCCCCGCGGCGATCAGGCCCTGGGTGAAGCCCCGGCCGGGATGCGGCAGCCGGGACAGCACCTTGATCCGGCGCATGGCCGGGACGGCTCCTGGCGGCACGGCGCGCACCTCCGGGGGGAGTCCGGGAGCGGGGGGCTCCGGAAGCGGGCTAGGCGGCGCGGCGGCCCGCAGCGGGCCGGGGTGCGCCGGCCAGCCGCGCCTGCCATCGGGCCACGGCGGGCCGGACGGGTCGCTCCGAGTATCCCCCGTCGGCGAGCCCGGCGCGGCGCTCGAAGACATTGCGGGTCCCGAAATCGCCGGTGAGCGCCCACGACCAGGCGGCGGCGAGCAGGTAGGCCGGGATCATGGGCAGCCCCCCGGAGCACGCGTACTGGGTCGCGTGCCGGGCCTCGTGCCGCAGCAGCGGCCCGGCGGCGGCCAGCGCCGGGGCGTCCATCCGGGTCAGCACCACGTTCCCGACGGTGAAGGCCGGCGCGACGGGCACGGGCAGCCGGTACCCGGCGCCGATCAGCAGGCCGTCGCCGGCGCGCGACAGCCGCGCGCGGCCCGCCGCCGCGACCAGGATCCCGGCGGCGGTGGAGCCGTTGACCAGGTTCACCGCCTGCCGGGCCCGGTACCGGGCACGCACGGGCGTCAGGACCCGGCCCGCAGATCGGGCTCCGCCGTGACCGCGCTCGAGCCGCTCGCCGTGGCGTTGGTGGTGCCGTTGACGGTGGTCGCGACGGCCTGCGGGAGCCGGATGCGGTGGGCGGCGACGGGGAGCGCGATCGGCACCGGGCTGTGGTCGATGTGGGCCGTCGCGGCGCCCGCGTGGTACTCCTCCAGCTCCTGGATCAGCGCCGGGTCGGCGTACACGCGCCCGTCCACGAACGGGCCCTCGGTGTGATCGAGCACGGCCACCACGTCGTCGCCGCTCAGCGTCTTGTGCGTCTCCAGGGCGTGGGCCAGGGTGAGCACCGAGCTCCGGTTCTCGGTCAGGATGTCCTCGACCCGGTGCAGCAGCTCGTTCAGGCGGTCCTCGATCCGGTCGGCCAGCCTGCGGCGCAGCTCGACCTCGGGGTCCTGGCCCTTCTTGTTCCGGCCCGCGGCGCCGCCGCCGGGCGCGCCGACCTCCAGGCGCCGGGCGCTGGAGAACGAGGACACGGTCGAGCCCATCCCCCAGAAGCCCTCCATGAACGACGCCACGGTGGTGGCCGACTCCAGGTCGCCCGATACCCCTGAGGAGCTGTCGTCGGCGAAGAACATCCGTTCTCCGGCCAGGGAGGCCAGCGAGACCAGGATGTCGGTCTCGTACTCGCTGCGCCAGCGGGTGAACTGGTCCTCGGGCGGGATGCTGGCCACCATGCCCAGGTAATCGCTGCCCTTCTCGATCGTGGCGATGTCGATCTCCATGTGCTGGCGGGTCCGGTAGGCGACCAGGGCGTGGCACGCCTCGTGGACCGCGACCGCGTGCCGCTCCCGCTCGATGTACTCCACGTCCTCCGGCGGCCCCAGCTCCTTGAGCTGCTTGGCCCGGGTCACGTCCCGCCAGGTGATGACGTCACGGCCGGCCCGGATGGCGGTGATGAGCGCCTCGTTGACCATGTCCTTGATCGTCGCCCCGGTGGCGTATGGGGTGATCGTGGCCAGCTTGTCGATCTGCTCGGCGGTCAGCTCGTGCCGGACCTTGGCCAGGTAGCCCTCGTAGGTCCGGATCCGGCCCGCCTTGGACGGGTAGCCGACCTTGTAGATCCGGTCGATGCGGCCGGGCCGCAGCATGGCCTCGTCCAGGGCCTCGGGCAGGTTGGTGGCCATCATGACCAGGATCCGGTACTTGGGCGGGGGCTTGGGCCGGACGCCGAATACCCGCCGGATGTAGCGGTTGGCGAAGCCGCGCGGCTTCTTCAGCCCGGACAGCTCGGTGAGCAGGGCCTCCAGGGTGCCCATGCCGCCTCCGCCGCCGCCGCCCATGCCCATGATCTGCTTGGACCGGCGGCTGTCGGGCTCCGGCTCGCCGCCGGTGTCCAGCACCCGGCGGGCCAGCCGCCACTGCACGTCGTCGGACAGGTAGGAGAAGCCGTGGCAGCCCGGCGCCTGGTGGGCGGGGGCGCTGGCCCGCGGGAAGTTCGGCCCGCCCTGGGCGAGCGCGCCGCGCCGGCCGAGCGAGTCAGCCTCGTCGAAGAACACGATCACGCCGCCATAGCGCAGCGCCAGCCGGCGCAGCTTGCGGAACAGCCCCTTGACCTTGAGGATGCCCACGCCCATGAACATGTTGATGAACGCGCCCGGGTCCACGAACACGTAGGGGCGCCCGGTCTCGCCCGCCACCGCCTCCGCCATCAGCGTCTTGCCGGTGCCGGGCGGCCCCCAGAGCAGGATGCCGCCGGGCACGTAGCCGCCCCGGGACTCGATCTGCTCCGGGTCCTCCAGGTAGAGGATGTTCTCCTTCACCCGCTCCAGCACATGGTCCTGGCCCCAGACGTCGGTGAACCGGGTCTTGATGTCGTCCGGGAAGTACACGTCCACGCCGCCCCGGGACAGGAACCAGAAGATAGCGGCGAACTGCAGCACTACGACCAGCAGGATGACCACGAGCTGCAGCACGAACGGCAGCGCGTGCCAGATATAGGACGGCATGTGCAGCAGGGCCACAATCGGGTCGGTGTGCGTCACCTTCCCGGCGACCACCCCGATCACGGCGATCCAGAGCACCCAGGTAAGCAGCCGCCAGAGGCGGAACCTGGTCCAGTCGGTCAGCTTGCGGTGGGTGGTCCGCTCGATACCGCCGAAGAACGTCACAGTCCAGAACCGGTGGTAAGCGGCCCAGTGCTCACTGATCAGGAAGTGGATCTGGCGCAGCAGTTCCAGGCCGAACAGGATGAACACCCACAGCCCGGACCGGGCCTCGATGCGCACCGCGTCGCTGAACCCGATAAGCGGGTTGGACGCCATCGCCGACCAGACCAGGATGAACCAGATCAGGATCAGCAGCAGCAGGAACTTGATCCGGTCCCACAGGGGCAGCGGCTTGCGTGTCGGCCGGTCGTCATCCCGCGGGCGGCCGCCGGGCGGCCGCAGCCCCTCTGGTGAACCTGCCGGGGCCATTGTCATCATGGGCTCCTGACCGTGAAGGAGTTCATCACCGTGTCGATCTGGCTCTGGTGCTTGCTGTAACAGGAAGCCAGGCAGTGCACGAGCAGCAGGTAGACCTCGGTGTCATCCGCGTTCGTCAGGGCGACCTGGTCGAA
>DASYBB010000083.1:0-89724 GCA_036501025.1 Streptosporangiaceae bacterium
CGGCGGCGCAGCCCGCGGCGGCTGAGTCAGGGGTGCCGGAATCACCGGCGCCCTCGCCGGCGGCGCCCGGCCTGGCAGCGCCTCCGTCAGCAGAGGTAGCGCCTCCGTCAGCAGAGGTAGCGCCTCCGTCAGCAGAAACTGGGCCGGCGGCGCCCGAGCCAGCCGCCGAGGCTCCCGCGGGCCGGGGCCGGCTGCTGCTGCTGGACGGGCACTCGCTGGCCTACCGGGCCTTCTTCGCGCTGCCCGCCGAGAACTTCTCCACCACTACCGGGCAGGCGACCAACGCCGTCTACGGCTTCACCTCCATGTTCATCAAGGTCGTGACCGACGAGCGCCCCACGCACGTGGCCGTGGCCTTCGACCGCAGCGAGCCCACCTTCCGGCACGAGCAGTACGTCGAGTACAAGGCCAACCGCAAGGAGACCCCGACCGACTTCCGGGGCCAGCTGAGCCTGATCGCCGAGGTCCTGGATGCGCTCGGGGTCGCCCAGCTGTCGGTGGCCGGGTACGAGGCCGACGACGTCATCGCGACCCTGGCCACCCGCGCCGCGCGGGACATGGACGTGCTGATCGTCACGGGGGACCGCGACGCCCTGCAGCTGGTCACCGACGAGGTGACCGTGCTGATGACGCGCGTCGGCATCAGCAACATGACGCGGTTCACGCCCGAGGCGGTCGAGGAGAAGTACGGCCTGACCCCGGCCCAGTACCCCGACTTCGCGGCGGTCCGCGGCGACCCCAGCGACAACCTGCCGAGCATTCCCGGCATCGGCGAGAAGACGGCGGCCAAGTGGATCCGGGAGTTCGGCTCGCTGGCCGAGCTGGTCGACCGGGTCGGCGAGGTCGGCGGCAAGGCAGGCGAGAAGCTGCGCGACCACCTGGCCGCCGTGCTGCTGAACCGGCAGCTGACCGAGCTGGCCCGGGACGTGCCGCTGCCGCTGACGCCGCATGACCTGCGCCCGGAGCCGTGGGAGCGGGAGAAGATCCACCAGCTCTTCGACACCCTGCAGTTCCGGGTGCTGCGCGACCGCCTGTACGCGCAGCTGCCCAACGGCATCGTCGAGGACCCGCAGGCGGCCGCCGACGTCGCGGCGGGCGAGGCGTTCGAGGACGTGGCCGAGGTGCCCGGCCCCGGCCAGCTGGCCGCCTGGCTGGCGGCGCACGCCGCCGGCCCGGGCCGGTCCGGCCTGGCCGTCACCGGCACCTGGGGCCGGGGCACCGGGGACCTGACGGGGCTGGCCGTCGCGGCCCCGGACGGCTCGTGCGCCTTCATCGACCCGGCGGCGCTGGCCCAGGATGACGAGCAGGCCCTGGCCGGCTGGCTGGCCGATGCCGACCGCCCCAAGGCGCTCCACGACGCGAAGGGCCCGATGCACGCGCTCGCCGCGCGGGGGCTGACGCTCGGCGGGCTGACCAGCGACACCGCCCTGGCCGCCTACCTGGCCCTGCCCGGCCAGCGCTCGTTCGACCTGGCCGACCTGGCCCTGCGGTACCTGAGCCGGGAGCTGCGCGACGCGGAGGCCAGCACCGGCCAGCTCACCCTGGACATGCCCGACCCCGCCCAGGCCGTCAACGCGCTCGCCCAGCGCGCCCAGGCCACCGCGGAGCTGGCCGACGCGCTCGATGCCGACCTGGCCGGGAAGGGCGCCACCCAGCTGCTGGCCGATGTGGAGCTTCCGCTGGTCGCCGTGCTGGCCGAGATGGAGCAGTACGGGATCGCCGCCGACGTTGACCACCTGGTGGCGATGTCAGACAGCCTCGGCAGCGAGGTGAAGTCGGCCGAGCAGGCCGCATTCTCGATCACCGGGCACGACTTCAACCTCGGCTCGCCCAAGCAGCTGCAGGAAGTTCTCTTCAACGAGCTGAGCCTGCCGAAGACCAAGCGGATCAAGACCGGGTACACCACCGACTCCGAGGCGCTCACCGGGCTCCTGGTGCAGACCGGCCACCCGGTGCTGGAGCACCTGCTGCGGCACCGTGACGTCGCCAAGCTGAAGAGCATCGTGGACACCCTGATCCCGATGGCCGGCCACGACGGGCGGATCCACACCACCTACAACCAGATGATCGCCGCGACCGGCCGGCTCTCGTCCACCGACCCGAATCTGCAGAACATCCCGATTCGCACCGAGGAGGGCCGCCGGATCCGGCAGGGCTTCATCGTCGGCGCGGGCTACGAGTGCCTGCTCACCGCGGACTACAGCCAGATCGAGCTGCGGATCATGGCGCACCTGTCGCAGGACGCGGCCCTGGCCGCCGCGTTCGGGTCCGGGCACGACTTCCACGCGGCCACGGCCGGCAGCGTGTTCGGCGTCGAGCCCGGCCAGGTCACCCAGGAGCTGCGCAGCCGGATCAAGGCGATGAACTACGGCCTGGCCTACGGGCTGTCGGTCTACGGGCTCTCCCAGCAGCTGCGCGTGACGCCGGACGAGGCCCGCGCCTTCATGGACGAGTACTTCCAGCAGTTCGGCGGGGTCCGCGACTACCTGCAGGAGGTGGTGGCCCGGGCCCGCACGAACGGCTACACCCAGACGATCCTCGGCCGCCGCCGCTACCTGCCTGACCTGACCTCGGACAACCGCCAGCGCCGTGAGATGGCCGAGCGCATGGCCCTCAACGCTCCCATCCAGGGCTCGGCCGCCGACATCATCAAGGTCGCCATGCTGGCCGTCCAGCGCGCCATCGAGGCGGCCGGCCTGCGCTCGCGGATGCTGCTCCAGGTACATGACGAATTGATCTTCGAGGTCGCGGCCGGCGAGCTCGAGGCGCTGCGGGAGATCGCGGCCACCGCCATGGCCGGCGCGTACGGCCTGTCGATTCCGCTGGAGGTCTCGATGGGCACCGGGCGCAGCTGGGCCGAGGCCGCGCACTAGGCGTCTGGGCTGGCCGTGAGCCGGCTGAAGATTGACCCGCAGGCCGGGCTCTCATATGCTGGCCTTCGCGTTGTGTTCTCTCGCCGTCCGCCATGGCCGGGCAGCCTGAGGCGTGACCGGAAGCGGTCGCTGCCGTTGGTGCTGGCCAGGCGAGTCAAGTCTCACACCTTGGCCTTCGTGTCGGACGCCTTGTCCACCTCGCACGTCCGCACACATTCCTGTCCGCATCCGGAGTCCACCAACACATGACGAGCAGCACCGAGGCCACCTCGACCCCCAAAGTAGCGGTCAACGACATCGGTTCCGAGGAGGCCTTCCTCGCAGCAATCGACCTGACCATCAAGTACTTCAACGACGGCGACATCGTGGAGGGCACCGTCGTCAAGGTCGACCGAGACGAGGTTCTGCTCGACATCGGGTACAAGACCGAGGGCGTCATCCCGTCGCGCGAACTGTCGATCAAGCACGACGTCGACCCGAACGACGTGGTCAAGACCGGCGAGCACATCGAGGCCCTGGTTCTCCAGAAGGAGGACAAGGAGGGCCGGCTGATCCTGTCCAAGAAGCGCGCTCAGTACGAGCGGGCCTGGGGCACGATCGAGAAGATCAAGGACGAGGACGGCGTCGTCACCGGCACGGTCATCGAGGTGGTCAAGGGCGGCCTGATCCTCGACATCGGCCTGCGCGGCTTCCTGCCGGCGTCGCTGGTGGAGATGCGCCGGGTCCGCGACCTCCAGCCGTACGTGGGCAAGGAGATCGAGGCCAAGATCATCGAGCTGGACAAGAACCGCAACAACGTGGTCCTGTCCCGCCGGGCGTGGCTCGAGCAGACCCAGTCCGAGGTCCGCCAGAACTTCCTCAACACCCTGCAGAAGGGCCAGATCCGCAAGGGCACCGTGTCCTCGATCGTCAACTTCGGCGCGTTCGTCGACCTGGGCGGCGTGGACGGGCTGGTGCACGTCTCGGAGCTGTCCTGGAAGCACATCGACCACCCCGGCGAGGTCGTCGAGGTCGGCCAGGAGGTCACCGTCGAGGTCCTCGACGTCGACATGGACCGCGAGCGGGTGTCGCTGTCGCTGAAGTCGACGCAGGAGGACCCCTGGCAGCAGTTCGCGCGGACCCACCAGATCGGCCAGGTCGTGCCCGGCCGGGTCACCAAGCTGGTGCCGTTCGGCGCGTTCGTGCGGGTCGAGGAGGGCATCGAGGGCCTGGTGCACATCTCCGAGCTCGCCGACCGCCACGTGGAGATCCCCGAGCAGGTCGTGCAGGTCGGCGACGAGATCTTCGTCAAGATCATCGACATTGACCTGGACCGGCGCCGGATCAGCCTGTCGCTCAAGCAGGCGAACGAGAGCGCGCTCGGCGAGGCCGCGGGCGAGGACTTCGACCCGACGCTGTACGGGATGCCGGCGACCTACGACGAGCAGGGCAACTACGTCTACCCCGATGGCTTCGACCCCGAGTCGGGGGAGTGGCTGGAGGGCTTCGACACCCAGCGCGAGGAGTGGGAGCGGCAGTACACCGAGGCCCGCAACCGCTTCGAGGCGCACCAGGCTCAGGTCGCCGAGGCCCAGAGCAAGGCGAACGAGGCCGCCGCCGAGCGCGGCAGCGACGACCGGGGCGGCTCCAGCAGCAGCTCCAGCCGCAGCGACGCGCCGGCCCAGGGCACGCTCGCCTCGGACGAGGCCCTGGCCGCGCTCCGGGACAAGCTGTCCGGCGGCCAGAGCTGACCACCGGGCTGAGCACCGCCCGCAGGCCTGCCCGCGTGCCCCTCACCCCCGGCGACGGGGGCTGAGGTGGTACTGCGGGTAGGCCTGACCGGCGGAATTGGCTCGGGCAAGAGCGAGGTGTCCCGCCGCCTGGCGGCGCAGGGCGCGGTGCTCATCGACGCGGACCAGATTGCCCGCGAGGTCGTCGAGCCGGGTACCGCCGGGCTCGCCGAGATCGTCGCCGCCTTCGGCCCGGAGGTGCTGCTGCCCGACGGCAGCCTGAACCGGCCGCGGCTGGGCGAGATCGTGTTCGCCGACCCCGAAATGCGGGGCAAGCTCAACGGCATCGTGCACCCGCTGGTCCGGGCGCGGTCGCAGGAGCTGGAGGACGCCGCCGAGCCGGACGCGATCGTCGTCCAGGACGTGCCGCTGCTCACCGAGAACAACCTGGCCGGCCTGTTCGACCTGGTCGTGGTCGTCGATGTGCCGCCCCGGATCCAGCTCGACCGGCTGACCAGGCACCGCGACATGAGCCGGGACCAGGCCAAGGCGCGCATGGACGCCCAGGCCAGCCGGGCGGACCGGCTGGCCATCGCCGGGATCGTGATTGACAACTCCGGGTCGCTGGCCGAGCTGGACCGGCAGGTCGGCGAGCTGTGGACGGAGCTGCGGCGCCGCCAGCAGCTCGGCCCCGGCAGCTAGCGCGGCCCGGCCGGGCCGCGAAATTCGCTTTTCACCGCCCGGCGCGGCGCGGCAGGGTGGTGATGCCGTCATCGGCGGCCTGACCTCCTGGAGCGCATGTGACCATCGAGCATGACCGGCTGGCCGTTGCCAGCCTGCCGGTCGAGCGGCTGATCGCCGCCGACCTGGCCGGCTGCCTGGCCCTCGGCGACGACCGCGGCTGGCCGGCCGAGCCGGATAAGTGGCAGCTGCTGTTCGAGGTGGGCGAGGTCTTCGGCATCCGGGACCCGGCCGGCGGCCTGGCCGCGACGGTCGCCCTGACCCGCTACGGGCCGGGCCTGGCCGCCATCGGCATGATGCTGGTCGCCGAGCGGCACGGGCGCCGGGGCGTCGGGCGAGCCCTCATGACCCACGTGCTGGGCCAGGCCGGCGACACGGTCAGCTGCCTGTTCGCGACCGGATTCGGGCGGCCGCTGTACGAGCGGCTCGGCTTCCGCCCGGCCTGGATGTCCGCGCGGTACATCGGCCCGCTCGCGCCCGGCCCGGCGGGCGGCGACCGGGTGCCGGTCCGGCCCGCGACGGCGGCCGACCTGGACGACATCGCCGCGCTGGACGGCCAGGCCTTCGGGGCCGACCGCCGCGTGATCCTCGGCCGCCTGCCGCAGCTTTCCGAGCGCTTCCTGGTGGCCCCCGGCCCGGCCGGCCGGGCTATCCGCGGATTCGCGGCGTCCGTGGTCCAGAACGGCATGCTGATGCCCGGCCCGGTCGTCGCCGATGACCTCGACGTGGCCACGGCCCTGATCGCCGGGCTGGCCGGGGGATCCGGGCTCCCGGTGCGCATCGAGGTGGCCAGCACGCACCCCGGCCTGGCCCGCTGGGCGGCCAGCCACGGGCTCACCGAACGCAGCCAGACCACGGTCATGACCCACGGCGGTGCCCTGCCGGGACGCCCCGGGCAGGTTTTCGGGCCGCTCAACGTTGCCATGGGATAGGGGCACCTCCCGCGCCGGCCCGGCGGAGACCACCGCATTGTCAGTGCCCCGACCTACAGTGAGAACGTGAGGAAGAGCCTGTCATGCGCCCGGTAACTGACCTGCAGCGCCGCGTCGCGCCGTTCGAGGTGGTCACCGAGATGGTGCCCGGCGGCGACCAGCCGGCGGCGATCGCCTCGATGGAGGCCCGGATCCGGTCCGGGGCCAAGGACACGGTCCTGCTCGGCGCCACCGGCACCGGCAAGACCGCGACCGTCGCGTGGCTGACCGAGCGCCTGCAGCGGCCCGCCCTGGTCATGCTGCCCAACAAGACGCTGGCCGCCCAGTTCGCCAACGAGCTGCGGGAGATGCTGCCGCGCAACGCGGTCGAGTACTTCGTCTCTTACTACGACTACTACCAGCCTGAGGCGTATGTCCCGCAGACCGACACCTATATCGAGAAGGACTCGTCGATCAACGACGAGGTGGACCGGCTGCGGCACTCCGCGACCAACTCGCTGCTGACCCGCCGGGACACGATCGTCGTCGCCTCGGTGTCGTGCATCTACGGGCTTGGCACCCCGCAGGAGTACGTGGACCGCATGCTGCGGCTGCACGTCGGGGACACGATGGACCGGGACGGGCTGCTGCGCAGCCTGGTCGGCATGCAGTACACCCGCAATGACCTGTCCTTCACCCGCGGCACGTTCCGGGTCCGCGGGGACACCATCGAGGTGATCCCGCAGTACGAGGAGCTCGCCGTCCGCATCGAGATGTTCGGCGACGAGATCGAGCGGCTGATGACGCTGCACCCGCTGACCGGCGAGGTCATGAGCGAGGACGAGGAGCTGTACGTCTTCCCGGCCTCGCACTACGTCGCCGGGCCGGAGCGGATGGAGCGGGCCATCGCCGGCATCGAGGCCGAGCTGGCCGGGCGGCTCGCGGAGCTGGAGCAGCAGGGCAAGCTGCTCGAGGCGCAGCGGCTGCGGATGCGCACCACCTACGACGTCGAGATGATGCGCCAGGTCGGCAGCTGCTCGGGCATCGAGAACTACTCCCTGCACATTGACGGCCGCCAGCCGGGCACCCCGCCGAACACGCTGCTGGACTACTTTCCCGAGGACTTCCTGCTCGTCGTCGACGAGTCGCACAACACCGTGCCGCAGATCGGGGCCATGTACGAGGGCGACGTGTCCCGCAAGCGGGTCCTGGTGGAGCACGGGTTCCGGCTGCCCAGCGCCATCGATAACAGGCCGCTGACCTGGGACGAGTTCGGCGAGCGCATCGGCCAGACGCTGTACCTGTCGGCCACGCCCGGGCCGTATGAGCTGCAGCGGACCGGCGGCGAGGTCACCGAGCAGGTGATCCGGCCGACCGGCCTGATCGACCCCGAGGTGCACATCCGCCCGACCAAGGGCCAGATCGACGACCTGGTGCACGAGATCCGGGACCGCGCGGAGAAGTCCGAGCGGGTCCTGGTCACGACGCTGACCAAGAAGATGGCCGAGGACCTGACCGATTACCTGCTGGAGCTCGGCATCCGGGCCCGGTACCTGCACAGCGAGGTCGACACGCTGCGGCGGATCGAGCTGCTGCGCGAGCTGCGGGTCGGGGAGTACGACGTGCTAGTCGGGATCAACCTGCTCCGGGAAGGGCTGGACCTGCCCGAGGTCTCGCTGGTGTCCATCCTCGACGCGGACAAGGAAGGATTCCTGCGGTCGGGCACGTCCCTGATCCAGACCATCGGCCGCGCGGCGCGGAACGTCTCGGGCCAGGTGCACATGTACGCCGACAAGGTCACGCCGTCCATGCAGCGGGCCATTGACGAGACAACCCGCCGCCGCGAGAAGCAGGTCGCCTACAACCTCGCCCACGGCGTCGACCCGCAGCCGCTGCGCAAGCGGATCGCGGACATCCTGGATCAGATGGTGCGCGAGGACGCCGACACCGAGAAGCTGCTCGGCGGCGCCGGCCGGCAGCAGAGCCGGGGCAAGGCCCCGGTGCCGGGGCTCTCGTCGCGGGCCAGGGCGGCGGCGGCCGCCTCGGCCGGCGCGCGGGCGCGGCCCGGCGACTCCGGCGGCGGCCCGGCCCGCGACGACCTGGTCTCGCTGATCGGCGAGCTGACCGAGCAGATGCACACCGCGGCGGCCGAGCTGCAGTTCGAGGTGGCAGCGCGGATCCGCGACGAGATCCGGGAGCTGAAGCAGGAGCTCCGGGGCATGCAGGCCGCGGGCGTCTGACCGGCCGGGTTCAGGGCGGACCGCAAGCCGGGCAGCAGGGCCGGGCAGCAGAGCCGGGCCGGGCGCGGGCAGCAGCGGCACCGGAGCGGGCAGCCGGGCGGCGCGCTGGCGAGCATCCGGCCGGACAATGCAGGCTGGATACCACTGCGGGACGATCCGGCCGGGAATAGGGTGATGGGCGGTCAGGTCCGCGGAACCCATTCGCAGTTGCTCGCGTCTAAGGCTCGGCGGACCAAAGCCGCCGGATAGCCGAAACGGTCGCGCCGGAGCCATCCTGGTGCCAGCCCGCGACCGGGAAGTGAGTCCAACATGGCCCGATCAAAGCTCGTCATGACCGTGCTCGGCGCGGCAGCCGTGCTGGCCGTGGCCGGCTGCGGCTCCGTGACCGCGGCCGACGCCGGCTCCGCCAGCCACGCCAGTGCCACCGCCGGCAGCGCCGCTAGCGGCGGCGCGGCGGCCAGCCCCAGCGGCGGCAGCACGTCGCCCAGCCCGGGCCAGGTCAACGGGACGGGCGGGCCGATTGGCGCGGTCGACGGGCTGCTGTGCGCCGCGCCGGCCGCGGTGAACCGGGTCCTCATCACCCGGACGGGCATGTCCGGGCCCATGCTGCCGTCCGGCCCCCGGATCTCGGCCTTCGTGACGTCGGCCAACCCCCCGACGCCGGGGCTCGTCGTCAAGGACGCCGGGCCGGCCCGGGCGCTGGCCAAGGCGGTCTGCGGGCTGCCCGCCATGACCGGCACCGTCCTGCACTGCCCGAAGCTGGGCCTGCCCGGTTACCGGCTGACCTTCACCGCCGGCGGCCGCATCCTTCCGGCGGTCCTGGTCCAGCCGTCGGGCTGCCTGACCGTTACCGGGGCGGGCCCGGTGCGCACGGCCGCCCGCAGTTCGGCCTTCCTCAAGCTGCTGACCAGCATGGTGGGGCCCCTGCCGCTGCCCGGCGCCGTGCACCTGCCCGGTACCGCGGTCAGCGGCGGCCCGCTCCGCCCGCTGGCCGCCCTCCGGTAATCCGGTAAGCCCGCCGGCCGCCCTCCGGTAAACCGGTAACCAGGCCGCCGCTCATGATCGTGGGAGGATTGCTCACACTCTGAGGTGAGCGGTCCTCCCACGATCAAGCTGTGTGGTTGCGCGGCGGCGCGGGCCGGACGCCGCGGGCGGGGTTGATTACGGTCAGTGACGGGGGCGGGCCGGGCCCGGCGGGGATTGCGGGCATAATCCGCCCTGGTCGGCTGCTGTCCCCCTTGTGTTGACTGACATGCTCCGAGAGGAGTCCGGCGAGCACGCCCTGTCACGGCGGCGTAGGGTCGAATCATGCTAGAGAGCCTGGTCGCCGCTCTGGTGTCAGCTTTCTGCTATGGCGTAGCGGCCGTGATGCAGGCGATCGCCGTGCGCTCGGCCACCCACCGCCCGGCCACGGGCGCGGGGGAGGCCGGGCCGGGCGTCGATCCGGGCCTGATTGTCCGGATGCTCCGCCAGTGGCCGTTCGTGGCCAGCATCGGCATCGACCTGGTCGGCTTCATTGCCCAACTGGTGGCGCTGGCCCGGATGCCGCTGTTCGCGGTCCAGGCCATCATCGCGGCCAACCTGGCCGTCACGGCCGTGTTCGCGGCCTGGCTGATGCATGTACGGCTCAGCCTGCGGGAGTGGCTGGCGGTCACCGGCGTGGTGGTCGGCGTCGGGCTGCTGGGCTCGTCGGCGGGCGCGCAGGGCGCGACCCAGGTCGGCTTCGGCTTCAAGCTCGGGCTGATCGTGTCAGTGGCCGCCGTGGCCGTGGGCGGGCTGCTGGCCGCGCGGCTGCCGAATCCGTACCGGACGCCGGTCCTGGGCGCCATCGCCGGGCTCGGCTACGCCGTGCTGGCCGTCTCGGCCCGCATCCTGCCCGGATTCTCGCCCGCTGAGCTGGTCCGTGATCCCGCGACCTACACGCTGGCCGCCGCCGGGATCGTCTCGTTCATGCTGTACGCCACCGCCCTGGAGGGCGGCAGCGTCACCGTGGCCACGGCCGCTGTGGTGCTGGCCGAGACCATGCCGCCCGCCGTCGTGGGCGTGCTGCTGCTGGGCGACGCGACCCGGCACGGCCTGGAGGGCATCGCCATCCTGGGCTTCCTGCTGGCCGTGTTCTGCGCGGTGGCCCTGGCCCGGTTCGGCGAGGCCAGCGAGAACCGCGCCGCGCAGCAGGCGGGCGCGGACGACCGGGCGGGCATGCAGGTCAGCCGCCCGGCCGCATTAGGCCCCAGGGACGGCCCGGACCGGTGACCGGCCGGCCGGGACCGGCGCCGCGGCGCAACGGCCCGGACCGGTGACACGCCGGCCCGGGGCGTTCGTCCACCTAGCAGTCACCCGGGGCTGATATCCTGAGACCCCGTGGACCAGCGGGCGTTCTCGCTGGCACAGACCACGGGAGCCCCACCTTGGCGATGTCAGCGCAAGTTACACGGCCGGCCAGTACCCGGCACCTGTTCGTCACCGGGGGCGTCGCCTCCAGCCTGGGCAAGGGCCTCACGGCCTCGAGCATCGGCCGGCTGCTCAAGCTGCGCGGGCTCCGGGTGAACATGCAGAAGCTCGACCCCTACCTGAACGTCGATCCCGGCACCATGAACCCGTTCCAGCACGGCGAGGTGTTCGTGACCGACGACGGCACGGAGACCGACCTCGATGTCGGCCACTACGAGCGGTTCCTGGACATCCGGCTGCCGGGCTCGGCCAACGTGACCACCGGCCAGATCTACTCCAGCGTCATCGCCAAGGAGCGCCGCGGCGACTACCTGGGCGATACCGTCCAGGTCATCCCGCACATCACCAACGAGATCAAGGCCCGCATCCTGGACATGGGCGGCCCCGAGACCGACGTGGTCATCACCGAGGTCGGCGGGACGGTCGGCGACATCGAGTCGCAGCCGTTCCTGGAGGCCATCCGCCAGATCCGGCACGAGATCGGGAGGGACCGGTGCTTCTTCCTGCACGTGTCCCTGCTGCCCTACATCGGGCCGTCCGGCGAGCTGAAGACCAAGCCGACCCAGCACTCGGTGGCGGCACTGCGCAGCATCGGCATCCAGCCCGACGCGATCGTCTGCCGGTCCGACCGGCCCATCAACGACGGGCTGAAGCGCAAGGTCAGCCTGATGTGCGACGTGGACGAGGAGGCCGTGGTCTCGGCGCCTGACGCGCCGTCGATCTACGACATCCCGCGGGTCCTGCACAGCGAGGGGCTGGACGCCTACGTGGTCCGCAAGCTGGGGCTGTCCTTCCGCGACGTCGACTGGAGCGACTGGGATGACCTGCTGCGCCGGGTCCACCGCCCGGCCCGCACGGTGACGATCGCCCTGGTCGGCAAGTACGTGGACCTGCCGGACGCCTACCTGTCCCCGGCCGAGGCACTGCGGGCGGGCGGCTTCGCCAACGACGCCCGGGTCAACATCCGGTGGGTGCCCAGCGACGACTGCCAGACGCCCGAGGGCGCGGCCGAGCAGCTGGCCGACGTGGACGGGGTGCTGGTTCCCGGCGGCTTCGGGGTGCGCGGCATCGAGGGCAAGATCGGCGCCGTGCGGTACGCCCGCGAGCACGGCATCCCGGTGCTGGGGCTCTGCCTCGGCCTGCAGTGCATGGCCATCGAGGTCGGCCGCCACCTGGCCGGGCTGGCCGACGCCAACAGCACGGAGTTCGAGCCCGACGCCGCGTACCCGGTCATCGCCACCATGGCCGACCAGCAGGACGTGGTCGCGGGGGAGCGGGACATGGGCGGCACCATGCGGCTCGGCATCTACCCCGCGGACCTGGCTCCCGGCAGCCTGGTGGCCGAGCTCTACGGCACGGACGTGGTGCACGAGCGGCACCGGCACCGCTACGAGGTCAACAACGCCTACCGGCAGACGCTGGAGGACGCCGGGCTGGCCTGCTCGGGCCTGTCCCCGGACGGGCGGCTGGTCGAGTTCGTGGAGCTGCCGCGGGACGTGCACCCGTTCTTCGTGGCCACCCAGGCCCACCCCGAGTTCCTGTCCCGGCCGACCCGCCCGCACCCGCTGTTCAGCGGGCTGGTGGCCGCCGCGATCGAGCACTCCCGGGC
Organism: Streptosporangiaceae bacterium; assembly: GCA_036501025.1. Taxonomy (GTDB): domain Bacteria; phylum Actinomycetota; class Actinomycetes; order Streptosporangiales; family Streptosporangiaceae; genus DASUBV01. The sequence continues at coordinate 12,535 of DASYBB010000083.1, forward strand.
CGTGCCCGCGGCCGAGCAGCCGCTGACCGCCCTCCGGCCCGCGGCCAGCGCCCGGGCGGGCGCGCGCTGGGATGGCTGAGGCCCCCGCCATGCCAGACACGGCCCCCGCCGTGCCGGACACGCCCGGCCTGAGCCCGGACGCCGAACGTCCGGTGCGAGACACGCCCGAGCAGTGGCCCGTCACGCAGTCCGCCGAGCTGGCCCGCGGGCGGCTGCTGCGGGTCCGGGTCGACACGGTGACCATGCCGGACGGCACGCGGGCGGACCGGGAGCTCACCGAGCACCCCGGCGCCGTGGCCATCCTGGCCCTGGACCCCTCCGACCGGGTCCTGGTCATCCGGCAGTACCGCCACCCCGCCCGCGCGCTGCTGTGGGAGATCCCGGCCGGGCTCCGGGACGTGGCCGGGGAGCCCCTGCTGGCCACCGCGCAGCGCGAGCTGCTGGAGGAGGCCGGCTACCGGGCCGCGGACTGGCACGTGCTGGCCGACTTCCTCACCTCGCCGGGCTCCAGCACCGAGCGGGTGCGGGTGTTCCTGGCCCGCGGGCTGACCGAGGTGCCGGCCGCCGAGCGCGACTACGTGCCCGAGTACGAGGAGGCGTCGCTGCAGGTGGCCTGGCTGCCGCTGGACGAGGCCGTCCGCGGGTTCCTCGCCGGTGACCTGCACAACGGGGTGGCCGCGGTAGGTATCTTGTCCGCGTATGCCGCCATCAAGATCGGATTCGGCGGGCTCCGCGAAACCGGGGCGCCGGAGACGGTGTAGCGCGGCTGCGAGGGGACCGCCCGGCAACGGCGCCGGGCGGACCCGTGACCGAGGGAGGGACCTGCGAGATGAAAGTCGGCGTGCCCAGGGAAGTCAAGAATCACGAGTACCGGGTGGCCATCACCCCGGCGGGCGTGCACGAGCTCGTCCGCGACGGCCACGAGGTCTACCTGGAGCGGGACGCGGGGGCCGGCTCGCGGATCCCGGACGCGGACTTCACGGCGGCCGGGGCCACCATCCTGCCGTCGGCGGACGACGTCTGGCTGGCCGGCGACCTGATCCTCAAGGTCAAGGAGCCGGTCGCCGAGGAATTCCACCGGATGCGCAAGGGCCAGGTCCTGTTCACCTACCTGCACCTGGCGGCCGGCCGGGAGTGCACCGAGGCCCTGCTGGACGCCGGGGTCACCGCGATCGCCTACGAGACCGTCCAGCTGCCCGACGGCTCGCTGCCGCTGCTCGCGCCCATGTCCGAGGTGGCGGGCCGGATGGCGCCCCAGGTCGGCGCGCACCACCTGCAGCGCGACGGCGGCGGCCGGGGCGTGCTGATGGGCGGCGTCTCGGGCGTCTACGCGGCCAAGGTCGTCGTGCTGGGCGCGGGCGTGTCCGGCATGAACGCGGCCGCCATCGCCCTCGGCATGCAGGCCGAGGTGCTGCTGCTGGACCGGAACATCGCCCGGCTGCGCCAGGCCGACGCGATCTACCAGGGGCACCTGCAGACCGTGGCCTCCAACGCGTACGAGATCGAGCGCGCCGTCCTCGACGCCGACCTGGTCATCGGCGCCGTCCTGGTGCCGGGGGCCAAGGCCCCCAAGCTGGTCTCCAACGACCTGGTGTCCCGGATGCGGCCCGGCGCGGTGCTGGTCGACATCGCCATCGACCAGGGCGGCTGCTTCGAGGACTCCCACCCGACCACCCACGCCGACCCGACCTACCGGGTGCACGAGGCGCTCTTCTACTGCGTGGCCAACATGCCGGGCGCGGTGCCGCACACCTCGACCTACGCGCTGACCAACGTGACGCTGCCCTACGTGGTCGAGATCGCCAGCCACGGCTGGCGCGAGGCCCTGCGCCGCGACCAGCCGCTGGCGGGCGGCCTGAACACCTACGAGGGCGAGGTCACCTGCCTGCCCGTGGCGCAGGCCCACGGCCTGCCGTCCCGGCCGCTCGCGGAGGTCCTCAGCTGACCACGGTCCCGGCGGCCATCCGCCGGTACCTCGATCACCTGACCGTGGAGCGGGGGCTGGCCGCCCACACGCTCGAGGCCTACCAGCGCGACCTGAACCGGTACGCGGCCACGCTGGCGGGCCGGGGCCGCACCGAGATCGAGGCCGTGGTGACCCAGGACGTGGCCGACTACCTGGCCGGGCTGCGCGAGGGCGACGGCGACCACCCGCCGCTGGCGGCCAGCTCGGCCAGCCGGGCGGTGGTCGCGGTCCGCGGGCTGCACGCGTTCGCGCTCACCGAGGGGCTGGCCCCGGCCGACCCGGCCCGGCTGGTCCGGCCGCCGGCGCCGCCGCGGCGGCTGCCCCGGGCCATCTCGCTGCCCGAGATCGAGCGGCTGCTGGCCGCCGCGGGCGGCCCGGGGCCGGACGCCGCGGCCGGCGGCGCCAGCGCCGACAGCGCGCAGGCCGCCGCGCTGCGCGACCGCGCTCTGCTCGAGCTCCTGTACGGGACCGGGGCCCGGATCTCGGAGGCGGTCGGCCTGGACGTGGACGATCTCGACCTGGCCGGGGAGTCGCGCAGCACGCTGGTGGCGGCCGTGGTCCGGCTCAGCGGCAAGGGCGACAAGCAGCGGGTCGTGCCCGTCGGCAGCTACGCCCGCGCCGCGGTCGAGGCCTACCTGATCCGGGCCCGGCCGGTGCTGGCCCGGGCCGCCCGGCGCGGTCCCGGCAGCCCGGCGGTCTTCCTCAACGCCCGCGGCGGCCGGCTCACCCGGCAGGGCGCGTGGGGCGCGCTGCGGGCCGCCGCGGCCCGGGCCGGGCTGGCCCAGGTGTCGCCGCACACCCTGCGGCACTCGTTCGCGACGCACCTGCTCGACGGCGGGGCCGACGTCCGCGTCGTGCAGGAACTGCTGGGCCACGCGTCGGTCACCACGACGCAGGTCTACACGCTGGTCACCGTCGACCGGCTGCGCGAGGTCTACGCCGCCGCGCATCCGCGGGCCCTGGGCTGAGCAACCGCCCGTCGCGAGAACATGATTTGGCGCGGAAGCCATCGTTTCGGGGGGTAAATTGAGTCCGAGCGTTTTCCCCGTTACCGGTGAGTCGGCTTGCCGGCATCGGTGATTGCGCCTAGAGTCCCCGTTCCAGCGGCGTAATCCGCGTGGTCGCCGGGGAGGTGCAATTCATCGTGCGAACCTTGGAGGTCAGGCCGGGCGTGCTTGGACCCACCGGTCGGCCCGTGCCCGTTTTTCCCGTTCCCGAGCCGTTGCTGCAGCACGGGCCGGCGCGCATCGCGGCCGTCTGTAACCAGAAGGGCGGGGTGGGCAAGACCACCACGACCATAAACCTCGGCGCCGCCCTCGCGGAGCAGGGCCGGCGGGTGCTGCTGGTCGACTTCGATCCCCAGGGCGCGCTGTCGGTGGGCCTCGGCATCCAGCCCCACGAGCTGGACGCGACCATCTACAACCTGCTCATGGAGCGCAACCTGAGCGCCACCGACGTCGTGATCAAGACGTCGGTGGACGGCATGGACCTGCTGCCGAGCAACATCGACCTGTCCGGGGCCGAGGTCCAGCTGGTCCACGAGGTCGGGCGCGAGTTCGTCCTCGGCCGGGTCCTGCAGCCGCTGATCCCCGACTACGACGTCGTGCTGATCGACTGTCAGCCGTCCCTCGGCCTGCTGACGGTGAACGCCCTGGCGTGCGCGGACGGCGTGCTCGTCCCGCTCGAGTGCGAGTACTTCGCGCTGCGCGGGGTGGCGCTGCTCATGGAGACCATCGAGAAGGTCGCCAGCCGGCTCAGCCCCAAGCTGGCCATCGACGGCGTGCTGGCCACCATGTACGACTCGCGAACGTTGCATACGCGTGAAGTCCTGGCCAATGTGGTGCAAGGCTTCGGTGACAGGGTCTTTCACACAGTCATCAGCCGGACAGTGAGGTTCCCGGACGCTACCGTGGCAGGAGAGCCAATTACGCAGTTCGATCCCTCGTCTAACGGGGCGACGGCGTACCGTGAGCTGGCCAAGGAGGTACTGGACCGGTGGCGGCAGGGGGCGCACGGGGGTCCCGCCCACGGCGGGTAAGCCTGCCCGGGGTCTCGGAGCTACTGCGCCCGGTCGCGCGGGCTCCCGAAACCCAGCCCCAGCGCCCGGCCAGCGGCCGGGAGAGCCACTCCCAGAAGATCACCGTGTACCTGTCCGCCAGCGAGCTGCTCGAGCTGGAGCGCGCCCGGCTGGCCCTGCGGGCCTACGGGATCGCGGTCGACCGGGGCCGGATCGTTCGCGAGGCCCTGGCCGTGCTCCTGGCCGACCTCGACGCGGACGGAGACCGCAGCCTGGTGGCCCGGCGGCTGCGCAGCGAGACGGAACAGGCCGGGTAGCGTCGGTTCTCTAGGTGCGGCCGCGGCCGCGAATCAGCAGGCGGCACAGGATCCTGAATGACCACCATGGCGACCAGCGGCAAGGGTGACGCGCCGGGCGGGGCGCAGGCGCCGCCGGGCGGCTTCCAGGTCCACCTCGACGTCTTCGAGGGGCCCTTCGACCTGCTGCTGGCCCTGATCTCCAAGCACAAGCTGGATATCACCGAGATCGCGCTGTCCAGCGTCACGGACGAGTTCATCGCCCATATCCGCGCCCTGGCGGACGCCTGGGACCTCGATCAGGCCAGTTACTTCCTGGTCGTGGCGGCCACCCTCCTCGATCTCAAGGCGGCCCGGCTGCTGCCGGCGGGCGAGGTGGACGACGAGGAGGACCTGGCCCTGCTGGAGGCCCGCGACCTGCTGTTCGCCCGGCTGCTGCAGTACCGGGCCTACAAGGAGGTCGCGGCCGTGCTGGCCGGGAAGATGGCGGTCCAGGGCCGCCGCTTCGCGCGCCGGGTGGCCATGGAGCCGCAGTTCGCCAGCCTGCTGCCCGAGGTCCTGCTCGGCCTCGGCCCCGGCCAGTTCGCGGCGATCGCCGCGCAGGTCCTGGCCCCGCGCCGCCCGCCGACCGTGTCGACCGATCACCTGCACATCCCGAAGACCAGCGTGCGCGAGCAAGCTGAGATACTGTCCGTGCGCCTGCGTGACCTGCGCCGCGCCACCTTCCGCCAGCTCACCGCCGACTGTGCGGGCACCTTCGAGGTCGTGGCGCGGTTCCTGGCGGTCCTGGAGCTGTTCCGGGACAGCCGGATCACCCTGGATCAGGTGGTGCCGCTGGGCGATCTCTACATTTCCTGGTCGGATTACGGGACGACCGCGGACGCGGGCCAGGCTGACGAGGAAGACGACTGATCATGCAGAACGAATTGCCCCCCGAACCGCCGTTCCCCCGGGGTCCGGCCGATGAGGCCGGGGCCGGGGCGGACGCCGGGCTGGCGGGCGCCGCGGCGGCGGACGCCGCGGACGCGGCGGCGGGGGACGCGGCCGGGGCGGCCGCGGGCGGCGCGGCGGGCGAGGCCGGGCCGGGCCTGCGGGCCAGCCTGGAGGCGATCCTGCTGGTCGCCGACGAGCCGGTGGCCGAGAACGTGATCGCCCAGGTCGTGGAGCGGCCGACGGACGAGGTCGCGGCCGTGCTGCGCGACCTGGCCGCCGCCTACCGGGCCGAGGGCCGGGGCTTCGACCTCCGGGAGGTGGCCGGCGGCTGGCGGTTTTACACGCGGGTGGAATGCGCGGGGGTAGTCGAGCGGTTTGTGCGAGACGGGCAGGAAGTCAGGCTGACCCAGGCGGCGCTGGAGACGCTGGCCGTCGTGGCCTACCGCCAGCCGGTGAGCCGCGCCCGGGTGTCCGCCGTGCGGGGGGTCAACTGCGACGGCGTGATGCGCACGCTGGTGCTGCGGGGACTGGTCGAGGAAGCGGGCGCGGACCCGGACACCGGGGCCGTGCTGTTCGGGACCACCGGGTACTTCCTGGAGCGGCTCGGGCTGGCCGGCCTGGGCGACCTACCGGAGCTGGCGCCGTTCCTCCCCGATCACCTAGAAGACGAACAGGACGCAGGTCATGAGCATGTCGGGTCGTAGCCGCCAGAGCGGTGCCAGTGGAGCGGGACGCAGCGGCGGCGCCGGGCGCGGCGGGAGCGCGGGTCGCGGCGGGACGGGGCGCGGCGGCGCCGGGGCGGGGCGCGGCGGTGCCGGGTCGGTGGCCGGCAAGCGCACCGCGCCGTCGGGCCGGCGGGGATCCGAGCGGGGCGTGACGGCGGGCCCGCGGCCCGGCACGATCCGGGCCTGGGGCGTGGAGGCGGAACTGGCGCCCGCCCGGCAGGTCAGCCCGGACCTGGACTTCGGTCCCGACGACGACGATGAGTTCGGCCCGGCCGGCGAGCGGGACTCCCTGGTCGACGTGCCGGGCGGCGTCCGGCTGCAGAAGGTGCTGGCCGCGGCGGGCATCGGCAGCCGGCGGGCCTGCGAGGAGATGATCGGCGCGGGCCGGATCGAGGTCGACGGCGAGGTCGTCCGCCGGTTCGGGGCCCGGGTCGACCCCGACCGCCAGATCATCCGGGTCGACGGGCGCCGGATCGCGGCCAGCGAGAAGCTCGTCTACGTGGCCCTGAACAAGCCGCCCGGCGTCCTGACCACCATGTCGGACACCCGGGGCCGCAAGACCATCGCCGACCTGCTCGGGGACCGGGCCGAGCGGCTGTTCCACGTCGGCCGGCTCGACTACGAGACCGAGGGCCTGATGCTGCTCATGAACGACGGGGAGCTGGCCCACCGGCTGGCCCACCCGCGCTACGGCGTGCTGAAGACCTACCTGGCCGACATCTCGGCCCCGTTCCCCAGGGACCTGGGGCGGCAGCTGATGAGCGGCGTCGACCTGGACGACGGCGTGGCCACCGCGGACCGGTTCCGGGTGATCGAGCGCGCCGGGTCGCGCGCCCTGATCGAGGTCACCCTGCACGAGGGGCGCAAGCACATCGTCCGCCGGATGCTCGCCGCCGTCGGGTACCCCGTCAGCCGGCTGGTCCGGACCCAGGTCGGCCCGGTCGCCCTCGGGTCGCTGCGGTCCGGTGCCACCCGCCGGCTGTCCTCCAAGGAGGTCGGCGACCTGTACGCTGCGGTCGGCCTGTAGATCAGTAACGGAGAGGGGTTTTGCGGTGGCGGTCAGGGCAGTCCGCGGTGCGGTCCAGGTTGAAGCCAACGAGCGCGCGGCCATCCTGGAGGGCACGACCGAGCTGGTGACCGAGGTGATGGGCCGGAACAAGCTCAGCACCGACCAGGTCATCAGCGTCATCTTCAGCGCCACCGACGACCTCGACGCCGAGTTCCCGGCGCTCGCCGCGCGCAAGCTCGGCTTCCAGGAGGTGCCGCTGCTGTGCTGCCGGGAGATCCCGGTGCCGACCGCGATGCCCCGGGTCGTGCGGCTCATGATGCACGTCGAGACCGAGCTGACCCGGCCGCAGGTGCAGCACGTCTACCTGCGCGGCGCGGCCGCGCTCAGGCTGGACATCGCGCAATGACCGCTGCCCCCGGCCCCGTGCCGGGATCGCCGGCGCCGGCCGCGCCGGCGCCGGGCACGGCCGTCGTCATCGGCGCCGGGCTGATCGGCACGTCGGTCGCGCTGGCGCTGAGCGCCCGCGGCAGCCGGGTCTGGCTCTCGGACGCCGATCCGGCCGCGGCCCGGCTGGCCTGCGACATCGGGGCCGGGGAGCTGCTGCCGCCGGCCGGGCCGGACGGCGGCCCGGCCGACATCGCCGTGCTGGCGGTGCCTCCCTCGGCGGTGGCGGCCGAGCTGGCCGCCGCGCAGGCCCGCGCGCTGGCCCGCTGCTACACCGACGTGGCCAGCGTGAAGGCGCTCCCGCTCGGCCTCGCCGAGCAGCTGGGCTGCGACCTGACCTCCTTCGTGGCCGGCCATCCGCTGTCCGGGCGCGAGCGGTCCGGCCCGGCCGCGGCCCGGGCCGACCTGTTCCTCGGCCGGCCCTGGGTGCTGTGCCCGGCGCCGCCGACCTCGGCCGCGGCCGTGGCCGCCGCGACCGGCCTGGTCAGCGCGTGCGGCGCTCAGCCGGTCACCCTGACGGCGGCCGAGCATGACCGCTATGTCGCGCTCGTCTCGCATGTCCCGCAGCTGGTCTCGGCCGCGATGGCGGCCCGGCTGGAGGGCGCGCCGCACGACGCGCTCGCCCTGGCCGGCCAGGGCCTGCGGGACGTCACCCGGATCGCGGCCGGCGACCCGGCCCTGTGGACGCAGATCTTCACCGCCAACGCCGGCCCGGTGGCAGAGATCGCCGCCCAGGTCGCCGAGGACCTGGCCGCGGCCGCGGCCGCCCTGGCCCGGGTCGCGGCCGGCGACGAGGACGCGGCCAAGGAGCTGACCGGGCTGCTGGAGCGCGGCGGGGCCGGCGTGGCGTCGATCCCGGGCAAGCGCGGCGGGCCGGCCCCCGAGTACGCCGTCGTCCAGGTGGTCATCCCCGACCGGCCCGGCGAGCTGGCCCGGCTGTTCGACGCGGCGGGCGCCGCGGGGGTCAATATCGAGGACATCGGCATCGAGCACTCGCCGGGACTGCCCTCGGGCGTGGCCGAGCTCTCGGTCCGGCCCGCGGCCGTCGAGCGGCTCACCGACGCCTTGGCGGCCTGCGGCTGGCCGGTGCGCCGGTAACATCGCGTTGTGACGAATTCAGCCCCGAGTACCCAGCAGGAGACCGCCGGTGACGCCCCCGGCCGCGGCGACTGGTCCGCCGGCCTGGTGATCGCCGTGGACGGCCCGGCCGGCTCGGGCAAGTCCTCGGCCGCCCGCGGCGCGGCCCGCGAGCTGCACCTGCGCTACCTCGACACCGGAGCCATGTACCGGGCGCTGACCTGGTGGCTGCTCAGCCAGGGCACCGACCCGGCCGACCCGGCCGCGGTGCTGCGCGAGTTCCGCGGCGCCGCGATCGAGATCGGCACCGACCCGGCCGCGCCGCGCATCAGCGTGGCCGGGCAGGACGTGGCCGGCCCGATCCGCACCCGGCAGGTGTCCAATGCCGTCAGCGCCGTGGCCGGGCTGCCCCCGGTCCGGGAGTACCTCATCGGGCAGCAGCAGGAGATCATCGCCGCCGCCGTGGCCGGCGGCAACGGCATCGTGGCCGAGGGCCGCGACATCGGCACCGTGGTCGCGCCCGACGCCGAGGTGAAGGTGTTCCTCAGCGCCAGCGAGGCCATCCGCGCCCAGCGGCGGGCCGCTGACCTGGCCGCCGACCCGGCCGCGACCGCCGAGCTGACCCGGCAGGAGCAGGCCCGGCGGGACCGCCGGGACGCCCCGCAGATGGCCCGGGCGGCCGACGCCGTCGAGATCGACACGACGGCGCTCGGGCTGGACCAGGTCATCGCCGAGATCGTCGGGCTGGCCCGCAGCCGCCGGGCGGTGCGACGTGGCTAGCCGCGACTCCGGCTTCGACGGCGCCGAGCTCGGCGGCGCCGAGTTCGGCGATGCTGATTTTGACGACGCCGAGTACGAGCGCGATGACGACGGCGGCGACGGGGGGCCGGCCGCGCCGGTCCCGGTCCTCGCCGTCGTGGGCCGGCCCAACGTGGGCAAGTCCACCATGGTGAACCGGATCCTGGGCAGCCGCCAGGCGGTGGTCGAGGACGTCCCCGGCGTCACCCGCGACCGGGTGAACTACGACGCCACGTGGCGCGGCCGGGCCTTCACGATGGTGGACACCGGGGGCTGGGACCCGGAGGTCGAGGGCCGGCCCGTGCTGGCGGCCAGGGTCGCGGCCCAGGCCAGGGTCGCGGTGGAGGCGGCCGACGCCGTCCTGTTCGTCGTCGACGCGGTGGTGGGCATCACCGACGCCGACGCGGCCGTGGCGGCCGTCCTGCGCCGGTCCCGCAAGCCGGTGGTGGTGGCGGCGAACAAGGTCGACGACGCGCCCGGCGAGTCCAACGTCGGCTCGCTGTGGGCGCTCGGCCTGGGCGAGCCGCAGTCGGTCAGCGCCCTGCACGGCCGGGGCAGCGGCGACCTGCTGGACGCCATCCTGGACGCGCTGCCGCCCGCGCCGGGGGAGCGCTTCGACGCCCCGGCCGGGCCCCGCCGGGTGGCGCTCATCGGGCGCCCCAACGTGGGCAAGTCCAGCCTGCTCAACAAGCTGGCCGGCCAGGACCGGGTGCTGGTCGACGCGGTGGCCGGCACCACCCGCGACCCGGTCGACGAGCTCATCGACCTGGGCGGCAAGACCTGGCGCTTCGTCGACACGGCGGGCATCCGGCGCCGGTTCCGGGAGACGCAGGGCGCGGACTACTTCGCCGCGCTGCGCACCGAGCGCGCCCTGGAGCGGGCCGAGGTGGCGGTCGTGCTGGTCGACGCCAGCGAGCCGCTGGCCGAGCAGGACCTGCGGATCATCTCGATGGTCATCGACGCCGGCCGGGCCCTGGTCATCGCGTATAACAAGTGGGACCTGGTCGACGCCGACCGCCGGGAGTCCCTGGATCGCGAGATCGACCGGCAGCTGTACACCGCCCGCTGGGCGCCGCGGGTCAACCTCTCCGCGGCCACCGGCTGGCACGTGGAGCGGCTCGTCCCGGCCCTGCAGACCGCGCTGGCCAGCTGGGAGACGCGGGTCCAGACGGGCAGGCTGAACGCGTGGCTGACGGCGCTGATCGCGGCCACGCCGCCGCCGGTCCGGGGCGGGAAGCAGCCGAAGGTCATGTTCGCCACGCAGGCCGGGATCCGGCCGCCGCACTTCGTGCTGTTCACCACCGGGTTCCTGCAGGCCGGCTACCGGCGGTTCATCGAGCGCCGCCTCCGCGAGGAATTCGGCTTCGAGGGGTCGCCGGTGCACGTGACCATGCGGCTGCGCGAGAAGCGGCAGCGGGCCGGCGGCCGCCCGGCCGGGGGAGCGCGCCGCAGCTAGCTGCCCGGCAGGCCCAGGCAGAACCACACGGTGGTGCCGGCGCCGCAGCGCCGGGAGCCCCATTCCCGGGCGACGGCCTGGACCAGGAACAGCCCGTGGCCGTCGCAGGTGTAGCTCTCCTGCTTTACCACCGGCGCGCTGGCCGACCCGCCGTCGGTCACCTCGACCCGGATGCCGTCCGGCACCGCCACGACCATGAGCCCGACCGAGCCGCCCGACTCGCCGGACCGGCTGTGCCGGATCGCGTTCGTCACCAGCTCCGAGGTCAGCAGCGTGGCATTGTCCAGCACCGCCACATCCGCCATCGCGGCATCAGCCGCCGCTAACTCCCGCAGCACCCCGGCCACGAAGGCCCTGGCCACCCGCACCTGCTCGCCCCGGCCGGGAATGGCGATGGCGCCGAGGACAACGGTCTCCGCCATTGCGACGGGATCTTCCACCGCGTCAGTCGGCGTGACCATGATGGCCATTTCGGTCGCTCCTTCCCCAGCCGGACCGAAAAAGGGCAGACAGCACCCTCGGGGCGCGTAATCGCCGCCACCCCGCTCGGATGAGTTGCACGGCGTAACGCCTCGTCACTCATAATGGTCTGACGGTGCATGGCGCGCAAGTGCGTCACAGAAATCTCGCATACGAAATCTCAGATGAGATCTCATCTCTCGCTGGTTTATCAGGTATGGTGAAGCCGAAGCCAAGCAAGCGTGATATTTGTCCCTTTTCGTGATAATTGGGACGAAGGCTGCGCATTGCCTTTCGGTAAGGGGGCGAGTGCCCATGACGATCGGCCCGACGGTTCGCCGGCGGCGGCTCGGCAGCGAGTTAAGGCGGCTGCGGGAGGCGCAGTCCATCAAGCTCGAGGAAGTTGCCGAGAAACTGGGGCTGGCGCCTTCGACCTTGTCCAGGATCGAGACCGGGAAGGCTCCGACCCGGAGCGCCTACCTGACGACGATGCTGGATATCTACGGCGTCAGCGATCCGGTGCAGAAGCGGATGCTGGTCGACATGGCCCGGGAGGGCCATCGCAAGGGCTGGTGGGCGGTCTGGGAAGACGCGCTGCCGACCGGGTTCGGGATCTACGTCGGGCTGGAAGCCGAGGCCGCGTCACTGCGCGTGTATGAGGCCCAGGTCGTGCACGGCCTGCTGCAGACCGAGGAGTACGCCCGGGCGGTCATGACGACCGTGCGCCGCCGGCAGGGCCCGGCCGAGATCGACCGCCTGGTGAAGCTGCGCATGCGGCGCCAGGAAGCCCTGGTGAAGGCGGATCCGCTGGAACTGTGGATCATCCTCGACGAGGCCGTGATCCGCCGGGCCATGGGGCCGCCCGATCTCATGAAACGCCAGCTCGCTCACCTTGTCGAGGCCAGCCAGTGGCCGAACGTGACCTTGCAGGTGCTGGAGTTCAGCAGCGGGCTCCACCCGGCCCTGAACGGCCCGTTCGCGATCATCGAGTTCCCCGAGCGATTTGACCCGGACGTCGTCTACTCGGAGGGCGTCGTCGGGCAGGCCTATGTCGAGGAGCGTGAGAAAGAGGTCAAGGCCCAGGTCGAGGCCTTTGATCTGCTCCGCGCGACGGCCCTGCCGCCGGCTGACTCCGTCGAGCTCATCCGCACCCTGCGTATGCAATGCCCCTGATTCGAGGAAAGGATCAACCCAGCATGAACCCCGACATGACCCATGTCACCTGGCTCACGAGCCGCGCCTGTAACAACTCCGCGTGCGTTCAGGTCGCGCATCTGCCCGGGGGCATGGTGGCGCTTCGCGATTCCAAGGACACCACCAAGCCCGCGCACGTGTTTGACAGCGGCGAGTGGGACGCCTTCCTGGCCGGAGTCAGGAACGGCGAATTCGACCAGCCGGCCAGCTAGGCAGCTCTCGCCGGCCCGCAAGCTACAGGCCGGCGGCCCAGGAATGCCTGGGCCGCCGGCCTGTTGCCATCAGTGCCCGGGGGTCAGCCGGGCGTGCCGAACTCGCCGTCGCGGGCGCCGCCGATGAAGGCGTCCCACTCGGCCGTCGTGAAGATCAGTGCGGGGCCGTCGGGGTGGCGGGAGTTCCGCAGGGCGACCTCGCCGCCCGCCAGGAACGCGACCTCGACGCAGTTGCCGCCCGTCGGGCCGCTCCGCACGCTCTTGCGCCAGGGGACCCCGGCCAGGGAAGAGGCCCGCACGCCGTTGTGGATCTCACTCACGTCGTTTCCTCCGAGTCACTGAACTCGTCGAGCAATGCGCAGATGAATGCCTTGGTCTGCTCGTGCGTGGTGCTCGTCGCGCCTACCTTGTCCAGGGCCGCCGTGTACTGCTCGACATCCGATCGCTTGTCCAGGTACATAGCGCTGGTGAGCTGCTCCACGTACACCACGGGCGGCAGGTCGGCCGTGGCGAACTTCAGGATGCTGAAGCTGCCGGGCACGAGGTAGGAAGCGCCGCGCGGATAGGGGGTGACCTGAAGGGTCAGGCCGGGCCGGTCGCTGATCTCCAGCAGGTATTCGAGCTGCGCCCGTATCAGGGCGCGACTCCCGACCGGCCGCCGCAGCGCCATTTCGTCGATGACCGCCCACAGCCGCAGGCTCCCGGTGGTGAACCGCCGCTGGCGCTCCTTGCGCAGGAATACCAGCCGGTCGGTCTCCTCCAGCGAGAACTCGCCCAGCTCGAGGACGGCGGCTGAGTACTCCTCGGTCTGCAGCAGGCCGGGCACGAACTGGGAGTCGTAGCTCCGGATGGACTCCGCTGACTCCTCCAGCCCGACGTAGGACTGGAACCACGTCGGCAGGACATCCTGGTACCGGTGCCACCAGCCCGGCTGGTTGGCCTGGCTGGCCAGGGTGAGCATCTGCTCGCGCTCGTCCAGGTCCGTGATGCCGTACAGGGTGAGCAGGTCCGCGATATCGACCTCGCGGAACGCATTACGCCCTAACTCAATACGGCTGATCTTGGATTCGGAGGCGCGAATGGCCCGCGCGGCCTCCTGCGCCGTGATGCCCCGGGCCTCCCGGAGCCGGCGGAGCTGAGTGCCGAGGAGGATCCGCAGGACTGTGGGGCCAGCTACCTCATCCGTCATGGGTCGCACTCCGTCTCGCCGGCTTCCGGCCCCAGGCGCGATCCTGGGCCGATCACCGGCGATCATCTTGTGGGCTTAGCATCTTATAGGTCGACGTAACGCGCACGTGAGGCCGTCAGCTGCTTAGCGCTCATGTGGCGTACCCAGGCCAATTGCCTGGCGCAATTGCGTAATAGATCCTGCCATCTGCCAGGAGAACCGTCGCCAAACCATAACTTTGCTCATGATATCGCAGATGCGATTTCGCGCCAGCCCTGGCCGCCGCTGACTATGGGTGGCTATCCATTCCGGGCTCGGTCGCTCACGGTAACCATACCTGAGGGAGGAGTGAGCGGGAGGAGTGAACCGGGGCCGTCCGCCTGATCACCGCGGCCCGGCCCGCCGCCGGGCTTGGCCGCCTCGGCCGGGCTGCGGCGGTGCACGGTCGGTACGATCATGATGTCGGGTAAGAGAAAAGGCGGGCACATGCGCTACAGGGCACTGGGCAACTCCGGGCTGGTCGTTTCCGTTGCGGGACTGGGATGCAATAACTTCGGCCGGCGGCTGGATGTCGCGGCCACCCGGGCCGTGGTCGACGCGGCCATCGACTCCGGGATCACGCTGCTCGACACGGCTGACATCTACGGCGGCGCGGGCCAGTCCGAGGAAATCCTGGGCGAGGTCCTGGACGGACGCTGGGACCAGGTCGTGCTGGCCACCAAGTTCGGGTCCCAGGGCGCGGACATGGGCTACGGGCCCGCGGCGGGGGCCAAGGGCGGCCGCGGCTACATCCGCCGCGCCGTGGAGCAGTCGCTGCGCCGGCTGCGGACCGACCACATCGACCTGTACCAGATCCACACCCCGGACCCGCACACGCCGGTCGAGGAGACGCTCACCGCGCTCGGCGAGCTGGTGACCGAGGGCAAGGTCCGCTACATCGGCAGCTCCAACTTCGCCGGCTGGCAGATCGCGGAGGCGGCCGGGGCGGCCAGCGCGCTCGGCGTGCCGGCGTTCATCTCGGCCCAGAACCACTGGTCGCTGCTCGAGCGCGCCGCCGAGGCCGAGGTCGTGCCCGCGGCGGTCCACTTCGGCCTCGGCGTGCTGCCGTTCTTCCCGCTGGCCAACGGGCTGCTCACGGGCAAGGTCCGGCGCGGCCAGGAGCCCCGCGAGGGCACCCGGCTGCACCAGCGCACGGGCTACATCACCGAGGCGAAGCTCGACAAGGTGGAGGCGCTGGCGCAGTGGGCCGAGCAGCACGGCCGCTCGCTGCTGGAGGTGGGCATCGGCGCGCTCGCCGCCCTGCCCGGCTGCACCTCGGTCATCGCCGGGGCGACGTCCGCCGAGCAGGTACGGGCCAACGCGGTGGCCTCGGACTGGGTTCCCGAGCCCGAGGACCTCACCGAGATCAGCAAGATCGTGCCGGTGCCCTAGGAGGTGGCCTGGGCCGCCTTGAACAGCGTGGCCACCCCGGCGCCGAACCGGGTGGAGTACGAGACGTCCGGGGTGAACCCGCCGCGCTCGTAGCCGCCGATCACGCCGATCAGGCGGCCGGTGTCCGTCGCTCCGCTGACGTGCGCGAGGAACGGTCCGCCGCTGGTCCCGTTGGTGTAGTCGGTGCAGTAGAACACCATCTGGCGCAGGTGGTGCTTGTCGAAGGCGCGGGCCGGCGCGTCGCAGAACACGGGCTGGCTGGAGGAGTCCGGGTAGCCCATGACCCGGACCTCCTGGGGCAGCCCGGCGCCGGTCACCAGCGTCTCGGCCCCGGTGGTCCGCTGGATGCGCCGCCCCGGCCGCCCGGCGACCAGGAAGGCCACGTCGTCGTCGGGGTCGTGGCTGGCCCGCCACCGCCGGTCGGTGTAGGCGGCGCGGACGACCCACTGCCCGTACGGGAACGCGCCGTTGTGGAATCCCGGCGCGAAGATGACCGACCCGGCCGGGGCCAGCTTCCGGCCCGCCATGCAGTGCGCGGCCGTAGCGAGCAGGTTCTGGTGCCGGCTGCGCACGACGCTTGCCGTGCAGAAGTGCTCCAGGTGGCCGCCCTGCCGGTAGAACAGGGCGCCCACGGCCGGCGTCCCGCTGAAGCTGTTCGCGTCCGCGCCGTTGAGCGGCGCGGCCAGGGCCACCGGCTCGCCCGCCGCGGGGACCATCAGGACCAGGGCGGCGGCCAGGGCCAGGGTGAAGCTCGCGGCCGGGGCCGCCCGCCGGGCCAGCCGCGCCGCCCAGCGCCGAACCTGAGCCATCCCGGCCCGACCCCTCCCTCCGGCACGGATCGGTGCCGGGTGCCTGGTGCGCTGCTGGCCTGCCTTTGCCATGTCCCAAGGCGATTGTGGCTGTCCCTTTACGCCTGATGCCAGCAGAAAGCAGGCAGTTTTTCCCGCCCCAGAACGTTACCCAGAGTCACCCAAGGTAATCAGGTCAGCGCGCTGACCGGCGCATCCACGCCGAAGACCCCGCGCCGGGGGACCAGATTCCCGGATCCCGGCCGGGCCGCGGGCGCCGCACCGCGCATTGCGCGGGCCCGATCGATAGGTACATTACGGGTGGGGGGCCGGCTAGTTACGGCGAGCGAACACGGAGAAAGCGGTGGACACTGCGGCCCGGTCCGCCGCTGCTGCTGTCACTCCCCGGGCCGTGAGCTTCCGGGGCGTCTTCGCGGTCGGCGAGTTCCGCGCCCTGTGGCTGGCCCAGATCCTGTCGGTGGCCGGCGACCAGCTGGCCCGGGTCGCGATGACGGTCCTCGTCTACGACCAGACGCACTCGTCCTTCTGGTCGGCGCTCACCTACGCGGTCACCCTGGTGCCGTGGGTCTTCGGCGGGCTGGCCCTGTCCGGCCTCGCCGACCGCCTGCCCCGGCGTCAGCTCATGGTCGGCTGCGACCTCGCCCGGATGCTGCTGGTCGGCGTGATGGCCCTGCTGAGCCTGCGGTACGCGCGCGGCCCCGGGCTGCTGCTCATGGTGGCCCTGCTCTTCGTCGTCACCCTGCTGGACTCGCCGTTCAAGGCCGCCCGCTCGGCCATGATGCCCGACATCCTGACCGGCGACCTGTACGTGCTCGGCGTCGCGGTGTCCCAGACGGCGCTGCAGTCGGGCATGGTGGCGGGCTTCGCGCTCGGCGGGATCGTGGTGGCGGTCCTGCACGCGGGCGGGGCGCTCAGCCTGGACGCCGCCACCTTCGGAGTCTCGGCCCTGCTGGTGCAGTTCGGCGTGCGACGGCGCCCGGCCGCCCGCCGCGCCGCGGGGAGCGGGTCCGCGCTCGGCGAGATCCTGGCCGGCATCCGGCTGGTCTTCGGCCGCGGGAGGCTGCGGACCCTGGTCTTGTTCGGCTGGCTCGTGACGTTCTACATCGTCCCGATGGGCCTCGCGGCACCGCTCGCGGACAGCCTGCGGGCCGGCCTGCCGCTGGCCGTGACGACCGGACTGATCTTCGCGGCCGGCCCGCTGGGGACCGTGCTCGGCGCCATCGCGTTCAGCCGCCTGGTCCCGGCGGCGCGGCGGCAGGCGTGGCTCGGCCCGCTGGCGGTAACGGCCTGCGGGGTGCTGCTGCTGCTGGCTCTCCGCCTCGACCTAGCCGCCTTGCTGGCGGTCCTGGCGGTCTCGGGCGCAGGCGCGGCTTACCAGCTCGCGGCCAACGCCGCGTTCGTGGCCGCGGTTCCCCCGGAGCGCCGCGGCCAGGCGTTCGGGCTCGCCAACGGCGGCATGCAGGTATTCCAGGGCCTGTGGATCGTGCTGGCCGGCGCGATCGCCGCCCACGCCCTGTCGCCCGGCACGGTCATTGCCGTCAGCGGCGGTATCGGGGCAGCCCTGGCTGCCGCTCTCGCGCTGACGCAGCGCAGAGCGACGACCCGGCTGGCGGAAGCCGCTCAGCCGGCAGCGACGGAGTAATTCAGTTCCACTCGGCGCGCATGGGGGGTCCTCCTTCGGGTCGCGGTGTGTTGGTGGGCTGGGGGTTCTAGTTCCACTCGGCGCGCATCGGGGCTCCTCCTTCGGGTCGCGGTGTGTTGGTGGGCTGGGGGTTCTAGTTCCACTCGGCGCGCATCGGGGGTCCTCCTTCGGGTCGCGGTAGGCGGGCGGTGCGTTCGGGGTCTAGTTCCACTCGGCGCGCATGAGTCTCCTCGTCTGGGTGTGGTGAACGGTGTGACAGTTGAGGCCCTGGGCAGGGTCCACGTGTCGCGCCCCGTCCATCTGGCTGCGGGAACGGCGCCGGATGCCATGCCAGTCAGCACAGGCCCGGCTTTCCGCCTTTGGCCGTGCCGCGCCATAGCCTGCCGGTGCCTATACCTCATAGTCTGCTCGCCTACAACGGTCCTGGGTCAGCATCCAGCTGCCGTGCCCCCGGCCCGCGGGGTCAGTGCCAGCCTGCCACCGGGCTTGACAAGCCCGAGAGATTATTGCCACGATGCGCCTTTAGATCCGTGTCTTCCTAATCCTGCTGGTCGGCTGCCGCCACGGCGTTCTTGCGGAGTGCCTATGGTCTTCGTGCGACAGGCTGACCGGGCGCGACGCCGACTGCAGGCCAAGGTGGCCGGAGTAGGCGGCTGGCCGGTCTGGTCGCTGCCGGAGCTTCTGCGCGCTTACCTGATCGGCGTCATCACCCTTGCCGCGACCCTCACCCTGGTCGCGGTCTTGTCCATGTCCTGGCACCTGGGCCAGCTTTTGAGCTTCGCCGGGCTGCTGGCGTGCGGGATCGTCGCCATCGAGGCGACGCGCGGCGTGCGGGAGGCACATACCGCCGTCCACCGGGACCTGCAGACCGTGTGGTACCTGGCCGCGGCCATCACGCTGCCGCCCGGCTACGCGCTGCTGGCCCCGATCCCGATGGCCGCCTACCGCATCTGGCGGGTCGACAACGGCGTGCTGTACAAGCGCGTCTTCAGCAACGCGACCCTCAGCCTGGCCTACGGGGCCGTGTCGGTGATCTTCAGGCTGATCCCGCGGAACGTGGTCGGGAGCACGCCCGGCGCGAACTTCCATGTGCTGCTGTGGACGCTCGCCGTGACCGGATGCGCGCTGATCGGCTGGGTAACCAACCAGGGCCTGCTGCTCGCCGCGATCCGGATGTCGGACCCGACGGCCCGGCTCCGCGACCTGTCCGGCAACCGCGAGACCATCACGGCTGACCTGCTGGAGATCAGCCTGGCCGTGTCCCTGACGCTGGTCGTCGCGGTCAATCCGGTGCTCATGGCGCTGGCCCTGCCGTCCGTGGTGCTGTGCCGGCATTACCTGATGCGCTCCCAGCAGGTGGCCCAGGTGCGGATCGACGCGAGCACCGGCCTGCTCAACCTGCGGTCCTGGCAGCGCGAGGCGGAGTTCGAGTTCTTCCGGGCGCTGCGCGCCAGCACGCCGCTGGCGGTCGCGATGGTGAACATCGACGATTTCCAGTCGGTGGAGGAGACGGCCGGCCGGGATGTGGCCATGCAGCTGCGCCGCGATGTCGCTTCCATGCTGTCGGAGCAGCTGCGCGAGCAGGACCTCATGGGGATCTTGGGCGGTCAGGAATTCGCCATCGTCTTCCCCGGCGCCAGCGTCGCCGACGCCCGGCGGATCAGCGAGCGCATGCGGGACCGGATCGCCGGCGAGTCCATCGCCATCGAGTCAGGTGCCCAGGCCGGGTTCGTGTTCCGGCTGACGGTTTCCATCGGGGTGGCCGTCATGAACGAGACCCGGCGCGCGCTCAACGAGCTCATCGGGGCGGCCGACACCGCCCTGGACCAGGCCAAGGGCACTGGCTGGAACAAGATCTGCATCTCCGTCGAGCCGGCCGGGGAGGCCGGCTGAGTCGCGCGGGCTACTGTAGGGACCCGTGAGAGCTGCGCTGTATGAGAGTCACGGCCTGGCCACCGACGTCCTGCGCATCGCCGAGGTGGACCGGCCGGAGCCAGGACCGGGCCAGGTCCGGGTCCGGGTCGAGGTATCCGGGGTCAACCCGACTGACTGGAAGTCCCGGGCCGGCGCCACGCCGCGGTCGATGAGCGGCTTCCAGATCCCGCACCATGACGGCGCCGGCGTGATCGACGCCGTCGGCGCGGGCGTTCACGAGAGCCGGACCGGCCAGCGCGTCTGGACCTGGCTGGCTGCCCACGGCCAGCCATGGGGGACCGCCGCGGAGTGGTGCGTGGTGCCCGAGGACCAGGCCGTCCCGATCCCGGACGGGGTCTCGTCCGAGCTGGCCGCGAGCCTGGGCGTGCCGGCCCTGACGGCGCACCGCTGCCTGTTCGCCGACGGTCCGCTGCACGGCTGCAGCGTCCTGATCGCGGGCGGCGCCGGCGCCGTCGGGCACTTCGCCATCGAGCTGGCCAAGCGGGCCGGGGCGCGCGTCGCCGCCACCGTCAGCGGCCCGGCCAAGGCCGAGCTGGCTGCCGGCGCCGGGGCGGACGTGGTGGTCAACTACAAGGACGCCGACGCGGCCGGCCAGCTCGCCGCGTTCGCGCCCGCGGATCGCATCGTCGAGGTCGCGCTGGGCGCGAACCTGCCTCTGAACCTGGCCCTGTCCGGCCCGCAGACCACCATCGTGACCTACGCCAGCGAGGCCACCGATCCCGTGCTGCCGGTCCGCGCCGCCATGACCGCCAACATCTCGATGCGGTTCGTGCTCCTGTACGGGGTGCCCCGGGCTGTGCTCCGCCGCGCCGCCGCCGACATCACCCAGGCCCTGGCCGACGGCGCCCTCACCGAGCTGCCGGTGACCAAGTTCAGCCTGGACGAGGTCGCCGCCGCGCACGACGCCGTGCAGGCCGGCGCGGTCGGCAAGGTCCTCGTCATCCCCTGACCAGCCGCATCGCCCGCGCCCGGCCTCCTGCGGCGGCGCAGGCGGGCCTGTCTCGATGATCGCGACCGATTTACCGCAGAACCGGCCGGAATGTCGGTCACGATCATGACCCCCAGCCGGAGCCGGGGAGCGGGGCCGGCCTCAGAGTGATGACACGGCCCAGGGATGGTGGCGCTGATGCTGGTGGGGCTGGGCGGGCGCGGCGCCGGACCCGCGGCGCCGCTCACCGCGACCAGCGGGCTGCCCGGCCGACGCGCGGCCCTGCCGGGCGGCCCGTGCCCGGGCGGCTCCAGGCCGGGCGGCCAGTGGCCGGGCGGCTCCAGGCCGGGCGGCTAGTTCCCGGACGGCCGCGGGCCCTGGGTGGCCCCGTGCTCGCGCAGGTAGCTGGTGTAGAACGGCCGCATCTCCTCGGCCAGGTCGGTGTCGCCGGAGTCGATCACGTCGTCGATCAGCCGGGACAGGTGCAGCGCGTCCGCCGTGCCCAGGTCCGCGCGCCCGGCCGCGGCCTCGCCCGCGGGCAGCTCCCGCAGCAGGTCCCACAGGAACTTGACGTCCACGTGCCGCACCGCCCGGTGCACCGCGAGGTCGTGCAGCTCGCGCGCCGACAGCTGGTCAAGATTGTCCGCATCAGTCATGCGCTGACCTTACCGGCCGGGCGGCCCGCCCCGGCCCGGCCTACGGCGACAGGCGGTGCAGGTCACGCGGGAACAGGGTCACCTCCCGGATGTTGGCCGCCCCGGTCAGCCGCGCCGTCCAGCGCTCCAGCCCGATGGCGAACCCGCCGTGCGGCGGCATCCCGTGCTCGAACACGGCCAGGTAGCTCGCATACGGCGCCGGGTCCTCGCCCCGGCGCGCCAGCGCCGCCCGGTAGTCGGCGGGCTCGTGCAGCCGCTGCCCGCCGGTGACTAGCTCCTGGCCGCGGAACAGCAGGTCGAATCCGCTGGAGTAGCCCGGCCGCGCCGGGTCCGGGGCTGTGTAGAACGGCCGCTTGGCCATCGGGTAGCCCGTCACGAACAGGAAATCGCTGCCGAACTCGCGCCGCGCCCACTCGCACAGCCAGCGCTCGTCGGCGGGCGCCAGGTCCGGCTCGCCGCGCGGGTCCCAGCCGGCCTGTGCCGCGATGAGCTCCTGGGCCGCCGTGAAGTGGATGTCCGGGATCTGGCCCGGCACCTCCGGCAGTACCAGCCCCGGCAGTTCCCTGGCGAAACGGGGCCTTTCCCGCACCGCCGCCACCATGCCGTCGATCGCGTCCCGCAGGACGGCCATGACGTCGCAGTGGTCGCTGATGAAGCCCAGCTCGGCGTCCAGGGAGGTGTACTGGGCCAGGTGCCGCGCCGTGTCGTGCGGCTCGGCCCGGAACACCGGTCCCACCTCGTAGACCCGCTCGAACACGCCGACCATGGCCTGCTTGTAGAACTGCGGCGACTGGGCCAGGTAGGCGGGCCGGCCGAAGTAGTCGATGCCGAACACGTTCGCGCCCGACTCGGTCGCGGACTGGACGATCTTCGGCGTATGCACCTCGGTGAAGTCCCGGGCGTCGAGCGCGGCCCGGAACCCGGCCACGCTGGCCGCCGCGATCTCGAAGCCCGCCCGCAGGGCGGGATGGCGCAGGCTGGTCGGCGCGCTGTCCAGGATCGCGGGCAGCCCGGCCGGGACGGACGGGCGGTACAGGTCGAACGGCGGCGGCGCGGCCGGCGCCGACAGCGGCGTGACCACCGGGCCGGTGATCTCGGCCCCGCCCGGCGCCTGCGCGCTGGCGGTGACCACGCCCTCGACCTCGACGACGGTTTCCTCCGGCAGCGCCCGCCCGCCGCCGGGCGGGCCGTTACCGGGCTGCACGACTTGCGCGAGGCCGGAACGGTCCCGGATGACCAGGAACGTCACGGACTTCAGCTCCCGGCGGCGGTGCAGCCAGCCGGCGATCCGCACGTGCTCGCCGATGTGCTTGGGCAGGTCGGCGGCTAGGACACGAGAGATCATCACACTCCTTGAGGATTGCGTGACCCCTTGGGAGTGCGGGCGAGAAGGGAACTCGCGGTGCCACCGCACTTTCGCCGCCGCCGCGCAGGCCGGCGGCCTCGTTCTGGCCCGGTGACGGGGGCCGGCCGGCGGGGCATCGGGCGCGCCGCCGGGTGCGGCGGCCGTTCCTCCCCGCACTCGGGAGGGTCTTCACGCCGGGCCGCGGGGCCGCCTTTCCAGCTTCCGGCGGCTCTCTGGCCACCCGCGGTGCTCCGTGCTACTCGTCTCCGTCAGCGCGTTCGCTCCAGGCTACCGCGCCGCGCCGCGCCCCCCGCGACCCATTTACCCTGGACTGGTGTACATCCCCCCGGACTTCACGTTCCAGGGCCTGGCCGAGGTCGGCGCGTTCGTCGACGCCGCCCAGTCCGCCGACCTGGTCACCTTCGACGGCGTCAGGCCGGTCGCGACCCTGCTCCCGGTGATCTGGGACCGCCCGGAGGAGCCGGGGGAGGGCGACTACGGGCGGGTCCTCGGCCACGTCGCGGTGGCCAACGACCAGTGGCAGACGGCGCAGCCCGGCGCGCAGGCGCTGCTGATCGTGCACGGGCCGCAGGCCTATATCTCGCCGTCCTGGTACGAGAGCACCGCCCGGCACGGGCGCACGGTGCCGACCTGGAACTACCAGCTGGTGCACCTGACCGGGCCGGTGACCTTCCACCGGGACCCGGAGTGGCTGCGGGATATCGTGACCCGGCTGACCCGCCGGCACGAGGACGGGCGCGCGCGGCCGTGGGCGGTCACCGACGCCCCGCCCGACTTCATCAACGGCCAGCTGCGCGGCATCGTCGGCGTCGAGCTCAACGTCACGTCGGTGGAGGCCAAGCAGAAGGTCGGGCAGAACCGCGGCCGGGCCGACCAGGCCGCCGCGGCGGCGGCCCTGCGCGACGAGCCCGGTCCCGGCCCGGCGGCGGTGGCCGACCTGATGCTGGCCAACCTGGCCGAGGAGCCGGCGGGCTGACCGCTACCGGCTGACCGCTACAGCGGGCAGCTGTCGCCGTCCGCCTCCAGCGGCTCCCTCGGCCCGGCCCCGGCCGCGGCCTGGCCGTCCCGCGCCTCGGCCTCGGCGCGGCACGCCTCGGCGGCCGGCGACGAGCTGACCTCCTCGACGCCGGCCTCGATGGCCGCGCTGATCGCGGCGAGCTGCTCGACCTGAGCCGGCGTCAGCTGGTCGAACACCATCCGGCGGACCTGGTCAACGTGCTGGTGGGCGGCAGCGTCGAGGGCCGCGAAGCCCGCGTCCGTCAGCCGCGCGATCTGGCCCCGCCGGTCGGTCGGGCAGGCCAGCCGCTCGATCCAGCCCCGCGCCTCCAGCCGCGCCACCGCGTGGGACAGGCGGCTCTTGCTCGATGTCGAGGCGTCCGCGAGCTGGGTCATCCGCAGCTCCCGGCCGGGCGCCTCGGACAGGCGGACGAGGATCTCGTAGTACGCGTGCGGGATGCCCGCCACGTGCTGCAGGTGGGCGTCCATCTCCGGGAACAGCCGCCTGCAGGCGTTGAGGAACGCGCGCCAGGCCTGCTGCTCGGGCTCCGACAGCCACCGGGTCTGCGCCTGCTCCGTCATCAGGCCAGTCTGCTCCATGGGTCAAGCATAACCCAGGTAGTTGAGCGCTTGACAACCCTGGTGGAGCAGTGGTACTAGTTGAGGGTTCAATGATTCGCCTGACAGAGCACTGAGGAGCCAGCGGCATGACGGACGTCACCACGACCTCGATCCCGGGGTACGTAGCAGGCAAGTGGAGTATCGACCCGGTCCACACCGAGGTCGGTTTCACGGTGCGCCACATGATGGTCAGCAAGGTACGCGGCCGGTTCAAGGAGTTCTCGGGCGAGATCGTCACCGGCGAGAACCCGGCCGACTCCTCGGTCACCGCCGACATCAAGACGGCCTCGTTCACCACGGACAACGAGCAGCGCGACGGGCACATCAAGTCGTCAGACTTCCTCGAGGCCGAGACCTGGCCGGACATGACCTACCGCTCGACGGGCGTCCGCTTCGAGGACGGCGAGTTCATCGTCGACGGGGATCTCACCCTCAAGGACGTCACCAAGAGCGTGCCCCTGAAGCTCGAGCTCAACGGCTTCGGCCCGGATCCGTTCGGCGGCACCCGGGCGGGCTTCACCGCAACCGGCGAGATCAACCGCCGCGACTTCAACGTGAACTTCAACTCGCCCATGGAGAACGGCGGCGTGGTCGTGGCCGACAAGATCTCGATCCACCTCGAGGTCGAGGCCGTCCTCGCCTCCTAAGGCGGACGTCGCCGCGGCGACCCCCCGCATCGCAGCGAGCACTGGCCCGCCGGCAGGCCCGACCCTGCCGGCGGGCCTTCGCGCGTCCGGGGGCCGCCCCGCCCGGTGCAGGCCGGCCCAGTGTCCCTCGATCGCGGCTGTCCCCAGGGCCGGGGCGCTGGAGGCTGAGGTTGCCCTCCACGATCATGGTGGTTATCTCGGCAAAAAGCGGAAGTAAACGACCGTGATCAGCGACCGCCAGGACGGGGCCCGGCGGCGGGCGGGGCGAAAGGGGTGAAGGGGGCGGGGGGGACAGGGCCGGGGTTCAGGGCGGGGCGCGACGGGCATCCTCCCTGGCGGGAAAGCTGCAGGCAGCAGAGCCGAGCCAGGAGTCGCGGAGGCCATGGGGGCATCGGGGGCAAGGCAGGCGGTCCGGCGCGCTCCGGCACGCCCGGCCCGGCCGGGACCGGGGAGCACCGCGGGGCAGCCGTCCGCGCGGACCCGGGCGGACTTGCTGGAGTACGCGGTCGCGCAGTTGCTCCCGCACGGGTCGACGCGCGATGCCATCGGCTGCGTGCTCGAGCGGATCGCCGCCGACCTGGGCGCGCAGGCCGCCCTGGTCGTGGCGCCCGGCTCGAAGCTGCCCCTGGGCGAGGAAGCGGCCTACCCGGCCGAGATCCGCAACGACCCGGTCCTGCTGGCCCAGGTCCGGTCGGCGTGGGCGTCGCACGGCACCCACGCCACGGCCAGCGGCCATGCGTTCCAGGTGGACCTTGAGTCCGGCCGCCGGCGGCTCGGCCTCCTGGTCGTTCCCGCCGAGCCCGCGGAGGAGCAGCTGCCGTGCGCGCTCGCCCTCGTCGGCGACACCTCCCGCTGGAAGGCCGGCGCCCGGTCCACGCTCAAGGCCCTCGCCACCGTGGTCGCGGTGCTGCTCCGCCAGGACACCGCGGCGGCCGCGGACGCCCGGCGCGCGCCCGGCCGGGCCGCGGCAGCCGATCCCGCCCCGCCGGAGGGCCGGGCCGCGCCCGCTGACCGGTCTGCGCCGGCGGAGCGGCCCGCGCACGCGGAGCGCACCGCGCGTGCGGTGCGGCCCGCCCGCTCGGCGCTGCGGCGGCCGCCCGCCGACCTCAGCCCGGCCCGGGGTGACGCCCTGGCCCGGGCACTGGTCGCCGGCGGCCCCTCGGCGGTTGTCGCCGTGGACTCCGGCCGGCGGATCCGCGAGTTCAACCCGGCGGCCGAGGAGCTGTTCGGCCGCAGCCGGTCCGCGACGCTGGGCCTGGACATGCCCGAGACGCTCGTCCCGGAGCAGTACCGGCAGCGGTTCATCGACGCGATGGCCGGCTACCTGGCCACCGGGGACAGCCGCGGGCTGCGGCAGCCGGTCCGGCTGCGCGCCCTGCGCGCCGACGGCACCGAGCGACCGGTCGACCTCACGCCCATGCCGGTCACGGTGGCGGGGGAGACCTACTTCTTCGGCTTCCTGCGGGACGCGACCGAGCTGGAGACGGCCACGACCGCGGTGGCTGAGGGCGACGCCCGGTTCGCGCTGCTGTCTGACATCGCGCCGGTCGGGATCATGCAGTCCGACGTCGACGGCACCTGCCGCTTCGTGAACGACAAGTGGTGCGAGATGGCCGGGATCCGGCCGGCCGAGGTGATCGGCCGCAACTGGCGCACCACCATCAATCCGCGGGACGTCGAGAAGATCGACGCCATGCGGAACCAGGACGCCGCGACGCAGGAGCTGGCCACGGACTGCCGGCTGCTGACCGCGGCGGGCGGCGAGGTCTGGGTGCACGCCGTGGTCCGGCGGGTCCTGGACCGCGGCGGGAACCTGATCGGCCGGGTCACCGCGCTGACCGACGTGGATCACCGCAAGCGCGACGAGGCGGAGCAGGAGAAGGACCGGCGCCGCCTGAGCGAGCAGAACCTCGAGCTGATGGACCTGAACGAGGCCCGGCTGCGGTACCTGTCGACGGTCTCCCACGAGCTGCGCACGCCGCTGACCTCGGTCGTCTCCTTCGCCGAGCTCATCCGCTCGGAGAGCTCGGGCCTCACGCCGGACGCCGTCGAGTACCTGGACATCATCCAGCGCAATGCCGAGCGGCTGCTCGGCGTGGTGGGCGACCTGCTCGACCTCAGCAGCCTGGAGGAGGGCGTCGCCCAGCTGGACCTGCAGCCGGTCTCGGTGCCGTTCGTCACCCGCGAGTCGGTCCGGACCGGCTGGGGGATCGCGGCGGTGGACGGGATCCGGCTGGACCTGTCCGCCCAGGACGGCCCGGAGGTGCGCGCCGACGGGGGGCGGCTCCAGCAGGTCCTCGACAACCTCATCTCCAACGCGGTGAAGTTCACCGCGGCCGGCGGCCGGGTGGAGGTCCGGGCCACCCACGACAGCCGGGAGTGGCGGATCGACGTCGCCGACTGGGGCATCGGCATCCCGCCGGGCGAGGTCGACCAGCTGTTTGACCGGTTCTTCCGGGCCTCGAACGCGCGGCAGGCGGCCGTGCCGGGCTCCGGGCTGGGGCTGCCGACGGCCAAGGCCATCACGGAACTGCTCGGCGGCCGGATCGAGGTGACCAGCGCGGTGGGCTCGGGCACCACGTTCACGGTCTACCTCCCGATCCGGCGATGACCGGTTCCGCCCTGGTCATCGAGGACGAGCCGGACATCGCCTGCGCCATCCGGGCGGTGCTGGAGTCCGGTGGGCTGAAGGTGCTGACCGCGGCGGACGGCCGGTCCGGGCTCCGCTCCTTCCACTCCGGCCGGCCGGCCGTCGTCCTGCTCGACCTCGGCCTGCCGGTGCTGGACGGGTGGGCCGTGCTGGACCGGATCCGGGAGCTCAGCGACGTGCCCGTGCTGATCCTCACCTCGCACGGCCTGGAGGCCGAGAAGGTGCGCGGCCTGCGGGCCGGGGCCGACGACTTCGTCACCAAGCCGTTCAGCAACGCCGAGCTGCTGGCCCGGGTCCAGGCGCTGCTGCGCCGCGGGCGGCTCAGCCCGGGCCCGGCGCGCCCCGCGCCCGGCGACGGCGAGCGGTCCGGGCCGGAGCCGGGCCCGGCGCCGGGCCCGGCTCCGGCCGAGGTGTACGACGACGGGCTGATCCGGGTGGCGTTCGGCGGCGGCGAGGTCAGCGTGGCCGACCGCCCGGTGCGGCTGACGCCCACCGAGTTCCGCCTGCTGGCCGCCCTGGTGCGGCACCCGAACCAGGTCCTGTCCCCGGACCAGCTGCTGGCCCAGGCCTGGCAGGACCCCGCGGGAGTGGGGCCGGACCGGGTCAAGTTCGCCATCATGCGGCTGCGCCGCAAGCTCGGGCCCGAAGGCGCGGACAGCCGGATCGAGGCGGTGCGGGGCTTCGGCTACCGCTACCGCCGCCCGGTGCGCCCGGAAGGGTAAAGCGGGCCGGTGAGCGGCCCCGCGTGAGCGCCGCCCCGTAACGCAACCGGACTGCTACCGCCGGCGTGCCCGCCTGCAACCGCGGCCGCCAAGGATGAGGACATGGGCCGGCTGAGCGGCTTCGGGAAGGGAGCCAGCTATGAGCGGTGAGTACCAGCCCACGCCCCGCGGCCGGATCCTCCTGGTGGAGGACGACCCGGACACGGCGCGTTTCATCACGCATGTCCTGGTCAGCCGCGGGGGCTTCGACGTCGAGCAGGCGCGCAGCCCGGCCGTCGCGCTGCCCCGGGTTGGCGCCGAGCACTGGGACCTGATCATCACCGATGTCGAGATGCCCGACATGACCGGCATCGAGCTGCTGGAGACCGTCCGCGGCCAGGCTCCTGACCTGCCGGTCGTCGTCGTCACGGCGCACGTCACGGTGGACAACGCGGTCGGCGCGCTGCGCGGCCGGGCTGACGAGTTCCTGCGCAAGCCGCTTCTCCCCGATGCGCTCGTCCAGACCGTGACCGACGTGCTGGCCCGCAAGCGGGCGGCCCGCGAGACCGTCCTGGCCGTGGGCGCGCACCCCGACGACATCGAGATCGGCGCGGCCGGCACCCTGCTCGCGCACCGCGCCGCCGGCCACGAGATCGCCATTCTCACCATGAGCCGCGGCGCCCGCGGCGGCCGCGACGACGCCCGGGCGGGCGAGTCGCGGGAGGCGGCGCGGCTGCTGGGCGCCGCCTTGTACCTGGAGGACATGGAGGACACCCGGATCAGCGAGTCCGACCCGGCCATCGGCGCGATCAAGGCCGTCGTCGAGGCGGTCAAGCCCACCATGCTGTACACGCACTCCATTCACGACGTCCACCAGGATCACCGCAACACCCATCTCGCCGCGATGGTCGCCGCCCGCGGGATCGGCTCGGTCTTGTGCTTTCAGTCCCCGTCGGCGACCGTCGACTTCCGGCCCGCGCGCTTCACCGACATCGAGGAGCAGATCGCCGGCAAGCTCGCCGTCATCCACGCCTTCGCCTCCCAGGCCGCCGTCCGCCACTACCTCGAGCCGGACCTGATCGAGGCCACGGCCCGGTACTGGTCCCGCTTCGGCCCCAGCCGGTACGCCGAGGCCTTCGAGGTCGTCCGCGACCAGGCCGCCGGCCCGGCCGGCCAGGCCACCGTCCGCTCTATATCCGAGCCAGCCGCATCCGCCGAATCAGCCGAGTCAGCCGAGTCAGCCGAATCCGCGACGATCCTGGAGGTGGGCCATGCCTCGTGAAGGACACGCCGACATCAGCGTGCTGGTCACCGGCGCGGGCGGCCCGGCCGCCATCGCCGTGCTCAAGTCACTGCGGGCCGACCCGTCCGTCCGGCTGATCGCCGCCGACATGGACGGCTGGGCCGCGGGCCTGTACCTGGTCCCGTCCGCCGACCGGGCCATCATCCCGGCCGGCGCGGCCCCCGGCTTCGCCACCGCCCTGCTGGCCCGCAGCCGGGACCTGGGCGCGGACGTCGTCATCCCGACCGTCGATGCCGAGCTGCAGCCGCTGGCCGCGGCACGGGAGGAGTTCGCGCAGGCGGGCATCGCGCTCATGCTGCCGCCCGCCCGGGCACTGGCCCTGACCCTGGACAAGCTGGCCCTGGCGCAGGTGTGCGAGGGTGCCGTCCGGGTCCCGCGGACCGAGCGCCTGGACGAGACCGTCGACCCCGGCTCGTGGACCTACCCGGTGATCGTCAAGCCGCGCACCGGCAGCGGCTCGCGCGACATCTCCACCGTCATGTCCCCGGACGAGCTGAAGGCCACGCTGAGCCTGACCGAGCCCGGCGCCGGCTTCCTGGTCCAGGAGTACCTGCCCGGCGAGGAGTACTCGATCGACGTCCTGTCCGACGCCGACGGCCGGGTCGTGGCCGGGGTGCCCAGGGTCCGGGCCCGGGTGGACTCGGGCGTCTCGGTGGCCGGCCGGACGATGCACGACTGCGAGCTCGAGCGGTTCGGCGCCACTGTGGCCGCCACGGTCGGCCTCACCTACATCTCCAACGTCCAGGTCCGCCGTGATCACGCCGGCGACCCGGCGCTGCTGGAAGTCAACCCGCGGGCGCCCGGCTCGCTGTCGCTCACGGTCGCCTCGGGCGTAGACATGCCGCGGCTGGCGCTGGCCGCCCTGCGCGGCAGCGTGCTGCCCGAGCACGTCGAGTTCTGCGAGAAGGCCATGGTCCGCTTCCTGGACGAGCGGTTCCTGGACCTGTCCGAGATCGCCGAGATGGCCGGCTGACGCTGCATGACCGACCTGAAGTGGGCCCTGGCCGCCCTGGTCATCGTGGGCGCCGTGCCGCTGCTGGTGGCCAGCTACCAATTCCTGCTGATCGGCCTGCACTTCCGGCGCGTGCACTATGACCGGTGCGCGCCGGTGTTCCCGCGCACCGCGATCCTCATTCCCGCCTGGAACGAGGCCGCCGTGATCGCCTCGTCCGTAGACCGGCTCATGCGCCTGGAGTACCCGCCGGAACGGCTGCGGGTCTTCGTCATCGACGACGCCAGCACCGACGAGACCCCCGCCGTCGCCCGGGCCAAGGCTGCCGAGTACCCGGGCCGCGTGTTCCACCTGCGCCGGGAGGTCGGCGGCCAGGGCAAGGCGCACACGCTCAACCACGGCCTGGCCGACGTCCTGGCCGACGACTGGATGCAGGCCGTGCTGATCATGGACTCCGACGTCATCTACGAGCCGGACTCGCTGCGGCTGATGGCCCGTCACCTGGCCGACCCCGGCGTCGGGTCGGTGACCGCCTACATCAAGGAGGGCAGCCGGCCCGGCAACTACCTGACCCGGTTCATCGGCTACGAGTACATCACCGCGCAGGCCGCCGCCCGGCGCAGCCAGAACGTGCTGGGCGCGATGGCCTGCCTGGCCGGCGGGGCGCAGCTGCACTCGCGGGCCAACATCGAGGCGGTCGGCGGCCAGATCGAGACCGGCTCCCTGGCCGAGGACACCATCACCACGTTCAAGACCCAGCTGCGCGGCGCCCGGGTGATCTTCGAGCCGCATGCCGTGGTGTGGGCCGAGGAGCCGGATGCCATCGCCGGCCTGTGGAAGCAGCGGCTGCGCTGGGCGCGGGGCAACCTCCAGGTCTCCCGGATGTTCGCGCGGGTGTGGTTCCGCCACAACCGCGGGCACCGGCTGGGCGGCGTGAGTTTCGGATTGTTCTGGTTCACCCTGCTGCTGCAGCCGGTCCTCATGATCGGCGCGTCCGCCGCGCTGATCACGCTGTTCTTCATCGACCGGTCGCTGGCCTGGCACGCATTCCACGCGCTGTGGATCACCAACGTCCTGACCTTTGTCTTCATCACGGTCCTCGCGCTGCTCATCGACCCCGGCACCGGCCGCCGGGTGTGGCGCGAGGCGATCTTCTTCCCCGGCGCGGTCAGCCTGGTGATCATGGCGGCCGCCATCGCGCCCGTCCCGCTGCGGTTCGTGGCCTACCACGGGCTGAGCCTGATCGGGGCCACCGCGCTGCGCGGCTACGGGGCCGAGATCGAGCTGTTCACCTACGCCTGGCTGGCCGGCTCGATGGCCATCGCCTACCTGGCCAAGGTGGCCGAGGTCCGGCTGCCCCGCCGGGTCGGGGCGGTGACCAGCGGGATCCTCGTCTACCTGGCCGGGTACGGCTCGCTGCTGTGCGCCGTGACGTTCGCCGCGTACGTCAAGGAACTGCGGCACGCGGACGCCTCCTGGGACAAGACGGAGAAGACCGGGAAGGTGGCGATCTCGGCATGACGCCCCGGCCGGTGCCGCCGCCCCGCGCCTACGACGACGAGGTCGACGCCGCCTGCCGCTACGAGCGGGGGCTCGCGGTCAAGGCCCTGATCGCGCTGGCGATTGTCGCGGTGCTCATCGTGGCGCGCATCCTGTGGCTGTGAGCGCTAATGTGAGGCATCCGGGGCGTCGTGAATGGGGATGGCAGCATGTCGCAGGAATCACCGGAGGACACCCCCGGCTGGACCGGCGAAACCCGCGACGCCGGGCCGGGCCGGCCGGTCTGGCCGCAGGCCGATCCGCACGGCCGGCCGCCGCAGTACGGCCCGCCCCCGCAGTACGGCCCGCCGCAGTACGGCCCGCCGCAGTACGGCCCGCAATACGGCAGTCAGCCCCAGTCCGGCCGCCCGTACGCCCCGCCGCCCGGTCCGGGGTACCCGCCGCCGGGCTACCCGCAGCCGGGCTACCAGCAGCCGGGCTACCAGCAGCCGGGCTACCAGCCCGTACCTGGGCCGGCGGGCGGCTGGCCGCCGCGGCCCGGCGTCCCGGTCTCCGACGACCGGACCTGGGCCATGCTGGGCTACCTGCTGACCTTCGTGGGCGGGTTCGTCGCGCCGCTGGTCGTCTACCTGGTCAAGAAGGACGTGTCGCCCTTCGTCCGGCACCACGCCGCCCAGGGCCTCAACCTGGCGCTCACCTGGGCGATCTACAGCATCGGCCTGTTCGTGCTGGCCGTTGTCGCCGCCGCGGTCAGCCATGGCCTGGGCTTGCTGCTGTTCCTGCTCTACTTCCCGCTCGGCATTGCCTTCTTCGTGTTCCTGATCGTGGCGGCCGTCGCGGCCAACCGGTTCGAGCTGTACCGGGTGCCGGCCTGGGCGTGCCTGCCGCTCGTGCACTAGATCGGGGCAAGCCCGGCATTTCCCGCCCGCGTCCGCTAACGTGCCCCCATGCCGACCATCTGGCGTGCCACCTACGCTGACGCCCGCGGCCTGGAGGCAGTGAAGATCCTCGGCGACGGCGGCGCCTTCTCCGTGATCGTCCGCGGCGTCACCTTCGCCGGCCCCGACCTGGACTGCCTGCAGCCGTTAGCCGAACTGCCGGCCGGCAGCCCGTTCACGCTGAGCCAGGGTGCGCTGTGCGCCTGCACGCTGTCGTGGCGGATGAGCCTGCAGATCAGCGACGGCCGCGTCACCCAGCAGGCCATGATCCGGGGCGAGCTGGCCCTCGGCGACCCCGGCCCGGACGCGCGGCCGGACCGGTCCGTCGGGCTGCAGCTGTTCTATCCCGGGACCGAGCTGGCCACGACGCGGCCGCACGAGACCTTCGAGTCGGCCGTGGCCGATCTCCGCGAGCGGCTCGCGCCCGGCGTCGCCCTGGCCGGCCTGCCCGGCCCGCGGACGGCCTGAGCGGACGGCCTGAGCGGACGGCCTGAGCGGGCGGCCTGAGCGGGCGGCCCGGCTAGCGCCCGCCCGCGACCGGGTCGCGCGCGGCCCAGGCGGCGAGCAGGTCCGCCTCGCGGGCCGCGTCGATGCCGGTCCCGGCCGGGACCGGGGTGGGCGATACCGCCTCGTGCGCGTGGATGTCGGCCACGCTCTGCGCCAGCGGCCGCGGCGCCAGCCCGGTCGCCCGGGCCGCGGCCGCGCTGGCCGCGCTGAGGCTGGCGTCATCCAGGCTCGCGCCCGGCCACAGCGGCAAGGTGGAGTCGTCCAGCCCCGCGGCCCGCAGGAACTCGCTGTCCACCCAGGTCAGCTGCGTCCCGGCGGGCGCGACCGCGGCGGCGATCGCCTCGAGCAGTGGCCCGAAGCCGAACGGCGGCTCCGGGCTGGCCGCGTGGAACGCGCCGGCCACCGACCCGTCCAGCAGGGCGAGCATCCAGCTGGCCAGGTCGCGGGCGTCGATCACCTGGATGGGGTCGGCCGGGTCGCCGGGCGCCAGCACCCGGCCGCCGCGGGCCAGCCGCTCCACCCACCAGGTGAGCCGGTAGGTGTGGTCATGCGGGCCGATCACGTACGTCGGCCGGATGATCGTCGTGGCCGCCGCGCCGTAGGCGTCCAGTGCCGCGCGCTCGCACGCGACCTTGAGGCCGCCGTACGTGTCGTTGGTGACCTCCCGGACCGCGGGGCCGGGCGGCTCGGTCAGCGGCCAGTCCTCGCCGAAGCCGGCCGGGGCCGGCGTGCGGTAGGCCGACACGCTCGAGATCAGCATGTGCCGGCCGCCGCGCCCGCCGAGCGCCGCGGCCAGCGCGGTGACCTGGCCGGGCAGGTACGCGCAGAAGTCGACGGTGGCGTCCCAGGTCCCGGCGGCCAGGGCGCTCAGGTCCTGATCGCGGTCCCCGGTCAGGTGGGCGGCGGCCGGGAAGAGCCCCGCCCCGGTCCGGCCGCGGTGAAAGACGGTGACCTCGTGGCCGCCGCTGAGCGCCGCCTGCACGAAGTGGCGGCCGATGAACTGGGTGCCGCCGATGGTCAGGATGCGCACAGCGAAACCTCCGGTCACAAGCGGGCGACAAGCTCTCGTCCGAACGCTAGCCGATGTCGCGGCAGCCCTGCGCAGTTGCGTAACACGCGCCCCGTGAACCCCGCTGAGCCAACCCCCGGCGCCGCCGGCAGTGGCCCGGGGCCGTCGGCCGGCGCTAGCTGAGCTGGCGGGGCGCCTTGCCCTGGCCGTCGGAGATCTCGGCGATCCAGGACTCCGAGACGCGCAGGTCCATGCGGGTCTCGGTCAGCCGCCGGTCGTCGTCCCGGCCCGCCCTGGGCTCCGGAGCCGGCGCGGCCAGCCGCAGCGCGAGGGCCGGGCACATGTCGACCGCCTGCCGGGCCTCGCGCTCCAGCCACGGCGGCACGGGCATGTCGAGCGGCACCGGGTAGCCCTGCCGGTCCAGCTGGATCAGCTCCGGGACCAGGTGCGCGCACAGGCCGTGGCCGCGGCACCGGGTCCAGTCGATGGCCAGCTGGCGGCCGGTGTTCTCCGGGGCCGGCATCGGCAGCACGCCGCGGACCGGGCGGCCGCAGGTGCCCCGGAACAGGTGCGCGGTCAGGTCCTCGGTCAGCACGTCGAGAGCCGACATCACGAACCGGAACGTCCCGTCGGGGTGGGCGCACGCGCCCCGGCCGCGGACCGACGCGGCCGTCCGCCGGGCCGTGTCGAGGGCGTCCAGTCCGCCTGACCCGTCGGCCACCGACGCCAGCGACCGGGCCAGGCTGGGCAGGCCCAGCTTGCACGGCCCGCACTGGCCCGACGACTCTCCGGCCAGGTAGCTCACGACCCGCGACATCTCGCCGATGGCGCAGGTGCCCGAGCCCACCGGCAGGATGATGCCGGCGCCGAGCGTGCCGCCGACCGAGGCCATGCCCGCCCGGCTGACCGGCACGTCGTAGGCCGCCTCGGACGGGATCCACATCCCGTGGTAGCCGCCGACCAGCACGCCGTCCTCGGGCGTGGCGCCGCACAGGTCGAGGACCTCGCCCAGCGGCACGCCCGCCGGGACCTCGACCACGGCCGGCCGGGTGACCGAGCCGCTGACCGACAGCAGGACGGTGCCCGGCTCGTCCGGGGTGCCGACCGAGGCGTAGTTGTCCGGCCCGAGCAGCGCCAGCACGGCGAGCTGGGCGTAGGTCTCGGCGTTGGACAGCATGGTGGGCCGGTTGTCGACGCCGCTCTCGCTGGCCCGGACCCGCCGCCCGCTGGGCAGCGAGATCTTGCCGTTGACCGCGTTGACCAGGGCGCTGGCCTCGCCGGAGACGAACCGCTCCGGGACCTGGATGACCACCACCATCTTCTTCAGGTCCGGCTCGGCGTTGGTCAGGGCGGTGACCCAGCGGGCCATGGTCCCGTCGCCGGACACGCCGATCACGATCTCCTTGGCCCGCAGCGCCCAGGCCACGACCAGGGCGCCGCCCAGCACCAGGTACGGCGACTTGCGCAGCAGCATCCTGTCCTTGTAGCTGCCGGGCTCGCCCTCGGTCGCGTTGACGACCACGACGGGCGGCCGCTTGCGGGCCCGCACCGCCGCCGCCGTGGCCCGCAGCTTGCGGCCGACCGGGAACGCCGCGCCGCCCCGCCCGCGCAGGTCGACCCGCTCGGCCATGCCGATCAGCTCGTCGGCCGTCAGCCTGGGCAGCTTGCCGAAGATCGAGTGGTAGGCGGTCAGGTCGACGCGGTCCATCCGGTCCAGGCCCGCGGTGAGCCGGGCCTGGCCGATGCAGAGCGTCTCGGGGACCGGGGGCAGGGCCGACTCCGTCATCGCGGCCCGCCCCGGCCCGGCTGGCCGAGAGTATCGGTCCAGCCGTGCGCGTCATTCAGGTCCCGGGCGTCGGGCCAGCCGTAAGTGCCAGCGGGGGCTGGGGGGGGAGCGGGCGAGGGATCAGGGGCGGGGGAGGGAGCGGCGGACGTACTCGGCCAGCCGTGCGGGTCGGTCATATCGCTGTCGCTGCTCCACTGGGGGGACTCGGAATGATCGGAGCCCTCCGGCGCCCAGCCCGGCGTCGGAGCCTCCTGGTGCAGCAGCCGCTCCTGGCGCTGCTGGGCCTGTCGTTGCTGCCGCTGCAGCTCCTGCGCCTGGGAGTACCGGGCCTGCGAGTACTCGGCCTGCGAGTACCGGGCCTGCGGGTACCGGGGCGGGGCGTGCTGCGGCGGGCCGCCCCCGGACGGCTCGTACGGGGGCGTCGCGTACCGGGTCGCCGGGTACAGCGCCTCGGGGTCGGGTGCCTGCCGGTGCCAGGCATCGTCCGGGTGCCCGGCCCCGGCGTAGTGCTCAGCCGGGGAATGGGCCGACCGGGCAGGGCCCGCGGGGTAGTCGTCTGCCCGGTACTCATCTGCGGGGTACTGGGCTGCGGGGTACTGGCCTGTGGGGTACTGGCCTGCGGGGTACTGGCCTGCGGGGTACTGCGCTGTGGGGTACTGGGCTGCGGGATACTGGGCTGCCCGGGAACGGGCGGCCGGGCCGGCGGACAGCTCCCGCCGCGGCGTCCGCGGCGATCCGGGCCCGAGCGTTCCCGAGCCCGGCACGGCCGGCCCGAGCGGGGCCATCGTGACGCGGCTGCCGGGGATCAGTCCCTCGGCGGGCACGCTGAGCCGGTCCGATACCGGGTGGGCCAGCTTCTCGCTGTCGGTGCGCACCGTGGCGACGACCCGGACGGCCAGCGCGATGGCGACCAGGGCCAGGCAGGCGCCGTAGCTCCAGTCCACGTAGGGCTTGGCCGTGCGGCCGCCGAGCAGCCCGTGCACGACCGACAGCGGCCAGGCGGCGTAGGCCGCGGCGTGGATCGTGCGCCACGCCCACGGCCACTTCCCGGCGAACCGGCCGCGCAGGAAGCCCGTGACCACGATCAGCCCGAACAGGTCCGCGGCCAGGGTGCCGAGGCCGGTGTACAGGGTCCGGAACCGGGCCAGGAACGGCACGACCACGTCGAGGACCCCGACCTTGTGGGCCACGATCTCCAGGGCCACGTGCACGATCAGGGCGGCCAGGGCGCCGAGCGAGACGCCGCGGTGCACGGACTGGGCGACGACCCGGTGGCCGGGCCGCATCACGATGCGGTCCGTGGCCAGCAGGCCCACGCCGACGGCGGTCGTCATGCCGATCAGCGCGAAGACGCCGGCGTACTTGAGCAGGAATTCCTGGATGGAGCTGACGATGGACTGCCCGTGGCGGCTGTGCTCGGCGGCGATCACCGCGATCACCGTCACGGTGATCACGGCCAGCCAGACCACGGGCCACCGTCGCTTGGGTACCTGCAGGGCGACCGGGGCGGGCGGGAGCTGCCTGCTGGCTTGCCCTCGCGGGGACGACATAGAGGTGCCTCCTGGGGACGGCAACGGGGACGAGCTGCTCGCGCCGAGCTGCAATGGACGCGACGGGCACCATCTCGCTGATCTGACCGCTGACCTGATGAACCGGTGAAGGCCCCCCAGCCTCAAGATCTTTATGCTATCGCCGACGGTCTCGACTCCGCAGCGAATCGACATAGTTACAGTAACTATGTCGTCTTTGCGCAGGTCACTGGCACATTACGAAAAACGCCGGCCAAGCGGCCGCGCGGCCCCTGAATAGAGCCTGAGGACGCGCTTAGTCGTGCCTGCGGAGGAAGTCGCCGACCGCCGCCATATAAGCGTCCCGCTCTTCCCAGAAAGGCATGTGCGAGGACTCTTCCAGGATCACCTGCTCGGACTGCTTGATTCCGGAGACCAGGTCCTCCTGGACCGCCGGGGTGGCCTCGTCGTGGCGCCCGGAGATCACCAGCGCCGGGACCGCGATCTGGCTCAGCCGGTCCTGCGCCGTCCAGTCCCGGAGCGAGCCGATGACGTGGAACTCCGACGGGCCGTTGGTGGTGTGGTACACCGTCGGGTCGGTGTCGGTGAGCTCAAGGGAGCGCAGCACCTCGGCCGGCCACTCGTCCAGCCGGCACAGGTGGCGGCTGTAGTAGACGTCGCAGGCCTCGGCGTACTCCGGGTTGCTCGTCGTGTGCGCCTCCTCATGGCGGCGCAGCGTCTCCGCCACGTCGGGCGGCAGGCCGTCGCGGAGCTTGTTGGCCTCGGCCGCGAAGTGGCCGAACGAGGCGGCGGTGTTCGACAGCACCGCCGACCGCAGGCCGGCCGGCGCGGCGATGGCGTGCTCCTGGGCGAGCATCCCGCCCCAGGACTGGCCGAGCAGGTGGTACCGGCCGCCGATGCCGAGGTGGTCGAGCAGGCCGCTCAGCTCGCGGGCGAACAGGTCGACGGTGTAGTAATCCGCGCCCCGGTCCGGGAAGTGGGTCGAGTTCCCGTTGCCCGTCTGGTCATAGAAGACCACCGCGCGGCCGTCGCGCGCCAGGTCAGCCATCGACAGCAGGTAGTCATGGGTCGACCCCGGCCCGCCGTGCAGCGTGACCAGCGGCGCCGGGCCGTACCCGGCCCGGGCCGCGCCCAGGTCGCCGGCGACGCGGTACCAGGTCTGATGATCCTCGAAGGCGGCATAGCCGTCCTGAACGGGCAGCGTCATCTGCCCAGGGTAGGCAGCCGGGCCGGTCAGATGCAGTGAAAAGAGGACAATAGTCTTCCGCCGCCGGCCTGGGCCGCCCGGGCCTGGAGCGGGGGCGTCCGCCCGGCTCCGGGATCCCCGGCGGCGCGCCCCGATGGCAGGCGCCGCCGTCATTCCGCGAATGGCCCTGGCGGCAAGCCAAATTAATTCGTTTTCCAGAAACGTCCCGGAAACGGTTGAGACGTGCGCTTAACCGGCCGCAGACTGGCACCTGCGGCGCCCTGTCCTGCCGCTTTCACCGCGGGGCCAGATAGCTGGAGATTGGGGATGCCCGGAAAAGCAAGGAGCTGGCGGCTACGCGCCCGGATCGCGGCCGGGGTCATGGCGGCCAGCGCGCTGGCCGGCTGTGCCACGTCCGCCGGCGCGGCCCCGGCGGGCGCCACCGCGGCGGCGGGCGGCCTGGTCGCGAAGACGCAGTTCGGCGCGGTGCGCGGCAAGGCGGCGGGCGGGATCCACGAGTTCCTCGGCATCCCGTACGCGGCGCCGCCGACCGGGGCGCTGCGCTGGCACGCGCCGGAGCCGCCCGCGCACTGGACGGGCGTGCGCGCCGCCGCGGCGTTCGCCCCGCACTGCCCTCAGTCGGCGTCGCCCTTCGGCCGGCCCAGCACCTCGGAGAACTGCCTGTTCCTCAACGTGTTCACCAGGCCGGGCGGAAGCCGGGCCGGCCGGCCGGTCATGGTCTGGATCCACGGCGGTGCCCTGGTCACCGGCGAGAGCGACGACTATGACCCGGCCGCGCTGGTGAACGACGGCGTGACCGTCGTGACCGTGAACTACCGCCTGGGCGCGCTCGGCTTCCTGGCCGACTCGGCGCTGGCCGACCCGGCCGGCGCGGCGGGCAACTACGGCCTGATGGACCAGCAGGCCGCGCTGCGCTGGGTGCAGGCGAACATCGGGCGGTTCGGCGGCGACCCCCGGGACGTGACGCTGTTCGGCGAGTCGGCGGGCGGGCTGAGCACCCTGTCCCAGCTGGTCTCGCCGGGCGCCCGCGGGCTGTTCCAGCGCGCCATCGTGGAGAGCGGGTCCTATGACCTGACCCAGGCGCCGCTGGCGGGCGCCGAGGCGGCGGGCGCGGCGTTCGCGGCCAAGGTCGGCTGCGGTGCCCGGCCCGGCGCGACGGCCACGGCGGCGTGCCTGCGGGCGGTCCCGGTCGCCGCCGTCCTCGCGGCCCAGAGCGCCGGGGGCTACACCCCGGACCTCGACGGCCGGGTCCTGACCCAGTCGATCGGCGCGGCCCTGCAGGACGGCCAGTTCAACCGGGTGCCGGTGGTCATGGGGACCAACCACGACGAGTGGCGGCTGTTCGTCGGCCTGAGCCGGCTCGAGGGCGGGGCCGCGGTGACCGCGGCCGGCTACCTGGCGCAGATCCAGGGCACCGTGGGCGGGTCCGCCGTGCTCGCCGCGCAGGTCGCGGCCCGGTACCCGCTGGCGAGCTACCCCAGCCCGGCGGCCGCCGTCGGCGCCGTCGGCACCGACGCCATCTTCGCCTGCCCGTCGCTGCGGGCCGTGTCGCTGCTGTCGAAGTTCACGCCGACGTACGCCTACGAGTTCAACGACGAGAATGCCCCCGAGCGCTTCCTGCCCGCCGCCGGCTTCGCGTACGGCGCGGCGCATGCCTCGGAGATCCAGTACCTGTTCGGCATCTCGGCCCCGATCCCCGGGGTCCTCACCCCGGCCCAGCGCCGGCTCGCCGCGCAGATGAAGGGCTACTGGGCCGGCCAGGCCCGCCGCGGCGCGCCCGCCCCGGCGGGCCAGCCGGCCTGGCCCCGGTTCAGCGCCGCGACCCAGCCGGTGCTCTCGCTCAATACGCCGGCGCCGGCGGTCGAGACCAATTTCTCGGCCGTGCATAACTGCGCCTTCTGGGCGGCTATCGCGGCGGCCAGGGCCTAGCGCTACCGGCGGCCTTTTCGGAGAAATGTCCGGGAAACAGTTGTAACACGCCGTTTGCGCGACGCAGACTGGCACGTGCGGCACGCTGGGCGGCCGCCCTCGCTGAGGGGCCACCAATCGGGAGAGAGAGCATGCGTCAACACGCAACTGGCGGGCGGCTCCGGAGCCGCCTCGCGGCCGCGGCCGTGGCCGTCGGCACGCTGGTCGGCGGCACGGCGCTCGCCGGGCTGGCCCCGGCGGGTGCCAGCCCCGCATTACCCGCCGCCGGCGGCCCGGTCGCGCTGACCCGCACCGGCGCGGTGCAGGGCAAGACGGTCAGCGGGGTCAGCGAGTTCCTCGGCATCCCCTACGCCGCCCCGCCGACCGGCGCGCTGCGCTGGCACGCGCCCCAGGCGCCGGCGCGCTGGCGCGGCATCCGGGCCGCCACCGCGTTCGGCCCGCACTGCCCGCAGCCGGGCTCGGCGGCCGGCACGTCGGAGAACTGCCTGTTCCTCAATGTGTTCACCAAGCCCGGCGCGAGCCTGGCCGGGCGCCCGGTCATGGTCTGGGTACACGGCGGCGCCCTCGTCACCGGCGCGAGCGACTCCTACAACCCGGCCTCGCTGGTCAAGGACGGCGTCACCGTCGTCACCATCAACTACCGCCTCGGCGCGCTCGGCTTCCTGGCCGACTCGGCACTGGCCAGCCGGGCCGGGAACGCCGGGAACTACGGGCTGATGGACCAGCAGGCCGCGCTGCGCTGGGTCCGGGCCAACATCAGCCGGTTCGGCGGCAACCCGCGCAACGTGACGCTGTTCGGCGAGTCGGCGGGCGGCCTCAGCACGCTGTCGCAGCTGGTCTCGCCGGGCTCGGCCGGGCTGTTCCAGCGGGCCATCGTCGAGAGCGGCTCCTACAACCAGACCCAGGCGTCGCTGGCCAGCGCCGAGGCGAGCGGCGCGACGTTCGCGGCCCGGGTGGGCTGCGGCAGCCAGCCGGGCAGCGCGGCCACGGCCGCGTGCCTGCGCGCCGTCCCGGTCGCCACCCTGGTGGCCGACGAGAACGCGGGCGGCTACACCCCCGACCTCGACGGCCTGGTGCTGCGCCAGTCGATCGTGACCGCGCTGCGCAGCGGCCAGTTCCACCGGGTGCCGGTCGTGATGGGCACCAACCACGACGAGTGGCGGCTGTTCGTGGCCCTGGCCCAGCTCGGGGGCGCGCCGCCCGTGACGGCGGCTAACTACCCGGCGCAGATCCAGGCCACCCTGGGCGTCTCCGCGTCCGTGGCGGCGCAGATCGCGGCGCAGTACCCGGTGGCCAGCTTCCCGAGCGCGCCGGTCGCGATCGGCGCGGTCGGCACCGACGCGATCTTCGCCTGCAACTCGCTCAACGACGTGTCGCTCATGTCGCGCTTCACGCCGACCTTCGGCTACGAGTT
Source organism: Streptosporangiaceae bacterium (assembly GCA_036501025.1). GTDB lineage: Bacteria > Actinomycetota > Actinomycetes > Streptosporangiales > Streptosporangiaceae > DASUBV01. The sequence goes on from DASYBB010000083.1 coordinate 54,745, forward strand.
CAACGACGAGAACGCGCCCCAGGTGGGCTTCCCGAACGTCGGGTTCCCGCTCGGGGCCGATCACGCCTCGGAGCTGCAGTACGTGTTCGACCCGTTCCCGCCGGCCATGACCGCGCTGTCGCCCGCGCAGCAGGCCCTCTCGGCGCAGATGAAGGCGTACTGGACGAGCCAGGCCGAGCACGGCAGCCCGGAGACGGCGGGGCAGCCGCTGTGGCCGCTGTTCAGCGCCAGCAGCCAGCGCATGCTGAGCCTGGACGAGCCGAGGCCGGCGGTGGAGACCAGTTTCTCCGCCGAGCATCACTGCGCGTTCTGGGCGGGCATCGCCGCACAGGCAGGCGTTACGAGCTAACGGGCCGCTGCTGGCTGAGGCACCCGCGCGTTAAGGCCGCCGCCAGCCGAGCGGAAACAGCGGGGCGGCCCGGGAACTCCCCGGGCCGCCCCGCGGGCCCGTCCGGTCAGCCGGCCAGCGCGGAGATGTGGGACTCGAAGCCGGCCCCGTAGGCGGTGGGCGTGCCGTTGTAGTTGCTGATCAGGCCGGGGCCGCTGGCGCAGTTGAAGTCGGTGTTCCAGGCCCACGCCAGGTAGCTGGCGTGCCCGGAGTCCAGCCAGCTCATCAGCGGGTCGATGTAGGTGTCGGCGCAGTCGTTCTCGCCGATCTCGCCGGCGATGACCGGGACGCTGGCCAGGACCGGGGCGACCTGCGCGGTCCAGCAGGCCGGCGTGCTGCAGGCGTTGAAGTTGTAGGAGTGCCAGGCCGCGGCCAGGTCGTGGTCGGGGTCGGCGGGCTCGTGGGCCAGCCACCCGGTCAGGTCGTTGGCCCACTCCAGGCCGCCGAGCATCAGCACGTTGCTGGCCCCGGTCCCGCGGACGGCGTTGACCAGGGCCTGCATGCCGGCCACCGGGTAGCCGATCCCGGCGCAGGTGCCGCCGCGAAGCCAGCACTGCCAGCCCTCGGCCTCGTCGCCGTGGTCGGCCCGCTCCGGGTAGGGCTCGTTGAACAGGTCGAACACCACCGCGTCGTCGCCCTTGAACGTCCGGGCCACCGACGTCCAGAACGGCACGGCCTGGGCCGCGTCGGGCATCGGCTTCTGGCACGCGGCCTGCGCGGCGGAGCACGCCGAGGCGGAGCCGCCGTAGGCGCCGTCCGTCCAGTGCAGGTCCAGGATCGCCACCATGCCGCTCGCGTTGAGCAGGCTGACGTACTTCTCGATGGCCGACCGGTAGGCGGGGCCGGCGTAGGCCGGGTGCACGTAGGACTCGCCTTTCCAGCACGCCTCGTTCAGCGGGATCCGCACCGCGTTGACGCCGAACGCCTTCATCGCGGCGATCGAGGCCCGGTCGCTCGGGCCGTCGAAGATGCCGAAGTCCTGCACGCAGGCGAACTCCGTGCCGGACCGGTCCACGCCGTGCAGCACGACCTGCTGCCCGCGGGCGTCGACCAGCATGTTCCCCCGCACCTGCAGCTGCGGGGCGCGGCCCGGCGCGGCCGGCGGCGGTGGCGAGGCGGGACGGGCCTGAGCGGTGGCCGGGGGCTCGGGCACCTTGCCGTGCGCCGGGGCGGGGGAGGCCGGGGCGGTCGCGCTGCCGGTGCAGGCGACGCCGTTGACCGTGAACGTGGTCGGCGCGGGGTTGGCGCCGCGGTAGCCGAAGTTGGCGCCGATCTGCGCCGAGCCGCCCGCGGCCAGGCGGCCGTTCCAGCTCTCGCTGGTGACCGTGATGTCGCCGCCGCGCTGGCTCCAGGTCCCCGACCAGCCCTGCGCCAGGGACTGGCCGCCGGCGTAGGCGTACCGCAGGGTCCAGCTCGTGACCGGGCTGCCCAGGTTGGTCACGGTCAGGCTGGCGGTGAAGCCGGTGTTCCACTGCGTGCTGACGCGGTAGCGGACGGCGCAGCCGGTGCTCGCGCCGGTGTCGACGATGCGCCGCGGCCCCGGCCCGCCGGCCAGCGCGAGCCCGACGGCCAGTGCCGTGATCACGCCGGCCACCGGGAGCAGCACGCGCGGGCGGATCAGGCCGCGCGATCGCAGCGTCATGAGCGTGAGCCTTCCGGAGAGGATGGGATGACTGGCCCGGCTGGCCCCTGCGGAACAGGACAAAACTATAGCCAGGCCATTAACGTTCCGGAGATATCCGGGCAAACTCTTTGCGTCGCGCCGTGCGCGAGAAATGCTGGCAGGCAGGCGCGAGCCAGGCGCCTTTCCGCTTATCAGCATGTCGAGGAAGGCCAGTTCCCAGATGCAATACCGCCGTTTCATGATCGCAATCGCGGCGCCGCTGATTGCCGTGTCCGCGGCCTGGGCCGCCGGGGGGAGCGCCGCCGTCGCCTCGGCGGCCGCCGCTCATGCCGCCGCGCCGGCCGTCATCGCCCCGGCCGTGACGCCCGCGGGCGCGCCGAGCCTGGGCCCGAATGTCTACATCTTCACGCCGAGCATGCCGCAGGCCCAGATCCAGGCCACGGTGGACGCCATCGCCGCCCAGCAGGTCCCGAACCAGTTCGGCACCCAGCGCTACGCCCTGCTGTTCGAGCCCGGCGCCTACGGCTCCGCCGCCGACCCGCTCACCTTCCAGGTCGGCTACTACACCGAGGTCGCGGGCCTCGGGGCCGCGCCGGGTGACGTCACCATCAACGGCAGCATCGACGTGTACAACCAGTGCTTCCCGACGACCGACGGCAGCAGCAACTGCATCGCCCTGGACAACTTCTGGCGCTCGCTGTCCAACCTGACCATCAACGTCGCGGGCGGGACCGGCTGCCAGGCCAGCACCGAGTTCTGGGCCGTCTCCCAGGCCGCGCCGATGCGCCGGGTCCAGGTCAACGGGCTCACGTCCCTGATGGACTACTGCTCCGCCGGGCCGCAGTTCGCCAGCGGCGGCTTCATCGCCGACTCGTCGTTCACCGGCGCCAGCATTACCAACGGCTCGCAGCAGCAGTTCATCGTGCGCAACAGCGACATCGACGGCTGGAGCAACGGGGTCTGGAACCAGGTGTTCGTCGGCGACCCCGGCGCCCCGCCGCAGAGCTTCTCGGCGACCTCGGGCCTGGCCGGCGGCACCGCGCCCTACACGACCGTGGCCACCAGCCCGGTGACCCAGGAGGAGCCGTTCCTGACCGGCAGCGGACGTGCGTTCAGCGTGTTCGTCCCCGCGCTGCGCCACGACTCGTCCGGCCCCTCGTGGTCGGGCGGCGCGGAGGCCGGCACCTCGGTCAGCCTCAGCAAGTTCTTCATCGCCAGCCCGAGCACGCCCGTGCTGGCCATCGACGCCGCGCTGGCCCTCGGCCGCGACCTCATCCTCAGCCCCGGCGTGTACCACCTGAACGCGCCGATCGAGGTCACCCGGCCCGGCACCATCGTGCTCGGCCTCGGCTTCCCGACGCTCGTGCCGAGCCGCGGCACGGCCGCGATGCAGGTGCTGGCGCCGACCGGGGTCAAGCTCTCCGGAATGATCTTCGACGCCGGCCCGCGGAACTCGCCGGTGCTGCTCCAGGTCGGCGCGCCCGGCGCGGGCTTGGCGGGCAACCCAGCGCAGCCCAGCCTGGTCCAGGACGTGTTCTTCCGCGTCGGCGGGGCCACCGCCGGGTCGGCCACGGACAGCCTGGTCGTCAATAGCTCCGACGTCATCCTCGATAACATCTGGGCCTGGCGCGCCGACCACGGCGCGGGGGTCGGGTGGACGGCCAACACGGCCAGCAACGGGGTCACCGTCAACGGCAGCAACGTGACCGCCTACGGCCTGTTCGTCGAGCATTTCCAGAAGAACGAGGTCGTCTGGGCCGGGCAGCACGGCACGGACTTCTTCTTCCAGAACGAGATGCCGTACGACCCGCCCAGCCAGGCCGACTGGATGTCCGGGCCCGGCACGGACGGCTACCCGTCGTTCGTGGTCGCCCCCGGCGTGAGGAGCTTCGCCGGGTACGGCATGGGCAGCTACTCGTTCTTCGACCTGGGTGTGCCGATCGAGTCGGCCACGGCCTTCCGGGTGCCGGCCGCGCCGGGCGTGGCGCTGCACGACATCTTCACCCGGTTCCTCAACGGGTCGGGCAGCATCGACTCGGTGGTGAACGGCACGGGCGCGGCGGTCACCGCGGCGAACCCGGGCCCGAGCGACGTGGTCAGCTTCCCGTAGTCGTCCCGGTCTCGGTGGTCCGGGTTTTCGGTGGTCCCGGCCGGGGTGGTCCCGGCCGGGGCCGCGACCCGGCTAGGGCCCGCCCAGGAAGTCGGCGATCAGCGCGGCCAGGTAGGACGCGCGGTCGCTCTGCACCGAGTGCCCGGACCCCTCGACCAGCTCGATCCGCGCCTTAGGCTGCCGCCGGGCGAATTCGGCCTGGTCGTCGTCATGGATGTAGGACGAGTTCGCGCCGCGGACCAGCATCACCGGCGCGGTCATGCCCTCCAGGTCATCCCACAGCGCGGCCATGACGTCCGGCCCCGTGCGGCCGCGCGCGCCGCCAGCATCACCCGCGCCGTCAGCACCCCCAGGGCCACCGGGCCCGCCCGGCCCGCCTCCCCGCGGGCGCCGCATGTCGTACCGCCACCCCCACCGGCCGTCGGCGAGCTGCCGGGAGTTGTGCAGCACCCCCGGACGCAGGGACTCGGCGGGACGCCCGGGCTGCAGCGCCGCCGCCGCGGCCAGCATCGATTCGAACGAGTCGAACGTGGGCGGACCGCTCAGCAGGGCGACGGCGCCGCGCTGGGCCGTGGTCATGCCGCGCACCTGACGGCCGACGCCCGGCGTGACGTCGACGATGACCGCCCGCGGCACCAGCGCGGGATAGCGCGCGGCCAGGGCGATGAGCGTCAGCCCGCCGAGGGACATGCCGACCACGAGCCGCGGCGCGGGGGCCAGCTGCGCCATGGCCGCGGCCACCGCCTCGGCATTGGCCCGGGGCCGGTAGTCCGCGTCGTCCCGCCAGCCCGAGTGCCCGTGCCCCGGCAGGTCGAGGGCGACCAGCGGCCGGCCCAGGGCCATGGCCACCGAGTCCCAGGTGTGGGCGTTCTGGCCGATGCCGTGCAGGAGCACGATCTCCGGCGGTGCCGTGCCCCACGCCAGGCCGGACAGGCGCTGCCCGCCGGTCAGGGTGACGGTGCGCCGCGCCACCGGGGGCGGCCCGGTCCACGGGATGCCCTCGTGCTTGGCGTAAGACTCCAGGAAGCCGAACTCGTCGTAGTGCGCTGCCGCGAAGTCGTCCAAGTGGGATCTCTCTGTGATGCGGACACCGGCCGGCCTCAGGCCAGCCGCGGCTCCTTGGGCAGGCCGAGCACGCGCTCGCCGATGATGTTGCGCTGGATCTCGTTCGAGCCGGCGTAGATGGTCCCGGCCCGGGAGGCCAGGAACACGTCCTGCCAGTGGTCGGTCGGGTAGTTGCCGCCGCCCGGCCGCAGCAGCGCCTCGGGGCCCTCGATGCCGAGCGCGATCTCGCCGACCCGGCGCCAGTACTCGCTCCAGAACAGCTTGACCAGCGACGCCTCCGGTCCGGGCTGCTTGCCTGCGGCCAGCTGGGCCAGCGTCCGCAGCCCGCTGAACTTCATCAGCTGGACCTGGGTGTAGGCCCAGGCCAGCTGCTGGCGGACCTGCGGGTCGGCGGTCTTGCCGTGCTTGCGCGCGGTCTCGACCAGCTCCCAGTACTCCTTCTCGAAGCCCAGGTACTGCACGGTCGCCGACGAGCCGCGCTCGAACCCGAGCGTGGTCATGGCCACCCGCCAGCCGTCGCCGAGGGCGCCGATCACGTTGAACAGCGGCGCCCGGACCCCGTCGAAGAAGTCCTCGGCGAACTCCGCGGAGCCGGAGATCTGCCGGATCGGGCGGACGGTCACGGCCGGGTCGGTGAAGTCGAACAGCACGTACGACAGGCCGGCGTGCTTGGGCACGGTCGGGTCGGTCCGGCACAGGATGAACATCATGTTGGCGTCCTGCGCACCCGAGGTCCACACCTTCTGCCCGGTGATGACGATCTCGTCGCCGTCGACCACGCCGCGGGTGTCCACCGCGGCCAGGTCCGAGCCGTGGTTGGGCTCGGAGAAGCCCTGGCAGTACACGTGCTCGCCGGACAGGATCTTGGGCAGGAACTCGGCCTTCTGCTCCGGCGTGCCGTGCGCGATGACGGCCGGGCCGACCAGGCTCTCGCCCGCGCCGCGGGTGACCCGCGGCAGCCCGGCGCGCTGCAGTTCCTCGTTGAGGACCGAGACGCGGACCGGGTCCAGGCCCTGCCCGCCGTACTCGGCCGGCCAGTCCGCGCAGACCAGCCCCCTGGCGACCAGCTTGGCGTCCCACTCCGCGTAGGCCGGGTGCTTGGTCGCGGCCAGCCGGACCATGCTGTCGTGCCCCGCGAACACGGTGTGCCCGCTCCAGTCGTACACCCCGGCGAGCTCCTCGGGGGCCTCCGCCGCGATCCACTCCCGCAGTTCCGACCGGAACTGGTTAACCTCTGGCCCCAGGTCAAGTTCCATGCTCAAATCCCCTCTTGGCATCCGTGAATGCCGCCTTCCAAGATCGGAACCCGTCGCCGGGCCCCGTGTCAAGACCACAGCGGCGTGGCTCAGCCCCGCGACGGCAGCACGACCACCGCCTGGCCGGGCGCGGTCTTCTCGTCCTTCTGGTTCAGGACGTTGACCTCGAGGACGACGAGGTTCTCCCCGTTCTCCTGCTTCTTCTCGGTCACCACCCCGCTGGTCCGCAGCACGTCATGCTTGTGGTTGACCGCGCGGAACTGCAGGCTCAGCTCGCGGACCTCAGCCTCGTCGCCGATCCAGGCGCGCAGGGCGTTGAGCACGTACGCCCAGCGCAGGTTGCCCATCCCGAACGCGGCACCCTGGCCGGCCGCCTTCCCGGCCTCGTCGTCCATGTGGATGTAGACGAACTCCTCGTTGACGGCGGCGTACCGGTTCCAGTGCATGAAGTCCGTCTCGCGCGTGAACGCGGGGATCTCCTGGCCGACCTCGACGTCCTCGTAGTACACGTTGTAAGCCACGCGGGTGCTCCTTAGTACCGGATGCCGGTCGAGATGCGGGTCTTGACGAGCTCGCCGTCCTGGTTGCGCCACTCGGTCTCGGTGTAGGTGAACAGGGTGAGGCCGTTGCGGCCCTGGCGCTCCTCCCAGTGCGACAGCCGGCTCCGGCTGGTGATCACGTCGCCGGGCCGCATGGGCACGCCGTAGGTGTCCTTCTGCCCGCCGTTCATGACGTTGCCGCCCTTGCGGGTCTGCTGGCCGGGCACCGCGCCGGCCGGCTTGACCGCGCCCATCGGCACGGCCCAGGCGAACGGGTTGAAGTCCTGCGGCGCGATGATGCCGCCCCACTTGGTCGTCGTGGCGTACTCCTCGTCCCAGTACAGCCGCGGCGGCGTCTCGCCCCAGTAGACGGCGATGGCCCACTTGCGGATGTCGGACTCCGACACGGGATAGGACACCCGCTCGCTGCCCCACACGCCCTTGCGCTCCTCCATCTCCGGAGTGACAAGGGTCTGCACCTCTGCCTCTGGCATGTCAGGCCTTTCTGTCAGTGATCACTCAGGCGCTCCGCGGATACGTCGTCCCGATCAGGCCGTCCGCGGCCAGGCGGTCATATTCCTCATCGGTGTAGCGCAGCAGCGTCTTGTACACGTACTCGTTGTCCTGGCCGATCAGCGGGGCCGGGCGGCCCCACTCCGGCTCCAGCCCCGACCAGCGGGCGCCGAAGCTGGGGTACAGGTGGGTGCCCGCCGTGGGGTGGGTGAGCTCCCGGAACACCCGGCGCTGCTCGAAATGCGGGTCGGCGTAGGCGTCGGCCTCGTCGTACACCGGGGCGGCGGGCACGCCCGCCTGCTGCAGGGCCAGGAACAGCGCGCGCTTGGACCAGCCCGCGGTGGCCCCGGCCAGGTGCTCATCCAGCTCGTCCTGGTGCTCCCGGCCCGCGGCTACGGTGGCGAAGCGCGGGTCGCCCGCCCACGGCGGGTCGCCCAGCACCCCGGTCAGCCCGGCCAGCTCGGCGTCGTCGCGCACGCTGAGCGCGATCCACTGGTCCGGGCCCCGGCATGGGTAGATGCCCTGGATCCAGGCCGGGTGCCGGTTGCCGTCGGGGGCGAACGCCTGGCCGTCCAGGGAGCTGGCCACGAACGCGTCGCCCAGGCCCTGCATCAGGTACTCGCCCTGCGGGAACTCGATGAGCTGGCCGGCGCCGGTCCGCTCGCGCTGCATCAGCGCGGCCAGCACGGCGAAGACCACGCCCTGGGGGGCGACGTCGTCCATGTGGAAGGTGGAGCCGGCGTCGCCCGGGTCCGCGTCCGCGTGGCCGCGCAGCGAGCCGATCCCGGTCAGCGCCTCGAAGTGCATGCCGTAGCCGGTCGCGTCGGCGTACGGGCCGTCCAGCCCCAGCGGCGCCATCCGCACCAGGACCAGCCCGGGGTTGACCGGCCCGAGTTCCTCCCAGGTCAGGCGCAGCGAGTTGCTGATGACGCGCGAGTTGTTCTCGACCAGCACGTCGCTGCACGCCACCAGCTGCCGGAACGCGCGGCGCCCCTCCTCGGTGTGCAGTTCCATCGTTACGGAACGCTTGCCCTGCCCGGTAATCAGGAACGGGGCGTAGCGGTTGTACGGGTCCGGTCCCGGATCCTTGCCCGGGTAGGCCGCCGCCAGGCCGCGGGCCTGGCCGACGACCTCCGGCGGCGGGTAGGGCACCGGCCCCCGGCTGGACGCCGGGAAATGGTCGATGGACTCGACCCGGATCACCTCGGCGCCGAGGGCGGCCAGCGTCCGGCAGGCGGACGGCCCGGACCAGACGACGGTGATGTCGATGACCCGGATGCCCCGCAGCGGCAGGTCCATGAGACTCGTCCTCCCGTGCCCTAGATGATCCCGAGCGCGCGGGCGCGGCGCAGCTGCGCCGGGTCCACGCCCAGCTCGCCGTAGACGTCCGCGTTGTGCTGGCCCAGCGTGGGCGCGGCCCGCCGGGCCTGGAAGCCGCCATCGCCCATCCGCCAGGGCGCGCCGGGGCCGCGGTGCGGGCCGGCCACCGGGTGCACCAGTTCCGGGAAGTAGTCGCGGCCCGCGAAGTGCGCGTCGTCGAGCAGGTCACCGGGCTGGTTGACCGGGAACACCGGCCAGCCCCGGGCCAGCGTGGCCTGGGCGAAGCACTCGTCGCGGGTATGGGCCGACAGCCACCGGGTCAGCACCGGGTCCAGGACGTCGACGGTCTCGGGCCGGGTCGCGGCGTCCGGGTGGGCCGCAAAGTAATCGGCCAGGCTGGCGTCGCCGAGCGTGGCCAGCATCCGGGGCACCCACCGCGGGGTGCACGCCATCACGACGAAGCCGTCCGCGCACGGGTACCGGCCGAACGGCAGCGAGTTGGCCCGGGTGCCGCCGAACGGCCGGGTGATGGTGTCCCCGGTGACCGCGTAGGTGATCAGGCCGATGGCGCGCCGGTCAAACGAGGTGAGCAGGACCTCGGTCGCCGAGACCTCGACGTCCTGCGCCTCCCCGGCCCGCCGGGAGGCGACCACCGCGGCCAGGGCCGCGGCGGCCAGCGTGTTGCCGACCTGGGCGGCGACCAGGTGCATGGGCTTGGACAGCGGCGCCCGCGACGGCTGGCCGGTCATGCTGACCGGGCCGCCCATGGCGTCGGCGGTCAGCTCGGTGGCCCGGTAGTCGCGGTAGGGGCCGTCCTCGCCGAACGCGGTCAGGCTGGCGATCACCACCCCGGGCCGCCCCGGCGCCAGCGCGGCGGTGCTGATGCCCAGCTCGGCCAGGTCGCGCAGCGAGATGGCGGCCAGGATCAGGTCAGCCCCGGCCGCCAGCCGGCCGAGCAGCCCGCGGCCGTCCCGGCGGGCCGGGTCGAGCGTCACGCCGCGCTTGTTCCGGTTGAAGAACAGGAACGGCGCGCTCGCCTCGGGATCGGGCCGCCCGCCCGCGAACGGGCCCCAGCGCCGGGCGGGGTCCCCGCCCGGCGCCTCGACCTTGACGACGTCGGCGCCGAAATCAGCGAACGTCTTGCCCGCGAAGGCGACGGCCACGCCCTCGCCAAGCTCCAGCACGGTCAGCTCGCCCAGCGCCTGCATCAGCCCGCCCGCCTCCTACCGGCGGCCCGGCGTCACGGCGGTCACGACCGGCCGCTCGAGTCTTGGGCCAGGGCCGGCTTGAAGTGCTGCTCGATCTTGTCGAAGGCGGTCTGCAGGTCCCACGGCCCGGTGGAGGCCACCGCCCGGATCACGGTCGGCACGTTGTAGAGCCCGATCTCGTAGCCCCGGGCGCGGAGCACCTGGCCGGTGCACCAGTCCGAGCCCTCGCTGGCCAGGAAGGCCACCGCGGGGGCGACGTTGTCCGGCGACCGCTCGCGGTCCTCGTCGCTGAGCTGCCCGGCCCGGCGGCGCTCCTCGGGGACCGACGCGGTCATCCGGGTGGCCGCGCCGGGCGCGATCGCGTTGGCCGTCACGCCGTACCGGCCAAGCGAGTTGGCCAGCGAGTAGGTGAACCCGACGATGCCCAGCTTGGCGCCGGCGTAGTTCGGCTGCCCCGGCGCGCCGTGCAGGCCCGACCCCGAGGTGAAGTTGATGATCCGGTTGTGGGCGTCGGCGTTGCGCTGCTCGCGCCAGTAGGCGCTGGCGAACCGGCACGTGTTGAACGTGCCCTTCATGTGCACGCGGATGACCGCGTCCCACTCCTCCTCGGTCATGTTGAAGACCATCCGGTCGCGCAGGATGCCGGCCACGTTGACCAGGACGTCCAGCCGGCCGTAGGTGTCGATGGCCTGGCGGACGATGGCCTCGCCGGACTGGAAGTCGGCCACGTCGTCGGCGTTGACCACCGCCTCGCCGCCGGCCGCCTTGATCTCGTCGACGACCTGCTGGGCCGGCGACTTGTCCGCTCCGGTGCCGTCGACGGACGCGCCCAGGTCATTGACCACGACCTTGGCGCCCTCGGCGGCCAGCAGCCGGGCCACGCTGGCCCCGATGCCGCGGCCGGCCCCGGTGACGACCGATACCCGTCCCTCGAGCAGTCCAGTCATGAGCTCTCCTGTTCCTCAGCGGCCCGCGGGCCGGAATCTCGGCAGGGCGGCGCCCTGGCCGGTGTCGTGGAAGGTGACCTCGACGGCGTCGCCGATCTGCAGGGCGTCGATGTCGCAGTCGACGATGTTGGTCATGACCCGGGGGCCCTCGGCCAGCTCGACGTAGGCCAGCACGTAGGGCGTGACGTCCCGGTAGGCGCCGGCGCCCCGGCGGGTCACGGCGAAGGTGTAGATGGTGCCGCGCCCGCTGGCCTCGATCCACTCGGTGTCGAACGAGCCGCACGCCGGGCACAGCGTCCGGGGGTACCAGTTGACCGTGGTGCACGACCGGCACCGGCGCAGCAGCAGCTGGCCGCGGGCGGTCGCGTCCCAGAACGGCCGGGTCTCGGGGTTGACGGCCGGGTGCGGCGCGGGCAGCGGCGGCGTGGTCATGCGTCCTCCCGTCCGAGGATGACGGTCGAGCTGCCCATCCGGGTGCCGATCGACCCCCCGGTGCCGTGGGCCAGGGCCAGCTGGCAGTCGGGCACCTGGACCTCCGGCTGGGCCTCGCCGCGCAGCTGGCGGACCGCCTCCAGGACCTTGGTCATGCCGCCCCGGTTGCCCGGATGGTTACTGGACAGGCCGCCGCCGTCGGTGTTGAACGGCAGCCTCCCGTGCGGCGCCTGCAGCGCGCCGTCACTCACGAACGCCCCGCCCTGGCCCTTCGCGCAGAACCCGAGGTCCTCGATGGTCTCCAGCACCGTGATGGTGAACGAGTCGTAGATCGAGGCGTAGTCGATGTCGGCGGGCGTCACGCCCGCCTCCTCGAAGGCCCGCGGGCCGGACCACACCGCGCCGGTGTAGGTCAGGTCCAGCCGCCCGTTGTTGCTGGTCTTCGGGGCCTCGCCGTGGCCGAGCACCTTGACGCAGTGCCGGGCCAGGCCGCGGGCCACGTCAGGCGACACGACGACCACGGCCCCGCCGCCGTCGGTGACGACGCAGCAGTCCAGCCGGTGCAGCGGGTCGCTGATCATCGGCGAGCGGATGACGTCCTCGATAGTCACCGGGTCGCGCCGCAGCGCATGCTCGTTGTACTGGGCGTGGTGGGCCGCCGCGACCTTGATCTCGGCCAGCTGCTCGCTGGTGGTGCCGTACTCGTGCATGTGCCGCCGGGCGGCCAGCGCGTACATGCCGTGGATGGACGTGCCGTAGACCGCCTCGAAGCTGTCCTCGGGCCCGTGCAGCGCGCCCAGCACCAGGTTCGCGCGGGCCTGCAGCGGCAGCCCGGCCAGCGTGATCAGCGCGACCTGGCACTTGCCCGCCGCGATGGCCTCGGCCGCGTGCCCGATGTGGACGACGTACGACGATCCGCCGGTCTCCGTCGTGTCGATCTGGGTCAGGTTCAGGCCCAGGTAGTCGGCCATGGAGATGCCGCCGAAGCCCGGCGCGTCGCCCGCGCAGTAGTAGCCGTCCACGTCGGCGAACGTCAGGCCCGCGTCGGCCAGCGCCCCGGCGGCGACCTCGGCGTGGACCTGCTCCACCGGCTTGTCCGGGATGTTGCGCTCCGGGTGCTCGTACGCGCCGGCGATGAAGGCCGCGCCGCTGATGCCCGCGCTCACCGCGTCCGCCCGGCCGCCGGGACCGGTGCTACCGGCCCGCCGGGCCAAAAGGGAACGGCTCCCGCAGCGGACCCCGGACTCCGGGCGTCGGGTGGCTAAGCAGCATGACTACCTCCGTCATCGCAGGCGCCGGGCACGGAATTAGAACCGGATTCTAGAAGAATCTTGAAAGTCGGTTCTAGAAATATTGTTGATCTGGCCTGGTGCGGCGTCAACCCCCGGAGCGGGTCAAAGCAGGCGAAGCAGCCACTGCGGCCCGGTCACGGACGCGCCCGCGGCAGCGGCGCGGTCAGCCACCTCCGGGCGGCCGGTGACCACCAGCCGCGCGCCCGCGATGGTCGCGGCGAGGTCCGCGATCTCGTCCGCCCCGGAGCCGGCCGGGGCGACGGCGCGCACGTCGGCGGTCGGCACGACCAGCGGCGCGCTCCAGCTGGGCTGCCCGCTGTCGGGCGGGACGGCCGGCGGGTCGGCCGCGGCCGCCCGCGCGTCGCCGTCCAGGACCAGCACGTAGTCCGGGTACCAGCGGGCCAGCGCCGGCTCGCCGAGGCCGTCGGGCAGGGCCGCCAGCCCGGTCAGCGTCAGCTCCGTGAGCCGGCCGCGGAGCCGGCGGGCGGCCCCGGCCGGGTCAGCGGGGCCGCGCGCGTCCGGCCCGGCATCCCCGGCCTCGAGGCCGGCGCCGTCGACGATCACGGTCAGCGGCAGCAGGGCCCGGCGCAGCAGCGGCCAGTACGCGGCGAAGCCGGGGTGCAGCTCAAGCTGGTCGACCTCGCCGGCGGGCAGCCACCGGGCGTCGTCGGACTCGTAGGCATCGGCGTAGACCTTGAACGCGTCCTGCGCCTGGGCCAGGACCGTGTGGTAGACCCAGCCGCCGTGCTCGTCGGAGAACAGGCCGCGCGGCACGACCAGCTTGGGGTTGACGCCGCACTCCTCGTCGGCCTCGCGCAGCGCCGTCTCGGCGGGCGTCTCCTCGCTGTCCATGGCCCCGCCTGGCAGCGACCAGGTCCCGCCCTCGTGACTCCAGCCCGCGCGATGCTGCATCAGCACCAGGCTGCTGGCCGGCGAGTCCGGGCTGGGCACGTAGGCCAGCAGTCCCGCCGCGCCGAACAGTCCCCAGTGCCGGTGCTCCAGCGCGCAGGTCGCCCAGCCGTTCCCGCTTCGACCCGCCATCCGGCGACGATAACCCGCGGCGGCCGGGCCGGGCCAGCCTGGGGCCGGCCGGGCGAAATCCGGCCGTGAACCTCATTGTCCTGATGTGAGCGTCGATGTAGCATTGTGAACATGATTGTTCAGTCCTCGGGCACCGCCCGCCCGCGCCGCGGGACGCGGCCGCCGCTGCTGGACGTGGCGGCGGAGGTGCTCGTCGCCGACCCGGCCGCGTCGCTGGCCGAGGTCGCCGAGGCGGCCGGGATCGGCCGCACCACCCTGCACAACCACTACGCCACGCGCGATGACCTGCTGCGCGCGGTCGGGCACCGGGCCGTCGACCTGTGGCAGCAGGCGCTGGCGCAGGTGGCCGACGGTCCCGACGGCGGCCTGCGCGCGCTCAGCACCTCGATGGTGGTGGTCGGGTCGCAGCTGGGCTTCCTGTGGCGGACCCCGGCCCTGCACCGCGACCAGGCGCTCAAGCAGCGCTCGGACGCGATGCAGGACGCCACCCTGGCCGTCCTGCGGCGGGCGCAGGACCGCGGCGTGCTGGACCCGGGCACCCCGGACTGGTGGCTGCTCGACACCTTCTTCTCCCTCATCTACGTGGCCGCCGAGTCCGTCGCCGACGGCGAGCTGGCCCCCAACGACGCGCCGGGCCTCGTCACCCGCACCTTCCTGCGCGGCATCGGCGCGCCGGCGCAGGCCTTACCCCACCCGCTGGGAGGACCCGAACATGAGTGACCTGCAGAAGGCGGTCTCGTTCGCCGCCGGCCTGTACCGGGAGCGGGCTCGCGTGCTGCTGGCCGGCTACGTCCAGCGCGACCCGGTCGCGCTGCTCGCGCTGGCCCCCGGCCGTGCCAACCCCTACGCGCTCTACGACCGGATCCGCGCCCGCGGCACCATCGTGCCGACCCGGGTCGGCAACTGGGCCACCCCCAGCCACCAGGTGTGCAGCGCGGTGCTGCGCGACCGCCGCTTCGGCGTGCGGCTGGACGACGAGCCGCTGGCCGCCGATGAGCTCGACATGTCCATGCTCTCCATGAACCCGCCGGATCACACCCGGCTCCGGCGGCTGATCCAGCCCGCGTTCAGCCCGAAGATCGTCGCCGGCTACGCGGGCCGGATCGAGCGCACCGTCGGCGGGCTGCTGGACGCCGCGGCCGCGGCGGGGGAGTTCGACCTGATCTCCGACTTCGCCGCGGCGCTGCCCATCGCCGTCATCACCGACCTGCTCGGCATCCCCGACGCCGACGCCGCGTACTTCGCCCGGATCGGCGCGATCGTCGGGAGCGCGATCGGCGGCGTCCGGTCGCTGCGTCACGCCCGCGCGCTGCAGGAGAGCGCGGACGCCCTGGAGCGGCTGTTCGCGGGCCTGTTCGAGCTGCGCCGCCGGGAGCCGCGCGATGACCTCGTCAGCCGCATCGTCGCGGCCGAGGGCACCCAGGTCATGCCGTCGGAGCTGCAGTCGCTGTGCGCGCTGCTGCTGGTGGCGGGCTTCGAGACGACCGTCAACGCGATCGGCAACGGGGTCCTGGCCCTGCTCGCCCACCCGGAGCAGTGGCAGGCGCTGTGCGCCGACCCGGCCGGGCTGGCCCCGCGGGCGGTCAGCGAGGCGCTGCGCTTCGATCCGCCGGTCCAGCTCACCGAGCGGGTGGCGCTGGAGCCGGCGGAGCTCGACGGCCAGGTCATCGGCCGGGGCGAGTCGATCCTCACCCTGATCGGCGCGGCCAACCGCGATCCCGAGGCCTTCGACCACCCTGATGTGTTCGACCTGCACCGCGACGGCACGACCGACAACCTGTCGTTCTCCAGCGGCATCCACTACTGCGCTGGCCAGCCGCTCGCCCGCCTGGAGCTGACGATCGCGCTGCAGCTGCTGGCCGAGCGGATGCCCGGCCTGGCCCGCGCCGGGAAGGTGGAGCGGCGCAACTCCAACATCATCCGCGGCCCGATCAGCGTGCCGGTCACCGCCGGGAGCGGCGCGCGGCCGGCCGCGCGGGCGCCGGCGCCGGACGCCCCGGCCCGGTAGCTGCGGTCAGTCGCGGTCGGCGAGCTCGCGGGCCAGGCCGGCCCGGGCCCGCGCGCGGTCGTCCATCGAGCCGGCCGACTCGGCCGCCTGCCGGCGGCGCAGCAGGCGCAGCGCGGTGAGCGACCCGAACCCGAGCACGGCCATCGCGGTGAGCATGACCCAGAACCCCCACCAGGTCCCGCCGCCGGGCAGGGTGGTGTTGGCGCCGAAGAAGCCGACCACCAGGCCGGGGATCAGGACCGCGGCGGTGACGTACTCGATCAGGCGCCCCAGCCGCTCGCTGCGGCGCTGCTGCTCCTCCGCGATCTGGATGTGCAGCAGGCCGAACGAGGAGCGCAGCGTCGTGCCGAGTTCCCGCAGGCCGATGAGCGCCCGGTCGATCCGGTCGTCGACGTTCTTGATCGCCTCATGATCGGTGCAGCCCCAGAACCAGGCCTTGCTGATGTCGGCGTGCAGGCCCGCCCGGTCGAGCGGGGTCAGCCAGTCCCGCAGCACGGCCATCGTGCCCCACAGGTCGGGCAGGGTCGTCCGGTCCACGACCTGCCGCCGGCCGCCGAGGTCGCCGTCCAGGTAGAGCGTCAGCTCCCAGGTCTCCAGCCAGGCGTACACCCGGCGGTGCGCGGGCGCGTAGCTCAGCGCGAGCTCGTTGAAGATCAGGACGCCCAGGTCGCCCGCGGTCTTCGCCGGCGCGCGGGGCCACCGCCGGGCGATGGCGTCGAAGATGTCGGCATGCGGCTTGGGGGACCCGATCGCCGGGATCTTGACCGCGCCCTGGTAGCCCTGCCGGTGATGCCAGCAGGTGACGATCCAGCCGTCGCCGGCCAGGAACCCGACCGGCTGGCAGATCAGCATCCGGGCCGCCGGGGAGGTGCCGGTGCCGTCATCGGCCGGGCCGATCTCCGCCGTCTCGGCCTCGAACGCCACGAACAGCTGGACCCGGCCGCCCGCGTAGCTGTGCTGCTCGGGCCGGGACCGGCAGCCGAGCAGGTCGGTCAGCATGGCCGGCTCCAGCTGGCCGCCGCACAGGCTCCCGATCAGCTCATGCAGCTCGGCGGCGGTGCGCTCCTGCTCGGCCGGGTCGCGCGGTTCCGCGTCCGAGACGTCCACGTCGATCCACCGGACGCCGGCGTCCGGGTCGGCCGCGCCGGGCTCGACCACGCGGGGCGGGCGGCCGGGCGCCCACTGGCTCACCGTCACCGGCGCCGACCCGCCCGCGGTGACCAGGATCTTGCTGCCGGGCTCTGCCATCCCCGCTCCCGCGTCGCTGCCGCGTATGTCCACCGCGACTATGGCAGAACTGCGACCGGACACGGGGGCACAGCGCCAGATTCCGGGCGCGGCCGGACGGTAATCTCAGCCGGTGAGCTACCAGGCGAGTGCGTGGGTCCCGTTCGGCGCGGCCCTGGCCGGCGTGGCCGGGGCGCTGACCGGGCTGCTGTTCGTCGCCGTCTCGATCAAGAGCGACGTGCTGGCCCGGTCGCGCAACCTCAGCTCCCGGGCCGCGCAGACGCTGGTCCTGTTCATGATCGCGGTGCTGCTCGGGCTGGCGGTCGTGACGCCGCAGCCGCGGGTCGCGCTGGGCGCCGAGCTGATCGGCCTGGCCGCGGTGTCGGGCTTCATCCTGCAGTTCCTCGACCGCCGGGCGGGCTCCGCGGGGGAGAACGCGAACACGGCCGAGCGCTACATCGAGCGGTTCTCGCCCAACCTGGTCACCGCCGCCCTGGTCGGCATCGCCGGGCTGAGCCTGGCCGTCCGCTTCGGCGGCGGCCTGTACTGGGTGCTCCCGGCGGCGGTGACGAGCCTGCTGGGCGGCGTGACCAGTGCCTGGCTGTTCCTGGTCCGGGTCACCGGCTAGCTGCCCGGCTCGGGGCCGGTGGACGGTAGCGTCATGGACCCGCCTCGCCTGGTGACGCGGGCGCGAGCCGTGTGGGAGAGCCGCGCTCGCGGTGCAGCCGCGTTCAGCCCGGCCGCGCGCGTGGCCGTCTGCCCGGAGTCCGGGCTGTGCCCGCCCGGATGGGCCGGCGTCGTGAGCATCGCCGGCTCGGTTATCGCGACCGCGCCCGGCCCGGCAGAGGCGGCCATCCTGCAGCGGGGCCTTGGCGAGTGGCCCGCCGCGGTGGTGGCCGTCGCGCACGCTCTCGGCCGCGGCCTGCTGCCCCAGTGGCGGGCGGTGCCGCCGGCCTCGAGGCGGGTCGCCGCCGCCCTCGGCTTCCGCGAGCTGGGCTGGCAGGCGAGCATCCTGCTGCGCACCTGAGGTCAGCGCGTCCCGCTGGCGCGCTCGGTCCGCCCGCGGTTATGCCGGAGCCGGGCCGGGGCTCCCGTACTGCAGGGTGGCGGGGTCGGGCCGGATGATCCGGGCGGTGGCCGTGGCGGTGGCCAGGACCTCGCCCGCGTCGTCGCGCAGTTCCCCGGCCAGGAACGCGACCGAGCCGCCGCGGTGCAGGACGCGGCCGGTGCCGGTGATCGTGCCCGGCCGGGCCGGGCGCAGGAAGCTGACGTTGAGGTCGAGGGTCACGGCGAACTGGTCCGCGGCCAGCGTCGCGACCAGGGCGGGGCCGAGCGTGTCGTCCAGCATCGCGGCCAGGAAGCCGCCCTGCACGTTGCCCACCGGGTTGGCGAAGCCGCTGCTGGCGTCGAAGCGCACCTCGATCTCGCCGCGCTCGGGGTCCACCCGCGACAGCGTCCACCCCAGGGTCGCGGCGGCCGGCGGCGCGGGCTGCCGGCCGGCAAGGAAATCCCAGAATGGTCCCGACCGGGTGACCTGGCCGTCAGTCATGGCGGCAGCCTGCCACGAGGGTCCGACACTCTGCGCCCGGGCCGGCGCCGCCGGCTCATGATCGCCATGACCGTGGCCGGCGAGTTAGGTTCGGGGTGGAGGTGGGTGATGTCGGACATCCTGGGCGGCGGATCGGGAGCGCGCGGCAGCGGCGAGCGCGGGGCCGGAACGGAGGGGCGGCTGTGGATCGAGGGCCCGCGGCCGGCCCCGGTGCGCGGCGAGCGGTACGAGACGACCGAGCGGCCGGAGCGGATCCCGATGCGGGACGGCGTCGAGCTGGCCGCCACCATCTTCGAGCCGGTGCTGCCCGCCGGGGCGCCGCCGCAGCCGGCCGTGGCGGTCACCAACGGGTACGCCGGCAACGACTACCGGCTGTACCCGAACCTGCGCCGGCTGGCGAGCTACGGCTACCCCGTGGTCGAGGCCAAGCTGCGCGGGGTCGGGCCCTCGCAGGGCCAGGGCGGGCTTTATGAGCGTTACGGGCCAGACGGCTACGACGTGATCGAGTGGACCGCAGCGCAATCGTTCTGCGATGGAAAAGTCGGGATGGCGGGAGCGTCGCTGCTGGGCATCAGCCAGTGGCTGGCGGCCAGGGAGCGGCCGCCGCACCTGGCCGCGGTGGCTCCGGATGACGCGCCGAATGACACCTACGGGTACCTGTGGCACCTGGCCGGGATGGAGCCGGGGCCGGGCCGGGTGCGGCGCGCCGAGGTGCCGGGGGTGGAATCGGAGTTCAGCCAGGCGGAGAAGGAGCCGTGGCACAGCGACTTCTGGCGCGAGCGGGAGGCCGTCCGGGCCGACATCGAGGACCTGGCCCGCAGCGGCCTGCCCGCGCTGACGTCGACGGGCTGGGACAGCTACCTGGTCGACCACGGGTCGCGGGCCTTCACCTGGATGCGCGCGGCCGGGGCCGGGCCGCGGGCCCGGCTGATCATCGGGCCGTGGCGGCACAGCGGCGTCTTCACGAGCCAGGCGACGACCTACGAGGTGGCGCCGGGGGAGCAGGTGCAGCCCTTCACCGGCTTCGACGTCCAGCTGTTCTGGTTCGACCGGTGGCTGCGCGGCCTGCCGCCCGGCGCCGCGGACGACGAGCCCCCGGTCCAGATCTTCGTGCAGGGACCCGATCAGTGGCGCTACGAGCCGGACTGGCCGCTGCCGGACGAGCGCCGGGTGCGGCTGTTCCTGTCCGGCACGCCCAGCGGGACCTCGGCCAGCCGCAACGACGGCTCGCTGGCCGCGGCCCTGCCCTCCGGTGCGGCCACCGCGGCCTACGACTACGAGCCGGGCACCTCGCGGAACCCGGTCGCCGTCTCCGGCCCGGTGGTCCGGATGGTGGCCGGCGGCGAGCCCGAGCCCGAGCCGGACAAGACGATCCTGCCGCCCGGCGCCGAGCGGATCCACGGCCGCCTGCTGATGGACAAGGCCGCCTACGAGCAGCAGGCCGTTACGTGGACCAGCGCGGTGCTGGCCCGGCCGGCCGAGATCACCGGGTTCCCGCGGCTGGTCCTGTGGGCCGCGGTGTCCAGGCCGGACGCGGACTTCGTGGCCGAGCTGACCGACGTGGCCCCCGGCCCCGCCGGGGGGTGGACCTCGACGCAGGTCACCCGCGGGTACCTGCGGGCGCAGGCGCAGTTCTCCCGGACCGGCCCCACGGCGCTGGCCCCGGATGACGTGTACCGGTTCGAGCTCGAGCTGCAGCCGACGTCCTACGTGGTGCCCGCCGGGCACCGGGTCCGGCTCACCGTGCAGGGCGCCGCCATCGACCCGTCGCTGGACCTGGCTTTCCAGGGACCCGGGCTCGGGCGGCACCCGTTCACCGTCACCGTGCACGCCGGCCCGGAGCACGCCAGCTACGCGGAGATCCCGTTCATCGGGGACGACCCGGGGCTGTGACGGCCGGCCGGGCTACGAGCCCCGGTTGGCCGGCCCGTCGAGGCGGATGTTGCGGACCGCGAGCACCGCGATCAGGACGGCCGCGCAGGTGATGGCCGAGTCGGCGATGTTGAAGGTCCACGGGAAGTGCGGCAGGTTGATCCAGTCCACGACCCGGCCCCGCAGCGGCCCCGGCGCCCGGAAGAGCCGGTCGGTCAGGTTGCCCAGGGTCCCGCCGAGCAGCAGCCCGAGCGCCACCGCCCAGCCGGCGCTCTGCAGCCGCCGCGCGGTCCGGGTGATGACGATGACCGTCCCGACGGCGATGAGCGCGATCACCGCCGTGTAGGAGGTGCCGAAGCTGAACGCCGCGCCCGCGTTGAACGTGAGCTCCAGCGTGATCAGCCCGTCCAGCAGCCGGACCGGCGCGTGGCCGGTCAGGTTGCTCACGACCAGGGCCTTGGATACCTGATCGCCGGCCAGCACGACGGCCGCGATGGCCAGCATGACCGCCAGCAGGCGCGTCCTGCGCACCCGCGGGGGGTCAACCTGGCCGGGCGCCACCGGGGAAGCCATGCCCGACATCATCCCGCACCGGACCGGCCCTCCGGGCGGCCGGGCTCGGTCCATGCCTGCGGGGCGTGCCGCGCGAGCTGCGCGTGCACCGCCGTGGCCGCCTCGCTGAGCGCGGCCCGTCACCGGAGCTCGCGGGGGCGGCCGGCCAGGATGGCCGGATGCGATTCGCGCTGCGCACCGGGTGCGCCGGGGATGTGGACGGCCTGCTGGACCTGTGGCGGGAAGCCGCCGAGAACGAGAGCCGGCCGCCGGACACCCGCCGCGCCGTGGCGGCTCTGCTGGACCGGGACGCGGCCGCGGATCGTGGCCGAGCACGACGGCGTGCTGGCCGGGTCGGTGATCGCGGGCTGGGACGGCTGGCGGTGCCACGTGTACCGGCTGGCCGTCCGGCCGGCCGGGCGGCGGCAGGGCGTGGGCGCGGCGCTGCTGGCCGCGGCGGAGGACCGGTTCCGCGCGCTCGGCGGGACCCGCGCCGACGCCATGGTCCTGGACGGCAACGACCTCGGCCAGCAGCTGTGGCGCGCGTCCGGCTACGTCAGGCAGGCTGACTGGAGCCGCTGGGTAAAGGCGCTGTGACCGGGCCGGGCCGGGCCCGCAGGCCGATGGTGACCAGCGGCTGCCAGGCCCACTCGCGCTCGGGGCCGTGCTGGGCCACCAGGCTGACGCTGTCGACGGTGATCTGGCCGGCCGGCAGCTCGCGGCCGAGCGCGGCGATGACCGGCTCGTCGGGCTGGTCGGCGGTGCTGTAGGCCACGGTGACGTGCGGGAGCCACGGCCCGGGCGCCGGCCCGAGGCCGGCCGCGGCGGCCGCGGCCAGGATCGCCGCGCGGACCGGATCGAGCACGCCGGCCGGCCCGACCTCCAGCGCGATCGCCTCCGGGCGGTACAGCACCGGGCCCAGGGTGGCCGTCACCGGGCCCTGGCGCTCCAGCCCCGCGCGGGCGTGCCCGGCCATCGCCTCCAGGCTGGCCTGCGGGATGTCGCCGGCCAGGCCGGCCCGCAGCACGGTCAGGTGCAGCCACCGCTCGGGCACGGGGTGCAGCCCGGCGAAGCCGGCCAGCCGCTGGCGGGCCACCGCCGCCAGCGCGCACACCTGCGGCTGGTCCCGCATCAGGACGTGCCAGTACAGCTGCGCCTGGCCGGGGCCGGGCTCGGGACGTGACTCCCAGCGGTTCCTCATGACCGCCAGCGTCGCGGACCGGGCGGGCTCCCGGCAGCCGGTTGCCGATTTGCGGACCCGGCCGGCCGGCCGCCGGGCCTTCCGCGCGGTGCGGCTCCGGGACCGCCCGGGCCCGTGTAGGTTGGGGCGGTGATCGACCCTGGCCGGCCGGCTGCGAGGTAACGCGCGGTGAAGACGATTCTGGTGTCGGCCGGCGTGGCCCTGCTGGTCAGCCTGTTCGGCACGCCGCTCATCATCAAGATCTTCCTCCGCCGCGGCGACGGCCAGCAGGTCCGCGAGGACGGCCCGGCCGCGCACAGCACCAAGCGCGGGACCCCCACGATGGGCGGCACGGCCATCGTGATCGCGACCATCGTGGGCTACCTGGTCGGCCACGTCACGACCGGGTTCTCGCTGTCCGCCTCCGGCCTGCTGGTCCTCGGGCTGATGGCCGGGCTGGGCGCCGTCGGCTTCGTGGACGACTTCCTCAAGCTGTACCGGCGCCGGAGCCTCGGGCTGCGCAGCGGCGCCAAGCTGGCCGGCCAGTGCACCGTCGGCGTGCTGTTCGCGGTCGCGGCCCTGCACTACCCCAACGTCTACGACCTGACCCCGGGCAGCGCCTACATCTCCTTCCTGCGCGACGTCGGCCCGGCCATCGGCGTGCTGCCCTTCGTGCTCCTGCTGATCCTCCAGGTCGCGGGCTGGTCGAACGCGGTCAACCTGACCGACGGCCTGGACGGGCTGGCCACCGGGGCCACCGTCCTGGTCCTGGCCGCCTATGCCCTGATCGCCAACTGGCAGATGCGCAACACCTGCGTGGGCCTGCAGGTCACCGTGCACTGCTACCCGGTCCGCGACCCGCTCGACATGGCGGTCGTGGCGGCCGCGGGCCTCGGCGCGTGCCTGGGCTTCCTGTGGTGGAACGCGCCCCCGGCCCGGATCTTCATGGGCGACACCGGCTCGCTGGCGCTGGGCGGCCTGCTGGCCGGCCTGGCCGTGTGCACCCAGACCATGCTGCTGCTGGTCATCCTGGGCGGGCTGTTCGTGATCATCACGATGTCGGTGATCATCCAGGTCGGGTTCTTCAAGATGACCCGGCGCCGGGTGTTCCGGATGGCGCCGCTGCAGCACCACTTCGAGCTGGCCGGGTGGGCCGAGACCACCATCGTGGTGCGGTTCTGGATGATCGCGGCGTTCTTCATCGCCCTCGGCCTCGGCGTCTTCTACCTGGAGTGGCTGCCGGGCTGAGCCTGCGGCGGCCTGACCGGAGCCCGCCCGTCCGCCCGGCGCGGCCGGGAGCGATCATGGACGGATGAGCAGCGCCCGCGATACCGCCCTGGACCTGATCAAGTTCCTCGACGCGTCCCCGTCCCCGTATCACGCCGCCGCCGAGGCCCGCCGCCGCCTGGCCGAGGCCGGCTTCACCGAGGTCGGCCTGACCGGCCGGTGGCCCGCCGGCCCCGGCCGCTACGTCGTGGGCGACGGCGGGTCGCTGCTGGCCTGGGTCGTCCCCGAGGGCACCGCGGCGGACGCGGGCTTCCGGCTGCTCGGCGCCCACACCGACAGCCCGACGCTGCGGGTGAAGCCGGCGCCCGACACGGGCCGGGCCGGCCTGCGGCAGCTCGGCGTGGAGATCTACGGCGGGGCCATCCTGAACTCCTGGCTCGACCGCGACCTGGGGCTGGCCGGCCGCGTCGCCGTGCGCACCGCCGCCGGCCCGCAGCTCCGGCTGCTGCGGGTGCACCGGCCGGTGCTGCGGGTCCCGCAGCTCGCCATCCACCTCGACCGCGGCCTGGGCACCGACGGGCTGAAGCTGGACGCCCAGCAGCATGTCGTGCCGATCTGGTCGCTCGGCGACCCCGAGCCGGGCGGGTTCGCCCGCTTCCTCGCCGCCGAGCTGGGCGTGCCGGCCGGCGACGTGCTCAGCCACGAGATGATGACCTACGACCTGGCCGGCGGCACGCTGGCCGGGGCGGGCGAGGAGTTCGTCAGCTCCGGCCGCCAGGACGACCTGACCTGCGCCCACGCCTGCATCTCGGCGCTGTGCGCGGTAGCCGGCCAGCCTCCCGCCGGGCACGTCAGCGCAGTCGTGCTGTTCGACCACGAGGAGATCGGCAGCCGATCCGCGACCGGCGCGGACGGCGCCTGGCTCGGCCGGCAGCTGGAGCGCTCCGTCCTGGCCCGCGGCGGCAGCCGTGACGACTACCTGAGGGCCGTGGCCGGCTCGCTGCACGTCTCGGCGGACATGACCCACGCCACGCACCCGAACTACCCCGACCGGCACGAGCCCGGCCACTGGATCACCCTCGGCGGCGGCCCGGTGGTCAAGGTGAGCGCGAACGTCCGGTACGCCACCAACGCCGCCACCCAGGCCGCGTTCCTGCTCGCGGCGGAGCAGGCCCGGGTCCCGGTGCAGTACTTCGTCAACCGCAGCGGCGCGCCCAGCGGGTCCACGATCGGGCCGGTCGTCGCCGGGGGCCTGGCCATCCCGACCGTCGACGTCGGCAGCCCGACCCTGGCCATGCACTCGGCCCGCGAGCTGACCGGCACGGCCGACGCGGAGCTGATGATCGCGGCGCTGCGGGCCTTCCTGGCCCCGGCGCAGGCCCGCGTCCGATCTTGACACAGCGCGTGCCGGGACTGACCCTGGTGCCCAGGGAGGCACATGGGCAGGGAACGGCTGGAGCGCTACAGCCTCTCCGGGCCGGAGAACCAGGCGGCCGTGGACGCGGGCCTGGCGGGCGGCGACTGGTTCCGCAGCGCGGTGCCGCGCGCCCGGATGAAGGAGCTGATGCGGCGCTCCGACGGCCCCGCGATCCGGGACACCGTCATCTGGATCGGCCTGATGGCGGCGTTCGCCGGGCTCGGCATCGCCTTCTGGGGGACGTGGTGGGCGCTGCCGTTCTTCGGCGCCTACGGCGTCCTGTACGGCTCGTCGTCGGACTCGCGCTGGCACGAGGCCGGCCACGGCACGGCGTTCCGGACGCGCTGGCTGGACCAGGGCCTGTACCAGCTCGCCTCCTTCATGATCATGCGTGACCCGACCACGTGGCGGTGGAGCCACGCCCGGCACCACACCGACACGCTGATCCTCGGGCGCGACCCGGAGATCGCGGCCATGCGCCCGGCCCGGCTGGCCCGGCTGCTGGCCAACTTCGCCGGCCTGGCTGACGTGCCGGCCGCCTTCCGGCTGATGCTCGTGCACGCGGCCGGGCGGCTCACGCCCGACGAGGCCGACTACGTCCCGGTCGCCGAGCGGCCCAGGGTCTACCGGACCGCCCGGATCGACCTGGCCATCTACGCCGCCACCGTCGCCGCGGCGATCGGGTTCCGGTCCTGGCTGCCCGTCGTGCTGATCGGCGGCCCGCGGCTGTACGGGGCGTTCATGCTGCCGGTGTACGGCCTCACCCAGCACGCCGGCCTGGGCGAGAACGTGCTCGACCACCGGCTCAACACCCGCACGGTGCGGCTGAACGCGGTGCACCGGTTCCTGTACTGGAACATGAACTACCACGTCGAGCACCACATGTTCCCGCTGGTGCCCTACCACCGCCTCCCTGAGCTGCACGAGGAGATCAAGCATGACTGCGCGCCCGCCTACCCGTCGCTGTGGGCGGCCTACCGCGAGATCATCCCGGCGATCGTGCGCCAGCTGCGGGACCAGGACCACTTCGTGCACCGCGAGCTGCTGCCCGGCGCCGCGCCGTTCCACGTGCCCAGCCCGGCCAGCGACGGCCGCGCGCGCCCCCCGGCCGCCATGACGGCCGCCTGATGGGCCAGTGGGTTCCGGCCTGCGCCAGCGGCGACATCGACCGCGAGGACGTCATCCCGTTCGACCACGGCGGCCGCTCGTACGCGATCTACCGGTCGGCCGACGACCGCTACTTCGCCACCGACGGCCACTGCACCCACGAGCGGACCCTGCTGTGCGACGGCCTGGTCATGGGCGCCGTCATCGAGTGCCCCGGGCACAACGGCCGCTTCGACTACACCACCGGCCGCGCCCTCACCGCCCCGGCCCTGACCGACCTGCGCTGCTACCCCGCCGAGGTCCGCGACGGCACCGTCTACCTCGACCTCAGCTGACCGGCCCCGCGGGCGGGGCCGTGGTGCCGCGCACCACCAGGCAGGGCGCGAGCACGATCTCGCGCGTCTGCGGCCGGCTGTGCTCCAGCCGGTCGACGGCGAGGGCGACGGCCTGCTCGGCCTGCTGCCGGGCGCCCTGGCTGACCGTCGTGAGGTCCACGTGGGCGAGCCGGGCCAGCGGGCTGTCGTCGTAGCCGACGACCGAGACGGCACCGGGCACCGGCAGCCCGCGGCGCGCCAGGTCATCCAGCAGCCCGACGGCGCACCGGTCGTCGGAGGCGACCACCGCGGTCGGCGCCCCCGGCCCGGCGGCTGCGCCCGCCGTGCCCGCCGTCCCGCCGTCGCCGAACAATGCCGCGGCCGCGTGCCGCCCGGCCCCCTCGGCGGCGCCGCCGGGGATGACCCGCAGGTAGCCGGCCAGGCCCAGCCCGCGCATGGCCTGCCGGTACCCCCGCCGCCGGTCTGAGGCCACCGGCCCGCGCCCGCCGTCGACGAACGCGATGTCCCGGTGCCCGAGCGCCGCCAGGTGGCCGACCGCCTGCGCCACGCCCTGGTCGTCGGCCGCGCGCACCACGTCGACGGCGGTGGCCGGCACCCGGCGCCCGATCACCACCACGGGCAGCTGGGCGCCCAGCGCGTTCAGCCGCCCGCTGCTCTCGGTCGGCCCGACCAGGATGAGCGCCTCGCACCGGAAGTCGAGCAGGATCTCGGCCGCCCGCCGCTCGTCGCGGGTCGGCGTCAGGGTGCTGAGCACCAGGTCATAGCCCAGGGCCGTGGCGGCCACGTCGAGATCGGCGACCAGCTCGGCATGGAACGTATTGCGCACGTCCATCATGACCCCGAGGTGATGGCTGCGCCGCCTGGCCAGCAGGCTGGCCGACCGGTCGGGGCGGTAGCCCAGGTCCTGCGCGGCCTGGAACACGCGGACCCGGGCCTGCGCGCCGGGTCCCGGCTGGTTGCGGAGCACGAGCGACACCAGGCCGGCCGAGACCCCGGCCCGGGCGGCGACGTCCTTCAGCTGGACCCGCCGGCCGGCCGGCCGCGGCGGGAGGCCCGGAGGGCCCGGGACGTCTGGCGCGGAACGCTGGTCTGCCACGCCGTCCTCGTTTCGCCGTGCCCGTGACAATTCCCGCCCCTGGATAATAACCGTGTTAAAGCGCTTTAAAAGAAGCCCGAATGCCGAATTCCGCCGGCCGCCCTGGCCGCGCGGTACGCGAGCCGCCCCTCCCGGCGAGACGAGACCGCCCATCCGAAACGTGGCCGCGCCGGGTGACCCGCCGCGCCGGGAGTCATCGGCGCCGCCCGCGGTCCCGCTCGGGGCCGGTGGCGTAGTCTCAGCCCGTGACCCATGGGGGCGGTCGGACCCGGCCGGGTGCGCCGCCCGGGCCGGCGGGCCGCGTCCCGCGGGAGCAGCGGTATCTCACCTGGCTGTACTGGGCGGCCGCCGCCGGGCTGGTGCCGTGGATCATCTACCTGTACTTCTCGCAGACGCCGAGCGCGGTGACGCACAAGGTCCACGTGCTGGCCGTCGGGCTGCTCCTGGCCATGCTCCTGGGCGTGCTGCTGACGGCGTGGACCTACCGGCGGCGCTGGTCCCTGGCGGTGATGGTGGCCGCGTTCACCGGCACGGCCACCGTCATCACGGCCTGGTTCCGGGCGCTGACCCGGTCGGCCGCCTCGAACTGGGCCGGCTCACTGCCGGCCTTCCTGACCGTGGCGGCGGTCATCGTCGGGCTGTGCGGCTACGCCGCCTGGCGCGAGCTGTCCGCGGGCCGGGACCGGGTCCGCTGGCTGCCGCCCGCCCTGGCCGTGGCCGCCCTGGCCCTGGTCCCGTCCCTGGTGATCGTGCTGACCGTGGTGCCGCCGGTTCAGATCGCGCATCACCTGCCCCTGGCCTGGACGGGCCTGGACGTGCTCGAGCTGATCGCCCTGGCGGCGACGGGACTCGCGCTGCACCGGCGGTCGGCCGCGACGGCCGTCCCGGCCGCGATCACCGGCACGCTGCTCCTGTGCGATGCCTGGATCAACGTCATCCCGACGGTCGGGATGGCCCGGGCCGAGGCGGTCGTGCTCGCCTTCGTCGAGGTCCCGCTGGCCGCCCTCAGCTTCTGGGTCGGGGCCTGGACGGCCCGGCATGGTGCCCGGTCACCGGACGCCGGGGCGCCCGGCTAGGGCGTCCGGCTGCCGTCGATCTGGTCGAAGTCCCCGACGCCGTTGAAGGTGCCGCCGCCGCCGGACCACTGCCACATGACCGCGTACTTGCTGGCCGAGGTGACCCCGCCGAAGAACTGCGCGCAGGTCCTGGTGCCGCTCAGGCACCAGCCCGAGGGGTGGTGGGCCAGGCTGCTGGTGTCGCCGACGTAGGTCCACTCGTAGGTGTTGGGGATCGACGCCGCGGAGCCCGTGCCGAAGATCGAGGCCCAGATGCCGGGCGAGGAGTACACACCCGCCTTGTCCTTGGAGTGGCTGGTCAGGTACGCGGCGTACCCGTTGACCTCCGCTCGGTCGACCGAGGCCGCGATGTGGTGGGTCTTGACCCGCCCGCTGCAGGCCGAGGTGTAGACCGTGTTCCAGCCGTTGTCGTCGGCCGGGGTGAAGCTGGGGGCGTGGCCGGGGATCTCGATGTCCATGAAGACGACCGGGTAGGTGATCGGGGTCTTCTCGCCCCGGATGTCGGACAGCGTCCGGGCCGCCTGGGCCGCGCCCCACGCGGATGCCTCCTTGGCCGTGCCGTTGTAGTGCGGATCGACGCCCGGCCCGCCCATGAACCAGTACACGCCGGTGCCGATGCCCTCGTGGTGGTGGTTGTAGTCGACGTCGGCCGCCCCGCTGTCGGCGCCCGACCAGACCACCTTGGTCCCGCAGTGCTGCCAGGTGGCCCAGTTCCCGGCCATCCCGATGTAGCCGCCGTAGGCGCCGCCGATCGCGGGCTCGTGGTACGGGGCGGTGCCGGGGATGGTGATGCCGGTGCTGTCGGTCCCCGACCAGAAGCCCGCGGGGAACGCGGCGTCGGCGGCCTCCTGGATGCGGGCGGAGGAGCTGACGGCGGCGGTCCCGGCCGGGAGCGTGCCCGACGGCGGGGTGTTCAGCAGGATGATGCCCAGGGTGCCCGTGCCGAGCAGCGCGGCAATGCCGGCCACCGACACGATCATGCCCACCCGGTGCGCGCGCGTGCGCTCCCGGCGCCGCGAGTGTCCCGTCATAGCTGCACCATCCCTCCGGTACCTCCGGTCCCGCAGGCCAGCCCGCTGACCTGCCGGTTCGGCCCGCACATGGACAAACCTAGCCCTCGGCGGCCCGTCCGGCCAGGCTACGGGCTCGGGCTGCGGGCTCGTGCCGCCGCTCACCCGGCTACCAGAGAACCAGGACCCTGGCCGCGGCTTCCCGGATGCCGGTCACCCGGCGGCGGGCCGGAGCAGCTCGGCGATCATCTCGGCCTTGCCGTCGGAATAGGCCGCCCGGTCGGTCTCCAGCAGCCCCGCCAGGCGGCGCTTGAGCGCGCCGTACCGGGCCGCCGCATCCGGGTGCGCCCGCAGGTAGTCCCGCAGCTCGACGTGATCACGATGGGCCGGGCCGCCCTCCACGACCACGTACAGGTGGTGGTACACGGTGTCGGCGGGCGGTCGGAACGCCTCCCGGCCCGTGATGCCCAGGTCGCCCTCGGGCTCCCAGCCCGCCGCGGCCAGTGCCGCCACGGCGGGGCCGGGGCTGGCCCCGGCCGGCACCACCACGTCGAGGTCGATGATCGGCTTCGCGTCCAGGCCCGGCACCGCGGTGCTGCCCACGTGCTCGGTCACGTGGGCGATGCCCGCCAGGGCCGCATCGGCCCGGTCCCGGAGCGCGTCGAACACCTCAGGCCAGCGCGGATCGTAGGGGACCACCACCGCTGGAACGTTCACGGCCAGAGAGCCTATAGTGAAAAGGCGCCGGTATGTTATCCGGCCAGAGGTGAAGCGATGATCTTCATATCCGTACTGGGCGGGCTCATCGTCTTGGCCGTCCTGCTGGCGTATTGGGTGACTACCGGGCCCGGCGCCATGGCCGGCGCATCCGTAGCTGGAATAGGGAAGCCATCAATCACCGGATTGATTACGAAGCCACCCGCCAGGTCCACCCCTTCGAGGGCCGCGACCCGCAGGGGATAGGCAAGCAGGAGCCGCGCGACTAGCGCTCGGCTCACATCGGCGTCTTGATGCCGCGGCTGACCAGCCACACGTTCGCGGGCCACGACGTGACGTACCCGATCATCATGCCGACCTGCATGAGCAGCCAGAAGGCAGCCGAGCTGGGCATGAGGGTGTGCGGGGCCGGGAAGAGCACGAAGGCCATGACGGCCATCCAGCCGAACAGGCCGATCTCGAACGCCGTCAGCGAGATGAAGTCGGCCTTGGCCGCCGCCACGAGCCCGTCCCGCAGCCCGAGGCCGCGCATCGGCGCGATCGCGAAGTACTGGAACACGATGCCGAGCGCGAGCGCGAGCAGGTAGTCGCCGGCGTACTCGGCCCCGAGGGTGGACCCGGCGATCGCGAGCGCCAGCCAGAAGATCGCGAACTCGGAGATCACGTCGCCCAGGGCGCAACCCGAGCCGCAGTGACTCACCTCGATGGCCATCGTGACCCACCACGGCCGGGCCCGCGCGCCCGGCCCGCCGGCTCGCCCCCACCGCCGGTACAGGGCGAGCGCGAGCGGGCCGAAGTACAGCGCGGTGATCGGGAAGACGAAGTTCATCACGCCCATCGGCTGACGCCGGTGACCGACGATGATGTCGCCGGCGATGATGGCCGCGCAGCAGAAGCAGACCGACAAGTAGAGCCACGCGACGGCTGTCAGCCAGCCCGGTGCCATGATCCTCTTCGCCTCCCCGGGGCTCCCGACTGCACTGGGATACCCCGGCTGAGCCGCATGACGCAACTGGCGACGCCCGCCGGCCGGGCCGCGCCGGGGGGCGGCACAGTCCGTGCGGGCGGGCGCCATCCCGCGCGGTACTAGCCGGTTTAATCGGCGTTTCAGGGTGCGCTGCGATGCTGGCCCGACTGATCGGGGTCATTTCTCGTCTACCGGGGGAGATCATGAAGCAGATTCGCAGCTCGGGCCTGCATGCCATCGCTGTCAGGTCCAGGGTCAGGATGCTCGCCGTCGCGGGCGCCGGCGCCCTGGCCATCACCGCCGTGGCCGCGGTCGCGCCAGGCGGGCCCGCCGCGCGGGCCGCCGCGTCGTTTGCCACGCCGGCGATCACGGTCGCCGACGGCAACTCCGTCATCGCCGTGCAGACCGCGGGCAATGGGCTGCGATTCTACTGGAACGAGCACGGCACCGACACCTGGCACGGCGAGCAGGTCGCTGCGAACGGCACCACCTTCTCCGCACCGTCCATGGTGCAGGACGGCGACTCCGTCGTCATCGCCGCGCAGGGCGCCAATAACAGCCTGGACTTCTACTGGCAGCCGAACGGCGGGACCGGCTGGAACCCGGAGACAGTGGCGGGGAAGGGGACGACCTACTCCGCGCCGTCGATCAGGCAGGACGGCAAATCCGTGATCATCGCCGCCGAGGGACCCGTCAACAGCCTGCAGTTCTACTGGGCCACTAACGGCACCTCAGCCTGGCACCGGGAGAGCGTCGCAGGTTCGGGGACGACGTTCTCGGCGCCGTCCCAGACGGTGAACGGCAACAGCGTGAACATCGTCGCCGAGGGACCGAGCAGCAGCCTGTACTTCTACTGGGCGGCCAACGGCAGCCCCACGTGGACCAGGGAGGTCGTAGCGGGCGCCGGGACCACCACCGACATCCCCGCCATCACCGTGAACGCCGGCAGCGTTAACGTGGCCGCGGTCAACGCGAATACCTCCGCGATGATGTTTTACTGGGCACTGAACAGCACGACGACCTGGCATCCCGAGCAGCTGCCGGGCCTCACCGGTGGCGCGCCCTCCATCACGACCGACCCGGGCGGCGTACGCGTTGTCGATCGGGAATGGTGGGGTCAGATGGCCGACAAAGCCACCGTCAACGGAACCGGTACCTGGAGTTACGTCTCAGTTGGCCCGGGCGGACCATTCTCGCCGGACGGCACCATGTCCGACCCGGCCGTCACCACGAACGACGGCATCGAGAACATCGCCGCGATCGACTACGCCGGGAACCTGATCTTCTACTGGCAAGCCAGTGACGGGTCGTACATCCAGGAGGTCGTGGATACAGCCGTCAACCTGTGACCCTGAGGCCGCCAGAGCGGACGGACGGCCGGGTGCGCTGACAGCGCGCCCCGGCCGTTCCGTCCGCGACTAGGCGATGCGGCCCGCGTAGCGGCGGGTGAACCCGTCGCCCGAGTCAGCGGTGATGCTCACGTCGTAGTACCCGGCGGCGTCCGTGGGCCAGGTGAGGATCTCCAGGCCGGCGCCCACCCTGACGGTCTGCGCGCGGCCCGCGAACTCGTTCGGGGTGAGGGTGAAGGTGACTGCCTGGTGTCCCTCGTTGGCCAGCGCGAGGCTGACCACGGGCCGGAGCCCGCCAATCGGCGTCGCCACCACAGTCGGCACAGCCCCGGAGTCCTGGCTGGCCGGGACCACGGTGCCCGCGAACGAGGTCAGGAAGCCGTCGGGCCCGTAGACCGAGAATGCGTACTTGCCGCCGGTCTTGGTGCTGTCCCAGGTGTAGGACTGGTTCTTGCCCTGCAGCACCGTGAACGGGGTGGCCGTCGCCGGCCCGAAGTTGTCCGGGTAGACGGCGAGCGAGACGCCGACCTTCCCGCGGACGGACAGGCTGGCCGTGACCTGCCCGGTGGCGCGGTGGACGACCACGTCCGCGTGCGGCTGGTGCTGGCTCGGCCGGTGCGGGCGGGTCCCGGATTCCTGGACCGGGAACACCTGCTGGCCCTCGGCCGGGGTCTTCACCGCCGGGAAGCTCTTCTCCTGGTCCGACTGCGTGATCAGGGGGACCGTGTCCGGCAGGTCCGGGATGGAGAAGTCGGGGTGGGAGAAATCGAAGGCGGCGGTCAGGTCACCGGAGATCGACCGCCGCCAGTCGGTGACGTTGGCCGCCTTCACCCCGGTCCAGGTCTCCAGGAACTGGAGCATCGAGGTGTGGTTGTAGGTGTTGGAGTCCACGAAGCCGCCGCGGGTCCACGGCGAGGCGATGATCATCGGCACCCGGTTGCCGAAGCCGATCGGCAGCCCGTCGATGAACTCGTCGGTCACGCTCGCCTCGGGCGCCGGGGGCAGCACGTGGTCGAAGTAGCCGTCGTGCTCGTCGTAGGTGACGAACAGGGCGGTCGAGTTCCACAGCTCCTGGTTGCCCATCAGCGCCTCCAGCACCGCCCGGACGTAGTGCGCGCCGTAGCTCGGGCTGGCCGCCGGGTGCTCGGAGTAGTTGTCGGGCGCCACGATCCACGACACCTGCGGCAGGGTCCCCGCCGTGGCGTCGGCGAGGAACTGGGCCAGCACGTGGTTGACGTGGTTCGGGCCGAGCGGCGTGCCCGCGCTGGGCTGCCAGGGCTGGACGGCACCGCGGACGGCCAGCTCCTGCCCGGCCGCGGTGGCGGCGTTCTCCGAGTCCTCGTACTGCTGGTAGAACCACAGCGGGTTGTCGCCGAAGTCGCCGACCCAGGCGTTGTTGCCGCCGCCGTCGCCGACCTCGTGGTTGGTGTAGACCTGCCAGGTCTTGCCCGCCTTCTGCAGCAGCTCGGGGTAGGTGGTCAGCGCGTTGCTGCCGCTGAACACCGCGGCGTAGTCGGCCGGGTTGGTGATGAAGCCGCCGCTTGTGCCGGTCCAGAAGTACATCCGGTTCGGACTCGTCGGGGCCAGGATCGCCTGGTGGTACCCGTCGCAGATGGTGAACGCGTCGGCCATGGCGTACTGGAACGGCAGGTCGGCGCGGGTGAAGTAGCCCATTGTCTGCTCGGTCTTGGCCGGCACATAGTTGTTCCACAGGCCGCTGTTGCGGGCGCTGTGGTCGCCGGTCCAGCTGTGGTCCAGGTCACGCGAATTCTGGGCGTTCACCGTGGTCGAGTCCATGTGGAACGGCAGCAGGTAGCCGAGGTCGGTGCGGGCCGCGTCCGGCTGCTGGAAGACGGTGGTGCCGTTCTGGTACGTCAGCGCCTGCTTGTCCGCGAATCCGCGCACGCCCCGCAGGCTGCCGAAGTAGTGGTCGAACGACCGGTTCTCCTGCATGAGGATGACCACGTGCTTG
The DNA here is from genome assembly GCA_036501025.1 of Streptosporangiaceae bacterium. Classification (GTDB taxonomy): domain Bacteria; phylum Actinomycetota; class Actinomycetes; order Streptosporangiales; family Streptosporangiaceae; genus DASUBV01. Next base: position 89,141 of record DASYBB010000083.1, read on the forward strand.
AGGTCGCGGATCGTGCCGGTGAGGCGGGCCGGCCTCGTCGCCGCGGCCGCCCTGGTCGCCCGGGCGATCCCGCCGATCTGCGCGCCGGCGGTCGCGGCGATCGCCACCCCGGCCGCCGTGCCGCTCACGCGGAGGAACCGGCGGCGCGAGACGGCCGCCTTGAAGGGCGCCTCGGTGCCGTAGTCGGTGGCCGGGCTGGCCGGGCTGGCGGGGCTGGCGGGGCGGGCCTCTGCCCCGCCGCCGCCCGCGCCGGGCTGTCCTGCGTTGTCCATGTCGATGACGTCCACGTCCTCTCAGCAGTGCGGAACGAAAGCCATCCAAGGGGAATGCGGCTCATGCATACAACGGCCGCAAGCGGGCGGAAGGCCGATCTTTAGGCAAAAAGGAGATGAACGGCGAAGACGCCGGTCAGCGCCGTCACGCGGGAGCCGGCGGCCGGCCTGATTCCGCGCGCCGCGTGGACCCGACAGGGGCCGCGATGGATTCCCAGCTCACCGAAGCGATGATCGTCAACGGCGTCGTCCTCGCCACCGTGCTGGCCAGCGACCTCGGCCGCGCGCGGAAGGTCGGCGCGATGCGGCTGC
>DASYBB010000084.1:0-2084 GCA_036501025.1 Streptosporangiaceae bacterium
GGCCGTCAGCCCGGCCGACGGCAGCGCCGCCGCGTCGGCCAGGTCGGCGGCGCGGGGCGCGGCGGCCAGGGCGCCGGCCGGCCCGGCCGCGTACTCGGCGGCCGCGCCCGGCGCGGTCATCGGCAGGAACGCCACCACCGCGTCGCCGGGACGCCACCCGCGCACCCCGGCGCCGGTCTCGGTGATGACGCCGGCCACGTCGAAGCCCGGGATATGCGGCAGGGTCACCGGGAACACCTCCTGCAGGAAGCCGGCCCGGATCGCGCCGTCCACCGGGTTGAACGCGGCCCCGGCCACCTTCACCACCACCTGGCCCGCGCCCGCCGCCGGGCGCTCGGCATCCTCGTAGGCCAGGACGCCGGGCTCCCCGTAGGAGTGGTATCGCACTGCCTTCATGACCTCTCCTCTGAGATAGTCTCGTAGGGTGCTTCGAACTTGAAGCACGCCTGCCAGGCTAGTCTGCTTCGAGTTCGAAGCAATACTTCCGCGGCGTGACGCTCGTCACAATGCTTGGAATTCGAAACAGGTACGATGGCGGGATGACCGATCCGTGGTCCGGCACCGGCCCGGGCGACGCCGAGGGCCTCGCCGCCGACCAGCTGGACACCTACTTCGCGCTGATGGAGGCCGTCAGCCTGCTCCAGCACCGCGTCGAGCAGCAGCTGCGGGCCGAGGGCAATCTCAGCTACGTGCAGTTCCAGCTGCTGGCCCGGCTGAACGCGCGCGGGCCGATGACCATGACCGAGCTGGCCGACGGCGTCGTCTACAGCCGCAGCGGCCTGACCTACCAGGCCAGCCTGCTGGAGACGGCCGGCCTGATCACCCGCGGGCCGAGCTCCGCCGACGACCGCGCCACCCTGGTCACCATCACCGGCAGCGGCCGGGCGCTACTGGGCCGCGTCATGCCCGGCCACATCCAGGTCACCCGCCGCCAGCTGATCGACGCCGTGCCCGGCGAGGACCTGAGCCAGCTCGGCGCCATCATGAGCCGCGTCCGCGACCACATGCGCGCCCAGCCGCCCCGCTCCGCCGCGCCCCGCAGGCGCCGCCCCGCCCCGGAGTCCCCGCCTCCGGGCTAGCACGGGACTTTTCTTGGCGCGGCATGCCATTGTTGGGTGACCGAGCGTTGAGGGGGCGGCAGGAGTGGTGGCGGAGGCGCTGGCCCTGGCCTTGCTGGCCAGCCAGACGATTGTGGCCGCGGCATCGACGGATGCGTGGGCCCTGGCTAAGCGGGGATTCGCCCGGCTGCTGGGCCGCGGCGACGCGGAGCGCGCCGCGGCGGCCGAGCGCCGCCTGGACGGGATGGCGGAGGAGCTGGCCGGCGCCGCGCCGGACGAGCTCGGCCAGGCCCGGGCCGGGCAGGAGAGGGCCTGGCAGACCCGGCTGGCTGACCTGCTCGAGGAGCACCCGGACGCAGCGGCCGAGCTGCGCGCCCTGGTGGAGGAAGTCCGGGCTCAGCTCCCGGCCGGGGCGGTGTCGGCGACGGGACACGGGGTCGCGGCGGGCCGCGACGTGAACATCACCGCATCGCGGGGCGGGGTCGCGGCGGCGACCATCCAGGGCGGCGTATCGCTCGGAAACCCTACTGGCCCGGGCCCGGCGGCACCGTAGCCGAGCCCGGATCCGCCTGGCACCTGCAGCCGGGCGCGATTGGCGCCGACAATGGCGGCATCGCGATCGGCCGGCTGGAGTATCACCGGCCCGCGGTGGCGAGCCAGCCGGTGCGGCTGGCGCCCCGGCCGGCCTTCCTGGCCGGCCGCGAGGCCCTGCTCGCGGATCTTGACACGCGGCTGTCGTCAGGTCACGGGACCGGGCCGCGGGTGGTGGCGCTGTGCGGCCTGGGCGGCGCCGGGAAGACCAGCGTGGCCATCGAGTACGCGCACCGCCACCTGGCCGGCCTCGGGCTGGCCTGGGTGTTCCCGGCGGCGGAGCCGACGGCGCTCGCGGCCGGATTCGGCGACCTGGCCGCGCAGCTGGGCGTGCGTGACCTGATGGACGCGGGGGACCCGGTCGCGCGGGTTCACGGGGTGCTGGCGGCCTGGCCGGGGGACTGGCTGCTGGTCTTCGACAACGCGCCCGATCCG
>DASYBB010000085.1:0-18244 GCA_036501025.1 Streptosporangiaceae bacterium
GGCGGCCAGTGGTTTGACACGAGCTGGAACGCGCACCTCACCTCACCCGCGTTCGAGCAGGCCACCAACTTCTACGTCAACCTGGTCCGCAAGTACGGCGAGAAGGGCGCGGGCAACGACAGCTTCAACGAGTGCCTGAACATCATGCAGCAGAAGCGGGCGGCCATGTGGTACGACGCCACGGTCGCGGCCTCCACCCTGGACGCTAAGCCCAGCCCCATCGCCGGGAACATGGGGTTCGCGCCCGCGCCGGTCATGAAGACCAAGGCCGCTGGCTGGCTGTGGAGCTGGGCCCTGGCCCTGGAAAGCGCGTCCAAGAACAAGTCCGCCGCGTGGAAGTTCATGGACTGGGCGACCTCTAAGCAGTACATCGCCTACGACGCGGCCAAGAACGGCTGGGCCGCCGTCCCGCCCGGCACCCGCACCTCGACCTACCAGAACCCCGCCTACCACAAGGCAGCCGGCGACTTCGCCGCGCTGACCCTGCAGGAGATCGACTCGGTCAACGTGACCCAGCCTGGCCTCAACCCGCAGCCCGTGCCCGGCATCCAGTACGTCGGCATCCCGCAGTTCGAGGAGTTCGGCCAGCAGGTGTCCGCCGAGATCACAGCGGCGATCGACGGACAGGAGACCGTGTCCGCGGCCCTGAAGAAGAGCCAGTCGATCGCCCAGCAGGCCGTCATCCAGGCCGGCCTCAAGAAGTAACCCTGCGCTCGCGGCCCCGCGGCGGTCAATTCGCCCGCCGCCGGGGCCGCGGGGCGCAGCGACCGGGACGTGCCACCGTTGGGAGGACACCGGAGTTGGCTAACGTGATCGAATCGGCGCCCGCGGTCCGTCAGGGCCGGGTCGGTGCCAAGCGGGCCGGGGCTCCCGGCGCCGGGTCCTGGATCCGCCGGGTGCCGCTGGTCCCGGCCCTGGTCTTCATGTTCCTGGTGACCCAGATCCCCTTCATCCTGACCCTCTACTACAGCTTCCAGCGCTACAACCTGAACTTCCCCACGGCGCCGCGGGACTTCCCGACGGTGTGGAACTACGAGCAGATCTTCGGCGACCACATCTTCCGGACCGCGGTCGTCAACACCGTGCTCCTGACCGTGGTCCCGGTCGTCGCCTCGATCGTGCTCGGCGTCGGCGTCGCGCTGCTGCTCAACCGGTACGTGTTCGGCCGCGGCTTCCTGCGCACGCTGATCATCAGCCCGTTCCTGGTCATGCCGACCGCGGCCGCGCTGGTCTGGAAGTTCACCATCCTGGACACCACGTTCGGCATCCTGAACTGGTTCCTGCGGCCGTTCGGCCTGGGCAGCGAGAACTGGATCGGGCAGCACTCCCAGATCACCATCATGACGTTCCTGACCTGGCAGTGGACCCCGTTCATGGTGCTGCTGGCGCTCGCGGGCCTGCAGAGCCAGGGGGAGGACCTGCTGGAGGCAGCCCGGGTCGACGGCGCGGGCACGCTCGGGATCTTCCGGAAAATAACCCTGCCCCAGCTGCGGCCCTACATCGAGCTGGGCGTCCTGCTCGGCTCCATCTACATCGTGCAGGCCTTCGACTCGATCTACATCATCACCCAGGGCGGCCCGTCCACCGACACCACCAACCTGCCGTATTACATCTACCAGACCGCCTTCCAGGCCTACGACATCGGCCGGGCGTCGGCGATGGCGATCATCGTGGTCATCGCGACGATCCTGATCGCGACGTTCGCCCTGCGCGCCGTGTCCAGCCTGTTCAGCAGCGAAGGGATGGCCGGCCGATGAAGGCGCAGACCCGGAGCCTGGCCGACCGCCAGGCCACCCCCCTCACCCGGCTGCTGCTGGGCCTGCTGACCTGGATCGTCGTGCTCATCTTCTTCTTCCCGGTGCTGTGGATGGCGCTCACCGGCCTGAAGACCGAGCCGGACGCTGATACCAGCACCCCGCACTTCATCTTCAAGCCGACCTTCGCCGAGTACGCGTCCGTCTGGAAAGGCGCCGGCGGCCTGAACAGCCTGCCGAGCTATCTCGAGCACTCGATCCTGATCACCATCCTGTCCACCCTGATCGTGCTGCTGCTGGCCCTGCCCGCGGCCTACGCGCTGTCGATCCGGCCGGTGACCAAGTGGCGGGACGTGCTGTTCTTCTTCATCTCGACCAAGATGCTGCCGGTCGTCGGCGCGATCATCCCGCTCTACGTCATCGCCCGGGACCTGCACGTCCTCGACCACCAGCGTCTGCTCGTCGTGCTGTACGCGGCGATGAACCTGCCCATCGCGGTGTGGATGCTGCGCTCGTTCCTGCTGGAGATCCCCCGGTCGGTGATCGAGGCCGCCTGGGTGGACGGCGCAGGCCTGATCCGGCAGATGCGCTCGGTCATCTTGCCCATCATCAGCCCCGGCCTCGCCGCCACCGCGCTGATCTGCTTCATCTTCGCCTGGAACGAGTTCTTCCTGGCTGTTAACCTCACCACCGTCAACGGCGCCACCGTCCCCATCTACCTGGTCGGATTCGTCCAGCCCGAGGGGCCGTTCCTGGCCCACCTGTCCGCCGCCGCGACGATCGCGTGCCTGCCCGTGCTGATCGCCGGCTGGGCCGCGCAGGACAAGCTCGTCCGCGGCCTGTCCATGGGAGCGGTGAAGTGACCATGCGAGCAGCTGTGATCGAGTCGGTCGGCCAGGTGACCGTGACCGACGTGCCCGAGCCCGTGCCCGGCCCGCGCGAGGTCCTGGTCGAGGTCGCCGCGTGCGGGATCTGCGGCACCGACCTGCACATCCTGGACGGCGAGTTCGCCCCGTCGCTGCCCATCGTGCCCGGCCACGAGTTCTCCGGCACGGTCGTCGCGCTCGGCGCCGAGGCCCGCGCAGCCAACCCCGCGCTGAGCGTGGGCGCGCGGGTGGCGGTCGACCCGTCGCTGTACTGCCATGAGTGCCACTACTGCCGCATCGGCCGCAATAACTTGTGCGAGCGGTGGAACGCCATCGGCGTCAGCGTCCCCGGCGGCGCCGCCCAGTACGCCGCCGCGCCCGCCGCCAACTGCGTCCTGCTGCCCGATCACCTGCGGCTGGAGGACGCCGCGCTGATCGAGCCGCTGTCGTGCGCCGTCCGCGGCTACGACGTCCTGAAGTCGAACCTCGGAGCCCACGTACTCATCTACGGATCCGGAACGATGGGGCTCATGATGCTCCGGCTCGCCCAGCGCACCGGTGCTGCCTCGGTGGACATGGTCGACCTCAACCCCGAGCGCCTCAAGACGGCGGTCACCCTGGGCAGCTCCACGGCGGTCACCTCGGCCGACGAGCTGGACCGCCCGCGCGGCTGGGAGCTGGTCATCGACGCCACCGGCGCCGGCCCGGCCATCCAGGACGGCCTGGCCCGGGTGGCGCCGGGCGGCACCTTCCTGCAGTTCGGCGTCGCGTCCTACGCCACGCGGGTCAGCATCGACCCGTACCGGATCTACCACCAGGAAATCACCATCACCGGCTCGATGGCCGTCCTGCACAGCTTCGAGCGCGCCGCCGACCTGTTCGCGGGCGGCATCCTGGACCCCGGCATCTTCATCAGCGACCGGCTCCCGCTGGCGGACTACGGGCAGGCCATCGACCGCGTCCGGCGCGGCATCGGCCGCAAGATCCAGGTCCTGCCCTAGCCGGCCCGCTGGGGAGGGCCGGCCAGGGCAGGAGGCCCGGCTAGCCGACCGCCCCGGACACGTTCACGATGTTGAACGTGCCGCCGAAGGCCATGACGTTGCTGCCCTCGGTGCCGCTGTCCAGCGCCTTGGCGAAGAAGTACAGCGGGTGGCCGTTGTAGGTGACCTGGAAGGTCCCGTCCGCGCGCGGGATCGTGCCCAGCTTGCCCGCGCTGGCCATGCCCGAGACCGCGGCCGGGGTGGTGGTGATCACCGCGGGCCAGATCATCGCGCACTGCCCGGTGCACGTGCTGGCCGTGGCCGAGTCCGCGCTGAACGCGTACAGCGTGGCCACCACCTTGTTGATCGGGTTGCCCGCGACGGCCAGGATGTTCGCGCCGCCCGCGCTCTCCGAGCCGATCGTGGTCGTGCCCGGGTCGGCGATGCCCTGCGGCAGCACCGTGTACCAGTTCCCGTCCACCGGCGCCGGGTCCAGGATGTACTCGCCGGTGGTCAGCCCGGCCGGGGCGCCCGCGCCCAGGTCGAACGCGAAGAAGTACACCGGGTGCCCGTTGTAGGTGACCTGGAGCGTCCCGTCCGCGCGGCGGATCACGCCGAGCCGGCGCTCGGCGCCGGTGCCGACCCTGGCCCTCCCGTTCGCGGTCAGCAGCGGCGGCCACAGGGCGGCGCACTGGCCGGTGCAGGCCGACGTCCTCGGGGTGTCCGCGGTGAGCGAGTAGAGCGTCCGCCCGCCCGCCGCCGTCGGCGAGGCCAGGACGATGCCGTTCGCGCTGGTCTCGGTGGTGATGGTCGGGACCGTGGCGGCGGCCACGCCGCTCGGGTGGACCAGGTACCACATGCCGTCGAACGCGGCGACGTCCTCGCCGTTGATGTCCCCGGCCGCGGTGTCCTTGATGAAGCCGTAGACCGGCTGGCCGAAGTAGGTGACCTGGGTGACGCCGTTGCGCGTCACGGTGCCCAGGCCCTTCTGGGCCACGCCGCCCCTGGCGATGACCGACGTCGCGGTCAGCGGCGGCCACGCCGTGGTGCACGGCGTGCTCGCCGGGGCGGGTGCCACGTTCAGCGCGGTGCAGGCCAGCTGCGGGGTGCCGGCGGCCGTGGAGAACCCGAAGTTGTCGCCCGAGAACACGTACAGGGACTCGCCGGTCCCGGTGACCAGGACGGTGCCGAACTTCGTGTGCTCGGTGGTGATGACCACCGCGCCGGCCGGCCGCCCCCCGTGATGGGCGGGCGCGGCCGGGGCCGCGGCGGCCGTGGCGGCCACCGCCGTCACCGCGAACGGCACGGCCAGCAACGCCGTCGTTAACGTGAATAGCCTTCGTCTGGTGCGCATGGTGCTCTCTTTTCTTAGGTCCCTGGCCCCAGCGGGAGGACTACCCGCAATTCCTGACGTCGCCAGCCATTATGAGGCGGTTAGTTGCCTAGCGGGAGCATTAGCGTCAGGGTGCCCTAATGATCATATTAAGCAATGCTTTTACTGGCATTCATGGAACGTACCGGGGTCATAGGCGGTTCAGAGCGAGCGCAGAAGGTTCCGGCGGGCCCGGGCGCCCGGGCGGCCGGCCGTGCGCGGGGGCCCGGCGCCGGGTCGGTAGCGTTCGGCTTGTGCTTGCGCTGCTGGTGGTCGCCGTTTCCGTCGGGCTGTCGAACTTCGCCGCCTCGATCGGGCTCGGCGCGAGCGGCGCGACACGCCGGACCCGGCTGCACGTCGCGCTGATCTTCGGGCTGTTCGAGGGCGGCATGCCGGCCCTCGGCCTGCTGCTCGGCCGGAGCCTGGCCGGGACGCTCGGCGACGCCGCGCACTGGGCGGGCGCGGGCCTGCTCATCGCGACCGGCGGCTACGCCCTGCTCCAGGCCGCCCGCGCGACCCGCGCCGCCCGGGGTGCCCGGCCAGCCGACGGCGTCCCGCCGGACCCGGCCGCCCCGCCCGGCCCGGCCGGCCAGTCGCTCGGCCGCCTGCTCGTCACCGGCCTGGCGCTCAGCATGGACAACCTCGTGGTCGGCTTCGCGGTCGGCACCTTTCCCGTCAGCCTGGTCACCGCGGTCGCGGTCATCGCCGCCGTCAGCGTCGCCCTGTCGCTGGTCGGCCTGGAGCTCGGCAGCCGGCTCGGGGCCCGGCTGGGGGCCAGGACCGGCAGCCGGGGCGAGGTCCTCAGCGGCCTGGCCCTCATCGGCGTCGGCATCGCGCTGGCGGCCGGCGTGCCCTAGCCCGTCCGGGTCTGGTCCCGCCCCGCGTCCAGGCCCTATGTTTGGGGACGATCTTTGCCGGTAACAGCATCCCCGGGAGCAACGATGACGATGCCGCCCCTCGATCCCGCCGACGCCGACCGGGGCCGCCCGGTGGTCATCCGCGGCGCGACCGTCATCACCGGGGACGGGACCCAGGTCCTGGCCGACACTGACGTGCTGATCAGCGGGGACCGGATCGCCGCGGTCGGCCCGCGGCTCGAGGTCCCGGACGATGCCGCCGAGATCGACGGCGCCCGGGGCATCCTGATGCCCGGCATGATCGACAGCCACCGGCACATGTGGCAGACCAACCTGCGCGGCCTCGGGGCCGACTGGACGCTCAGCGAGTATTTCGTCTTCTACTACCTGACCTGGGGCAAGCACTTCCGGCCGCAGGACATCCACGCCGGCAACCGGCTGGCCGCGGTCGAGTCGATCGACGCCGGCGTGACCACCACCGTCGACTGGTCGCACGGCCTGCAGACGGTCGAGCACGGCGAGGCCGCCGCCGACGCCCTGGCCTCCACCCGGGGCCGCTTCGTGCTGGCTTACGGGAACCTGCTCGGCGGCCCCTGGGAGTGGTCGGCCGCGCCGGAGTTCCGCGACTTCATCGCGCGCCACGGCGCCGGCGGCGGCACCGACCTGCTCGGGCTGCAGCTGGCGTTCGATGTCACCGGCGACCCGGCCTTCCCCGAGCGGGCCGCCTTCGAGGCCGCCCGCGAGCTCGGCTTGCGGGTCACCACGCACGCCGGGGTGTGGGGGGCGACCAGCGACGTCGGCATCCAGCAGATGTGGGACGGCGGCTTCATGGACGAGACCGTCACCTACGTGCACAGCTCGACGCTGAGCGAGGACTCGTACCAGAAGATCGCCGCGACCGGCGGCACCGCCTCGGTGTCGGCCGAGAGCGAGTCGAGCGCCGGCCAGGGCTACCCGCCGACCTGGCGGCTGCGGCGGCACGCCATCCCGGTGGCGCTGTCCCAGGACACCAGCGTGTGGTGGAGCGGCGACATGTTCAACGCCATGCGGGCCACCCTCAACGCCGACCGCGCCCGCTGCCACCTGGAGGCGCACGAGCGCGGCGAGACGGTCGCCCACAACGAGCTGCGGGCCAGCGACGTCGTGCAGTGGGCGACCAGCGGGGGAGCGCGGGCCATCGGCCGCGAGCACGACCTCGGCGTCATCGCGCCCGGCCGCAAGGCCGACGTGGTCCTGATCAAGAACGACGCGTCGCCGGCCATGGGGCCGGTGCTGCACCCGCACGGGCACGTCGTCTTCCAGGCCGGCCGCGGCGACGTGCACACGGTCATCATCGACGGGCGGATCGCCAAGCACGACGGCAAGCTGGTCGGCGTCGACCTGCCCGCCGTGCACGCCGCGGTGGCCGACACCATCGAGTACATCCGCGCCACCATGGGCGAGGAGGCCTGGCAGCAGAGCCTGACCCCGCCGCTGCCGGAGAGCGAGCGGATCCCGAACCCCTACACCTACTCCGAGGTCGACGCCCGCACCCGCCCGGGCACCAGCCCGGAGTGATGCGCCAGCAGCCGCTCCACTGAGCGGGCGGCGGACGGCTTGCGGGCCGTCCGCTCGCCGGCCAGCGCGCGGGCCAGCCGCCGGTCGCCGGCCCGGGCCGCCGCGGCGATCAGCGTGAGGTCGATGACGTCGCGCTGGGCGTGGCTGCCGCCCACCGCGCTGGCCGCGTCCCGGATGTCGACGAGCTGATCGAGCGCGTCGTCGTAGTCCCCGGCGGCGAACGCGCCGAACCCGCGCAGCAGGGCCAGGCCCGCCCGCTCCGCGCTGGCCCGGTTCGTGCCGGAGGCCAGCCGCCGGGTATCGGCCACGACCCGCGCGCAGCGATCGTTTCGTCCGTCCAGTCCGAACGCCATGACGGCGTGCCAGTCGTTGAACACATACACCGGCGCGGACTCCAGCAGCGGCCCGATGTCGTCGGCCAGCCGCGCGGCCCGGTCCCCGAGGTCCGCGCCGTACAGGCTCAGCCGCCACAGCAGCGCGGCGGCGTCCACGATGTCCAGCCACTCCAGCGACGGCGGCGCCCGGACGGCGCCGTCGTAAAGGTCCAGCGCCGCGTCCAGCTCGCCCAGCTCCAGGTGGTACAGCCCCCGGTGCCACCAGTTGTGCACCGCGAAGTAGCTCTCCTGCCAGTCCGGCGCGGTCGCGGTGAGGAAGGCCACGCCGTCGCGGTGACGGCCCTCCATCTCATGCACGTGCGCGACGGCGTGCACCGACCAGACGTCGCGCGGGTTGTCGGCCAGCGCCGCCTCCGCCCGGGCCAGCGCCTGCGCGTAGTCGCCGTTCTCCTCCAGCCCGAAGGCGTAGATCCCCTGCACGTAGCCCCAGCCCGGCTGGCCCGCCGGCCAGTGGGCCAGCACCCGCGCCGCGACATCCCGCAGGTCCAGGCGGCGGCCCAGGAGGAAGTACAAGTCCTGCGCGACCTTGAGCGCCAGCGCGTCCCGCGGGTGCGCGACCAGCGCGCGCTCCAGGGCGCGGGCCGCCCCGGCCCAGTCCCCGGCCGCCCACGCCCGCGCCGCCCGCAGGTGCTGGGTTTCCCGCTCCGCGCCCGCCCCATCCAGGCCGTCCAGGATGACCGCGGCCGCCGCGACCCCGTCCGCCGTCATCCCGTACAGCGACAGGTAGGCGCGGAACACCCGGCCCAGGACCATTCCCGGAGCGGCCGCCACCGCCGCCTCCGCCTCCGCCACCGGATCGCCGGCCAGCGCCAGCAGCGACTCGACGGCTCCATTGAACGCGGCCATTCCCGCCGGGGTCGCCCGCAGCACCGGGACGCCCCACCGGTCCGCCAGGTCGTCCGCCGGCCCGCCCGCCCGCTGCGCCGTCATCAGCCCGCTCACCTCCCGTAACCTGCGCCTCACCGGGGGACTTACTCCGCAGATAGCATCGCAAACCATCAGGCCGTTGCTACTGCGGGCAAGCCTCCCGCCAAAGTATGATGCGGGCTTACGCGGCCATGGGATGACGGGGGTCGCACTTTCGCGCAAGGAGCGATCCATGGGCATCCTCAACGAGGCCCGCCGCGAGTTCATCGCAGCGCCGGACAGCGCCAAGGGCCAGATCGTCTATAAATGGCCCGATCACAACATCCGCAAGTACACAAGGGTCATTGTCGAGCCCGACGCCGTCGCCGTCTTCATGGACCAGGGGCGGCTGATGGGCGTGCTGGCCCCCGGCCGGCACACGCTCGACGCCTCCGAGCTCCCGTTCCTCGGCATGTTCGCGGACTGGGGGTCCAACAGCAACGCGTTCAAGGCCGAGATCTACTTCGTCGGCGCCCGGGAGTTCCCGAACTGCCGCTTCGGCGGCCGCCTGGACGAGGTGCAGGACCCGCAGACCGGCCTGATCGTCACGCTCCGCGCGTTCGGCGAGTACGCCCTGCGCGTGGTCGACCCGACCAAGCTGATCCTCAACCTGGTCGGCACCGTGGACGTGCGGGACAACTCGGCCATCACGAACTGGGTCGCCCAGCAGCTGCTCAAGGTCACCCGCACCACGATCACCATGCAGCTCACCTCGGGGGCCTGGCAGATCCTCGGCATGTCCGCGCACAGCCCGGACATCGAGGTCGCCGCCCTGCCCGCCACCAACGGGCAGTTGGCCGACTACGGGCTGGCCATCACCCGGTTCGGCAACCTCGACGTCAACCTCGACGAGGAGGACAACGCCCGGCTGAAGAAGCTGGCCGGCGACACCGCCTACAGCCGGCTGGCCGGCGGGTTCCTCCAGGCCGCCCAGGCCGAGGCCCTCCAGGGCGCGGGCGAGGGCATGGCCCAGGGCGGCGCCGCCGTGACCCCGATGTTCCTCGGCGCGGGCTTCGGCATGGCCAACCAGATGATGCAGCAGCCGGCCCAGCCGGGCCCGGTCCCGCCGCCCCCGCCCGGGTTCGCCGGCGGCGCCCCCGGCTACGCCCAGCCGCCCGCCCCGCCGCCCCCGCCGCCGCCCGCCCAGGCGCCGGCGGCCTACACCCCGGCCGGCACCGTCGAGTGCGGGAACTGCCACAGCCAGGTCCGCACCGGCGCCAAGTTCTGCGACTCGTGCGGCACGCCGCTGGCCAAGCACTGCACGAACTGCAACGCCGACCTGAGCGCCACGTCCAAGTTCTGCGCCGAGTGCGGCACCCCGACCGGGGCGCCGTCCGCCTAGCGGGATCCGCCCCTCGTAATCACCGGCACGGTCGCTGTCTGCGCCGTGCGGGCTTTAAGACCTGGAAGGTGTCCGATGGACCGGATCGAATGCCAGTGGTGCATGGCCCAGAATGAGCCGGGGCGCACGAACTGCACGACCTGCGGCGCTCCCCTCGACAAGAAGGACCTCGTTACCGACTCGGGCTGGGCCGAGGCGCCCCGCCTGCGGGACATGACCGAGTTCCGCTTCTCCAACTCCATCTGCCAGATCGAGGGCGAGATCGTCCCGGTCGCCGAGGTGGCCCTGGCCCAGGGCGACTCGGTCTTCTTCGAGCATCACGTGATGCTGTGGAAGGAGCCGCAGGTGCCGATGTCGGCGCTCAACACCGGCGGCGGCATGAAGCGGATGCTCGGCGGCATGCCGCACATCCTGAGCATCGCGCACGGCCCCGGCCGGATCGCGTTCTCCCGCGACGCCGCCGGCGAGGTCGTGGTCCTGCCGCTGCACCCGTCGATGGAGCTGGACGTCCGCGAGCACGCGTTCCTGGCCGGGACGCACTCGCTGACCTACTCGTTCGTGCGGATCAAGGGCCTGGCCAACATCATGCACGGCGGCGGCGGCATGTACATGGACCGCTTCGTCACCCAGCGCGAGCCCGGCCTGCTGCTCCTGCACGGCAACGGCAACGTCTTCCAGAAGGTGCTGCGGCCGGGCGAGACGATCATGGTCGAGCCGGGCGGCTTCCTCTACAAGGACTCCACCGTGACCATGAACGCGGTCCAGCTGCCGGTCAAGAGCGGGTTCATCCGGCACGGGATCTACCTGGCCCAGATGACCGGCCCCGGCCGGGTCGGCATCCAGTCCATGTACGTCCACCACGGCTCGGAGTAGGGACCGCCATGTCGATGCCACCCCCGCAGGGTGCCTACACCTGCCCGTACTGCCGCATGGCCAGCGACGGCGGCAGCGGGACCTGCCCGAACTGCGGTGCCCCGACCGATCTCCGGCTGCGCGTCTCGGATTCCGGCTGGGTCGAGCAGCCCCCGATCCGTGACATGGCCCGCATCCGGTTCAGCCGCTCCACCTGCCAGATCAGCGGCACCTACGTGCCGGTGGCGGAGATGGGCCTGCACGACGACGACTGGGTCTACTTCTCCCACCACGCCCTGCTGCACGCTGACCCCCAGGTCCGGCTGGCCAACCTCCCGATGAAGGGCGGCTGGAAGCGCGCCCGGGCGGGCCTGCCGGTGGTCATGATGACGGCGCAGGGCCCGGGCCACATCGCGTTCAGCGCCGACGTGCCCGGCGACACCCTGGCCGTGCCGCTGCACGCCGGCCAGGCCATCGACGTGGTCGAGCACCGGTTCCTGCTCGCCACCGGGAACGTGACCTACGAGTGGGACCGGTCCCACGTGTGGTTCACCACCGGCACCGGCGACGACAAGGAATGGCACTACCCGCTCGGCCAGACCATCGACCGGTTCGTCGCCCAGGGCAGCAACGGCCTGCTCATGCTGCACGGCCCCGGCAACACGTTCATCCGCGACCTGGCCCCGCGGCAGCGGATCCTGGTCCAGCCCGGCGGCCTGATCTGGAAGGACCCGACCGTCCGGATGTTCCTGCACTTCGAGTACCCGCGGGGCGCGTACTGGTTCAGCTCCGCGCGCTGGCAGGCCAAGTCCATCTGGCTGACCCTGGAGGGCCCCGGCCGGATCGCCGTCCAGTCGGTCTTCGAGCGCCCGGAGATGGCCGGGTCGGTCACCGGAAGCTCCAGCGCCACCACGCAGTACTGGTGACCGCTCCGTAGTCGCAGACGACGGCGCTCCGGTCTCTGGCCGGGGCGCCGTTTCGGCTGTGAGCTGGGCCTCCGGTCTGCCGAATGTCTGATGATGTGATGACCTGCGTGATGATGATGCGCTCCGCGAGGAGCACCTTCTCCCGGTGAACGGCCCCTCCGCCAGGCCCGGCCTGCGCGTGCCCGCTGAGCGGGCGTAGCGCGGGTGCTGACAGGTCTCGTGCTGCCCCGGTCCCGGTGGCCGCGGTGGTGATGGAGGTGGCTTCCCGTGTGCGTCCCCGGCCAGCAGCCCGGTGCTCCGGCCAGCGTGCCGTCGAGCCCGGCGCAGGCGCTGGCGGCGGTGCAGGCGGGCCTGGGGTACCTGGCGGCGGCCGATGTCGCGGACTGGCCGGCTGACACGCTGGCGGGGTGGCTGCGGGCGCTGGGCCGCGTGGAGGCCGGGCAGCTGGCGGCGGTGTCGCGGGTGCTGGCGGCGTTCAATGCGCAGGGCGGGTTCGAGGCGGACGGGCAGGCGTCAGCGAAGGCGTGGCTGCGGTGGCAGGCCCGGGTCACCGGTGCGGGGTCGGCGGCGACCGTGAAGTGGATGCGGCGCCTGGCGCTCCATCCCCGCGTCCTGGCCGCCCTGGGCGCCGGGCAGGTCACCAGCTCGTTCGCGCGGCTGATCTGCGACGGGTCGGACCTGCTAGTGCCCGAGCTGCGGGATGAGGCCGACGAGATCCTGCTGGCCGCGGCTGCGGGCGGGGCGACGGAGGCGGACCTGGTGATGCTGGTCCAGCAGATGCGGGAGCGGTCCGCGCCCCCGGACACCGACGGCCCAGACGGGGCCGACGGGGATGAGGACGGGTTCAAGGACCGGCGGGTCTGGCTCGATACCCACTACCGGGGAGCAGGGAAGCTGAACGGGGACCTGACTCCGGAGTGCGCGGCGGCGCTGACGGCGATGCTGGATGCGCTGGGCAAGAAGGCGGGTCCGGAGGACGCGCGGACGGAGTCCCAGCGCCATCATGACGCTCTGGAGGAGGCGTGCCGGCGGCTGATTTCGAGCGGCCTGCCCGACACCGCCGGGCAGCCGACCCAGGTCCAGCTGCACGTGACACTGGACCAGCTCCGCGACCTGCCCGGCGCCGCCGACGCCGAGCGGGCCTGGGCGGCGGCGCGGGCCGCCGCGGACGGCACGCCGGGCTGGGTGTACAGCCGGGCCGCGGCGGAGGCCTACGCCTGTGACGCGCAGCTGATCCCGGTAGTGACCGGGCACCTAGACGCCGCCGCGCTCGAGAACGACTTCCCGGCCACGGCGAGCCTGCCGCTGGATACCGGGACCCCGACCGCGACGGTCCCGCCGCACTTGCGCCGCCTGGTCATCTTCCGCGACCGGCACTGCGCCTTCCCCGGCTGCCAGCAAAAGCCTGCCAGCTGCCAGGTCCACCACCTGATCCCGCGGTCCGAGGGCGGCGTGACCGCGCTGCACAACCTCACGCTGCTGTGTGCCTTCCATCACCTGATCGCGGTGCACCGCTGGGGCTGGACCCTGGCGCTGAACGCCGACGGCACCACCACCGCCACCAGCCCTGACCGGCGAAGAACACTCCACAGCCACGGGCCACCGCAGGCAAACGCCGCCTAGCGCGGCCCGGAACACCGCCGACCAGCCTTACTCAGCTGGCCAGCGGCTCCTCGCCCAGGTCCCAGAACAGGCCGGTCATCAGCTGCAGGGCCTGGCGGGCCAGTGGCGCGAGCAGGTGCTCGTCCGGGGCGTGCTGGGCGCAGGCCGGGTAGGAGTGCGGGATCCAGATGGTCGGCAGGCCCAGCTCGTCGGCGAACGCCTCGTTGGGCAGGCTGCCCCCGAGGTTGGGGAGCAGGGCGGGCCGGGCCCCATCGGTGCGCGCCAGCGAGGCCAGGGCGAACCGGACCCACGCGCCGTCCGGATCGGTGCGGGTGGCGTTCATGAGGTGGCCGGGCCTGACCTCGACCATGCCGAAGCCGTGCCGGTCCAGGTGAGCGCGCACGACGCCCGCCAGGTCCGTGGCGTCGGTGCCGACGACGAAGCGGAGCTGACAGTGCGCTCGGGCCGACCCCGGGATGGCGTTGACCGGGGTGTCCGGGTTGCCGGCGGCCAGCGACAGCACCTCCAGCGTGTTCCAGCCGATGACCCGCTCGGCCGGAGTGAGCCCGGGCTCGCCCCAGTCCTCGTCGACGTCCGGGTCGTCGGGGCCGCCGCCGGCCGGGATGGTCGCCAGCGCGCCGGCGACGGCGGGCGGGATGGGCGGCGGGCGCAGGCCGGGGACCAGGATCCGGCCCTGCCCATCGACCAGGCAGGCCACCGCGCTGGCCAGGACGGTGGCCGGGTTGCGCAGCAGGCCGCCCCAGTTACCGGAGTGATAGGAGCGCTCGCGCAGGGCCAGCGCCAGGGTGAACGAGGCCGAGCCGCGCGAGCCGAGGAACACCGTCGGTCGGCCGGCTGCCACCCGCGGCCCGTCCGAGGCGACCAGCACGTCAGCGGCCAGTTCCGCCCGGTGCTGCGCGCAGAACTCGCCCAGTCCCGGCGAGCCGATCTCCTCGCTCGTCTCGATCAGGATCTTCAGGTTGAAGCCGAGCCGGCCGCCGCGGGCGCGCAGGACCTGCTCCAGCGCGGCCAGGTTGATGGTGTGCTGGCCCTTGTTGTCGGCGGTGCCGCGGCCGTACCAGCGGTCCTCCCGCACCGTCACCCGCCACGGGTCGAGCCCGGCACTCCAGCGGCCGGCCTCGGCCAGCACGACGTCGGCGTGGCCGTAGGTGAGGACGGTCGGCAGCCCGTCCGCCTCGTGCCGGTGCGCGACCAGGAACGGGCCGCCGCGGCTGTTGTCCGCGACGCGGGCGGCGGCGCCGAGCCGCTGCGCGGCCGGGACCATTTCCTGCTCCAGGTAGGCGAGCAGGTCCGGGCGGCGCTCGGCCGCCGCGCTCTCGGTGGGGAAGGCGACGCGGCGGCTGAGGTCGGCCAGGAAGCCGCCCGAATCGAAGTAGTCGGCGGCGGAGGCGAGGGCGCGGGAGCGGGTCACCAGCTCACCCGATCATCCGGGCCGGGTCGCTGGCAAGGTGAGCAGGCCGGCGCGCACCTCGCTGGCTGCGGCCGGGTCGGTGCCCCGCCAGGCGATGACGTGATCGGGCCGTACCAGCAGGCACTGCCCGGCGGGCAGGAAGTCGAGCTGGGCGGCGCCGGGCTGGGCCGGGCCGCCGGTGACCAGCGCCCAGCCCGGGCCGGCCAGGTCGATCGTGGAACGGGTGCGGGCCGGATCGAGCCAGCGGTGCGGGATCCGCGTGCCGACGCGGCCGGCCGGGCTGAATTCCGTGACCGGCTCCGGGTCGGCAGCCGGGGCGGGCGCCAGGGCACCCGCGGGGTACTGGAAGCCGCCCGCGGCCAGGACGAGCGGGTGCGCGAGGGCCGGGTCCGGTCCGCCGGCCAGGTCGCGCAGGTCGCGGGTGCGGCGGCTGGACTGGTCGGCGGCGAACCACCCGGCCGGGCGGCGCTCGGCGTCGTAGCTGGCCAGCAGCGCGGGCGCCGCGTCGCCGCGCAGCACGGCGGCCAGCTTCCAGCCGAGATTGTGGACGTCGGCGATGCCGGTGTTGGCGCCGCTGGCCGCGAACGGCGGCATGACGTGGGCCGCGTCGCCGGCCAGGTGCACGCGGCCGTCGCTGTAGCGGTCGGCCACGCGCATCTCGGCCTGCCACGGCAGCACGCTGAGCACCTCGAGATCCGGGGCCGGGACGCCGAGCGCCGTCCGCAGCAGGGCCGGCCAGTCCCGGCCGGCGGCGCCGCCCGGGCTCATGAACACCCAGCGCAGCCGCCCGTCGACGGAGGCGAGGCCGCCGGGCGCGCTTGGGTGCTCGATCTGGCACAGGTTGAATTCCCGGCCGCGCACGACGTCGCCGAGGTCGGCCCGGAAGTAGACGCTCACGCTCGGGCCGCCGACGATCCCGTGCCCCGACCGTCTGATGCCGAGGGCCTCGCGCACGGCGCTGCGCGCTCCGTCGGCGGCGACCAGGTACCGGGCCGTGACCTGCTCGCGCCGCCCGGTGCCGACGTCGCGGAGGTGCGCGACCACCGCACCGGCGTCCTGGCCGAAGCCGGCCAGCTCGGTGCCGAAGCACACGGTGGCGCCCGCAGCGACGGCTGCCTCGCGCAGCAGTGGCTCGAGCGCATCCTGGGCCAGCAGGCACGGCAGTTCCGGGCTGATGTCGCTGACCGCCCCGGCCGGACCGGGCGGCAGCCACAAGGGCAGCTGCTCGGCCTCCGCCAGCGTCCGCCCGGCGGCCATGTGGTCGTGCCCGGCCAGGCCGCGCGCGGCGTCGCGGACCAGCCCGGCCAGCCCGAGCTCGCGGAAGATCTCCATGCTGCGCACGTGCAGGCGGCGGGCCTTGGGCTGCGGCGAGGTGGTCCGCCGCCGCTCGGCCACGGTCACCGCGACGCCGTGGTGGCGCAGCACCAGCGCGGCCGTCAGGCCGGCCAGCCCGCCGCCCGCGACCAGTACCTCCGTGCTGTGAGTACCTGCAGGCCGTGTACGTTGTCCACTCATGGTGGACAACGTACACGGAGTGCTAGAGTGCGTCCACCATGAATCCTCCGGCCCGCCCGCCCGGCTCCGGCGGGCTCGTGTGGTTCGACGAGCCCGCGCCGCCGCGCGCCACCGAGCAGCTGAGCCGCGGCAAGGTCGTCGCCGCGGCCATCGACCTGGCCGACGCCGAGCCCCGCGGCGAGATCACCATGCGGGCGGTCGCCGCCCGGCTGGGCGCGCGCAGCCCCATGGCGCTGTACCGGTACGTGGGCAGCAAGGACGGGCTCACCGACCTCATGGCCGACCAGGTCTACGGGCAGCTCGCCGTCCCCCGCGGCGGTGGCTGGCGGCCCGCCCTGCGGGGGCTGGGCGAGACGGGCTGGGACGCGGTGCGGCGCCATCCCTGGTTCGCGCGCCTGGCCTTCAGCCGCCCGCCGCTCGGGCCGCACGCCATCGCGGTCTACGACGCCGCGCTCGCCGAGCTCGAGCCGCTCGGGCTCGACGCGGCGACCCGGATGGGCTTCATCAGCACTGTGCTCGGCCACGTCCTGGGCTCGGGCCTGGCGCTGCTCGAGGAGCAGGCCATGCGCACCAGCGTCGGCCTGCATTCCGACGCCGACCTGGACCGGGCCGCTGCTCCCTACCTGCAGCGCATCGCCGCGGCCGGCCAGCACCCGCACTTCAGCCGCTGGGCCGCCGACCCGGGGCGGCACGCGCCGGGACCCCAGTCGTTCGGCCAGGTGCTGGAGTGGCTGCTCGACGGGCTGGCCACGCTGATCCCGGCGCGCTAGACCCCGGTCACAGCCACGCGGGCAGCTCCGGCACCGGCCGGCCGCTGCCGGCCTCGAGGGGACCGGGCAGCGGGCGCCCCATCACGTAGGCGGCCAGGCTGGCCGTCGCCCCGGACACCTCGACCGCCGGGTCGCTCGCCGCCGCCCCCAGCACCCAGTTTCGGGTGGAATCGGTCGGGCGCAGCACGATGGCCGGCACGTCCGGCCGGACCGCGAAGCCGTCCACCGCATCGTCGAGCAGCAGTTCGGTGACCGGCTGCGGGACGTCGGCCAGCGTGACGGCGGCGCCCAGGTCGACGGCGTGGACCCAGGTCTCGCGGGTGCGCAGCCGCGGCACCGCGGCCGCCGGGATGGTCTTCCCGTTGGCCGTCTGGACCGGGGCCAGCCAGGCGTCGCCGGTGATGGCGGCCGCGGCGGAGTCGAACCGGGCGCCGGCGGCGGCCAGGTCGTCCAGCAATTCGCCATCCGGGCGGCGCGAGTCCGCCTCGATCTGCGCGGCGCGCGCATCCAGGCTGGCGTACATCGGGGTCGGCACCCCGGTGCGCGCCCAGGTCAACAGGTTGACCAGGGCATCGGCGTTGCGCGCGACGTGCGCGACGACGTAGGCCCGCGTCCAGCCCGGCAGGCCGGAGGGCAGGGTGAGGCCACCGCGCCCGGCGGCGTCCCGCGCCGCGGCCTGGAACGCGGCCCCGCCGGCGGCGGCCTGCTCCAGCGTGGCCTCGGCTGTCATCTCCGGTCCCCCCTGATCGGTCATCGCTCCCGCCTCCCGTCGCCCCTCGTTAGCCCGACATTACGGCGGCTGGTCCCCCGGGCCGGAACCTGCCCTGCCGGTGAGCCATCCTCAGGAGGCGGCGCCCGGCTGGTAGCTGAACTGGCACATGGCGGGCTGGGTGGCCCACCTCAGCGCCGCGCCGCAGCCGTCGAGGCCGAAGCCGCCGGAGCGGTAGGAGCCGCTGAGCGTCTGGCCGGAGCTGAGCACGAAGGTGAGCCGTCCGCCGCCGAGCAGCGTGGCGGTGTAGCTGCCGGGCGACTCGGTCCGGCCGTCCTGGAAGACGAAGGTGATCGCGCCCTGGAACGAGGCCGGGCCGCGGTAGGCCACCGTGATCGTGTAGTGGGGG
>DASYBB010000086.1:0-50593 GCA_036501025.1 Streptosporangiaceae bacterium
CCACACCATGGCCACCCCCGCCTACCGGCCGCCGCCCAGGATCCGCGAGTACGTCGCGGCCCGAGACCGCACCTGCCGCGGCCCCCGCTGCGGCCAGCCCGCCTGGCGCACCGACCTCGACCACACCATCCCGTTCGACCAAGGCGGATTAACCTGCCCCTGCGACCTGGGTGCCGTGTGCCGCCGCCACCACCAGCTCAAGCAGCACCCCGGCTGGACCGTCACCCAGCCCCAGCCCGGCACCTTCCGCTGGACCACCCCGGCCGCACGCACCTACACCACCCATCCCCACCAATACGACACCGGCTGATTCGCCCGGCGGAGCGTAGAGCAGCCCGAACGTCATCGCACCGGGGAAGAGGCAGTAGAGCATGACCGCGTAATCGGCGGCCGGCCGGTCCTCCACTACATCGGCCCGGCGCCCTGACCGGTCAGGGCGGGCTGAGGATCTCGAAGCGCTCGGCCAGGGCCGTGAAGAGCGAGTCGTCCTCATCGGGGACGTAGGAGCCGCAGCCGAGCACGAAGCGCACGCCGTCGCGGATGACGAAGTACTCACGGACGGTCCAGGTCCGGCCGGTGCCGAGCCGGGCGCGGTCCACTGGGGCGCGGTCCACCGGGGCGCGGCCCACCCGCGCGCCGTCCAGTCGGGCGCCGGCATGCCCGGCGACCTGGGTCCCGGTGATCTCGAAGTCTCCGAATCCCGCGGCCTCCAGCACGGCCTGCGTGCGCTCGGCGACCCGAACGGCGGCGCTGGCCTGGTCCGGGGCCGCCCTGTAGACAGCTGCCTCTGGCGACAGGGGGCCGCGGAGGACGATCACGCTGTGCCGCCGGTCGGCGGGGTCGGCGAACCGGGCTGTCTCGAACGGGCTGTTGGCCAGGTCCGGCACGCCCGTCCCAGCCCGTCGGGACCTGCCCGGCGTAGCAAAAGTCGGATTTCTCAATGCGCTGCCACTGCATCAGGTACTCCCTGGCGCCCTTGCGTCGAAGGTGCCTGAGCGCAGTCGTGTAGGACTCCCCAGTACGGCGAGCGCGTTCCCGGACACGGTGCCTGAAGTGCTTGTTCGCTGTCATCAGGCCCTCGACACCACGGAACTCGGCCCCCGGCGAGGAGCCCGTGGCGGGCGGATGATCACAGATCCGGGAAAGCGGATTCCCTTTGCCTCCGCCGAGCGGCCACGCCGGGGGAGGCACAGGGAGGTGGGGCGACGGATCAGCGCCCGAGCTGAGGATAGGGCAAAACGAAGCGAGCCGGGCCCGGCGGGAGGTCGGGTCCGGCTCGCTGAGCGGCCGCGCGGCCGCGGTGAGCGGGTTAGTGCTGAGCGGGTTAGTACTGAGCGGCGCTGGCCTAGCTCGCGTAGTCCAGCAGCGGCTGGGCGCGGCTCGGGTGACGCAGCTTGGACAGCGACTGCTTCTCCAGCTGCCGGATCCGCTCCCGGGTCAGGCCGAGGGCCTTGCCGATCTCGTCCAGCGTGTGCGGGTTGCCGTCATACAGCCCGAACCGCATGGACATGATGGTGGCCTCCCGCGGCGTCAGCGCGTCCAGGGCGTGCCGCAGCTGGTCGGCCATCAGCTGGCGGTCGACCAGCTCGGATGCCTCGGGCGCGTCGACGTCCTCGATGAGGTCGCCGATGCTGGTCTCGCCGTCCTCGCCGATGGTGGAGTCCAGGCTGATCGGCTGCCGGCTGGTGCGCAGCAGCTCCTCGATCTGGTCCGGCGTGCGGTCCAGCTCGACGGCCAGCTCCTCGGGCGTCGGCTCACGGCCGAGCCGCTGGTGCATGTCGCGCTCGACGCGGCTGAGCTTGCTCAGCATCTCCAGCACGTGCACCGGCAGCCGGATGGTCCGGGCCGAGTCAGCGAAGCCGCGCTGGATGGCCTGGCGGATCCACCACATGGCGTAGGTGGAGAACTTGTAGCCCTTGCTGTAGTCGAACTTCTCGACGGCGCGGATCAGGCCGAGGTTGCCCTCCTGCACGACGTCGAGCAGGGACAGGCCGCGGTCGCTGTACTTCTTGGCCACCGACACGACGAGGCGCAGGTTGGCCTCGAGCATGTGGGCCTTGGCCCGGCGGCCGTCCTCGGCGACGAGCTCCAGGTCGGCGCGGTAGCGCTTGGCCAGGCCGCTCTCGGTGGCGAGCTTGTGCTCGGCGAACAGCCCGGCCTCGATGCGCTTGGCCAGCTCGACCTCCTCCTCGGCGGTGAGCAGGCTGCGGCGCCCGATCGACTTGAGGTAGGTGTGCACCGAGTCGCCCATGACCGACGTCTGGTCGTCCAGGTCGGTCTCGGACCCGGCGCTCAGCCCCTCGGCCACCTGGGCCAGGGCAGCGCCGGCCTCGGGCTGCTCGGTCTCGGCCGCGTCGGCACCGGCGGGCGGGCCGGCCGGGGGGGCCGGGGCGGCCGCGCGGGACCGGCTGGCCGGCCGGGCCGCCTTGGCGGCGGTGGTGCGGCTCTTGGGCGCGCGCCCGCTCGCGGGCGCGGCGGCCACGGGCGCGGGCACGGCGGAGGTGACCGCGTCGGCGGGGTCGTTACCGAGCTGAACGCCAGCCTCGGTGAGCTCCCGGATGATCGACCGGGCCTCAGTGGGGGACATCCGCGCCTGCTCGAAGGCAGCGCGAAGCTCCGGCAGGGAAAGATGACCCTGACCTCGGCCGTGCTGGATCAGCTGGTCCAGCTCGGCAATGGTCGCCTCGTCGTCGTGCCGGCGGGTTGCGGCTGTCGCCGTCCTGGGCATTGAGGCACACCTCCCTTCATGGGCGCATCTCGCCTCGCGCATGCGCCGCTCACTGCGTCCGGTGGGGGAGCGCATCAGCTTGCGGGCGTCGCATACCTTGGCAGTGACAAGTACGCGCACTATCTTGTAACGCATAGCACGGCGAGATGTTCCCGTGCCGCTGCGTTATGCCCGCTGCTGTCGTTCGTGTTGTCCTATTTTCCGGCTGACGGCAACTTATGCACGCCCGCCCTGGCTGGCTGCGACCGCGCGGAGCGCCTGCCGGTCCGGCTTGCCGGAGGCCAGCATCGGAATCTCCGCTACCAGGATCAGGCGCCGGGGCGCCGCGAAGCCGGGAATCCGCTCCCGCGCCTGGGCGCGGAGGCGGGCCAGCTCCGGGGGCACTGCCGGATCTTCCGGAACGATGACTGCCGTGACCAGCTCGCCCCATTCGGAATCCGGCACCCCGACGATCACAACGTCCCGTACCCCGTCGAGGGTTCCCAGCACGGACTCCACCTCGCCGGGGACGACTTTCTCGCCCCCGGAGTTGATCACGTCGTCGGCCCGGCCGCGCACGGTGAGGCGGCCGTCGTCATCCAGCGCGCCGAGGTCGGAGGTCCAGAACCAGCCGTCCTCGTCGAGAGCGGCGCCGCCGCCGGGAGCGCCGGCCGCCGGGCGGGCGGCCTGCTCCGGCCGGTACCCGCTGAACAGCACGTCGCCGCTGATGCCGATCAGGCCGGCGTCGCTGATGCGGAGCCGGACGCCGGACAGCGGCAGGCCGTCATAGACGCAGCCGCCGCAGGTCTCCGACATGCCGTAGGTGGTGATCACCCGCGCCCCGGCCGCGCGGGCCTCGGCCAGCAGGCCGGGCGGCGGCGCGGCGCCGCCGAGCAGGATGGCGTCGAACGCGTCCAGGGGCGCCGCGCTGTCCAGGAGGCGGCGCAGCTGGGTCGGGACCAGGGACACGTAGGCGCAGCCGCAGCCCGCGACGGTCGCGGCGTCCACGCCGTCGGTCACGACCGGGCTGGTCCCGGCGATCATCGACCGGACCAGCACCTGGAGGCCGGCCACGTGAAACGGGGGAAGGCAGCACAGCCAGCGCTGGCCGGGCCGCCCCGCCGGGCCGGCGCCGATCCGGGCCAGCGACGCCGCGGCGGAGGCGCGCAGGGCCGCGGCGGTGAGCTGCACGCCCTTGGGCACGCCGGTGGAGCCCGAGGTGGCCACCACGACCGCGATGTCCGGGTCCACGCCGGGGGCCGCGCGGCCGGCGGCCGCCGCCTTCGGGAAGGCCGGTCCGGGGGCGGCGAGACGTTTCGTG
The DNA here is from genome assembly GCA_036501025.1 of Streptosporangiaceae bacterium. Classification (GTDB taxonomy): domain Bacteria; phylum Actinomycetota; class Actinomycetes; order Streptosporangiales; family Streptosporangiaceae; genus DASUBV01. The sequence continues at coordinate 4,029 of DASYBB010000086.1, forward strand.
CCGTCCGGGGTTTCTATCGCGGCGGGGGCGAACACGCTGAGCAGGTCCTGCAGCCGCGGCCGGGGCAGGGCGGGATCGAGGGGCAGGATGGCCGGGCCGGAGCCGTCGAGGGCGGCCGACAGCAGGTCCGGGAAGCGGCCGCCGCCGGGCTCGGGCGGGAGCAGGACCGCGTGCAGGGGGCGGGAACTCACGGTCGTAAGGTTAATCCGGGCGGATCAGGCACGGGCTGGAGGGTGAGCGTGGTCGAACTGAGCCTGCTGGACCGGGCCGCGCCGCTGTGGCCGGACCTGCTCGGGTCGGCCCGGGCGTTCGCCATCCCGATGCCGGTCCGGTTTCGCGGGATCACCGTGCGCGAGGGCGCCCTGATCGAGGGGCCGGCCGGGTGGGGGGAGTTCTCCCCGTTCGCCGAGTACGGGCCGCGCGAGTGCGCCCGGTGGCTGAACTGCGCGCTGGAGGCGGCGCTGGACGGGTGGCCGGACCCGGTCCGGGACCGGGTGCCGGTCAACGTGACGGTGCCGGCGGTCGGGCCGGAGCGCGCGCACGCGATCGTCGCCGCGTCGGGCTGCGTCACGGCCAAGGTCAAGGTGGCTGAGCCCGGCGAGCCGGAATCGGCGGACATCGCCCGGGTCGAGGCCGTCCGCGACGCGCTCGGGCCGGCCGGGAGGCTGCGGGTCGACGCGAACGCCGGCTGGGACGTGGACAAGGCCGCGCGGATGCTGCGGGCGCTCGCGCCGTTCGGGCTGGAGTACGCCGAGCAGCCGTGCGCGACGCTGGCTGACCTGGCCGCCCTGCGGCGGCTGGTGGACGTCCCGCTGGCCGCGGACGAGTCGATCCGCCGCGCCGAGGACCCGCTGAAGGTCCGGGCGGCCGGCGCGGCCGACATCGTGGTGATCAAGGCGCAGCCGCTGGGCGGCGTGGCCGCCGCGCTGGAGATCGCGGCGGCGTGCGGGCTGCCGGCCGTGGTGTCCAGCGCCGTGGAGTCCTCGGTCGGCCTGGCCGCCGGGATCGCGCTGGCCGCGGCGCTGCCCGAGCTGGACTACGCCTGCGGGCTGGCCACGATGTCGCTGCTGGCCGGCGACGTGACCGCGGACCCGCTGGCCGCCGAGGGCGGCTTCCTGCCGGTCCGGCGCGCCGTGGTCGACCCGGCGGAGCTGGCCCGGTGGGAGGTCGACCCGGCGCCGTGGCGGGCCCGGATGGCGGCCGCGGCGGCGGAGCTCGGGCTGCCCGGTTGAGCCCGCCCGGTAATGTGGGCGGCTTGAACCTGGGAGAGCAGTGAATCCGGCCACCGCGCTGGCGCGGGTCCTCGTCGACGAGCTGCGGCGGTGCGGGCTGCGCGAGGCCGTGGTGGCGCCCGGCTCGCGCAGCGCGCCGCTGGCCATGGCCCTGTATGCGGCGGAGGGCATCCGGCTGCACGTCCGGGTCGACGAGCGGTCGGCGGCGTTCCTCGCGCTCGGGCTGGCCAAGGCGAGCCGGGCGCCGGTCGCCGTGGTCTGCACGTCGGGGACGGCGGCGGCGCACTTCCACGCGGCCGTGATCGAGGCCGACGAGTCCGCCGTGCCGCTGCTCGTGCTGACCGCGGACCGGCCCCCGGAGCTGCGCGGCACCGGCGCGAACCAGGCCATCGACCAGATCAAGCTGTACGGGACCGCGGTGCGCTGGTTCTGCGAGGTCGGGGTGCCCGAGGGGCCGGCGCCGCCGATGGCCCGGTACTGGCGGTCGCTGGCCGGGCGGGCGTGGGCGCAGGCGGCCGGGACCGGCGGCGGCAGCGCCGGGCCGGTGCACCTCAACGTGGCGTTCCGCGACCCGCTGGTGCCCGACGGCCCGGACGGGGCCGGCTGGGACCTGGCCGGCCGGGCGGGCGGCGCGCCGTGGACGCGGTTCGACGCCGCCGCCGGGGCGCCCGCGGCGCTGGACCTGCCCTGGACCGAGCGCGGGGTGATCGTCTGCGGCGACGGCGGCTATGACCCGGCGCCGCTGGCCGAGCTGGCCGAGCTCGCCGGCTGGCCGCTGCTGGCCGAGCCGTCCTCGCAGGCCCGCCGGGGGAGCGCGGCCCTGCCGGCCTACTCCTACCTGCTGGACTCCCCGGAGTTCCTGGCCGGCCGCCGGCCCGACGTGATCGTGTCGGCCGGGCGGCCGGGGCTGAGCCGGGGGCAGCTGGCCTTGCTGCGCGGCTCGGTGCCGGGCTGGCCGGGCCCGGCGCGCCGGCACGTGGTGCTGGCCCAGGGGCCGGGGCGGTGGGCCGATCCGGGCCGCAGCGCCACCGACGTGGCCGGCGCGGTGCGGCTGACCGGGGTGCCCGAGCCCGGCGGCTGGCTCAGCTCCTGGCGGGCGGCCGACGCCGCGGCGGGCGCCGCGACCGGGCTGCTGCTGGACAAGTCGGACGCGCTGACCGAGCCCCGGCTGGCCCGCGACCTGGCCGCGCTGCTGCCCGACGGCGCGCTGCTGTGGGCGGCGTCCAGCCTCCCCGTGCGTGACCTGGACCAGCAGATGGGGGCCCGCGGCGGGCTATCCGTTCTGGCCAACAGGGGGGCCAGCGGAATCGACGGGCTGGTGTCGTGCGCCATGGGCGCGGCGCTGGCCCACCAGGCCGCGGGCGGCGGCCCGGCCGTGGCGCTGCTCGGCGACCTGGCGCTGCTGCACGACAGCCCGGGCCTGGCGCTCGGGCCGGACGAGCCCCGGCCCGACCTGTGCCTGGTGGTCGTGAACAACGACGGCGGCGGGATCTTCTCCCAGCTGGAGCAGGCCGCGTTCGCGGGGCCGTTCGAGCGGATCTTCGGCACCCCGCACGGCACCGATCTCGAGCGGCTGGCGGGCGCGTCCGGCGTGCCCTACGCCCGGATCTCGGCGCCGGGCGAGCTGGCCGGGGCGCTGGCCGGGACGGGACTGCGGCTGGTCGAGGTCCGGACGGACCGGGCGGCCGGCGCGGCCCTGCGGGCCGAGCTGAGCCGGGCCGCCGCCGCGGCCGTCCGGGATTCGGTCAGCTGATCCGGACCCGCGGGTCCAGCAGTGAGTAGGCCAGGTCGACGATGATGTTGGCCACGACCACGAACGCCGCGGCGAAGATCACGAAGCCGATGATCACCGGCAGGTTCGAGGTGTTGATGGCCTGCACCGACACCGCGCCGAGGCCGGTGATGCCGAACACCTGCTCCACCACGATGACGCCGCCCAGCAGCGACCCGATGTCGATGCCGAGCTGGGAGACGACCGGGGTCATCGCGGCCCGCACGCCGTGCCGGTAGATGACCCGGCGCTCGGACAGGCCCTTAGCCCGGGCGGTCCGGATGTAGTCCTCGCCGAGGGTGTCGAGCAGCGACCCGCGCGACAGCCGGGTGTAGATGGCGGCCTGGACGACGGCCAGGGTGATCCACGGCAGCAGCATGTGGCCGATCCACGGCCCGATCCCCGACGACAGGCCCGCGTAGCCGTCCTGGATGAAGGTGAAGCCGTGCTCGTTCAGCGGCAGGAACACCACCAGCAGGAGCAGCTCGCCGAGGACGAAGACCGGCATCGAGATGCCGACCAGGACGCCCACGGTGGAGACCCGGTCGAAGACGCTGCGCGCCCGGGTGGCCGACAGGATGCCGACGCCGAGCCCGATGATCAGCCACAGGATGACGCCGCCGAACACGATGGAGGCCGTGGGCGGCAGGTCCTGCTTGATGATCGTGTTGACCGACTCGCCGCTGTAGAACGAGTAGCCCAGGTTGCCGTGCAGCAGGTTGTCCAGGAAGTGCCAGTACTGGGTCAGCAGCGGCTTATTCAGGCCGAGCTGGTTGATCGTCTCCTGGATGACCTGGGGGGAGGCGGCGCGGCCGGCCAGCTGGCGGCCGACGATGCCCACCGGCCGGGCGAAGAACAGAATGAAGGTGACCGTGCTGACGGCCCAGAGCACGACGATGCCGGTGAGGACGCGCCGGATCAGGAATCGGGTGAGATGCATGCGGGCGCCTTATGATGCCGTGGGCGGCGCGGTGGCCGGCCCGGCCGGTTCGGGGTGGTCCTGGCTGCCGGCGGACGGGCCGCCGCTGCGGGCCTGCGCCCGGGCGCGCTTGCGGGCGCGCTGGGTGGCAAAGATCCGCTCGGTGCGCGGGTCCATGGCGTCGCGGATCCCGTCGCCGAGCAGGTTGAAGGCCAGGGTGGTGATCAGCAGCGCGACCGCCGGGAAGACCACGTACCACCAGGCCTGCTGGTAGAAGTTGGCCGCCTCGGACAGGATGTTGCCCCAGCTCGGGGTCGGCTCCTGGATGCCCAGGCCGAGGAACGACAGCGTGGCCTCGAACACGATCGCCGACGGCACGAGCAGGGTGCCGAGCACCAGCACCGGCGCCAGCAGGTTGGGCAGGATGTCGAAGAACATGATCCGCCACGGGCTCGCCCCGAGCGATCTCGCCGCCTCGACGTACTCCTTCTCCTTCAGCGACAGTGTCTGGCCGCGCACGATACGGGCCACGGCGGCCCAGGAGAAGAACGAGATCACGATGATGATCAGGGGCAGGCTGGGGCCGAAGCGGGCGGCCAGGGCCAGGGCCAGGACCACGTAGGGGAAGGCCAGCACGGCGTCGATGAACCGGGCCAGGACGCCGTCCACCCAGCCGCCGAAGTAGCCGGCGATCAGGCCGATGGCCACGCCCGCCACGGTGGCGATCAGGGTGGTGAGCACGCCGACGAACAGCGAGATCCGGGCGCCGTACAGGATCCGGACGAGCAGGTCGCGGCCGACCGAGTCGGTGCCCAGCAGGAAGCCGTGGGTGCCCGGCGACACCGGCAGGCCGGCCGAGGTCTCGCCCTGGTCGGGAAAGGTCTGGGCGACCGCGTGGCCGGTCAGGCTGGCGAACACCGGCGCGATGATGGCCGCGATCGCGACCAGCAGGATGACGATGATCGCGATCACCGCCACCTTGTCGTGCAGCAGTCGGCGCCAGGTCAGCTGCCACTGGCTACGGCCCTCGATGGACTGCTCGGGGCCGGTGTCCGACTGGACCTCGAGCTCGGTGACGATGCTCATGCCGACCCCGTCCTGGTCGCGCGGCCCGCGCGCGCGAAGGTCTCGCCCTGTGCCACCGGGAAGTGGCAGGCCGTCTGGTGGCCGGGCGGGTCGCCGGCCTTGACCTCGAGCAGGGGCTCCTGCTGGCTGCACAGGTCCTGCGCCTTGGGGCAGCGCGGGTGGAAGCGGCACCCCGAGGGCGGGTTGATCGGGGACGGCACGTCCCCGGTCAGGATGATCCGCTGCCGGGAGGCGGCGGCCTCCGGGTCGGCCGAGGGCACCGCGGACAGCAGCGCGTTGGTGTACGGGTGGCGGGGCGCGTCGTAGACCGGGTCCTTGGGCCCGGACTCGGCGATCCGGCCCAGGTACATCACCGTGACCGCGTGGCTGACGTGCCGCACGACCTCCAGGTCGTGGGCGATGAACAGGTAGGACAGCCCGAAGTCGTCCTGCAGGTCGGCCAGCAGGTTGAGGACCTGGGCCTGGATGGAGACGTCCAGGGCCGAGACCGGCTCGTCGCAGATGATCAGCTTGGGCTGCAGCGCGAGCGCCCGGGCCACGCCGATCCGCTGCCGCTGGCCGCCGGAGAACTCGGCCGGGAACCGGTTGAAGTGCTCGGGGTTCAGCCCGACCCGCTCCATCAGCTCCTGGACCTTGCTCTTGCGCGCGGCGCCGCTCAGCATGTTGTGCACGGCGAACGGCTCGCCGATGATCGAGCCGACCCGGCGGCGCGGGTTGAGCGATCCGTACGGGTCCTGGAAGATCATCTGGATCTCCCGGCGGTAGGGCTGCATGGCCCGCCGGGACAGGTTGGTGATGTTGTCGCCCTCGAACGTCACCGAGCCGGAGGTCACCGGGATCAGGCCCGCGATGCAGCGGGCCAGCGTGGACTTGCCGCACCCGGTCTCGCCGACCAGCCCCAGGGTCTGCCCGCGCCCGATGGTCAGCGAGACGCCGTCGACCGCCTGGACCTGGCCGACCGTGCGGCCCAGCAGGCCGCCGCTGCGGATCGGGAAGTGCTTGACGAGGTTGTCCACCTGGACCAGGACGTCGTCGCCGGCCATTAGATGACACTCCCCTCGGTGGTGTCGACGCTGTCGGCGATGGCCTGGGCCACGTCGGCCGCGTCGCCGTGCCGGTGGTCGCCGACCACCTGGCGGCGCAGTTCCTCGGCCTCGCTGCTCAGGCCGGCCGCCGACGCGGGCAGCCAGCACGCCGACCGGTGGCCGCCGATGTCGCCGACCGCCTGCAGCGGCGGCTCCTCGGTGATGCACCGGTCCATGACGTAGGCGCACCGCGGGTGGAACTTGCAGCCGCTCGGCAGGTTGATCAGGCTGGGCGGCTGCCCGGTGATGGGCTTGAGCCGGCCCACCGCCGCCGAGCTGTTCGGGATCGACTCGAGCAGGCCCTTGGTGTAGGGGTGGTGCGGCTCGTAGAAGATGTCGTGCTTGGTCGCCCGCTCCGCGGCCCGGCCGGCGTACATCACCATGACCTCGTCGGCGATGTCGGCGACCACGCCCAGGTCGTGGGTGATCATGATCAGCGCGGTGTCCGACTCGCGCTGCAGGTCCAGCAGCAGGTCGAGGATCTGGGCCTGCACGGTCGCGTCCAGCGCCGTGGTGGGCTCGTCCGCGATGATCATCTTGGGGCTCAGCGACAGCGCCATCGCGATCATGGCGCGCTGCCGCATGCCGCCGGAGAACTGGTGCGGGTACTCGTCGACCCGCTGCCGGGGCTGCGGGATGCCGACCCGGGCCAGCAGTTCCACGGCCCGCTCGCGGGCGGCGGCCTTGCCGACCGACCGGTCGTGGTTGCGGATCATCTCCGCGATCTGCCAGCCGACCTTGTACAGGGGGTGCAGGCTGGTCAGGGGGTCCTGGAAGATGACCGAGATCTCGGCGCCCCGGATCTTGCGGATCTGGTCCTCGCGCATCGAGATCAGGTCGGTCCCGTTGAACACCGCCTTGCCCGTGATGTCCCCGCCCGGGGTCAGCCGGAGCAGGGTCTGGGTCAGGACGGTCTTGCCGCTCCCGGACTCGCCCACGATGCCGAGCGTCTGCCCGGCCTCCACGTTGAATGAGACTCCGCGCACGGCCTGCACGACGCCGTCTGCGGTGGGGAAGCTGACCCGCAGGTCAGATACCTCGAGCAGGCTCACTGCTGGCTCACTACTGTCACTCGTCCTTCCGGCCTGCTGCCTGGGGGGCAGCCGCCGCCCCGGCCAGGGGGGTCCTGGCCGTCACATGCCCGGTCCGCCCGGGCGCAGTGCGCCCGGGCGGACCGGCTGGCAAGAACTTCCAGATCAGCCGCTGATCCAGAGGTTGGTGATGTCAGGATCGCCGATGTTGGGCTGGAACGCACCAGGCCCGTGGATCCGGGAACTGGTGTACATCGGGAACAGCTGCGACTGCAGCGGCACGATCAGGGCCTGCTGCATGGCCAGGGTGTTGGCCTGGCCCCACAGCGACGCCGCGCTCGAGGTACTCGTCGCCGCCTCCGCCTGGGTGATCAGGTTGTCCATGGTCTTGCTGCTGTAGCAACCGTAGTTGATGGTATTGACCTGGCAGTCCGTCTGGAAGAACGGCGGGATGATGGTCCGGCCGTTCAGGCCGAACCAGTCCGGGATCCAGCCGGCCTGGCCCATGTCCCAGGTGCCCGCCTTGTTGTTGACCGGGGCGTTGCCCAGGTCGGTGAAGAAGCTGGAGCCCGGCTCGGCCTTGCCCTTCAGCGTGATCCCGCACTGCTTCAGGCTGGCCTGGATGGCCGTGAACACCGAGGTGTTGACCGAGTCGTTCGGGTACAGGTAGTTCAGCGTCAGGTTCTTGACGCCGGACGCCGCGAGGGTCGACTTGCACTTGGCGGTGTTAGCGCCGCCGTTGGCCTGCGGGTACGGGGCCGACGAGAGCGCGCCGACGTTGCCCGGCGGGATGACGCTGCCGAGCTGGGTGGTGACCGTCGGGCCGCCGTAGACCTTCTGCACGGCGCTCTTGTCGATGCCGTACTCGATGGCCTGGCGCACCTTCACGTTGCCCATCGCGCCGCCGGAGTTCGGGCTGCGCAGGTTGAACACCACATACGGGAAGATGTTCGTCCAGGCGTTGATCGAGAAGTTCGGCTTCTTCTGCGCTTCCAGGCTCGGCAGCGACGGCGGGTTGATCGAGGTGTCCATCGGCAGGTCCTGGCTGCCCGCCTGCATGTCGGTGAGCTGCGTCTGCGCCGAGGTCACGCCCAGGGTGACCTGCACGTTGGCCACGTACTGGTGCCGGACCTGGTCGGTGGACTGCTTCCAGGCCGAGTTCCGGGCCATGCTGATCGACTTGCCGGGCAGGTACGAGGTGATCTTGTACGGGCCGTCGGACAGCGTGTGCTGGTCCAGCTGCAGGCTGTTCGGCACGTACGAGTCGTACTCCACGGGCCGGGCCGAGGAGAACGGCAGCGACATGATGAACAGGAAGTCGCTGGCCGGCGCGGTCAGGTTGACCTGCAGCGTCGAGGAGTTCGGCGCGGACAGGCCCGAGATCGTGTTGGAGTTCTGGAAGTTGGCGATGTTCGCGGCGGTCGGCTTGTTCGAGCTCTTCGCGAAGAACGCCGTCTCCTTGTCGCAGTAGCTCTTCAGCCCGGCGATCGTGTCCTGGTAGTACCCGATGTTGCCGACGAAGCCGCCCGGCGCCGGGTTGCAGAACGCCTTGAACTCGCGGATGAAGTCAGCCGCGGTGACCTGGCGGACCGGCGTCGAGTCCCAGTCCACGCCCTTCTTGATGTGGAAGGTGTAGGTCTTGCCGCCGTTGGTGATCCCGCCGTTGGACGTGCTCGGGACCACGGTCGCGACGTCGGCGACCGGCGTGGTCGCCTTCTTCCAGGCCGCGCTGGTGACGCTGGTGGCCGGCGAGGCCGGGTAGGCCAGCATCTGGCGGGCGTAGCCGCGCTCCAGCATGTAGTCCGGCGTGTAGTAGGCCGGGACCGTGTCAATGTGGTCGGGACCGGAGGCCGCGACGATGCGCAGCGTCCCGCCGGAGACCGGCGTCCCGCTGCTCGCTGATGATCCGTTACTCGACGATCCGCCGCAGGCCGCCAGTCCGCCGGCGGCCAGAGCCACCACGGCTAGCGCGGCGTACCGCTTGGGCTGAAGTGCCATCGAAAGTTGCTCCTTTTTAGCCGGGCACCACGCCCGGAACCCGCAACGATCATCCTAGGTGGGTGCGCGCACAGAACACCGCATGTCTACCCGGCAAAGCAAGCGCCACGATAAGGTTTACGCAACCGCAACCCTGTTGTGACAAAACCTTCGGCTTCCGCGATTGACGCAATCCCTGCTCAGAGGGGTGATCCCGGACGTGCCGCAGCCCCGGGGACGGGCCGGCGGGGGGCCGGCAGGCCGCCGCGCAGCCCCGGTCGGCCGTCCGTTTTGCCCTGTATCCGAGACCCCGCTGGGTCCCCGTTTCGGTCAGGAGTCGATGGCCTGCTGCACGGGCCGGAACTTGGCCTGAGCCTCGGCCAGTTCCGCCGCCGGATCGGAGTCCGCGACGATGCCGCAGCCCGCGAACAGCCGGGCGCGCGGCCCGTCCAGGTGCGCGCTGCGCAGCGCGATGCCCCACTCCCCGTTCCCCGCGGCGTCCACCCAGCCGACCGGCCCCGCGTAGCGCCCGCGGTCCATCCGCTCGAGCTCGCGGATCATCGCCAGGGCCGCCCCGCGCGGCGTGCCGCACACGGCCGGGGTCGGGTGCAGCGCGGCGGCCAGCCCGAGCGCGGACGGCCGGTCGCCGGGCGGCCCGCCCAGCACGCCGGTCACCCCGGTGGCCAGGTGCTGCACGTTGGCCAGCCGCAGCAGGGCCGGCTCGCGGGCCACGGCCAGCTCGGCGCACAGCGGCTCCAGGGCGGCCCGCACGTCGGCCACGGCATAGCCGTGCTCCTCGACGTTCTTGGCCGAGGACAGCAGGCCCGCGCCGAGCGCGTCGTCCTCGGCCGGGCTGCCGCCGCGCGGCGCGGTCCCGGCCAGGACCAGCGAGGTGACCTGCTCGCCCTCGCGCCGGATGTACAGCTCCGGGGTCGCGCCGACCAGCCCGGAGCAGGAGAACGTGTAGCAGTCGGGGTAGCGCCGGGCCAGCCGGGCCAGCAGCATCCGCGCATCGATCGGCGCGGACGCGGTGGCCTGCAGGTCGCGGGCCAGGACGACCTTGCTCAGCTGCCCGGCCCGGATGGCGGCCACGGCCGCGGCCACGGCCTGCTCCCACTGCGGCGCGCTCAGGCTGCCGTCGCTCCAGCGCACCTCGGCCGGCGCGGTGACCGGCCGGGCCGCCGGGAGCTGCCCGGCGTTGCCGGGCGTGTCGGCCGGGCCGGAGATCGTGGTCAGCCACGACCGCCCGTGGCGCCGGGCCAGCAGCACCCGCGGCACGATCAGGACCGAGCCCTCGCAGGCCGGGTCGAAGGTGAAGCTGCCGAACGCCACCGGGCCCGAGCCGGGCACGCCGACCTCGTCGGCCACCTGCGCGTCGTCGAACTGCTCGCGCAGCCACTTCTCGCCCGCGGTGAACCGGTCCGTGCCGGCCGGCAGCGTCAGCCGGGCCGCCTCGCCCCAGCCGACCAGGCCGTCGCCGCGCCGCACCCAGGCCAGGGCGTCCGGGCCGGGCAGCCGGGCGAGCAGGTCGCCCGGGTCGGCCACCTCGACCGTCGCCACCGCCAGCCCCGGGCCGGGCAGGTGCTGGTCGGATTCGGTTACCGCGCGGTCGGGTCCCACGGCAGACCACTCTAGTTCGGCTCGCGCGCGCCCTCGCCGCCCGGCTGGCTGTGCTAGCTTTCTCTTAATCTCAACAAAGACGCTGGGAAATATAGGATGGATGAGATGAACGTCACCGTTCGCCAGCAGTTCAGCCCGGAGCAGCTCAGCCCGGCGCGGCTCGCGTCTGTCGTCGGGGCGGTCGCCGCGTCGCCGGCCCTGTGGCGCCCGCTCGTGCAGTTCACCGAAGGGCACCGCTGGTACCTCCGGCTGGACGCCGCCGACCCGGACCCGGCCTACGAGCTGTGGCTGCTCAGCTGGCTGCCCGGCCAGCGGACCGGCTTCCACGATCACGGCGACGCGGCGGGCGCGTTCGCGGTGGCCGACGGCGTCCTCCTGGAGAGCACCGCCCGGCCGGGCCGCCGGGCGGTCGCCGGCCGCGCCCTGGCCGCCGGCGCGGTCCGCTCGTTCGGCCCCGCCTACCTGCACGATGTCCACAACGCCGGGGACCGCCCGGCGGTCAGCGTGCACGCCTACTCGCCCGCGCTGTCGCTGATGCGCCGCTACGAGATGACCGGGTCGGGCCTGGTGCTGGCCGGGACCGAGGCGGCCGGCGACGCCTGGTAAACCCGCTGTTCACCTGACGGCCGCGGGCCGGGATTGCCGCTCACCGCGCCGGACCGGCTAGGGTGCGGGCAATTGCCCCGCAGCAGAACGACCAGGCCAGAGGTGATCACCAGTGGGTTCCCCGACCGGCCCGGCGGCCGAGACTCCGGCCCCCGCGCTCGAGGACGATGCCCGTGACGACGACGGCGACGGCGGCGCGGCGGCGGCGCAGGCCGCCCTGGTCCCCGAGTCCCGCGAGACGTTCCTCGGCCGCGACCCGAAGGCCGTGGCCGCGCAGGCCATCTCGCACGCCACGCCGACCAGCTGCCAGGCCCGGACCCGCCTGTACCGCGGCGGCAAGCTGGAGCGCGAGGGCTTCCCGGTCGCCGACATCAGCGACTGGCTGGCCGACCCGTCGGCCGTGGTGTGGCTGGACCTGCACAACCCCGACCACGAGGACCTGTCGGTCGTGAGCGCCGAGTTCGGGCTGCACCCGCTGGCCGTCGAGGACGCGGTCCAGTATCACGAGCGGACCAAGCTCGACCGGTACCACAGCCACCTGTTCCTGCTCGCCTACGGCGTCAAGCTGGACGGCCGGAGCGGCGAGCTGATCACCAGCGAGCTGGCCGCGTTCGTCACGCCCCGGGCGCTGATCACGGTGCGCAAGGACGACGGGCTGGACATCGGCATGGTGCTGGACTACTGGGACCAGAGCCCCGACCTGGCCGGCGCCGGGGTCAGCTACCTGCTGCACGGCGTGCTCGACTACCTGGTGGACAGCCACTTCGCCGCCGTCCAGGCCATGGACTCCTTCATCGAGGAACTCGAGGACGAGCTGTTCGACGAGAAGTCGCGGGGCTCGGAGGTGCAGCGGCGCAGCTTCGAGCTGCGCAAGAGCCTGGTCATGCTGCGCCGGGTGGTGCTGCCGATGCGCGAGGTGGTCAACACCCTGATGCGCCGGGACCTGCACGTCGTCAGCGACGAGATGCACCCCTACTACCAGGACGTCTACGACCACGTGCTGCGCGCCACGGAGTGGACCGAGAGCCTGCGCGACCTGGTCACCACCATCCTGGAGACCAATCTCACCATCCAGGGCAACCGGATGAACGTGATCACCAAGAAGGTCACCAGCTGGGCGGCGATCATCGCCGTCCCGACCTTCGTGACAGGCTTTTACGGCATGAACGTGCCGTATCCGGGTTTCGCCCGCACCTGGGGCGTGCTCGCCGCCGTGGGCATCATGGTCGTGGTGGCCGGCTCCCTGTACGTCGCGTTCAGGCGCTGGGACTGGCTCTAGCCGCCCTGCTCGGCCGACTCGGGCAGCAGCGGGGCGCGCCGGCCGGCGCCGCGGCTGCCGCTCGCGGTGTCGGTCGGGTCGATGAACACGTGCGGCGCCGCGGACAGCTGGCCCGACAGCTCCCGGTCGATCTGCTCGGCCAGGTCCTCCACGGCGCCCGCGTCGATGTCGTCGCTGAACGCGACCCGGGCCGCGACGATCAGCCGGTCCGGCCCCATGTACATGGTGAGCAGCTCCAGCAGCTCGTCCACGCCCGGCTTCTCCTCGATCCGGTCGCGGATCAGCTTCTGGTCGGCGGCGTCGGCGGCCCGGCCCAGCAGCAGGTCGCGGCTGTCCAGCCCGAGCCGGACCGCTACCACCACCAGCAGCGCGCCGATCGCGATCGACGCGGCGCCGTCCCACGCCGAGGAGCCGGTGAGCTGGCGGAGCAGCAGGCCGGCCGCGGCCAGCGCGAGCCCCACCATGGCCGCGCTGTCCTCGAACAGGGCCGCCTTGACCGTCGTGTCGGGGCTGCTGCGCAGGTGGGCGGCGAGGCCCAGGTGCCGGGACCGGGCCTGGCCGCGGGTCTGGAGCAGGGCACGGGCGAACGACGTCGCCTCGGCCAGGCCGGACACGGCCAGCACGATGTACCCGACGAGCACGTCCTGGCCGTGGTCGGGCCGGGTCAGGGCCAGGATGCCCTCGAACACCGAGAACCCGGCGCCGGCCACGAAGATGCCGAACGCGGCCAGCAGCGACCAGAAGTAGCGCTCCTGGCCGTAGCCGAACGGGTGCCGGGCGTCCGCCGGGCGGCGCCCCTGCCGGAGCGAGGCCAGCAGGAACAGCTGGTTCAGGGTGTCGGCAGCGGAGTGCGCGGACTCGGCCAGCAGCGCGCTGGAGCCGGTCAGGACGCCGGCCACGACCTTGATGGCCGCCACGAACAGGTTGGCCCCGCCGGCGACCAGGACCGTCGTGCGGGTGGAGTGCTCCTTCCCGCTCACGGGCGGGCGACAGACGATGACATGGCGATCCCTTTACCCTGTCGCACCGCGCGAAACGCGCGCCCGCGGCGGGGCGGCCCGGCACTCATGATCTTTTCCGCGCGCCTGCCGCCCGCCGCTCAATATCTATCTATACGATAGGTAATCTAGGCTGGATCGACCGGGACGGAATCCATGACGACACGGCAGCTGAGCGGCACCCGCGGGAGCCCCGCGCCCCGCACCATCGACGAGATCCTCGCTGAGGCCAGGGCGCGGCTGGCCCGGGTGAGCCCGGAGCAGGCGTGCCGGGAAGCCGCGGCCGGGGCGCTGCTGGTCGACATCCGGCCGCAGGCCCAGCGGGCGGCCGAGGGGGAGATCCCCGGCGCGCTGATCGTCGAGCGCAACGTGCTGGAGTGGCGGTTCGACCCGGCCTCCAGCGCGCGGCTCCCGCAGGCCCGCCATGACCTGCGGATCATCGTGTTCTGCTCGGAGGGCTACACCTCCAGCCTGGCCGCCGCCGCGCTGCAGGACCTGGGCGTCAGCCGGGCCACCGACCTGGACGGCGGCTTCGCGGCCTGGCGGCGGGCCGGGCTGCCGGCCGCCTACAGCAGCGACAGCTGAACGTCGGCGGGTGCCGCGGGCGGGGCAGGCCGGGGGGCCGGGCCGATCCGGCGGGCCGCGCGGGGGGAGCGGGCGCCGACGCGGTAGCGCTTGGCCAGCTCCCGGACCTGCTCGCCGATCCGCTCCTGGTAGGCGCGCGGGGCGTACGCCCCGCGGCCGTACAGCTCCCGGTAGGGCCCGGTGAGCTCCGGGTGGTGCCGGGCCAGCCAGCGCTCGAACCACTCGCGGGTGCCCGGCCGCAGGTGCAGCACGATCGGGGTCACGCTGGCCGCCCCGGCGGCGGCCGCCGCCTCGACGGCCTCGGCCAGCTGGCCGGGGGAGTCGGACAGGAACGGCAGCACCGGCCCCATCAGGACCCCGCACCGCAGGCGGCGGCCGGCCAGCGCCGAGCAGATGCCGAGCCGCCGCCGCGGGCTCGGCGTGCCCGGCTCGACAAGTCGCGATAGCTCTTTGTCGACAAAGCCGACGGAGACGTTGAGGCCGACGTCGGTCACCTCCGCCGCCTCCGCGAGCAGGTCCAGGTCGCGCAGGATCAGCGTGCCCTTGGTCAGGATCGAGAACGGGTTGCGGGCGTCGCGCAGCGCGCCGATGATCCCCGGCATCAGCTGGTACCGGCCCTCGGCCCGCTGGTAGCAGTCCACGTTCGTGCCCATGGCCACGTGGCCGCCCGCCCACCGGGCCGCGGCCAGCTCCCGCCGGGCCAGCTCGGGGGCGTTGACCTTGACGACCACCTTCGAGTCGAAGTCCTCGCCCGCGTCCAGCTCCAGGTAGGTGTGGGTCTTGCGGGCGAAGCAGTACACGCACGCATGCCCGCAGCCGCGGTAGGGGTTGATCGTCCACTCGAAGGGCATCCGGGACGCCGCCGGCACCCGGTTGATGATCGACTTGGCGTGCACCTCGTAGAAGGTCATCCCGCGGAAGCCCGGCGTGTCGAAGGTCCGCGCCACGGCGTCCCGGCCGAAGAGCGCGGGCGCGGCGGCCCGGCCGGGATCCTGATCCTGATCCGGGCCGGGGTCCTGGTCGAGCTGGAGTGCTTCCCATCGCATGGGAAGCAGAATAGAACGGGATTTCGATAGAATCAAATACACGTTCGACCGCGCTTACCCCAGGGCGCGGTGCAGGAACGCCAGGACCGCCGGCAGCACCGCGGCCGCGGAACGCCCGCTGAGCGGCGCGGCCCGGCGACGAGGGAGGCCTGGGTCCCCTCCGGGGCGCCCATCAGCGCGATCCTGGTCGCGCCCGAGGCGCGCCGGGCGCGCACCAGGACGGCCAGCTCATCGGGCGGCAGGCTAGGACTACGAGCGCCAGCGCATCGCCTGGCTCGACTGGATGACCCGCCAGCTCGCGGCAGCCGGCCCGGCCGGAGCGCAGGCCGTCACCGGAACTCCCGGTCGTCGTCGGGGCAGCCGAACCGGCTGACCAGGCCGGGGTCGCCGAAGCTGCGGATCGCGGCGATGCCGCCGGCCGCCGGGGTGAGCACGACGAGCCCGTAGGGCCGGCGCTCCGCGCCGCCGGCCCGCCAGTAGGCCACGGCCGCGGGCTGCCCGTTGGCCCGGGTGGGGATCATCCGCCAGTCGCCGGGCGACCCGAGCACCTGCGCGGACAGGAACGGCACGCAGGTCGCCAGGCCGGCGAACCAGGTCCGCAGCGGCGTCGCCTCCAGCGTCACGTCCTGGCGCAGCAGCTGCTGCAGGGCGGCCGCGTCAGCGTTCTCGAAGGCGGCGATGTACCGGTCGAGCAGCGCCCGGGCGGCCGGCCCGGCGGGCTCGGCGACCCGGTCCGCGGCCGGGGCCACCTCGGCCAGCCGGGCGCGGGCGCGCTGCAGCGCGCTCTTGGCCGCCACCGTGGTCATGCCGAGCACGGCGGCGGTCTCGGCCGCCGGGAAGGCCAGCACGTCGCGCAGGAGCAGGACCGCCCGCTGCCGGGCGGGCAGGTACTGCAGGCTGGCGATGAGCGCGAGCCGCAGGTTCTCCCGCGCCGCCGCGATGGCCGCGGGATCACCCGCGCCGGGATCGCCGCCGGCCCGGATCACCAGCGCGTCCGGCACCGGCTGCAGCCAGGCGACGCCGGCCCCGGCCGGGACCGGCGGCGCCGCCGGCTCGGGCTCGGGCCCGCAAAGGCCCGAGGGCAGGGCCCGCCGGCCGCGGTGCTCCAGCGCGGTCAGGCAGGCGTTGGTGGCGATCCGGTACAGCCAGGCCCGCACCGAGGACCGGCCCTCGAAGCCGCCGTAGGACCGCCAGGCCCGCAGGTAGGTCTCCTGGACGACGTCCTCGGCGTCGTCGACGGAGCCGAGCATGCGGTAGCAGTGCGCCAGCAGCTCGCGCCGGAACCGCTCGGTGGCGCCGGCGAACTCACCGCTGCCGCGCTCCGCGCTGCCCGGCTCCGCGCTGCCCGGCTCCGCGCTGTCTCGCTCCGCGCTGCCCGGCTCCGCGCTGCCCGGCTCCGCGGTGTCCGGCAATTGCGCCCTCCTCAGGACGGGGCCTCCGCTCACGCCGGGCGGCCGAGGAAGGCCGCCAGCCGGCCCGCGGCGCCGGCCCCGGGTCCGGCCTGGCGGGCCGGCCCGAACAGCGCCGTGCCCTCCGGCCCGCGGAAGGCGTCGCTGACCACCGCCCGCGCGCTGGCCAGCAGGTCCTCCGCGAGCCCGGGGTCCAGGTCGGCGGGCTGGCCGGCGGCCCTGGCCAGGTCCCAGCCGTGCACGAACTGATCCTGGACCGCGATGCCCAGGACGAAGGCGCCGGGAAACTCGCCGAACGGCAGCCGGACGGCCCGCTCCAGCGCGCCCGGCGCCCCGAACGCGTCCACGGCCGCCTGCACCGCCGCATCGTAGCTGGCCAGGTAGTCGCCGGCCGCGTAGTCCCGGCCGGCCGCCGGGGTCCCGTCGCCGGTGCGGACCGCGCCCGCGGCCCAGTCCGCCGTCCCGACGAAGTGGTTGATCAGGGCGCGGACGTCCCACGAGGCGCATGGCGTCGCCGCCCCGAGCTGGCCGGGCCGGATCCCGGCCAGGACGGCGCGGGTGCTGGCGCACGCCCGGGCCAGCGGCCCGGTCGCCGGCGGTGCCGCGGGGCGGGCGGTCGCGGGCTGGGCGGGCAGTGGCTGGGCGGTCGCGGGCTGGGCGGGCAGTGGCTGGGCGGACATGGCGGCTCCCTGGGGCTTGCCGGACTCCGGGACCGGACGGTCCCTGGAATGAAGACCGGCCCGGCGCCGCAAAGGAACCGGTCCCCGGCCCGCCGGGTCCTGCCGCCGGGCCCGCCGGGGCGAGCCGATCCCGCGTAAAGGCGGATATGCCAGAGACTGCCCCTTGCCGGGCGGCAAAGTGCGGGTAAAGAATTGAAGAGCGGGGATACCCAGGACAGCCGCCGTTCCCCCCAGGCAGTGCCGGCGGCTGAAGGTGGCGGAGGTGGCGCTATGGCTCTGTCCATGGAGGAGCAGCGCATCCTGGATGCGATGGAGCGCAAGCTCGCCGACGACGATCCGCGGCTGGCGAGCCGCCTCGCCGCGTTCGGAGGACCGCGGCTGCCGTCCATCGCCGGCTCCTCGGGCAAGGCCCGCGCCGTGGTCGTGGTGATCTCGCTGGCGCTGGCCGCCCTCGTGACGCTGATGATCTACCAGATGCGGCCGCTGCCGGCCGCGCCCGGCCGCCCGGCCCACCCGGCGCAGCGGTCCCGGGTCGTGAGCAGCCCCAGCGGCCAGCCCGCGACCAGCTCGACGGCCACCGCCTCGGCGGCCGCGCCCGCCCCGTAACGGGGGTCAGCTCAGGACTCGCGCCAGATCTGGAGCAGGTACTGCTCGAGGCCCTCCAGGCGCTTGCGCGCCTGCTGGAACTCATCGCCCAGCGGGTCGGCGTGCAGCTGGAACAGCTCCTCGTACCGCTGCACGGCCGCCGCCCGGTTCCGGGTGTAGACCCGCGCCCCGTAGTCGCCGACGCCGCCGCTGAGCCGCACGCTCTCCACGGCCCGGCCGGCCGACCCCATGTCCACGCTCAGCTTGCCGCGCAGGTACAGGACGCACTTGGCCTCGTCCTCGTAGCCGTCGCTGAACGGCGGCGGGGCGTCGTCCCATTCCTCGATGGTGAGCTGGACCCCGATGTGCTCCTGGGCGCAGGCGACGATGAGCTGCTCGCGGCTCGCGCTGATGAGTGATCCCGCCGTCAGCACCGGGCTGCCCGGCGCGTCGGGATCCACCGCCGGGTCATGAACCCGGAACATCATGCGCTCCGGGAAGACCGGAATCTCCAGCCGAAGCAGCCTACGGGTCACTTGCCCCCCTGACACTGACACGTTTCCTGACTTACAGGATGCTCCGACCACCGGCTCTTTGGACGGGCAATGGCCCATAAAGGCGAGGTATGACGCTGAGTTGCCGCAGCGTCACGTGCCCGCGCGCGGTGACATGTCCCTTACGCCCCGTAGATCCCGATCACAGCTATCCCCGGGCGTCGTCAGTGCCCAGGGACAGAGCGTACCGGGGCCGGGCCGCCGCCTCGCGGCGCGGGTGGTCTTTGGCGGGTTATCGCCGGGCCCGGGCCGGGCCGGGCCCGGCGGGTCAGGCCAGCTTGGCGGCCACCGAGGCCGCGTTGTGCAGCAGCCGGCCGTCGGCGCCGGCCAGCACGGGCCGGTAGGCCGGCCGGGCCAGCGCCTCCTCGATCAGGTCGCCGAGCAGCCGCTCGAACGGGACCTCGGGGGCGATCCACAGGTACCGCGCCAGCGACCCGGGGATGGTGTTGATCTCGTTGACCAGCACCGCCGACCCGTCGGTCATGAAGTCGAGGCGGGCGACCCCGCGCACGCCGGCCGCCGTCATGATCGCCCGGGCCTGGGCCGCGATGGCCGCGGCGACGTCGGGGGCCAGGGCGGCGGGCACCTCGCGGGCCGCGCCGGCCATGCCCTCGTCGGGCACGTACTTGTCGGCGTAGGACAGCAGCGGGCCCGACCGGCCGATCGGCCGCTCGATCGCCGACAGCTGCGGCTGCGGCCAGGTCCGCATGGCCACGTTGACGTCATACCAGCCCTTGAGGAACGGCTCCACCAGCGCCCCGGCCCCGTACAGCGGGCTGGACTGCGCCAGCGCCCGGGCGCTGTCCAGGTCGTCGACCAGCTCGACGCCGATCGACGAGCCGCCGAACCGGGGCTTGATGATCAGCGGGCGGCCGAGCGCCTCCAGGGCCGGCCCGCCGGCCGAGGCCAGGTCCAGCCGGGGGATGGCGGGCACCCCGGCCCGCTCGGCGACCGCGGCGAAGGCCAGCTTGTCCATCCCGAGCGCGGCCCCGGCCTGGCTCGGGCCGGCGTAGGGCACGCCCATCAGGTCGAGCAGGCCCTGCAGCCGGCCGCACTCGCCGGGCGCGCCGTGGCAGCAGACCACGGCCGCCCGCAGCGGCACCGGGACCGGCTGGCCGAGCTTGCGCGGCCGGGCGAAGCCGCGCTCGGCGCCGGGGCCGAGGCCGGCCACCAGCGGCTGCGCCCCGGCCGGGACGCCGTCGCGGAAGCTGGCCGCCTCCCGCCCGGCGCCGACGTCGTAGAACTCGCCGCCCTTGCCCCAGTACAGGCCGGTGGCCGGGACGCCGTGGTCGTTCAGGCAGCGCTCGGCCTGCAGGCCGGTCAGCACCGACACGTCGTGCTCGGGCCCGGGCCCGCCGAAGATGACTCCCACCGTTGCCGCATCGCTCACGGTGCTTCCCCCCTGGTTTTCGACAACACGGTCTGTTACGGGTAGTGGTTGGGCAGGTCGTTCTCCCACAGGACGCCGTCGCCGGCCGACAGCGCCGAGCGGACCCAGTCGCGGGCGGCGGCGCGCGAGGCGACCGTGACGACCTCGCCGTCCCGCGCGCCGGCGACCAGCGCGCGGCGGTTGGTCCAGCCCACGACGACCAGCACGGCGCCGGCCTTGGCCACGGCCGCGGCCAGGGACCGGTTCTCCTCGTCCTGGCCCGGCCCGAGCTCGACCATGCCCGGCGTGATCACCGCGCGCCGGTGCGGCTCGGCCACGGCCGCGTCCAGCAGCTCCAGGGCGTGCCGGGCCCCGCTCGGGTTGGAGTTGTAGGTGTCGTCGATGACGATCAGCCCGCTGTCGCTGACCCCCTGCGCGGCCCGGTGGGCGGGCACCGACAGCTCGCCCAGGCGGCCGATGATCCTGGCCGGCGGCGCCCCGGCGGCGAGGGCCGCGGCCAGCGCGCACGCGACGTTCCCCAGGTGCACGCCGGGCCGGCTCTCGAACGCGCCGAGCACCTCGCCGCGGAACCGGACCGTCACGCTGTCCAGCGCCCGCTCGAGCGAGAGATCCAGGCCGGGCTGCCGGCGCGTGCCGCACCGGATCACCTCCGGGCCGCCCAGCTGGCCGGCCAGCTGGGCGAGCCGGTCGTCATCCACGTTGAGGACCGCGACCCGCGTCCCCTCCAGGATCTCGGACTTGGCCCGGGTCACGGTGTCGAGCGTCTTCATCCGCTCCAGGTGCATCGGCCCGATGGCGGTGATGATGCCGATCTCGGGCCGGACCCACGCGCACATGGCGCGGATCTCGCCGGGCCCGTAGGTGCCCATCTCGGCCACCAGCAGCTCCGTCGCCGGGGTCACGTACTCGTTCACCGTGCGGGCCAGGCCGGCCGCGTTGTTCCAGCTGGCCGGGCTGGCCACGACCTCGAAGACACCGCTGAGCAGGTCCCGGATGTGGTTCTTGGTCGAGGTCTTGCCGTAGGAGCCGGTGACGGCGATGACCCGCGGCGCGACCCGGGCCAGCGTCGCCCGGGCGGTGACCTTGTAGCGGCGGGCCAGCAGCGCCTCGAGCGGGGCGGCGAGCAGCGCGCCGGCGTCGATGACGGCCGGGACGGCCGCCGCGAGCGCCCCGAGCGCCGCGGGCGCGCCCAGCGCGGCCACGGCGGCGGCGATCAGCGCCTCCAGGACCAGGCAGCAGGCCGCCAGGCGGGTCAGGCGGGGCGTCCACACCAGCCGCTGCGGCGTCCCGACCAGCGGCAGCCCGGCCGGGAACAGCGCCGCGCCGGCCGCGGCCGCCACCGCCGCCGCGGCCGCGACGGCGGCCGGCACCGGCCAGAACTGGGCCAGCGAGGCCAGCCCGGCCGCGGCGGTGAGCGCGGCCAGGGACGCGTTGGGCGGCCGGCACCGCGCCCAGCGCCGCGCCGTGGCCAGGCACGAGCCGGCGATGTAGTGCTCGCGCTGCATGACCCGCAGCCAGCGGAAGTCGGCGACGGCGATGGCCGCCCCGGCGGCGGCGGCGGGAATCACGGCTGAGATCACGGGGACACCGTCCCGCCGGCGAGCACCGCGGAGATCATGGACGTGAGCCGGGCGGGCTCCTGGAGGTGGACGTCGTGCCCGGCGCCGTCGACGACCTCGGCGGTCACCGGGCCGGGCAGCAGGGCCCGGGCGCGGTCGACCATGGCGGGCGGCACGGCCCGGTCGCGCGCGCCCCACAGCAGCGCCACCGGCGCGGTGATCGCGCGCAGCTGCGCCTCGTACGACTCGTTCACCACCGTGACCAGGACCTCGCGCATCACCCCGGTCGCCGCGTTGTAGTCGGCGGAGCCGCGGGCCGCGCGGATGGCCTCGAACCGCCGGGCCGGCAGCAGGCGGGCGCGGGCGGCCGACCGGGCCAGCCGGTAGCCCAGCGGCGGCCGCGCCCGGCCGGGGCCGCGCAGCAGCGGCACCCCGCACAGCACCAGGGAGCCGGCCAGATCCGGCCGGGCCGCGGCCAGGCACACCGCCACCCGCCCGCCGAAACTATGGCCGACCACGACGGCGGGCTCGGGGAGGCCGCACTCGTCCAGCGCGGCGGCCAGGCAGGCCGCGTAGTCGGCGGCGCCCCAGGCCTCCGGCGGCGGCGGTGATAAGCCGAATCCGGGGAGGTCGGCGCGAATATGGCGATACCCGCTCAGGGCATCGCGAAAGTCATGACGGTCCCGGCCCCAGCCATGCAAGGCTACGATTAAGGGTCCCGGCCCGTCCGCCACGTCGGCGAACACGCGGCCATCCAGGTAACTGCGCAGCGGCACGGAAGTAAGTTATCGCGCCGCCGGGGGAGTCGGCGGCCGGCCCGCCGCCGAGCCCGGAATGCGGAGCAAAATCGCTATTTTCGGAGTTCATCCGGTCATGCCCGGCAGGTAACGGCCGATAATGCCGGGAAAGGCCTAGCTGCATTCGCCGTAATGCGCGACCGGCTCGCCCGCCGCGGCGGCCCAGTGCTGATCGCCGTAGGACCAGTGCCACCATTCGGTGGGCAGCACCGTCATTCCCTCGTCCTGCAGCACGGCGGCCAGCAGCCGGCGCAGGTCGCGGGCCAGGCCCCCGCCGGGGTGCTCCAGCGCGGCCGGCGCGGCCTGCGGGACGAACGCGTCGAAGTCGGTGCCCAGGGCCAGCACCGCGCCGCGCCAGCCCAAGGTCAGGTCGGCGGCGCCGCCGGTGGTGTGCGGGGGGACGGGCTCGTCGCTCCACGGGTCGGCGACGTAGCCGTCCAGTGGCCCGGAGCGCGCCCCGGCCTGGTAGTACGCCAGCAGCTCGGCCTGGAACGCGCGGGTGCGGTGGCCGTCGATGACGACGATCTCGAAGTCGGGCGGCAGCCGCCGGGACGCGCGCTGGAGCCGGGCCACCACCCCGGCGCGCAGCCGCAGCGGGCCGGGGTGGTGCGCCAGGCCCAGCCACGAGTACACCGGGCAGGTGGCCACGGCGCCGGCCACCGGGACGAGCGGCTCGTCGTTCTCCTTGACCGGGGCGTCGGGCCGCGCCGCCGCCGGGCGGCGCACGGGCGGCCGGGCAGGCGGGCCCGGCACCGCGACCGCCCGGCAGTCCACCAGCCATTTCGGCGGCGGCCCGGTTTCCGCGGGGCCGGCTTCATCCGCGACGGTCATTCCGGCCAGCCGACAATGGCCGGCGCGGCCGGGCCGAGCACCAGCGCGACTTCCGCGGCGGCGGCCGCGCGGCGCTCGTCCAGCTCGTCGAGCAGGGCGTGGACCAGGCCGGTGGCGAGGGCCAGTTCCGCGGGCCGTCGCAGCAGCGTGTCGATATGCAGCGGATCGGCCGCGCGCAGGGCATCCACCAGGTGCCGGTAACGCTCCCCGGCCGAGCTTAATACGCCGGCTTTCGTGATCTGGATCAGCTGGCTCAGTAAGTCACCCGGCGGCGCGGGAAAGGCAGGATTGTGCATGGCGGGATCCTCGGCTGGCGAGCAGATGGCGGCGCGGAATGGCCACCCTACCGGGCGGCATAACGCCGCGGTGTTTCAGCGCGCCGGTTATTCCGGCGCGGGCGGCGGGTCGGGCAGGCGGGCGCGCTGGCGGGCCTCCCACCACAGCTCGCGGTAGCGCAGCGCGGCCTGGGTGCGCGGCGCGAACGCCGCCACCGGCGCCCGCTCGACGGACATCCGCTCGATCACCGACAGGGCCGGGATGACCGTGGCCGCGAACTCGGGCCGCGCCAGCGGCAGGTCGCGGGCGATGTCCTGGTGCAGCCGCTTGCGCCGGTCGATCATGGAGAAGAACGCCAGCACCCGCGGCTTGTGCCCGTCGAACCCGTCGATGAACCCGGTCAGCTGCTCGAGCGTGCGCACCGACAGCGTGGTCGGGATGAGCGGCACCAGCAGCAGGTCGGCGGCGTGCAGCACGCTCTCCGACAGCAGCGAGATGCTCGGCGGGCAGTCCAGGATGACCACGTCGTACTCGGCCCGCAGCGGGGCCAGCAGGCTGGCCAGCCGCCGGGCCGGCTTCCTGGCGCTGTCCAGCATGAGGTCGAGGTTGCGGTAGGTGAAGTCAGCCGGGAGCAGGTCCAGCCCCTCGAAGTCGGTCCCCTTGATCGCGTCGTCAACCGGCCGGGTGCCGCGGATCAGCGCCTTCCCGCCGCCCTTGACCCGCGGCCGGACCCGGAACAGGAAGCTCGCCGCGGCCTGCGGGTCCAGGTCCCACAGCAGCACCCGGTAGCCGTCGCGGGCGGCCAGGTAGGCCAGGTTGACCGCGGTCGCGGTCTTGCCCACGCCGCCCTTGATGTTGTACGTCGCGAGGATCCTCATCAGCCCGCCTGCTCGGTCAGCGCCTGGATCCGGGCCAGGCCCGGCGGCCGGGCGAACTGCCGGAACAGCCCGTCGAACTCGGCCCGGGCGGAGCGCTCGCGCCGGGCCAGCCCGGCCGCGATCTCGCCCATGGCCAGCAGCGTCGCCGCCGGGGCCGACTGGTCCGCCATCATCTGGGCCGCGAACGCCCGCAGCTCGGCCCGCTGGACCTCGGTGTCCTGGTACTCGCCCAGGCAGTCCTGCAGGCCCTTGAGCTCCTTGACGGCCCGCCACTGCGCGTCCGGGGCGTGCAGCGAGGCGAATATCTCCAGCGCGTAGCGCAGCTCCTTGCAGCGCTTGCGCAGGTCGTGCAGGCGCTCGGGCGGCGAGTCGGGGGTGATCGCGGCGCCGCCGGCCAGCACCTTGCGGTGCGCGGCGGCGATGCTGGCCGCGGCCAGGTCCGCGGCCAGGTCCGCGGCCGGCGGCTTGCGGCGCGGGCGCTGCGCGGCCGCCTCCAGGACGCCGCGCCAGTCCTGGCGCAGCCGGGCGAACCGGGCCGAGCGCAGCCCGCGGAGCAGGTCCCGGCGGGCCTGGGCGCGGCTGCGCCGCAGGTGCTCGCCGAACGGGTCCAGGTCCGAGGGCGGCGCGCCGATCAGGGCCGCGGTCATCGCGGGCAGCCCCAGCAGGTACACGTCCAGGTCGCGGGTCAGCGTGGTCAGGTCGCCGAGCCACTTGAACTCCGGCGCGAACCGCGCCCGGGTGCCGGGCGGCAGGACCTGTCCGGCCAGCTTGAGCGCGCTGCGGCTGCGGCGCACCGCGACCCGCAGGTCGTGCAGGAACTCGGTGTCGGTGTCGGCGATCGTCCCCGGCACGTTGGCCTCCAGCGTGCCGAGCAGCGCCGTCAGCACCAGGGCCATGGCGCCCTGGGCCGGCATCGCCGGGTCCAGGTCGACGTCGATCCGCCCGGAGTAGTCCCCGGCCCGGCGCCCGGCCGCGGCCAGGGCGCTCTCCAGCGGCGGCGGCCCGTCCGTGCTCACGCCGGGCAGGGCGGCCAGCTGCGCGGCCAGCCGGTCGGCCTGGGCCTGGTAGCCGCGCACCGGGCAGACCGCCAGCCGGGGCTCCAGCACGGCCGGCGCCGGGAACGTGACCGACATCTGGTCCGCGCTGACCCGGGCCACCGTCTTGTCGTCGCCGTTCAGCGCCCGCTGCTCGGCCAGCACGCTGGTCGCCTTCGCCACCGGCAGCAGCGCCCGGACCCCGATCACGCCGGCCAGCTGCTCGGCCAGCGGCCCGGCGGGCAGCCCGGCGATCTGCAGCGGCCATCTCGGGAGGGCGCGGCCGCGTCCCGCCGGCAGCGGCTCGGCGGTGATCAGCGCCCCGTCCCGGCCGGTCAGCCGGAGCTCGGCGCCGCCGCCGGCCCGGCTCACCTGCTCCAGGGTCAGCCCGGCCCGGTACAGGCGCCAGTCGAAGGTATCCAGCCAGGTCCGCCGCAGGGTCGCCCGCCGGTCGGCGCGGGCCAGCGAGAAGCCGCCGCTGGCCGGGAGCGCCGGGATCGGTGGCTGGCCTGCGCCGCGCGACGGCGGCACCGGGCCCGGCGACGTCTCAGCCAATGCATCGACCTCGCAAAGTCGAGCGGACCCTCCGGCCTGCGGGGTGCGTCAGCCTGGGCGAAATGGGTCGCTGCCAGCGATATTAGCAGCGGCTAAGATCTGCCAGATGACGGATTGGGCCGTTACTGTGTCCGAGCTGGCCACCGGCGTCGGCACCCTGGTGCTGGCCGTGGCCACGTTCGCGGCTGTGCGCTCGGCCAACCGCAGCACCCGGCTGGCCGAGGAGGCCATGCGGGCCGGCATGCGCCCGGTGCTGATGCACTCCCGGTTCAACGACCCCGGCCAGAAGCTGTCCTACGGCGACGGCAAGTGGGTCAGCCTGCCCGGCGGCTCGGCCGCCGTGGAGGCCTCCGACAGCGCGATCTACCTGGCCATCTCCGTCCGCAACGCGGGCACCGGGATGGCCATCCTGCACGGCTGGCGGGCCTGCCCCGGCGTGCGGGACCCCCTGAACAACCCGATCCCGGACGTGCACCCGCCGCTGGAGGAGTTCACCCCGCAGACCCGGGACCTGTACGTCGCACCGGACGACGTGGGCTTCTGGCAGGGCGCCCTGCGCGACCCGGCGCAGGAGCGGTTCGGCGTGGTGGCGACCGAGGTCAAGGCGCAGGGCCAGGTCTACATCGACCTGCTCTACGGCAACTTCGAGGGCGGCGAGCGCGTGGTCAGCCGCTTCAACCTCATCTACCGCGAGCCCAGCCAGCTGGGCCACGCCGCCGCGGGGCCCGGCCAGGCCCCGGCTGAGGGCCGGTGGCTGGCCTCGGTCGTCCGGCACTGGAACGTCGACCGGCCCGACCCGCGCTAGGCGGCGCCCGGCGCAACTGGGAGAATCTGCAGCAGGCGCACACGTTTCCGGTGCGACCCGGACAAGCCGTGAGGGAGCTCTCATGCTGCAGGTATTTGCCTTCGACAAGATCGGCGTAGTGCTCAGCGACCTGTACTTCGTCGACCCGAATCCGGGCAAGGGGCAGGAAGGCCCCGAGCGCGGCGTCCGGCTGGAGGTCCGGATCCTGAGCCAGGGCCAGCTGAACGGGTCGATCTACTCCGCCCGGCCCATCGAGGTCGGCCCGCCGGTGTGGCGGGCCGACCTGCTCGAGGCGGCCGACGCGCCCGGCACCCTGAACCGCGCCCACCACCACCCCGCCTTCCACGGCTGGGAGCCGGGCAAGCGCGTCTTCGAGCGGGGCCTGTCCAGCGATCCCGTGCGCTGGGTCGGCGAGCAGCTGGCCAACCTGGAGGGCCTGCTGGAGCAGGCCGGGCTGGCCCAGGACGCCGGGCTGGCCGCCGACGCCGACGACCTGCGCACGTCGGTCCCCGACATCGAGCGGGCGCTGGCCGGGCTGCTGGACCGGGTCCAGGCCGGCGAGCTGGCCAGCGCCCCCGGCGAGGCCGTGACCAGCGCCCGGATCAGCTGGCTGTAGGCCGCCGGGGGCTCAGAACCGGGCCGCCGCCAGCCACCGGTCCAGCACGGCGGCATCGCCCGACACCGTGACGGCCGGGTCGCCCGCCGGGACCCGGCCCATCAGGACCAGCAGCAGCTCGCCCGCCGGGCCGGCCAGGCCGGCGTCGGCCGGCCCGGCGCCGGCGGGCCCGGCCGTCCGGGTCACGGTCAGGCCGGCCGGCTCCCGGCGGATGACCCAGCCGCCCGCGCCGGCCGCGTCCAGGTGCACGGCGGCGCCCGGCGGCAGCGCCGGCCCGGCCGGGTCGTCCCCGCCCAGCGTCGGCCGGATCACGGTGAGCCACTCGTCGATGGCGTCGGCGGCCAGCGCGGGCGGCAGGTCGGGCTCCAGGCCGGCGGCCACGCTGGCGTCGGCGGCGTGGACCAGCGTCTCGTGGCACGTCCGCCGCGCCCAGCAGCTCGCCGGGGCCGCCGGGCCGAACGGCCACCACACGCGGTCCTGGCCGGCCTCGGCGAAGGCCGCGGCGGCCCGCCGCGCGCCCTCGGCCAGCCACTGCGCCCTGGCCGGCGCCGCATCGGGGAACCTGCCGTCGGGCAGCGAGCGGAACTCGATGAACGCCGGCGACCGGGTGGCGCAGATCTGCGCGGACCACCGGCGCGCCCGGCCCACGTGCACGGCCAGCTCGCGGAGCGTCCATTCGGGGCAGGACGGGATCGGCATGGCCGCCGCGCCGCCGCCGACCAGCGCGCCGATGACCGCCGTGGCCGACTCGATGCCGGCGTAGTAGTCCGCCGGGGCCGGGATCGCCGCCGGCGCCCCGGCCGCCGCTGCCTGCCGGGGCTGCGTCATGGCCTTCCCTCCGCCGGGGCTCCTGCCCGGAGCATACCGAGCAGCCGGCGGGCCGGGCTGCCGGGACGGCCCCGTTACCGGAAGAAACGGGGCCGCGCCCGGGTTGCCGCTGCGTGATCTCCGTGCCCTTGTCCGTACTGGACCTGTCGCCGGTCGCCGCCGGGACCACCGCCGGGCAGGCGCTGCGCCAGACGACGCAGCTGGCCCGCCGCGCCGAGGAGCTGGGCTACCGGCGGTTCTGGGTCGCCGAGCACCACAACATGCCCGCGATCGCGAGCTCCGCGCCCGCCGTGCTGATCGCCCACCTGGCGGCCAGCACCCGGTCCATCCGGGTCGGGTCCGGCGGGGTGATGCTGCCCAACCACGCGCCGCTGGTGGTGGCCGAGCAGTTCGGCACCCTGGAGGCGCTGCACCCGGGCCGGGTGGACCTGGGCATCGGCCGGGCGCCGGGCACCGACCAGCGCACGGCGCTGGCGCTGCGGCGCACGGCCGAGGGCCTGTCGGCGGAGCAGTTCCCGGCGGAGCTGGCCAGCCTGATCGCCCTGTTCAGCGGGGACGACGAGGCGGCGCCGATCCTGGCCATGCCCGGCCGCGGCGACATGCCGGCCATCTGGCTGCTGGGCTCCAGCGGGTACAGCGCGCAGCTGGCCGGGTACCTGGGGCTGCCGTTCTCGTTCGCGCATCACTTCAGCGCGGCCAACACCGAGCCCGCGCTGGCCGCCTACCGGGCCGCGTTCGCACCCTCGCGGTGGCTGGAGCGCCCGCACGCGATGGTCGCGGTCGCCGCGATCTGCGCCGACACCGACGAGCGGGCGCAGTGGCTGTCGGGCCCGGCGGCGCTGTCGTTCCTGCGGCTGCGCGCCGGGCACCCCATGCCGCTGGCCACCCCCGAGGAGGCGGCGGCGTACCCGTTCAGCTCGCTGGACCGGGAGATGGCCCGGCAGCGGTTCGCCGACCAGGCCATCGGGTCGCCGGAGACGGTCGAGCGGCAGCTGGCCGCGCTGCTGGCCCGGACCGGCGCCGACGAGCTGATGCTGACCACCCAGGTGTACGACATCGGCGACCGGATCCACTCGCTGGAGCTGGTCGCGGACAAGGCCGCGGGCGGGCTGGGCTCAGCCGCCCGCCAGGAGGCCGAGCGGGCCGGGGCTGCTGAACTGGATGGTCACGACCGCGCCTGACACCGACGCCTGCCCGTCGTAGGGCGGGCGCTGGCCGCGCACGTAACCGCGCAGCCAGGCCACGTAGCCCGCCCGCGTCAGGCCGGGCACGGCCGCGGCGGCCAGCCGCGCCGCCCGCAGCGGCACCGCCGGGTCGGCGCCCGGCCCGGCGTCGGCGAAGGCCAGCACCCGGACCGGGTGCACGGCGGCCAGCGCGGGCAGGAGCAGCAGCAGGCGGCTGTCCACCGCGCCCGCGAGCACCTGACCGCGGGCTTCGGGCGTCAGCGTGATGCGCGGGTTGCCCAGCAGCTCGGCGGCGACGTGGCGGCGGGCCCGCGCGTCGAGGGCGAGCAGTTCCTCGTAGGCCTGCGCGCCGCCGGGGGCGATGACGCGGACGGCGATCCGGGCCGCGCCGGTCCCGAACCGGGCGACCACGACCGGCGCGTACACGCCGGCCAGCCGCGCGCCGAACTGGCTGCGGACGGCGGGGGTGGCCACGACCAGGTCGGCGCCGATCGGGTCGGGGGTGTCGGTGCCCAGCACGAGCAGGTCGGCGGCGGGCAGGCCGGCGGACTGCAGGGCGGCGCACATGGCCGGGTCGCAGGCGACGATCGCGGCCGGGCTGACCTGGGCGCGGATCCAGGCCGCGGCGTTGTCGCGGGTGCGCGCGGCAGCGGTGACGGCGGCGGGAGCCTGAGCCGGGTCGGTGGCGCGGGCGGGGCGCGGGGAGGGGCGGGCGAGGGTGACGGCGGCGGCGACGGTGATGGCGGCGGCGGTCAGGGTCAGGGCGATGAGCGGGGCGCGCCGGCGGCGGGGGGACCGGGCCGGGCGGCGGGGGGCTCTGGGCCCGGGCGGGGCGGCGGGCTCGGGGGTGGCAGCGGGCTCGGGGCTGGCAGCGGCCTCGGGCGGGGCGGGCCGGGGCGAGGCGCCGGGCTCAGGCCCGGCGGGCGGGGGAGGAGCGGCCGGGGCGGGTGCGGGCCGCCCGGCTGGGCCGCTGCTTTCGCCCGGCGGCTGAGGCGCGGCGGCCGGCCGGGCCTGGCGGTCGGCCCAGAACGGGGTGCCCATGGTCACGTACCGGGCCGCCGGGGCGGCCGGGCCGGCCGGGCGGCGGCGCGCTGGCAGCGGGGGCAGGGCGGCCGCGCCGGGTTTCGGGGGCAGCGCGGGCTCGGGCGGAGCGGGGGGCGAGGGCGCCGGTCCTGACGGCGCGGGCGGCGGTGGCGCGGGCGGCGGCGCGGGCGGAGGCAGCGCTGCCCCGGCGGGAGCGGGCGGCGGCGCGGGCAGGTAGGGCGCGGGCGGGTCGGGCTCGGCCCTGGCCGGCTCGGTCAGCGGGCGCCGCAGGGAGGCCGGCAGCGGGTGCTGGATCCGGCGCGCCGGCGGCTGCTGGATCGCCGGGCGGGCCGGCGGCGGCTCGGGGCCCGCGGGCCGCTCGGCGCCGGCGGAGCGCTCGGGCCTGGGCCGGCGGGCCGGGAGCGGCGGGCGGCCGGGTTCCTCCGCCGGGCCGGGCGGCTGGTCCTGCTCGGTCGCCTCGTCGGCGTCGCCGGGCAGGCCGGAGCCGAACCAGGATTGCTCCTGGCCGGGCCTCATGGCGTTGCCTTCATCATCCGCCCCCACGCATACGCGCCCCTACCAGGAAGAGGAGCACATAAACCCGCGAAGTTTCAACCGGAACGGGTGATCCGGCCGGCGCGCTCGCCTCCAGCGGTTGTCCTGCCGTCTGCCTGCCAGTTCGGCCGTTGACTTCCGCTGGACCGGTGCCGCCGCCACACTGGGGACGTGCACGATTTCGACCTCCTCGTCATAGGTTCCGGTCCCGGCGGGCAGAAGGCGGCCATCGCGGCGGCCAAGCTCGACAAGCACGTCGCCATCGTCGAGCGGCCCGAGATGCTCGGCGGCGTCTGCAACAACACCGGGACGATCCCCTCGAAGACCCTGCGCGAGGCGGTGCTGTACCTCACCGGCCTGGACCAGCGCGAGATGTACGGGCAGAGCTACCGGCTCAAGGACGAGGTCACCATCGCCGACCTCACCACCCGGACCCGGCACGTCGTCAGCCGCGAGAACGACGTGGTGCGCAGCCAGCTGACCCGCAACCGGGTCACGATCCTCACCGGCACGGCCCGCTTCACCGGCCCCAACGCCGTGGAGATCGCCCAGGGCGACCAGGCCCGCGAGGTGACGGCGGAGAACATCGTGATCGCCACCGGGACGCGCCCGGCCCGGCCCGAGACGGTGGCCTTCGACGAGCGGACGATCATCGACTCGGACGGCATCCTGCTGCTGGACAAGGTCCCCCGGTCCATGGTGGTGGCCGGCGCCGGGGTCATCGGCATCGAGTACGCCTCCATGTTCGCCGCCCTCGGCACCAAGGTCACGGTGGTCGAGCAGCGCGAGCGGATGCTGGAGTTCTGCGACGTCGAGGTCGTCGAGGCGCTCAAGTACCACCTGCGCGACCTGGCCGTGACGTTCCGGTTCGGCGAGCGGGTCTCGTCGGTCGAGGCCCACCCCGGCGGCGCGATCGCGCTGCTGGCCAGCGGCAAGCGCATCCCGGCCGACACGGTCATGTACTCCGCCGGGCGGCAGGGGCAGACCGTCGACCTCGACCTGGCCGCGGCGGGCCTGACCGCCGACAAGCGCGGGCGGATCACGGTAGACGAGTTCTTCCAGACCTCAGTCCCGCATATCTACGCCGTCGGCGACGTCATCGGCTTCCCGGCGCTGGCCGCCACGTCGATGGAGCAAGGCCGCCTGGCCGCCCACCACGCCTGCGGCGAGCCGGTGCACTCCGCGCACCAGCTCCAGCCGATCGGGATCTACAGCATTCCCGAGATCAGCTTCATCGGGAAGACCGAGGACGAGCTCACCCGCGAGTGCGTGCCGTTCGAGGTGGGCGTCTCCCGCTACCGCGAGCTGGCCCGCGGCCAGATCATCGGTGACTCCTACGGCGTGCTCAAGCTGCTGGTCTCGCCCGAGGACCGCACGCTGCTCGGCGTGCACGTGTTCGGGACGGGCGCGACCGAGCTCGTGCACATCGGCCAGGCCGTGATGGGCTGCGGCGGCACCGTCGACTACCTGGTCGACGCCGTGTTCAACTACCCGACCCTGGCCGAGTCCTACAAGGTCGCGGCCCTGGACGCGACCAACAAGATGCGCGAGGTCGAGCGCTACTCCCACATGTAGGCGCCGCGGGTCGCTGACCCTTCGCCCGCCGGCGAACTAGTCCCGGCCTAGGGTCAGCAGATGACGACCGCCGAACGCCCCGCCGCGCTCCCGCCGCTCGCCCCGTCCGGGCCGGGCGAGTGGACCGCCCGCCGGGACGCTGACATCCGGGCCGTGCTGGCCGACCCCCGGCTCACCGTCCCGCCGCCCGGTCCCGGCGGGCCGCCCGGCACGGTGTCCTGGCTGCGCGCCTCGGTGTCGCGCTTCGCGAACGGGGCCGAGCACCGCGGCCGCCGCGCGCTGGTCGAGGCCGAGCTGGGCCCGCTCGACCCCGGCGCCCTGCGCGCCGCCGCGCACGAGCTCGCCCTCGACCAGCTGGCCCGGTGCGGGCGGCCCGGCGACCGGGCCGACGTGATGAGCCTGCTGGCCCGGCGCGTGCCGGTCGCGGCCCTGGCCGCCCAGCTCGGGCTGGCCGACCCGCTGCGCGCCGCGGCGGCGGTGACGGCTGTCGCTGCCTGCTACTTCCCCGGATCGGGCGCCGGCCTGGAACAGCGGGCCGATGCGGAGATCGCGTGGCTGGTGGCGGCGCTCAGGCCGGCGAGCCCGGACGTGACCGTCGCCCGGATCGCGGTCATGGTGCAGGCCTGCGACGCCACGGCGGGCCTGATCGGCACCGCCCTGCACCTCCTGCAGGACCGCGACGGCGGGGAGCACCCGGCGGGGGAGAGCTGGCCGACGGAGGCCCTGCTGGCTGAGGCACTCCGGCGCCGGCCCCCGGCCAGCAGGTTCCGTCGCGTGGCCAGTGCCCCGGCCGAGGTCGGCGGGCAGCACGTCGCGGCGGGCGACCGGGTCGTGTGCGACGTCGACGCGGCCGGCCGCGACCCGCAGGCGGCACCGCCCGGCCAGGCTGCACCGCCCGGCGCGGCTGCACCGCACGGCAGCGGCCCGGCTGCAGCCGGGCTCGCCTTCGGCGCTGGCATCAGGCCCTGCCCCGGCCCCTATCAGGCGCTCGCCCTGGCGGCGGCCGTGATCGACGCGGTCCGCGAGCGCTGCGTGCTTCAGCCGGGGACGCCGGTCACGTACGAGGCGGCGCCCACCAGGGTCCCGGAGCGGCTGGAAGTGGTTCTCCGGTAGCGCACTGCCCGGGCCGCCGGCTCGGGACCGACCGGCGGCAGTTCGCGCAGGCGCACGGGCGCGCGCCGACGGCGGGACGTGCGGGCAGTGCGGGTGCTAGCCGCAGCCGCAGGCTCCGCCGCAGCAGCCGCCACCGCCGCCGGCCTGCGGGGCGGGTCCTGACCCGGCCCGGCCGCCGACCGCGACCGTCGACAGGAGCTTGACGGTGTCGTCGTGGCCCTGCGGGCAGGATGCGGGGTCGGACGACTGGCTCATCGGACGGGTCTGCTCGAAGGTGTCTCCGCAGGCCCGGCATCGGTACTCGTATCGTGGCACGGCCTCATCGTATGCCGCCTGGCACCGCGCCCACTACTGCCCCGGCCCCCGGCGCCGGCCGCGCGTGGGCCGCGGACGCCGCGGACGGGCCCGCAGAGGCCACGACTGGGCCCGCGGAGGATGACGCCGGGCCCGCGGAGGATGCGTAGGCGTCAGCGGTTCGCATCGCCCGTGAGGTCACGCCGGGGGGCGCTGTGGTCACGCCAGGGCCACTGACGTGTCGGGCGGCGGCCGGTGAGGTCACGCAAAAAAACAGGGGCCGCAGCCAGCCTTCCCCCGCCCGGCTGCGGCCCCGCTCTTCCCCCTCGCCCTACACGTGCCAGGTGAACGTACCCGGGCGGTGGCGCTTCCCGCCGGCGGTGACCCGCACGGGCCGCGCGCCGGTGTACACCTCGGTCAGCCGGGTGAACTTGAGCTGCCCGGTGCCGTGACCGCGGGCGCGGGGACGCCACAGCGTGATGAGCGCGCGGTAGCTGTGAAAATGGCCCGCTGCGCAGCTGGGAATGCAGCTGTTCACCCGCTCGGTGCCGCTGCCGAAAGCCACGTTGCGCCAGCTGACCCAGCTCAGGCTGGTCAGCGCGTCATTGGCGTCGGCGCAGGTCAGGACGAACGAGTGCGGCAGGATGACGGCGCGGTGCTGGCAGTTGACCAGGACGACCGCGTGCACCCAGTCGGTGCCGGCCGGCCGCTTGCGGGCCTGGTGCGCCTTGCGGGCCTGGTGCGCCTCGTGCCGGGACGCGGCCGCGGCGGCACGGCCGGCATGACCGGCGGCGCGGGCCGGGGCGGCCGGCGCGGACGCGGCGGCGGAGGCGGGCAGCGTGCCCGCCAGGGCAATGGCGCCGGCGCTGACCGCGACCGCGGCCGCCAGCCCGCCACGGCGCAGGACTGAGATGTTCACTGGCTTTTCCCCCTAAGCAGTGCTGAACCATTCACTGCCTAGGAGGACGCTATTAACCTGCGGAAAGGTGAGCGATCATGATCACGGTTGGGCATCGCCGCGGTCGAGCTCGCGCCGGGCCGGGACGCCCGGCCGGCGATCGGCGCCGCCCCCGCCCGCGCCTCCGCCGCCCGTGACCGGGCCGCCGGCCGTCACCGCGTCCGCGGCCACCGCGTCGTCCTCCGCCACCGCGTCCTCCGCCACCGCGGCGACCGACATGGCCTCGGCCACCCCGTCGGCGATGGTGTGGGTCGGCGCCGCCGGGGGCGCGTCGTCGTCGTAGATGTACTGCTTGCCGCGCAGCAGCGACACCAGCGCGGCGGTCACCGACATGGCGATCGCCGCGCTGAACACGATGACCAGCCCGTGGTGGAATGGCGCGGACACCAGCCGGGGGAAGAACTCCTTGCTGGTCAGCGCGCCGCGGTGGGCGGCCGACAGCCGGGGGAGCACCCCGAACGGCTTGAGCAGGGCCTGCACCGGGTTGTAGCCGAGGAAGGAGGCGAACAGGGTGCTCACCGGCGGCAGGTTCGCCACGTGGGCGGCCACGCCGCCCGGCACGCCCTGGGCGCGCAGCCCGGCGGACAGGGTGCGCGGCAGCGTCGAGGCCAGCCCGGCGATCAGCAGCGAGAAGAAGATCCCGATCGACAGGGACATCCCCGCGTTCTGGAACGTCGACCGCATGCCGGAGGCCGCGCCGCGGTGCCGGGCCGGCACGCTGCTCATGATGGCCGACACGTTGGGCGAGGCGAACAGCCCCGAGCCGACCCCGTTGAAGAAGATGACCGTCGCGAACAGCCAGTACGGGAAGTCGATGGGCAGCAGCAGCAGCCCGGTGAACGCGGCCGCGCCGACCAGCAGCCCGCCGGTGGCGAAGATCCGCTGCCCGTACTTGTCCGACAGGATGCCCGAGATCGGACCGGCGATCAGGAACCCGGCCGTCAGCGGCAGCATGTAGATGCCCGCCCACAGCGGCGTGTCCGCGAACGAGTAGCCGTGCAGCGGCAGCCAGATGGCCTGCAGCCAGAAGATCAGCATGAACTGCAGCCCGCCGCGGGCGATGGACCCGAGCAGGCTGGCCGCGTTCCCGGCCGCGAAGGCCCGGATCTTGAACAGGCCGAGCGCGAACATCGGCTCGGCGATGCGGGTCTCGATCACGCAGAACAGGGCCAGGATGACGGTCCCGCCGATCAGGCCGGACAGCACCATCGGGCTGGTCCACCCGGTGGCGTGGCCGCCGTAGGGCTGGATGCCGTAGGTGATGGCGATGAGCAGCCACGACGCGCCCGCGGCGAACGTGATGTTGCCCCACCAGTCCAGCCGGGCCGGGTGCCGGGCGCTGGCCACCTCGCGCAGCTTCTTGTACGACCAGATGGTCCCGAACACCCCGATGGGCACGTTGACCCAGAACACCAGCCGCCAGTCCACGGCCGCCAGCAGGCCGCCCAGCAGCAGGCCGATGAACTGGCCCGAGATGCCGACGATCTGGTTGACGCCGAGCGCCATGCCGCGCTTGTTGGCCGGGAACGCGTCGGTCAGGATGGCCGCCGAGTTGGCCATCAGCATCGAGCCGCCGAACGCCTGGCCCATCCGCCACACGATCAGCCACATCGCCCCGCCGCCGCCGCGCAGCGGGTCCAGCGACAGCGCGATCGAGGCCAGCGTGAACACCACGAAGCCCAGGTTGTAGATCTTGACCCGGCCGTACATGTCGCCCAGCCGCCCGAGCGTGACCACCACCACGGCCGTGACCAGCAGGTAGCCCACGATCATCCACAGCAGGTAGCCGATGTTGCCCGGCGCCGTGGGGTCCAGGTGGATGCCCCGGAAGATGGCCGGCATCGCGATGATCACGATCGAGCCGTCGATGGTGGCCATGAGCATGCTCAGCGTCGTGTTGGAGAGCACCACCCAGGAGTAGCGGTCACCCTGCCCGCTGAGGCCGCCCGCGCCCGGGCCGGCAGTCACTGAACTGGTCGCAAGATCGTTTTTTCGCCGCACGATCTTTAAGCCTACCGCGAAAAACTTGCTTGTCAGCAACTAGTTTTCTGCGGGTCGCTGACCAGCGCAGATACAAGTCATTTACTTCACCGCGATGCGGACCCGGTAGGTCCACCACCAGGTGCGGGCGGTGGCCACCCGCCGCGCGGCGACCGCGCGCAGCGCGGTCAGGCCCAGCTCGTCCTCGGTCGCGCCGGCCGCCAGCAGGGCGGCCGTCCCGCCCTGGGTCATGGCCAGGTCGGTGATCCGCTGCGCGTCCCCGGTGTCGCGGCTGCTCAGCGCGATCTCCCGCGCGTACCGGAACAGGCCGCTGCCCGCGATCCGGTCCAGGTGCTGCTTGCCCGCGTGCGGCGGCCGGGTGCCGCGGGCGGTCTCCAGCTCCTCGACCCGGCGGTCGAACTCCGCGAAGACCTGGTCGGTCTCCCACTCGATGCACGGCGGCCAGTCGTAATCGTAGGCGGCGAAGATCCCGCCCGGCCGCAGGATGCGGACGATCTCGGGCAGCGCCCGGGCCGCGTCGAACCAGTGCATGGCCTGGCTGGCCGTCACGATGTCGGCGCACTCGTCGGGCAGCCCGGTCGCCTCGGCGCTGCCGGCCGTGACCGTGACCGCGGTGGGCCGCGCCGCCGGCCGCCCGGGCGCCGCGGCCGGCCCGCCGCGGCCCGGGCCGCTGGAGGCCAGCACGCCCGCGGGCCGGTCGCTGTTCAGGCCGAGGCGGCCCAGGGCCACCGCGCGCATCCGGTCGCCGGGCTCCACCGCGGTGACCCGCGCGGCCCGGCCGACCCAGATCACCGTCGACAGCCCGGTGCCCGCGCCCACGTCCACGACGTCGGGCTCGCTGCGCCCCGACCACTGCATGAGCACGTCGGCCAGCTCAGCGGGTGCCTGCGGCCGGGCCGCGTCGTACCGGGGGGCGAGGTCAGCGAACCGGGCGACCGCGGTGACCATCGAGACGTTGCTCCTGTTCCCAGATAACTTGACATCGAGATATTAACGCTGCCGTCCCGGCAGCACCAGCACGGCCCTGGCGGCGGCCGCGCCCGGCGCGGTAGCCGGCCGGCGGTGCGGCCGGCCCCGGCCTAGAAGGCGGGCTCGATGCTGGCGACGGTGGCGCAGTCCGCGGCGAAGCTGATCGTCACCGCGACGTGCTGGCCGGCCAGCACCCGCGGCAGCCAGTACCGGGCGTCGTCCCACATCCGGTCGAACGGCAGCTGGTCCTCGGCGAACCAGCGCGGCGCGATCTCGTCCGACTCGGCCGGCTCGCCGGAGAACGTGCTGGTCACGTAGACCTCGGCGGTCTGGTCCCAGGCGGGCCGGCACGGGAACCGGAACTCGATGCTGGCCAGGTGCTCCAGCGTGTCGCCCGAGACGGTGAGCGACGACTCCTCGGCCACCTCGCGCACCGCGGCGTCGGCGGGCTTCTCGCCCGGCTCGATGTGGCCGCCGAGGCCGACCCAGCGGCCGGTGCCGAAACCGGTCTTCTTGAACCCGAGCAGCAGCTCAGGGCCGCCGGGCCCGGCCCGGCGGATCATGCACAGGCAGGTCCGGATCATCGCGCCCAGCCTAGCGGGCGCTCACGCCTCGCCGCGGGCCATGCTGATCAGCCGGTCCAGCACCCGGTCGCTGGCGCGCAGGCCGTCGTGCTCGAACTCGCTGGTCACCCACGGCGCCAGCCCGGCGATCCCGGCCGCGGTGGCGACCGACAGCGCGGCCGGCACGTACATGTCGGTGAAGTAGATGACCGCGGCGGCCGGCACCGCATTGGCGGCCAGCGCGGCCGCGTCGTACAGCGGCGGCCAGTCCCGCTCGGCCAGGATCTCCGCCGCGCCCGCCAGCGGGGCCAGCGCGGGGTCGGTGTCGTACAGCCAGGGGTAGATCATCTCGCCGGTGAACAGCACCGGGTCGCCGGCCTCCACCGCCTTGGCCGCGTCGAACTCGGGGAACTCGGCCCGGACGCGCTGCGCCGACCACCGGGTCGGGGCGCCCTGCCCGTAGCAGGCCTCGTGCAGCAGCGCGTACAGCGGCGCGGTGGCGAAGCTGAGCAGCGACTCGGCCTGGCGGGTGAAGCTGTCGCTCAGCTCCGCGCCCGCGAACGGGTCCTCCAGCAGGTAGTGCAGCTGGTGGCTGCCGCGGCTGCCGCCCAGCATCATGCCCAGCGCCTGGAACGCCTCCACGGTCAGCAGCGTCCCGCCGGGCAGCCGGGCCGGCCCGTCGAGCAGGGCGGCCGCGACCCGCCGGGCGCCCTCGACGTCGCCGGGGTAGCGCTCGTAGTGCGCCGCGTTCTTGGCCGCGACGGCCGGGTAGGTCAGCCGGTACACGTCGTCGGCGGCGGCGTGCAGGCCCGGCAGGCCGCCGGCCACCAGCGCCTCGCGGATGCCGCCCGGCGCCCGCGACAGGTACGTCACCGTCGCGAAGCCGCCGAAGCTCTGGCCGAGCACGGTCCACGGCGCGCCGCCGGTCAGCTGCCCGCGGATCAGCTCCGCGTCGGCCACGATCGCGTCGGCCCGGAAGTGCGCCAGGTACTCGGCCTGGGCGGCGGCGGTGCCGAGGGCGGCCAGCGTCTGGCGGGTGGCCGGGGTCGACCGGCCGGTGCCGCGCTGGTCCAGCAGCAGCACCCGGTACTCGCGCAGCGCCCGGTCCAGCCAGCCCGACCGGCCCACCGGCCGGTCGGCGGCCTGGCCGGGGCCGCCCTGCAGGTAGACCAGCCACGGCAGGCCGGCGGCCGCCTTGTCGCTGGCGACGACCTCGCGGGCGAACACCTCGATCTGGCGGCCGGCCGGGGCGGCGTGATCCAGCGGGACGGTGAACGCGCGGTCGGTGAGGACCAGGCCGGGCTGCCGGTAGGAGGACATGGGCGACACAGTACCCAGCGCCGTCCGCGGCCGGCCGCGGACCTGGATGATCTAGGCGGCCGCGGCCGGCTCGCACCGGTATGGTCGCAGGCGAGAGGTTCCGTCCACGGGCCGAGATACCGGATGGAGATCGAGATGTCGCTCAGGTCAGTGCCGCCCCGGGGCGGCCACGTGGCCACGGCGTTCGGCGCCGACCAGTCCTCCAAGGGCCTCGGGATCGAGCTGATCGCGGTCGGCGAGGGCCGGGCCGTGGTGCGGATGCGGGTCGCCCGGACGATGATCAACGGGCAGGAGATCGCGCACGGGGGCTACCTGTTCATCCTGGCCGACACGGCGTTCTCGTGCGCCAGCAACAGCCACGGGCCGGTGACCATCGCCGAGGGCGCCGACATCACGTTCCTGATGCCGGTCCGCGAGGGCGAGATCCTGACCGCGACGGCCGCCGAGCGGATCACCTGCGGCCGGACCGGGATCTACGACGTCACCGTCAGCCGCGGCGATGACGAGGTCGTGGCCGAGTTCCGCGGCCGCAGCCGGACGCTCGGCTAGCTCTTACGTCGGGAGGCGCTGGTGCGGGTCACGGTGTTCGCGGGAAGCTCGATGGGCTCCCGCCCGGAGTTCGCGGCGGCCGCCGCCGATCTCGGCAGGGTGCTGGCGGAGGCGGGCGCCGGCATCGTGTACGGCGGGTCGAGCGTGGGGCTGATGGGCGTGCTGGCGCAGGCGGCGATGGCGGCCGGCGGCGAGGTCATCGGCGTGATCCCGCAGGTCCTGGTCGACGCGGAGGTCGCCGCCGCGGGGATCACCCGCCTGGAGGTGGTCGCCACCATGCACGAGCGCAAGGCGCGGATGGCGCAGCTGGGCGACGCGTTCGCGGCCCTGCCCGGCGGGCTCGGCACGCTCGAGGAGCTGACCGAGATCCTGACCTGGCGCAAGCTCGGCCTGCACGGCAAGCCGGCCGCGGTGCTGGACGTGGCCGGATTCTGGGACCCGCTGCTGGCCCTGCTGCAGGCCCAGGTCGCGGCCGGCTTCCTGCCCGCGGGCTTCGCCGCGCAGCTGCACCGCGTGACC
Source organism: Streptosporangiaceae bacterium (assembly GCA_036501025.1). Lineage (GTDB taxonomy): Bacteria > Actinomycetota > Actinomycetes > Streptosporangiales > Streptosporangiaceae > DASUBV01. The sequence goes on from DASYBB010000086.1 coordinate 44,684, forward strand.
GGCCCCCGGGAGCTCCTGGCCGTCCTCAGCGCCGCCCTCGCCATCCCGTGACGGGGGCTAGCTCGCCTGGCCGGCCAGCTCGGCGCGGACCCGGTCCAGCGGGGGGCGCTCGACCAGCTCGTTGAGGTGCTCGTCCAGGCGCAGGCCGCTCTCGGTGGCCACGGCATGCAGGTAGGTCTCCCGGCCGAGCTCCAGCACGTCGGGCTGGCGCGGGCCGGGCACCGGCGGCTCGGGCTCGCCGCCGGGGCGGCGCCGGGCCATCGCGCGCAGCACGGTGGAGCTCATCCGGGTCAGGTCCCGCAGCGGCTGGTGCCGGTTCTGCCGGGAGCCCAGGTCGACCTGGGCCATCGCGGCCAGGCCGACCGCGTCGAGGACGTCGATGAGCAGGGCCAGCTCCACGCCGTAGCCGGTCAGGAACGGCAGGCTGGTGAGCAGCCGGCGGGGTGCCGCGAACTCGCCCGCCAGCGGCTGCACGAAGCCGGCCAGCTCGGGCCGGTACAGGTTCAGCAGCGGCTTGGCCATCAGCTCGGTCACCCGGCCGCCGCCGTCGGTCACCGACTCGCCGCGCTGGGTGAACGGCCGCCGGTAGGCCGCCTTGGTGAACCGGATGCCGGGCAGCGCCAGCAGCGGCCCGAGCGTGCCGTAGATGAAGTGCGCGCCGAAGTCGCTGGTGTCGGCGTCGGCGAACATGACCAGGTCGCCGCGGGCCACTGACAGGCTCCGCCACATGGCGTCGCCCTTGCCCAGGCACGGGCCGTAGCCGGGCATCAGCTCGTTCTCCGACCACACCTCGGCGCCGTGGTCGCGGGCGATCTCGGCGGTGCCGTCGGGGGAGTCCGCGTCGATGACCAGGACCTGGTCGATCAGGCCGGTCTGCTCGCGGAGCTCGGCGACGGCGGTCAGGATCGGGCCGATCGTGTCGGCCACGCTGCGGGCCGGCAGGATGAGGGTGGTGGTCTGCCCGGTATGCGGGCCGATGCCCTCGAAGTCCTGGTGACGGAAGGATCGCGTGTCGAACCAGTCCCGGATGTCCATGGAAGGGCCTTTCCGTCGGGCCGGCGCCGGGCGGGCGCGGTGGCGGAGCAACACGGTTCATCGGACATTGCGCGCGGTACGGCCGGCGGGCTCAGTGCCGACATCAGACGACGCTAGCGAGCCATTGTGACCGCCGCGTAACCAGGGATTGCGGCGCGGTGAACTCCGGTGCCGGGGCGTGCTGGCCCTCAGCTGACCTCGGCGCCGAGCTGGGCCAGCTTCTTCTCGAAGTTCTCGTACCCGCGCTTGATGATGTCCACGCCGTGCACCGTCGAGGTGCCGTTGGCGGCCAGGGCCGCGATCAGGTAGGAGAAGCCGCCGCGCAGGTCGGGGATCTCCAGCTCCGCCGCGTACAGCTTGCTCGGCCCGGAGATGACCGCCGAGTGCACGAAGTTGCGCTGGCCGAACCGGCACGGCAGGCCGCCCAGGCACTCGGGGTAGAGCTGGATGGTCGCGCCCATGGCCGACAGGGCGCCGGCGAACCCCATCCGGTTCTCGTACACCGTCTCGTGCAGGATGGACAGGCCCGACGCCTGGGTCAGGGCCACCGCCAGCGGCTGCTGCCAGTCGGTCATGAAGCCCGGGTGCACGTGGGTCTCCAGCGCGATGGCGTGCAGCTGGCCGCCGGGATGCCAGAACGTGATGCCCGCGTCGTCGATGGCGAACTCGCCGCCGACCCGGCGGAACACGTTCAGGAAGGTCATCATGTCGGCCTGGCGGGCGCCGTCCACGGTCACGTGGCCGCCGGTGGCCAGGGCCGCGCAGGCCCACGAGGCGGCCTCGATCCGGTCCGGCAGCGACCGGTGGGTGTACCCGCGCAGCTCCTTCACGCCGGTGACCCGGATCACCCGGTCGGTGGACACCTCGATGATGGCGCCCATCTTCTGCAGGATCGCGATCAGGTCCATGATCTCGGGCTCGACGGCGGCGTTGCTGAGCTCGGTCACGCCGCGGGCGCAGACGGCGGTCAGCAGGGTCTGCTCGGTCGCCCCGACGCTGGGGTAGGGGAGCGCGATCTTGGTCCCGTGCAGCCCGTCCGGCGCGGTGATGTGCAGGCCGTCGGCGGCCTTGTCGACGATGGCGCCGAAGCCGCGCAGCGCGTCCAGGTGGTAGTCGATCGGGCGGTCGCCGATGCGGCAGCCGCCGAGGTCGGGGATGAACGCCCGGCCGAGGCGGTGCAGCAGCGGGCCGCACAGCAGGATCGGGATGCGGCTCGACCCGGCGTGCGCGTTGATGTCGGCGACGTCCGCGCGCTCGACGTCGGCCGGGTCCATGACGATCTCGCCCGGCTCCTCGCCGGGGCCGACGGAGACGCCGTGCAGGGCCAGCAGGCTGGAGACGATCCGGACGTCGCTGACGTCGGGCACGTTGCGCAGCCGGCTGGGGGTGGTCCCCAGCACGGCGGCCACCATGGCCTTGGACACCAGGTTCTTCGCGCCGCGGACGGACACGGTTCCTTCCAGGGGCCTGCCCCCGCGCACCGACATCGTCGTCATGGTGTCCAGTATGGGATACCTGGCGACCAAAGAGGCGCAAGGTGGGCAAGTGCCCAGGTAAATCGGCGTGCCGCCGGGTTACGGCGCCGTTACCGGGCTGCCCCCCCGGCGGGCGGCTACTCCACGGTGACCGACTTGGCCAGGTTACGCGGCTTGTCGATGTCATGCCCCAGGACCAGCGCCGCGTGGTAGGCCAGCAGCTGCAGCGGGATGGTGAGCAGGATGGGGTCGAGCTCGCGCTCGTTCTTGGGCACCACCACGGCCAGCGGGGCGCCGTCGGGCGACAGCTCGCCGACCTCGACGCCCGGGTGGGTGATGATCACGACCGGGCCGTTGCGGGCCAGGATCTGCTGGACGGCGCCCAGGTTCCGGTCGGTGAGCTCGTCGTCGGGCACGATGGCCACGGTCGGCAGGAACTCGTCGATCAGGGCCAGCGGCCCGTGCTTGAGCTCGCTGGCCTGGTAGGCCTCGGCGTGCCGGTAGGAGATCTCCTTGAACTTCTGGGCGCCCTCGCGGGCGACCGGGAAGCCGCGGACCCGGCCGATGAAGAACAGGCTCTGCGCCCCGGCCAGCTCGCCGGCCAGCTTGGCGATGCCGGCCTCGCCGGAGATGATCTCCTCGACCTGCGCCGGGAGGCGGCGCAGCCCGGCGATGATCCGCTGCCCGTCGGCGATGGACAGGTCCCGGACCCGGCCGAGGGCCAGCGCGACCATGGCGAAGCCGATGGTCATGTGGGTCAGGGCCTTGGTCGAGGCGACCGCCACCTCCGGGCCGGCGTGGAGGTAGATGCCGCCGTCGTTCTCCCGGGCGATGGTCGACCCGACCACGTTGACCAGCCCGATGACCTGGCCGCCCTTGCGGCGGACCTCGCGCACGGCGAAGGCCGTGTCGGCCGTCTCGCCCGACTGGCTGACGGCGACGTACAGGGTGTCGGGCTCGATGATCGGGTTGCGGTAGCGGAACTCCGAAGCGGGCTCGGCGTCGGCCGGGATGCGGGCCAGCTCCTCGATCATCGCGGCGCCGATCTGCCCGGCGTAGTAGGCCGAGCCGCAGCCGAGGATCTTGACCCGCCGGAAGCCGCGCAGCTCGCGCGGCCCCAGGTTGAGGCCGTCCAGCCGGGCCGTGCCGAACCGGTCGTCCAGCCGGCCCTGCAGCATCCGCTGGATGGAGGAGGGCTGCTCCAGGATCTCCTTGTACATGTAGTGCCGGTGGCCGTCGGCCTCCACGTCCTCGACGTCCAGGTCGACGGTGGTGGGGGACTTGGCCGTGTCCTCCTCCTCGGGGCTGAACGTGCGGAACTCGCCGGCCTTGACCGTGGCCAGCTCGCCGTCGTCGAGGTGGACCACCGAGGCGGTGTGCCGGACGATCGCCGACAGGTCGCTGGCCACGAACATCTCGCGGTCGCCGACGCCGAGGATGAGCGGGGACCCGTTGCGGGCGGCGACCAGCCGGTCGGGGTGGCGCTGGTCCATGACCAGGATGGCGTAGGTGCCGGTGATCCGGGACAGGGCCTCCAGGACGGCGGCCTCCAGGGTGGCCGCGGCCGAGCGCGCGACCAGGTGGGCGATGATCTCGGTGTCGGTCTCGGAGGTGAACGTCACGCCCTGGGCGGCCAGCCGGTCGCGGAGCGCGGCGGCGTTGTCGATGATGCCGTTGTGGACGACGGTGATCCGGCCGTCGGCGCTGCTCTGCGGGTGGGCGTTCTGCTCGGTGGCCGGGCCGTGGGTGGCCCACCGGGTGTGCCCGATGCCGATCTTGCCGGCCAGCCGCCGGGGGAGCGCGGCCTCCAGGTCGCGGACCCGGCCCACCCGGCGGTATACCTGGGTGCCCTTGCTGCCGAGGATGGCGATCCCGGCCGAGTCATAGCCCCGGTACTCCAGTCGGGACAGGCCCTCGACCAGTACCGGCACGGCTTCCCGGCCGCCGACGTAACCGACGATTCCGCACATAGGTCGCTGCTCCCTGGGTTGATACGACAATCCAGCCGTAACTGGCTAGATCCGGGCAGTGTTCATCCGTAGACGATGCGGCGCAGCTGGCGCGGGGACAGCGGCGGGGCCGCGACCACCCGCCCGGCCAGCTCCGCGGCGATCAGCTCGAAGGTCTCCGGGTTGCGCCGGCCGTAGAGGTGATGGTGGGCGTGGCGGCGCCGCACGAAGTCCTCGACCGGCTCGCGGTACCAGGCCACCACGTCCTGCACGACCCGGGCCGCCTCGGCCGGCGTCAGTCCCGCCGAGCCGGCCACCCGGTCGATGAGTTCGGGATCCACGGCCTCATCCTGCGCCCCGGCGGCGCTATTTGCCAATTTTCTGCCCGCTGCCGGGCAGGAAACTCGCGTTGGCGTCCCAATCACGGCGAGTTGGCGGCACAGCGGGCGGAGGAGGGCGGGGCAGGCGCGCGGTTCGGCTCATCACAGGGAGTCTGCTCACCTGCGACGCTGCGTAATCTTCCGGGTAATCTCCCGCCCGCTGCGGGTCCTTTCCGGGGGGAGCGGCGCCGTTACGCCAGGTGTTCGAAGAACGTGATGATCCCGGCGATCCAGCCGTGCACGGCGTTCCCGGCCGCGGCCGGGCTGGAGATGATCCAGACGATGACTAACACGGCCACGATCCAGCCGGCGACTTTCTGCAGCAACGGACATCCCTCCCACACCCCGGCTAACCGGCCGATCGGAGCACCTTCATCTCGAATACGCAGCGTATACATTCCAACCACGTTCAGTGAGTTGTTTCCGCGACCCGCACGGCCCCGGCGGGCGCCCGCGGTGCCGGCCAGCGTTCTAATAGGTCGATGGGTCCTGATCGGAGCGCAGCCGTGGCGCCGTCCCGGCCGCGGGCCATCGAGGTCCGCGGCGCCCGGCACAACAACCTGCGCGACGTGGACGTGGACATCCCGCTGTGGCGCACCGTCGCCGTGGTCGGCGTCTCCGGGTCGGGGAAGACGTCGCTGGCCATCGGCACCCTGTACGCCGAGGGCATGCACCGGTTCCTGGAGGCCCTGAGCACCTACAGCCGGCGGCGCCTCAGCCAGGCCCAGCGGCCGGCCGTGGACCGGATCGACCACCTGCCGCCCGCGCTGGCGCTGCGCCAGCGCCCCCCGCTGCCCGGCCCGCGCAGCACGGTCGGGACCATGACCGAGGTCCTCAACATCCTGCGCCTGATGATGTCGCGGCTCGGTGCGCATCTGTGCCCGAACGGCCACCACGTCCCGCCGTCGGTCGCGACGCAGCAGATGGAGATCGTGTGCCCCGTGTGCGGCGCGCACTTCGAGACGCCCAGCGCCGAGTCCTTCGCCTTCAACTCCTACGGCGCGTGCCCCGCCTGCGACGGCCTCGGGGTGCGGACCGAGGTCGACGCCGCCACCCTCGTCCCCGACCCGG
>DASYBB010000087.1:0-59318 GCA_036501025.1 Streptosporangiaceae bacterium
CTTGGCCATCAGCCGGATCGTGGACAGCCCGACCTGCTCGTCGCTGAAGGGATCCAGCGACTCCTGGTAGAACGTCGACAGCGCCGACACCGCCGACGACAGCACCGGCATCGGATGCGCATCCCGCGGAAACCCGTCAAACAGCCGGCGGAAGTCCTCGTCCAGCAGGGTGTGCCGGCGCAGGTCGGCGCCGAACCGGTCCAGCTCCGGCGCGGTCGGCAGCTGCCCGTGGATCAGCAGGTAGGACACTTCCAGGAAGGAGGACTGCTCGGCCAGCTCGCCGATCGGGTACCCGCGGTAGCGCAGGATCCCGGCATCCCCGTCGATGTAGGTGATCTCGGACTTGCACGACCCCGTGTTCCGGTACCCGGGGTCATAGGTCACCACTCCGCCCCGCGAGAGCAGCTGACCCACATCCATGCCCGGTGCACCCTCCGTCACGGGCACCGTCCCTAGCGACTCCAGTTTTCCGGCCCGCAAAACTACGCCACTGTCCTCAGCGGCATCAGCCATGGCAGAACTCCTCGGGCTTTGCGTACTTCGTGCGATAACTTCACCTTACTTCGCCCGGTCGCGCCCGATTAGTACGCGGTGGTCATGACGTCCGCGCAGGCCGGATCGAGGGTCCGGCGAAAAAGTGACGGGTTTCACGGACAGTGAAGAAGCGAGATATTTCGCGCCCGCGCGTCCGGCCCGGCGCGGCTAGTCGCCGCTGCCGGGCGGGGGGCCGCTGACCGTGTTGAGCAGCTGGGCCAGGCGGCTGCGCAGCGAGGACGCGGCCGTGCCCGGCCGGATCCGGCCGCCGGCCGGCGGCCCGTCCCCGGCCGCGGCGCTGACCAGGTGCTGGGCCGCGTCGAAGGACAGCGGCGCGATGCCCTCGGGCACGGCCAGCGCCTCGTGGGCCAGCCCGCCCAGCTCCGGGTCGCCCCGGTCCAGGGCGAAGATCGTGGCGCCGGCCCGGCGGACGTCGCTGATCCGCTCGAGCAGCTCCTCGGGCGCCGCCTGCGGGCTCACGACGAGCAGCGTCTCGCTGCGGCCGGCCGCGGCCAGCCGGTCCAGCCCGACGCGCAGGTGGGCCGGGGCGCCGGCCGGGGGCGACCAGCGGACCAGCGTGGGGGAGAGCTCGGGGAGCTGGGCCAGCCGGGCCTCGTCGGCCAGGTGGGCCGTCATGTGCCAGGGCTCCTCGTCGGGCGTGCCGACCACCAGCAGGCCCTGGGGCGTGCGCGAGCAGTCCCGTAACGTCCGGGCGAAGTACCTGGTCCGGTCCAGCCAGCCGGTCGGCGCGAGGAGAACGCGCAGCGCCGCGACCTGATCGGCGTTCATAACCCCATGGTGCCGCACCCCGTGCCCGCCCGCACGCCCTTCGTGACTATATGAGCACCCTTCAGCTACGCCCCGCCGGCCTCCGCCACGATCGCCCGTCCGGGCGGCGGGCGGCGGGCTGGCGGAGCCGCGGGTCTGGGAGGATCGGAGGATGAGCGAGACGCAGGGCGCGCAGGCGCAGGACGCTGGGGCCGCCGACATCACCGGGCTGGTGATCGGGGTGCTGGGCGGAACCGGGGATCAGGGGCGGGGGCTGGCCCGGCGGCTGGCCCTGGCCGGGCACAAGATCATCATTGGCTCGCGGAACCCCGACCGGGCCGCCGCGGCCGCGCAGACGTGCGGCGCCGCGGGCGCCCACAACGAGGACTGCGCCGCGCAGTCCGACGTGGTCATCGTGGCCGTCCCCTACGAGGGGCACAAGGAGCTGCTGACCGGCCTGGCCGGGACGCTGGCGGGCAAGATCGTCGTGGACTGCGTCAACCCGATGGGATTCGACAAGCAGGGCGCCTACGCGCTGGCCGTGCCCGAGGGCAGCGCCGCGCAGCAGGCCGCCGCCGTCCTGCCCGACAGCACCGTGGTCGGCGCGTTCCACCACGTGTCGGCCGTCCAGCTGCTCGACCCCGAGGTCACCGACCTGAACCAGGACGTCCTGGTGCTGGGCGACGACCGGAAGGCGACCGACCTGGTCCAGGCCCTCGCCGCTCAGCTGCCGGGGGTCCGCGGGGTATACGCCGGCCGGCTGCGCAACTGCGGCCAGGTCGAGGCGCTGACGGCCAACCTGGTGTCGGTCAACCGCCGCTACAAGGCCCACGCCGGCCTGCGCGTCACCGACATCGGCGCCTGACCGGCGCCCGCCAGCCGGCACGCCTCGGCCAGCACGCCTCGGCCAGCACGGCGGCGGCCGGCCCCGGGGCCGGCCGCCGCCGCTGAGCCGCGTTACCGGTAGGAGTGGGCCGCGTCGGGGAAGGCGCGGGCGGTGACGTCGGCGGCGAAGGCCCGGGCCGCCCCGTCGAGCAGGCCGGCGACGTCGCCGTAGCGCTTGACGAACTTGGCCGTGCGCGGCGACAGGCCCGCCATGTCCTGCCAGACCAGGACCTGGGCGTCGCAGTCGGGGCCGGCCCCGATGCCGATCGTCGGGATGGCCAGGCTGGCCGTGACCTGGGCGGCCAGGTCGGCCGGGATGCACTCCAGGACCACCGCGAACGCGCCCGCGGCCTCCATCGCCTTGGCGTCGCGCAGCAGCTGCTCGCCGTCCTCGCCGCGGCCCTGAACCTTGTAGCCGCCGAAGGCGTTCACCGACTGTGGGGTCAGGCCGAGATGAGCCATCACGGGAATGCCGGCGGCGACGAGCTCCTCGGCCTGCCGGACGACGCGGCTGCCGCCCTCGAGCTTCACGGCGTGCGCCCCCGCCTCCTTCAGGAAGCGGGTCGCGGCGGCCAGCGCGGCCTGGGGCGAGCCCTGGTAGGAGCCGAACGGGAGGTCCGCCACCACCATGGTGCGGCGGGTACCGCGGACCACCGCGGCGGTCAGCGGGATCAGCTCATCCACCGTGACCGGGATGGTGCTGTCGTGGCCGTAGACGACCATCGCGGCCGAGTCGCCGACCAGCAGCACGGGGATGCCGGCCTCGTCGAATACCCGGGCGGTCAGCGCGTCATAGGCGGTGAGCATGGGCCAGCGCTCGCCGCGGGCCTTGGCCGCGGCGATGTCCCGGACCGTGATCCGGCGGTTCTGGGTCCCGCCGTACAGGGCCTCGCCGGGATCGCCGGCCCCGGTCCGCGCGTTCGTCGCGGCCTGGGCCTGGTCGGCCGGCGCAGCCTGGTCAGCCTGGTTCTGCAGCATGGATTCCTCCGCGTCTTGAGTCGCCCCTGTGGCGTACCCGGACATCTCGATCATGACATAGCGCACTCGTCTGGGACAGGGGTGACTTGGGCGGCCGCGGCGGGCGCCAGATGACCGCCCCGGGGGCGGCGAAACGCCGGAAAACGCGGGTTGTGAAACGGTATAGTTTCGTATCCTAAATAGGGCACGGTGCGAGAGGCGGACCATGGAGCGGCTGGCCGCCGACCGGCGCAAGTGGGTCATCCTCAGCGTGATGATCGTCAGCCTGGTCGCCGTGGTGCTGGACAACACGGTGCTGAACATCGCGCTGAAGACCATCTCCGAGCCGCGGGCCGGCCTCGGCGCGAGCCAGAGCCAGCTGGAATGGGCGATCAACTCCTACACGCTGGTCTTCGCCGGGCTGCTGTTCACCTTCGGGGTGGTGGGCGACCGCATCGGGCGGCGCCGGATGCTGATCATCGGCATGGCCCTGTTCGGCCTGGCCTCGCTGGTGTCGTCGTACGCGCAGACGCCCGACCAGCTGATCTGGGCGCGGGCCGCGATGGGCCTGGGCGGCGCGGCGGTCATGCCGCAGACGCTGTCGATCATCTCCAACGTGTTCGAGCCGCGGGAGCGGCCCAAGGCCATCGGCATCTGGGCCTCGGCCGTCGGCGTGGCCATCGCGGTCGGGCCGATCGCCGGCGGGCTGCTGCTCGACCACTTCTGGTGGGGCTCGGTCTTCCTCATCAACGTCCCGCTCACCGCCGTCGGCATCGCCCTGATCGTGGCGCTGGTCCCGGAGTCGCGCAGCCCGCAGCCGGGCCGGATCGACTACCTCGGCGTGCTGGCCTCCATCGCCGGGCTGGTGCTGCTCATCTACGGGATCATCGAGGGCGGCGACAACGGGTCGTGGCTGACGGCCGGCGTGCTCGGCCCGATCGCCGGCGGCCTGGCCGTGCTGGCCTTGTTCGCCTGGTACGAGAGCCGGATCGCGCATCCGGCCCTGGACGTGCGGCTGTTCCGCGATCCGCGGCTGTCGTCGGCGTCGGCCGCGATCATGCTGGCGTTCTTCTCGCTGTCCGGGGCCTTCTTCTTCACCGGCTTCTACACCCAGAACATCCGCGGCTACACCCCGCTGCACGCCGGCCTGCTGACCATCCCGCTGGCCGCCGGGCAGCTGCTGTGCGCGCCGCGGACGGCGGGGCTGGTGCGCCGCTTCGGGGCCAAGGCCGTGGTCACGACCGGGCTGCTGATCGTCGCGGTCGCGCTGGTCGGGTACTCCCGGCTGGGCGTCAGCACTCCGGTCTGGTTCCTGGAGGCGATCTTCGGAGTCCAGGGCTGCGGGATGGGCCTGATCATGCCGCCCGCCACCGAGGGCGTGATGGCCGTGGTGCCGCGCGACCGGGGCGGGGCGGGCTCGGCCATCACCAACACCTCCCGCCAGGTCGCGGTCGCGCTCGGCGTGGCCGTGCTGGGCTCGATCCTGGGCCAGGCCTACCGGACCCGGCTCACGCCGCACCTGACCGCGATCCCGGCCGCGGCCCGGCTCACCGCCACCCAGTCGATCGCGCAGACCCAGGCCCTCGCCGCCCAGCTGCATCACGGCGGCCCGGCCCTGCTCGCGGCGGCCAGTTCGGCGTTCGTGCACGGCATGCACCTGGCCTCCGCCGTCTCCGTCGGCATCGCGGTCCTCGGCGCGGCCGCCACGCTGGCCTGGATGCCCGGCCGGCGGCGGGCCGCGGAGCCCGGCACCGCGACGCCGGCCGAGCCGGCCCTGGCCGGGCCCGCCGATGACTAGCCCGGACACCAAGGCGCGGCGCCCCGGCCGGCCGCGAAGCGAGCAGGCCGAGCAGGCCATCATCGCCGCGGCGCTGGCCGTGTTCGCCGAGTGCGGGCCCGACGCGATGGGCATCGAGCAGGTCGCCGCGCGGGCCGGCGTGGGCAAGGCCACCATCTACCGGCGCTGGCCCGGCAAGGAGGAACTGCTGCTGGACGTGGTCGGCGCGATGCGCACGCCGCTGCCCCAGCCGCAGGGCCGGTCGGTCCGGGCCGACCTGACCGCCCTGGTCGAGGCGCTCTGCAAGGAGGCGGTCGACCCGCGCCGGGGCCGGCAGTTCGCGCTGCTGCTCGGCGAGGGGCTCAAGTACCCGCGGCTGCTGGCCCGGTACAACGAGCTGGTCATGGCGCCGCGGCGGGAGGTCCTGGCGGCGGTGCTGCGCCGCGGCCTGGCCACCGGCGAGCTGCGCGAGGGCGCCGATGTCGACGCCGCGCTGGCCCTGCTGACGGGGGCCGTGCTGGCCCGGATCGGCCGCGGCCGGGAGGTCACCGACGCCCGCTACGCCGACAGCGTGGTCAGCGAGCTGCTTCGGGGGCTGGCCGCCCGCTGACGGTCCCGGCCGCCCTAGGCTTGAGTCTTCACGGCCGCCTCACGGAACCACTGGGAGATCTCATGCAGCTGACCAAGCTCGGCCACGCGTGCGTCCGGCTGGAGAAGGACGGGACGGCGCTGGTCATCGACCCCGGCGGCTGGAGCGGCCCGGGCGTGCTGACCGGCGCGTCCGCGGTGCTGGTGACCCATGAGCACGCCGATCACCTCGACGCGGCCGAGGTGCGGGCCGCGCTGACCGCCTCGCCGGGGCTGGAACTGTGGACCAACGCCTCGGTGGCGGCCCAGTTCGCCGACTTCGGCGGCCGGGTGCACGCGGTGGACCACGGCGACACGTTCACCGCGGCCGGGTTCGACGTGCACGTGTACGGCAGCGAGCACGCGCGGATCATGCCGGGCATCCCGGTCATCGCCAACACGGGCTTCGCCGTCGACGGGGCGGTGTTCCACCCCGGTGACTCGTTCACCGTGCCCGAGGATCACGTGCCGGTGCTGCTGCTGCCGGTCAGCGCGCCGTGGCTGAAGTTCGCCGAGACCGCGGCCTACGCCCGCGAGGTGGCGCCGTCCCGGGGCGGCTACGCGATCCACGACGCGATCCTCAGCGCCGAGGGCATCGCGCTGACCGGGAACCTGCTCACGATGGTGACGCAGCCCGGCGAGGCGGGCTTCACCCGGCTGGAGCCGGGCACCACCGTCGACATCTAGGGCCCCCGGTAACCGCCTGATCACGCGAGGTTACGGTTGGATCACGCAACCGAGCATCCGGGGGGATTCATGCGAGTAATGGCCAAGGTGAGCATGCCGGTCGAGGCCGGCAACCAGAGCATCCGGGACGGGCGCCTGCCGAAGACGATGCAGCACGTGGCGGAGCGCTGGAAGCCTGAGGCGATGTACTTCACGGCCTTCGACGGGCGGCGGACGGCGTTCATGGTGTTCGACATGCCGGAGTCGTCGGATATCCCGTCGTTCGCGGAGCCGCTCTTCCAGGAACTCGGTGCGGACGTGGAGCTCGCCCCGGCGATGAATAGCGATGACCTGCAGCGGGGGCTTGCGCAGCTGGGCTAGGCGACCGGGCCGGCCGGGCCAGGCGGCGGGGGTGCCGCCTGGCTAGGCGGCCAGGGCCGGGAGGGCGGCGGAGGCGGCGGCCAGCAGGAGGGTCACTGTCGTCAGGGCCAGGGCGCCGCGCGCGGTGCGGCCGGGCGGGTCCAGCAGGCGCTGGACCCGGGCCGCGGTCGCGCCGCCGGTGGCGGCGAGCGCGGCGGCCGGCACCGCGGCGCCGGTGCCCATCGCGAGCAAAGCGGCCACCAGCGTGCGGCGGCCGCTGCGCCGGGCGGCGGCGTCATCGGCCCGCAGCTCGGCCAGCCGGGCCACTTCCAGCGGCCCGCGGGTGAACAGCGGCACGGCCGGGAACACGGCGGCCAGGCCGCGGGTCAGCCCGGTCAGCAGGTGGTGCCGCCCGGCCAGGTGCGCCCGCTCGTGGGCCAGGACGGCGGTCAGCTGGTCGGCGTCCAGGATGGCCAGGGCGGCGCTGGTGAGCACGATGGTGCCCGGCCGGCCGGGCACGCAGTACGCCGCGGGCTGCGGTGCGTCGAGGACGACGGCGTGCTGGAGGGCTGTGCGCTGCGGGGCGGTGCCGTGCGGGGCGTCGTGGTGCGGGGCGCCGTGCGGCGGGGCGGGCGGCATGGCGCGGCCGGCGATGCGGGCCGCCCGGCCGTGGGCGCGGGCGCGGGCCTGGGCGCGCTGCACGCCGCGGCCGTACCGCCAGGCGGCGCCGGCGGCCGCGGCCACGGCCAGCGCCGCGGCGATGGCCAGGCCCAGCTCGAACAGCGCGCCGCGGTACATGGTCGGCGCGCAGGCGTGACCGGCCACCGACCGGCAGACGGTCTGGGCCAGGCCGGGCCAGCCGGCCACGGCCGCCCCGGCCAGGAACCACAGCGCCCCGATCGCCGCGCCGACCGCGCTGGCCATCGCCGTCAGCCAGGCGGCCAGGCCGAGCCGGGGACTGGCGCCGCGCGCCGTCAGCCGGGCCAGCAGCGCCGGCGTCAGCCACGCCACCGCCAGCGCGTAGCCGAACATGAGCAGCGCGGCCCTCATGCGCCCGGCTGCCCGGACAGCCGCCGCACCACCGCGCGCAGCAGTTCCGACTCCTCGCCGCCCATCTGCGCGACGAAGTGGCTGAGCACCATCTCGGCATCCCCGCCGCCGTCGAGCGCCTCGCGCATCAGCCGGGCGCTGTACTCCGCGCGGCTGGCCGTCGCCGTGTACAGGTAGGCCTTGCCGTCCTTGACCCGGGCCAGCCAGCCCTTCCGGTGCAGGTTGTCCATCGTGGTCATCACGGTCGTGTAGGCGATCGGCCGCTCGCGCTGCAGCTCGTCGACCAGGTCCCGGACGGTCACCGGGCCGTCGCGGTCCCACACCCGGGTCATGATCACCGCCTCCAGGTCACCGAACCCGCGCATGCCGCCTCCCGGTCTACTGCCTGTGTACGTAGATAGTATCCGGGGCGGCTCCCCGATCTCGCCGCCTCCGGCTATCCCGGCGGCCCGTGCCCTGCGCCATCATGGTCGTCATGCAGACCTGGGACGCCATTACCTCGCGGCGCAACGTCCGGACCTTCACCAGCGACCCGATTCCCCCCGCCGACCTGGACAAGATCCTCGAGGCGGGGCGCCGGTCCCCGTCCTCGCAGAACTGGCAGCCGTGGAACTTCATCCTCGTCACCGACCGCCAGCAGCTCGTCGACCTGGCCACGACCTGGCGCGGGGCCGGCCACGTGGCCACCTCGGCGGCCACCATCGTGGTCATCGGCCCGTCGGCCGACAACCCGTTCCACCGGGCCCAGCTGGACCTGGGGCAGGCCATCATGGCCATGACGCTGGTCGCGGCCGATCTCGGCATCGGCAGCTGCCACGCGGGCGTGGCCGACGTCGACCTGGCCCGGCAGCTGCTCGGGTTCCCGGCCGACCGCGACTGGGCCTTCCTGATCTCGCTCGGCTACCCGGCCGACCGGCCGCTGACCCCGATCCGCAACCCCAAGCGCCGCTCGTTCGACGAGGTCGTCCACCGCGGCCGCTGGTAAGCGCGGGCGGGCCGGGGACCCGTAGCGCGCCCGGCCCGGGGGCCTCGGCGGTTCGGATTGCGCGCATGCACCCGGGTACGAAGCGAACCGCTCATCCGGCCCGCCGTGCCCTGCGCCTATCGTGGGAGTGCCTGGCGGCTGGGGCTGCGCGGAACTTCGGCGCCGCGGCGAACCGGTGCGGCCTCACGTACGTCTACTATCTGTGTACGTAGATAGTAGGCAGTGCGACGAGGGGAACGGGGCATGCCAGACGACAGGGGCGGAGAGCCAGCCGGGCGGCGCGCGGGACGGCACGCCGGGCCGCCGGCGGCCGAGGTGCCGGGTTCCCCGGTACCGCTCGGGCGTCACCGGCGGCGGGCCGCGGGGGCGGGCGCGAAGGCGGGCACGGCGGCGGCCGTGATCATGCTCCCGGCGGCCCGCGCCGCGCGGCCGGCCGACCGGACCGGGCCGGGCCGGCGACGGGAGGCAGAGCATGTCTAAGGCGAGCGAGAACCGGCAGCGGGCCCGGGAGCGGCTGGCCCGGGAACGCGCCGAGGCGGCCCGGCGGCGGCGCCGGAACTGGTGGCTGGCCGGCAGCGGCGCCGCGGCCGTGATCGCGGCGGCCGTCGCGATCCCGCTGGCCCTCGGCGGAAGCGGAGCCGGCGGCGCGGCGGCCGCGTCGCTCCCGCTGAGCCCGCTGGGCACGCTCGGGACCCTGCGGCCGGCGCCGGCCGCCGGGCCGGCGGGCGCCGAGGGCGTCCCGGTGCCGAAGGCGGCGGCGCTGGCCGGAACGGCCGGGAAAGCGACCGGGGCGTCCGTGGACGGGATCGGGTGCAGCACCAACGAGCAGACCCTGTTCCACATCCACGCCCACCTGACCGTGTTCGTCAACGGGGTCGCGCGGCAGATCCCGGCCGGCATCGGGATCCCCGGCGCCCGGGCGCAGGCCACCGCCCAGGGGCCGTTCATCGTGAGCGGGACCTGCTTCTACTGGCTGCACACCCACGTCGCCGACGGCATCATCCACATCGAGTCGCCGGTGCACCGCGCCTACACCCTGGGCCAGTTCTTCGACGAGTGGCGGCAGCCGCTCGGGCCCAGCCAGGTCGGCCCGGTCCGCGGTCACGTCACCGCGATCTACAACGGCAAGGTGTTCCGGGGCAACCCGCGCGCCATCCCGCTGACCGCGCACGCGCAGATCCAGCTGCAGGTGGGCCGGCCGCTGGTCGCCCCCGAGTCCATCACCTGGCCCAGCGGCCTGTAGCGACGCGGGCCGTGCCCGGGACTGCTCATGATCGCGGGAAGCTTGCTCACATCGGGGTGTGAGCGATGTTCCCGCGATCAAGACGGGCACGCCCCGGGCGCCCGCGAGACCGCCGGACCCGTTCGGGATGCGCTAGCCGGGCAGGAGGACTTCGCGATGACGCCAGGCGAGCCGCAGCAGGGCGGCGCCGGCGGCCTGCATCGGCTCGCGGGTGGTGAGGCGGCTGATCGTCTCGGCCGTGAACGGCAGTCCCGGCCGGATCCGCCCCTCGGCGTTATTGCTCACCATCGCGCCGAACAGCTCGTCGAACACGGGCGCGTCGATGACGACAGCGGTCAGCAGGTCAGTAGCCAGCGTGAGCGGGTCCACGCCGAGGCCCAGGACCCACGGGCGCACCGCGCCGCCGTCGCGGGCCGCGCTCAGCTGCCGCGCGAACGGCCAGGCGCCATAGTCGACGGCCGTCCCGGCGGGCCCGTACTCCTCGGGCGTCCCGAGCAGTTCCTCGGCGAACTCGCGGGTCATGCCGCGCCACAGGTCGAAGTCCTGGGCCTGGCTGGCCGGCCCGTCGTCGGCCGCCTGGAAGATACCGACCGGGACGACCTGGAACAGGCCGCCGGCGTGACCGACCTTGGCCGGGTCGCGCCAGTGCAGCGGGAACGTGGCCGCCGCCGTGCCGGCGCGCAGCGTCAGCGTGCTGATGGCCAGGTTGGCCGGCCGCCGGGCCAGATCCCGCGGGTCGCCGGCCAGCGCCCGCAGGTCCTCGCGGTCGAGCCCGCCCAGGACCGCCGCGGCGTGCTCGTGCGCGAGGGCGGGCCCGACGTCGTAGCCCTGGAAGAAGCTCCCCGGCGCGAAGGCCATGGAGCCCTGCGGCCCGCCGGCGCCGGCGCCTGCGCCCGGGCCGGCCAGGTCCGCGCCGGCGAGCCGGTAGGTGCGGCGGTTCTCGAAGATGGCGGGCGCGGCCAGGTCGGCCACGGCCGCCGAATAGCAGCGGTATGGCCGCCCGTCCGGATGGCTCGGCAGGACGGCGGCCGCGGCCGCGTCCCACGCGGCGGCGTCCGGGCCGGCGCGGCCCGGACCCGGTCCGCCGGGGCGGGCATCGCCCGGACCGGAACCGCCGGGCGCCGGGCGGGCGGGCGGGCCGCCGGCGGGCGCCCGGGTGCCGGGCGCGAGCCAGGTGAGCCGGACCGAGTCCAGGGGAAGGGGACTGGCGGGCAGCCAGGTCGGCCTCGTGAGCAGGGGCGTGCCTTCCGCGCGGTCCGCCGCCGGGTAGCACGCGGCGGCGCTGGCCGACAGCTCGTGCCGGTGTTCCTGCAGGTAAGCGCGGACCCGCCGCCATTCGCCGGCGTCTGTCACCGGCGCCGACTCGGCAACTGACGGACCTCCCGGATGACGCGGGCCGGCCTGGCTCCCGCGTTCTGGCCGCGCGGATGGTTGCGCCTCGCTGGGGCGGCGCGGGCTCGAGCAGCCTACGTGATGAGCGAGGAGGATTATCTGGGCAAGGTGCACCGGCTCTGCGTCGACCGCCTGCGCCTTCCGGCCGCAGAGGAGGGCGCCGTGACCGACCCGGGTGCCGCCGGCCCCGCCATCCGGTTCCTGGCCGGCGGGCGGGCCTTGCTGCGCCGCGAGTGGGGCGCCCGGCCGCCGTGGGCACGGTGGGTCCTGGCCGGGTACCTGATCGGCTTCGCGGACGGGACCGCCGCCCATCTGCTGGCCGTGCTGGCGAGCCTGGTGGTCGTCGACCCGCTGGTCGTGGTGCTGGTGGCGCTCGTGCGGCGGGCGGGCATCGTGCTGGCCGGCGCGGTGATGGCCGCCGACCTCGCGGCCAACCTGACCGGGAACTGGGCCGCGATCCAGCGCGACCCGGCCGGGCTGCTGCTGTCCGCGGGCCTGGCGGGGATCGGCCTGTTCGGGCGGTTCGTGCTGGTGACGGTGGTTCCGCTGCTGCGCGCGGGCGCCGCCGCGCGCGCCCGCGTCAGCTGACCGCGGCGATGGTGATGATCTCGGGCGCGTCCGGGCGGAACGGGCTCCGGTCCCAGCGGCCGTAGCGCTCGCCGACCGTCAGCCCGGCCCGGGCCAGCAGGGCGTCGAGCTCATCGGCCCCGGTGAAGCGCAGCCGGCTCGGGCACAGCACGTCGCGCTCCCAGCCCGGGCTCGAGAACCGGCCGACCACCTCGACGACGTTGCTGGCGACGAGCCGCGGGCTGGTGTTCGCGGCGGAGACGACGGCTCCGCCGGGGTCGATGACGTCCCACGACTGCGCGGTCGAACGAGACGGTGCCGAGGTCGCCCAGCAGCCAGTCCACGTCGGTGCAGGTCCGGGCCTGGTCGAGCATCGCCGCGGCCGGGTCCAGGCCGACGAGCCGCCCGTCGTGACCGGCCGCGCGGGCGCGCCGCAGCACCGTCCCCGTCCCGCAGCCGACATCCAGCACGGCCCGCGCCGACATGACCAGGCCGAGGTAGAAATCGTCGCCCGGCCCCCACGGGCTGAGCTGGTCGTACAAGACCGCCAGGCGCGGATCGGCGTAGTCGTCGCTGTACTCGGGCTCGGCCACCGTCGGCTCACGTCTCCCGGCGGGGGTAGGCCCGGTGCGCTTCGGCCCAGCTCAGCGCCGGCGGCCAGGCGGGGCTGTCCACGACGGGCACCCCGGGCGAGTACTGGCGCACGGCCCGGCTGAGCCCGGCCCGGCTGACCCGCCAGCCGCTCATCCGCCGGTAGGCCAGCCGAACCGTCCCGTCGGCGCCGGGGATGAGGTCAGGCCGGCCCGCCCGCAGCAGGTAGGCCTCACTGCGCTCGGGGAGCGGCTGCGCGGCGGCCCCGCTGCCGGGCCGCGGGACCTGGCGGGCGCCCGCCGTCCGGACGCCGATGCACCGGTGGCTGGAGCCGCTCCGGCCGGTGCGCACGCGCTCGCGGAACAGCTCGACCGCGCTGACCTGACCCCACGGGACGGTCACCGGGCCCTGGCCGCCGTCGGCCCCGAAGAAGATGCCCGCCGGGCCGACCGCGAACACTTCCTTGCGCGCGAGCGCCTGCCCCAGCTTGGTCCCGCAGGCGATGAGGAACGCGGCCTCCACGGCGGCCGCCACCAGCACGGCCCGGGTCCCGAGGTGAGCCAGGTGCGCCCGCCACGTGAGCACGCCGATGCCGGTCCAGGCCACCAGGCCCGCGACGCTGGCCAGGAAACCGCGCCAGCCGTGCCGCACGACGTAGGCTCCGGCGCCCGGTTCCGGGCCGGCCGGGCTGCTCATCCGGCGGTCATCCGGCGGCCATCCGGCCGGTGCGCCGCAGGAACGGGATGACCTGGGCGGCGACGGCCGGGGCCAGGCGCGGCTCGTACTCGTCCGAGCCCGTCGTCCAGCCGAGGGCGGCCACCTCGGCCCGCGGCCCGGGCACTCCGCCGAGCGTGGCCGCGAACACCGTCATCCGCATCGGGACGTGCCCGAGCGCGGCCGGGCCGTCGAACTGGCCGAGCAGGGTCAGGCCGGCCGGCCAGGCGCCGAGTTCCTCGCCCAGCTCGCGGATGAGCGTCTCGCGTGCCGTCTCGCCGGGCCCGGGCTTCCCGCCGGGCAGGCAGAAGATGTCCGGCGCGGACTTCTTGCTGACCACCAGCAGCCGGCCCTGCTCGATGATCGCCGCCGCTATCACGATCAGGTCCGCCGGCGGCGCGGCGAGCCCGCCGCCCTCGCGCGGACGCCCGTCTGCGTAGGCCATGCGGTCCATCCTGCCAGGTCCGGCCGGCCGCGGAACCGGGTCGCGAGAGCGGATCGCGGGCGGCGTCACGCACCGAGCGGAACGTCCGCCACCAGCGTGCCGGCCCGCCAGTCGGGCAGCCGCCCGGTCACTGTCCCGGCCGGGCTGACCACGGCGGCCAGCCCGGGGAAGTCCTCGTCGGCGGTCGATCCGGCCTGCCCGGCCAGCGCGATCCACAGCCCCCGGCGCCGCGCGTGCCGCCGGGCGTCGCCCAGTGCGGACCCCTCCCACCACGCGAACCCGTCGCGCCAGGACGCCGCGCTGGTCCGCCGCCCGTACAGCCCCGGCGCGGCCGGGAACAGCACCAGGCCGGCGCCCGCCGCCGCGGCCGCGTCGAAGGGCGCGTCGTAGTGCGCCTCCGCGCAGATGGCGATGGCGAACCGCACGCCGGCGTGCTCCAGCACCGGCGCCCCGGCGGCCGGGTCAGCCGGGGTGAATGCCTCCTCGCCGTCGCCCAGGTGGCGCTTGCGCTGCAGGCCGGTGACCCGGCCGCCGGCCGCGACGACCTGGGTGATGTGGGCCGCGCCGCCGGCCGCGCGCTCGGCCACGCCGAAGCAGGCCGCCACGCCGGCGTCCGCGGCGGCCCGCGCCAGCCCGGCCACGGCGGGATTGCCCAGACGCATCAGGCGGCCGGGATGAGCGGCCGGGTCCACCGACCCGGTCAGCGACATCTCGGGGAACAGGGCCAGGTCGCAGCCGGCCGCGGCGGCCGCCCCGAGCAGCCGCCGGTGCTCGGCCAGGTTCGCCGCGACGTCGCCCTTCGCGCACAGCATCGCGGCCAGCAGGATGCGCACGCCGTCATCGTGCGCCGGCCGCGCGGATGGCGCAACGCGATAACGGCCGGCCGACAGGAGCCGGGCCTACCCTGGACGCCATGGCGGACGAGACCGGGCAGCCGGGCGGCTACGCGGCCGTGGACGTCGGTTACTCCGAGCCCGGCCGGGCGCTCGCCGCCCTGGTCGTGGCCGGCGCCGCGGACTTCGCCGGCGACCTGGCCGAGCACGTCGCCGGCGTGACCGGGGTGACGCCCTACAGCCCCGGCGAGTTCTTCCGGCGCGAGCTGCCGGCCCTGCGCGCCGTCCTCGCCACCGCCGGGCCGCTCCGCCTGGTCGTCGTCGACGGCTACGTCGACCTGGACCCGGACGGCCGCCCCGGCCTGGGCGCCCACGTGCACGCCGAGCTCGGCGTCCCGGTGATCGGCGTGGCCAAGTCGTTCTTCCGCTCCGCGACCCACGCGGTGCCCGTCCTGCGCGGCCGCTCCGCGCGCCCGCTCTACGTCACCGCGGCCGGCCTGCCGCTGCCCGAGGCCGTCACCGTGCTGCGCCGGATGGCCGGCCCGTTCCGCCTGCCCGAGGCCCTGCGCCGGGTCGACGCCCTCTCCCGCGGCGCCCCGCCCCGTGTCCCGCCGCGGCGCTAGCCGGGCCTATGGGCCGGGGGCGGGCTGCTGGCTGGCCTTGGCCGGCCGGCGGGCCTTGCGGGCCAGGTAGTGACGGGCCACCCGGACCCGGTCTCCGCAGGTGTTCGAGCACCACCGGCGGCGGCCGTGGGTGCGGAAGAACATCCGGTCGCAGCCGTGCGCCTCGCAGTGATGGATCACCGGGCCGAGCGGCCCGCAGACGATCTCGATGGCGTCGCGCGCGATCAGGGCCAGCGCGTTCGCCGCGGTGTCGGGCCGCTCGGCCTGCCAGCGCTGCTGCGGCGGGCCGGCCAGCCAGCGCAGGGCCGGCGCGCCGAGGACCAGCCGCGCGTCGGCGTTGATCAGGCTGACCGCGGTGAGGTCGGGCTCGCGCTCGTCGGCGGCCGCGGTGAACAGCTCCCGGATGGCGGTCCGCAGCTCGGCCAGGGCCGCGACGTCCTCGTCGCTGACGTGCGCCGCGGTGACCGAGCCCAGCCCGCAGGACCGGATCCAGCGGGCGATCTCCACCGGGTTCGCGAGCTGGTCGGACTCGCCCGCCGGCCCGGCGGTCAGGGAGTTGACCAGGGCCAGCGCGACCGAGACGTCCTCGCCTGGCGCCGGCGGGAGCGCCGCCCCGGTACCTGCCAACCTGCTCACACCCTCGACCGAGTGATTTCTACCTCAATGTAATGCTAAATACCCTCGTTATCCGTTGAGTTAACGCTTGCCGCCCGGCAGCGGTTCGCGCCACCGGCTGGTGATGGGCAGGCGCCGGTCCCGGCCGAAGTTCTTGGGGCTGATCTTCGGCCCCGGCGGGTACTGCCGCCGCTTGTACTCGGCCCGGTCGACCAGCCGGATCACGCGCTCGACCAGTTCCGGGTCATGCCCGGCCGCGATCAGCTCGGCCGAGCCCATGTCCTTCTCGACGTAGTCGTCGAGCAGCTTGTCCAGGACCGGGTAGTCGGGCAGCGAGTCGCTGTCGAGCTGGCCCGGCGACAGCTCGGCGCTCGGCGGCTTGGTGATCGAGTTCTCGGGGATGGGCGGGGTCTCGCCGCGGGCCGCGGCCTGCTCGTTGCGCCACGCCGAGAGCGCCCAGACCAGCGTCTTGGAGACGTCCTTGATGGGCGCGTAGCCGCCGGCCGAGTCGCCGTACAGCGTCGAGTAGCCGGTCGCCAGCTCGCTCTTGTTCCCCGTGGTCAGCACGAGGTGGCCGTGCTCGTTGGACAGCGACATCAAGATCATGCCCCGGACCCGGGCCTGCAGGTTCTCGGCGGCCAGCCCGTGCAGCTCGAGGTCGGCCTCGAAGGCGTCCACCATCGGCGCGATCAGGACGGTCCGGCTGTGCAGCCCCTGCCGCTTGACCAGGTCCTCGGCGTCGCCCACGGAATGCTCGGAGGAGTACCGGCTGGGCATCAGGACGACGTGCACGCGGTCGGGCCCGATGGCGTCGGCGGCGATGGTGGCGGTCAGGGCCGAGTCGATCCCGCCGGACAGGCCGACCAGCACCGAGCTGAACCCGTTCTTGGTGATGTAGTCGCGCACGCCGAGGACCAGGGCCGCGTAGATCTCGTCCAGGTCCGGCAGCCGGGGCCACAGCGCCCGCGGCTCGGGCGTGCCCGCCGGGGCGGGCGCGGGGCCGGGGTGTGCCGCGGCGAGCTCGACCCGGTGGATGGTCATGGCGGTGCCGTCTGCGGCGTCGGCCGGCTCCCGGCCGGGCACCCGGCTCAGGTCCGCCGCGGCCACCTCGACATCGGCGACGACCAGTGCCTCCTCGAACTGGGGACCGCGGGCCAGCAGCCGCCCGCCGGCGTCGACGATGATCGAGTCGCCGTCGAAGACCAGCTCGTCCTGGCCGCCGATCATGTTGGCGTACGCCAGCGGGGCGCCGGCCTCGGCCGCGCGCCGCTGGCACAGCAGCAGCCGGCTGTCGTCCTTGCCCTGCTCGTAGGGCGAGGCGTTGGGCACCACCAGCAGCCCCGCGCGGGCCTGGCAGGAGACCGCGACCGGCCCGCCGTCCTGCCACAGGTCCTCGCAGACGGCGATGGCGACGTCGACCGGCGCGCTGCCGTCTGGCCCGGCCGGCAGCCGGAAGACCGGCAGGGTGTCGCCCGGCACGAAGTAGCGGTACTCGTCGAAGACGCCGTAGTTCGGCAGGTGGTGCTTGGCCGAGGTGATCACGACCCGGCCGCCGTGCAGCAGGGCGGCGGCGTCCTGCGGCGCGCCGGCCGGAAGCCCGAGCCGGGGCTGCATGCCGGCCCGGCGGTCGAGGTAGCCGACCACCACGGCCAGGTCGCCGAGGCCGGCCGCGCCCAGCCGCGCGGCCAGGTCGCGCAGGGCCGCGACCGACGCGGTCACGAACGAGGCGCGCAGGGCGAGGTCCTCCACCGGGTAGCCGGTCAGCATCATCTCCGGGAAGACGACGACCCGGGCCCCCTGCGCGGCCGCGCGGCGCGACCAGGCCAGGACCAGGTCGGCGTTGCCCGCCAGGTCGCCGACGGTGGCGTTGACTTGGGCGAGCGCTATTCGCAGCTGGGGCATTGTCCCAGCTTACGGGCAGCGGTCCGGGGGTCCCCGGGCGCGGCGCGCGCCGCGGCGCGGCCGGGCCGGCCGGGCGCGGGGGCGGGGCCGGGCGGAACGCGCGGATTGCCCGTGAATAGCCCCGGCGCAAATAAATCAAAGCCATTGAGTTGCCGTAAGCGGGCGCGGGCGGGAGAAGGGCGCTTGGCGGCTTTCATGGCTTTCGCGTCCCAGATATAAGAAGGCGCGCCCGGCGTTACCGTTTATTCGGCCTGAACGGCAACCCGCACTGCTACAGTTCTCCCATCTTGGCGCCCGGAACGGTGGCTTCTTGCGCGACGCCAGATCCATTCTCGGATATTCATTTCGGGCATTTCTATTCACCAAAAAGCGAAAGTAGGAAACTCAGATGTCATGGATGGGCTCTCATGGCGTGGGCCTCGGCGCTGGTTCGGCGCCGGCGGGCCTGCGGAGGAAGGCCGCCCGCTGGGCGGCGGGCGGTGCCGCGGTGGCGGCTACCGCGGCGGCGGGCCTGGCGGCGGCCCCGTCGGCCATGGCCGTGGCGACGATCCCGGTGCCGTGCAGCGTGACCGCGCTCAACACCGCGATCGCGGTGGCCCCGAGTAACTCGATCCTGGTGCTGGCGAGCGGCTGCGTCTACCGCCTGACCGCGGCGCTCCCGACGATCACCCGGAACCTGACGATCAGCGGCAGCAACGACACGATCACCCGCTTCTCGGGCAATTACACGATCCTCACCAACAACGGTGCGAACGTCACGCTCAACAACCTCCGCATCACCAATGCGTTCCACACGACCCTGGGCTCCCTGGCCGGCGCGGTCTTCAACACCGGCGGCGGAACGCTGAGCCTGACCAGCGTCACCTTCTCCGGCAATGAGGGTCGCGACGGCGGCGCGATCTTCAACAACATCGGCGCGTCGCTGACGGTGGCCAGCAGCACCTTCGCCGACAACGAGGCGACGGGGGGCGGACTCGGCGGCGGCGGTGCCATCGCCAACGCGGGCGGCAACATGACGGTCGGCGGCACCACGTTCATCGGCAATGAGGCCTCCAACGGCGCCGGCGGCGCGATCGCCAGCCTCGGCGGCACCGTGACGATCAACGGCACCGCTTCCACCTTCACCGGCAACTTCGCCGACGAGGACGGCGGCGCCATCGACGCCACCCTCGGGGCGCTCAATGTCACCAAGGCGGCGTTCAACGCCAACACCTCCGACGAGGACGGCGGCGCGATCGCCAACTTCGGGGCCGCGGCGACCATCAACATGAGCGGCTTCACCGGCAACCGGGCCGACGACGACGGCGGTGCCGTCGCCACCGCGTCGACGCTGGGCCTGACCAGCGACCTGATGTCAGCCAACCGGGCCGGCGACGACGGCGGCGGCCTGTTCGTGCTCTCCGGCAACGTCACGCTGAACACGACGGACATCCTCGGCAACCGGGCCGGCACCACGGGCGGCGGCATCCGCCGCGCCGGCGGGACCGTCAGCTTCGTCAACACCAGCCTGGTGGAGCTGAACATCCCGAACAACTGCTCGGGCCTCATCTGCCCGATCTGACCGGGCAGCGCGCCTGACGCCCTGGCCCCGCGGGAGCGGTCTTCCCGCGGGGCCAGCGGCGTCCGGGGCGGCAGCGGCCGCCGCCCACCCCCTCACGTAACGTGATCGAAACATGGACCGGGCACACTATGGCGGTGGACAGGCAGGAAGAGTTCGTGCTCCGGACCCTGGAAGAGCGGGATATCCGCTTCGTCCGGCTCTGGTTCACCGACGTACTGGGATACCTGAAGTCGGTTGCGGTCGCGCCCGCGGAGCTTGAGGGCGCGTTCGCCGAGGGGATCGGCTTCGACGGCTCGGCCGTCGAGGGCTTCTCCCGGGTCTACGAGGCCGACATGCTGGCCAAGCCCGACCCGTCGACGTTCCAGCTCATGCCCGTCGGCGACGACTCGGCCGGCACGGGCCGGATGTTCTGCGACATCCTGATGCCCGACGGCACGCCGTCGTACGCCGACCCGCGGCACGTCCTCAAGCGGGCCCTGGCCCGCGCGGCCCGGCTGGGCTTCACCTTCTACACCCATCCGGAGATCGAGTTCTTCCTGATGGAGCGCAAGCCCGAGCCCGGCGGCCGGCCGGTGCCGATCGACACCGGCGGCTACTTCGACCACACCCCGCACAGCACCGCGCATGACTTCCGCCGCGAGGCCATCTCCATGCTGGAGGCGCTGGGCATCTCGGTGGAGTTCAGCCACCACGAGGGGGCGCCGGGCCAGCAGGAGATCGACCTGCGCTACGCCGACGCGCTCAGCACGGCCGACAACATCATGACGTTCCGGCTGGCCATGAAGGAGGTCGCGCTCCAGCAGGGGGTGTACGCCTCGTTCATGCCCAAGCCGTTCACCGAGTTCCCCGGCTCGGGCATGCACACCCACATGTCCCTGTTCGAGGGGGACCGGAACGTCTTCCACGAGCCGGGCGCGGAGTTCCAGATCTCCAAGGTCGGCCGGGCGTTCATCGCCGGCCTGCTCCGGCACGCCGCCGAGATCACCGCGGTGTGTAACCAGTGGGTGAACTCTTACAAGCGGCTGTGGGGCGGCACCGAGCGGATCGCCGGCGCGGGCGGCGAGGCCCCGGCCTACGTCTGCTGGGGGCACAACAACCGGTCGGCGCTGATCCGGGTGCCCATGTACAAGCCGCAGAAGGGCAACGCGACCCGGATCGAGTTCCGCTCCATCGACCCCGCCTGCAACCCCTACCTGGCCTTCGCGGTGATCCTGTCGGCCGGGCTGAAGGGCATCGAGGAGGACTACGAGCTGCCGCCCGGCGCCGAGGACGACGTGTGGGCGCTGACCTCGGCCGAGCGCCGGGCCCTGGGCATCAAGCCGCTGCCGCAGAGCCTGTCCGACGCCGTCGCGGTCATGCAGGACAGCGAGTTGGTCGCCGAGGCGCTGGGGGAGCAGGTGTTCGACTTCTTCCTGCGCAACAAGCGCGAGGAATGGCAGGAGTACCGCCGCCACGTCACCCAGTTCGAGCTCGACCGCTACATGCCGGTGCTCTGACCCGGGCCGTCCCGGAACACCGCCCAGCGCAGCGCGGCGTACATGTACACCGCCTCGCAGGCGCCGGCCGTGACCCGGGCCAGCTGGTAGCTGAGGCCGGCCGCGGCCAGGCCCGCTCCGACGCCGAGGATGATCGCGAGGTAGTTGACCGCGATGACGACGGCGTACACGGCGGACTGCCGTCCGGCCGGGGCCTGCGAGCGGAAGTTCAGCACGCGGTTGAGCAGGTAGCTCAGGCTGGACGCGGCCAGGTAGGACAGCGTGATGCTGGCCGCCACCGGCCAGTGCAGGCCGCCGTGCAGCGCGGTGAGGAGCAGCAGGTCGAGGGTGAACGTGCAGCCGTTGATCACGGCGTAGCCGAGCAGCGTGGGCGGGACGACCCGGGCCAGCCCGAACGGGAGGCGCACGGCGACCGCCGCCATCACCGCCGCGAAGCGCTCCCCCCGGCGGGCCCTCGCCTGCGTGCGGGCCGGCGGCATGCGCCCCAGCGTGGCGGACCGGGCTAGCCGGCCGACGGCCGCGGGGCTAACGGACGGTGACCATCAGGTCAGGATCGCGCCCCGCGCCGTCAGGCCCGGCAGGTCAGCGGGGCACCGCCGTTGTAGGCGACCATGTCGGTCAGCGCTGCGAGCGTGTCGACCGGCGCGCCGCGCGCGGCACCGCGCAGCTCGGCCTGGGCGCGGTACAGGTTTCCCACGATCCGCTCGGCGTCGGCCCAGCCCGCGAACGGGCCGAGGTCGGTGTCGCGGGCGGCGTCCAGCGGGGACAGCCCGGCGGCCACGCTGCGCTCGGCCACGTCGAGCACGAACCGCAGGTAGGCCAGCGTGGCGTCGACGGGCTCGCGGCCGGAGAAGACCGGCCCGTGGCCGGGCACGATGACGCCGGCCGCCAGTGGCGCGATGACCTGCTCGAGGACCTCGATGGCCCCGGTCACCGAGCCCATCAGGACGAACGGCGTGCCGCCGTTGAAGATCAGGTCGCCGCAGAACAGCACCGACCGCTCCGGGATCCAGACGACCGAGTCGTTGGTCGTGTGGGCCGGGATCCCGACGTGCCGGACCTCGGCGCGCAGGTCGCCGCTGTATACCGCGAGCTGGTCGGTGAAGGTGACGAACGGCGGCTCCAGCGTCAGCTCGCCCCACTCGGGCCCGTCCCAGAACCGCGGCTCGCGGGGCATGCCGCCCGCGATGACCTCGGCCCGGGTCCGCTCATGGGCGATGATCGCCGCGCCGGGGAACAGGCAGTTCCCGTAGGTGTGATCGCCGTGATGGTGGGTGTTGACCACCGCGCGGACCGGCGCGGGGGTGACGGCCGCGATCGCGGCGGCGTAGGCCGCCGTCCGGCGCCGGGTCGAGCAGGCGTCGACGCTGATCACGCCCTGCGGGCCGGCCAGGAACCCGGTGTTGTTGATCCACCAGGTGCCGTCGGGCTGGATGTAGGCGTAGACCCCGGCCGACACCTCGAGGACCTCGGGCGTCCCCGGCTGCGTGATATCTCCGGACAGGCTGCTCATAGCGGGAGCCTAGACCCCGGCATCGCGGCCCGGCTGGCAGGATCGGGAGTAGCCGACGAAGTGAGGGAACCCCATGGCCGACGATCTCTGGCACCAGCCGCTCACCCGGATCCGCGCCTCCGAGCTGCGCGGGGATACCCGGCAGACCGCCGGGATGCGCCGCCTGGAGGCCATTTCCGGCACGTCGGTGGGCTCGGTCAAGCTATGGATGGGGCAGACCCACGTGGCCCCGGCCACCAACTCCGGCGACCACCATCACGGCGAGGCCGAGACGGCCATCTACGTGGTGTCCGGGCACCCGGCGTTCGTGTTCGCCGACGGGGACGCCGAGGTCCGGCTGGAGGCCGAGCCCGGCGACTACATCTTCGTCCCGCCGTTCGCGCCGCACCGCGAGGAGAACCCGGGCGACGAGGAGGCGGTCGTGGTCATCGCGCGCAGCAGCCAGGAGGGCATCGTGGTCAACCTGGAGAGCCTGTGGCCCGACCGGCGCGGCGGGCCGGGCGGGCGGGGCGGGGCTTAGTGGAGTCCGAATACCAGACCACCACCTCGCACTGGGGCGCGTTCGGCGCGCGGCCCGCCGCCGGCGGCGGCGTCGAGGTCATCCCGCATCCCGGTGACCCGGCCCCGGCCCCGATGCTGGGCAACGTCCCCGGCGGCCTGCGCCACCCGACCCGGGTCGCCCGCCCGGCCGTCCGCCGCGGCTGGCTGGAGCACGGTCCCGGCCCGTCGGACGCCCGCGGCCAGGAGGAGTTCGTCGAGGTGAGCTGGGACCGCGCCCTGGACCTGGTGGCCGGCGAGCTGCGCCGGGTCCGGGCTGACCACGGGAACGCCGCGATCTTCGGCGGCTCCTACGGCTGGGCCAGCGCCGGGCGCTTCCACCACGCCCAGAGCCAGCTGCACCGGCTGCTCAACCTGGCCGGCGGCTACACCGCCTCGCGGCACACCTACAGCAGCGGCACGTCCGAGGTCGTGCTGCCGCACATCGTCGGCAGCGCCGGGGCCGTCCTGTCCGGCGGCTCGTCGTGGACCTCCATCGCGGATAACACCGAGCTGATCGTCGCGTTCGGCGGCCTGCCGGAGAAGAACGTGTTCATCACGCCGGGCGGGATGACGCGGCACGACACGCCGGGCCACCTGGCCGCGCTGGCCGCCCGCGGGGTCCGCGTCGCGCTGGTCAGCCCGCTGCGCGGCGACCTGCCGGACGGCCTGAAGGCGACCTGGTACCCGCTCGTCCCCGCCACCGACACCGCGCTCATGCTCGGCCTCGCGCACACCCTGGCCGCCGAGGGCCGCCACGACCGCGCGTTCCTTTCCCGCTACTGCTCCGGGTACGAGACCTTCGAGCGCTACCTGACGGGTGTCAGCGACGGCGTGCCGAAAGACGCTGCCTGGGCCGCCGCCATCTGCGGCATTGACGCCGGCGAGATCCGGGACCTGGCCCGGCAGATGGCCGCGGCGCGCACCCTGGTCACGGTGACGTGGTCGCTGCAGCGGATCCGGCACGGCGAGCAGCCGGTCTGGGCCGGGATCGCGCTGGCCGCCATGCTCGGCCAGATCGGGCTGCCCGGCGGCGGCTTCGGGCACGGCTACGGCTCGATGGGCAACATCGGGGCCGACGGTGCCGACGCGGCACTGCCCACCCTGGCGCAGGGCGTGAACCCGGTGCGATCGTTCATCCCGGTGGCGCGGATCGCGGACTTGCTCCTGCATCCCGGCGACCGCTTCGACTACGACGGCCAGCGGCTGGCCTACCCCGACATCCGGCTGGTGTACTGGGCCGGCGGCAACCCGTTCCATCACCATCAGGACCTCGGCCGCCTGCGCCGGGCGTTCGGCCGGCCGGACACGATCGTGGTGCACGAGCCGCACTGGACCGCCACCGCCCGGCACGCCGACATCGTGCTCCCGGTCACCACCACCCTGGAGCGCGAGGACATCGGCGCCGGGCGGCGCGACAGCCACCTCACCGCCATGCACCGGGTCGTCGACCCGGTCGGCGCGGCCCGGGACGACTACGACGTGCTGTCCGGCGTGGCCGGCCGGCTGGGCGTGGCCGCGGCCTTCACCGAGGGCCGGACGGCGCGGGAGTGGCTGGAGCACCTGTACGGCGAGTGGCGGGACCGGCTCGCGCGCCACGGGCACGAGGTAGCGCGCTT
Source organism: Streptosporangiaceae bacterium (assembly GCA_036501025.1). Taxonomy (GTDB): domain Bacteria; phylum Actinomycetota; class Actinomycetes; order Streptosporangiales; family Streptosporangiaceae; genus DASUBV01. The sequence continues at coordinate 24,261 of DASYBB010000087.1, forward strand.
CGCCGAGTTCTGGGCGGACGGGCAGGTCGCGCTGCCGGCCGGGCCGGCCCGGTACGCGCTGTTCGAGCGATTCCGCGCCGACCCCGGCCGGCACGCGCTGGCCACGCCGAGCGGCCGGATCGAGCTGTTCTCGCCGACCGTGGCCGGCTTCGGCTACGCCGACTGTCCCGGCCACCCGGCCTGGCTGGAGCCCGACGAGTGGCTCGGCGGCCCGCGGGCGCGCCGGTTCCCGCTGCACCTGATCGCCAACCAGCCCGCCACCCGGCTGCACAGCCAGCTGGACATGGGCCAGGTCAGCCAGCGGGCCAAGGTAGCCGGGCGCGAGGCGCTGTGGCTGCACCCGGCCGACGCCGCGGCCCGCGGCATCGGCGACGGCGACGTGGTCCGGGTGTTCAACGACCGCGGCGCGTGCCTGGCCGGCGCGGTGCTGACCGACGAGGTCCGGCCCGGCGTGGCGCGGCTGCCGACCGGGGCGTGGTTCGACCCGGTGCCGGGGGAGCCCGGCCCGGTGCTGTGCGCGCACGGCAACCCGAACGTGCTCACGGCCGACGTGGGCAGCTCCCGGCTGTCCCAGGGCTGCACCGGCCAGCATGTGCTGGTCGACGCCGAGCGCTACGCGGGGGACCCGCCGCCGGTCACGGTCGGCGCCCCGCCGCGGCTGGCGCGCGACCCCGGACGGCGCGCATGACCGCCGACACCCGCACCGGGCCGCCGAATTCCGGCAGCGAGCGCGACACGCTGCGGGCCTTCCTGGAGTACCAGCGCGCGACCCTGGCGCGCAAATGCGAGGGACTCAGCGACGAGGAACTGCGGCGGCGGTCGATGCCGCCGTCCGCGCTGTCGCTGCTCGGCCTGGTGCGCCACCTGGCGGAGGTGGAGCGCGCCTGGTTCCGCCGGGTGTTCGAGGACCACGACGCGCCCATGGTCTGGTCCGGCCGGACCGACTTCCAGGCGGCCTACGACGCCAGCGCGTCGACCCGCGCCGAGGCCTTCACCGCCTGGGAGGCCGAGACGGCGAACTCGCGGCGGATCGAGCGCGCGGCTCCGTCCCTCGACCTGGCCGGATACCAGCCGCGGTGGGGCGAGGAGGTCTCGCTGCGGATGGTGATGGTGCACGTGCTGCTGGAGTACGGCCGCCACAACGGGCACGCTGACCTGCTGCGCGAGGCCATCGACGGAACCGTCGGCGCCTGATCCCGGCCGGCCGGCCCGCTTCCGCCCTTGGTCCGTTTTGCTGCGGTACGCTCCGGGGATGACTTCGCGGGACACCGTTTACCACGAGGGGCATAGCGCACTTAACGGGCGGTTCCTGATCCTGGCGCTGCTGGCGCCGGGCGCCGGGCTGGCCGCCTGCGCGGTGCTCGCGATCATCGCGAGCCCGGTGTGGTTCGGGGGCGTCGGGGTCATGGCCGCCCTCGGACTGATGACGACCGGCCTGCTGTACCGGAACTGGCCGACCGGCATCCGCATCGACCAGTCCGCGATCAGCGTCGGAGCGGTCGGCTCGGCGGCGGCCGGGCGCCGGACGCCGACGGTCAACCACCAGGCCTGGGGCCTGTTCACCAGCCCGTGGCCGGCCGCGCTGGACGTGCGGGTCGTCACCGATCCCGCGCAGGTGCGCGAGCTGCGGAAGGCCCGGCAGTACGACACGATGACCAACCGCTGGGCGGCGCCGCGGGCCATGCGGCACTGCAACGTCGGCGTGCTGTCGTCGCCGCTGATGACCGCGGCGCTGGTCATCGACATCCGCCCCGGCGCGGTGACGACCCCGCAGGTCCGCCCGGCCCGGTTCTACAGCAACTTCATGGGCGGGTCGCTGTCCCGCCTGCTGCAGCCGGCGCCGAGCCCGACCTGGGTCATCCCGACGCGCCACCCGGACGCCGTCCGGCAGGCCCTCGAGGCGCTGGGGCCGGGCCAGCCGCGGCAGTGAGCCGTGCTACGACGTGCGCGGGGCCAGGACGTCGAACTCGTTGCCGTCGGGATCGGCCATGGTGATCCAGCTCGCCCCGGGACCCTGGCCGGCGGACGTGCGGGTCGCGCCGAGCCCTTCCAGGCGCGCGACCTCGGCGGCCTGGTCCTCCGGGCGCAGGTCCAGGTGCAGCCGGTTCTTGACGGCCTTGCCCTCGGGGACGCGCAGGAACAGCAGGTCCGGCACCACGCCCTCCTCCGGACTGCCGGCCGGGGGCTCGAGCACGAACTCGTGCGGCTCGCCGTAGGTGATGCGCCAGCCCAGGGCCGCCGCCCAGAAGCGGGCGACGGGCTCGGGGTCGGTCGTGTCGAAGCAGAGGCACTGAACGCTCAGGGTCATGGGCGCAGTCTGCCGGGGTCATGCGCTCGGGACCACTGGATAACAGTGCGCTAGGCCCAGAAGCCGCGCGAGTCGACGCCCCAGTTCGCCTTGATCTCGATGCCGGCCACGTTCCCCGCGACGTGCATCCGGCTGTAGAACCAGTTCCCGGCCGCGCCGCGCACGGCATGCAGGAACGTCACCGTGACGCGCCGCTTCACGAGCGGGCACGTGTAGTACGGCGGCGGGCAGGAGGCCAGCGCGCCCTCGCCCCAGCCGGTCGCCACCGCCGAGGCGTGGTTGTAGGCCCGCCACTTCAGGCCGGCCAGCTCCGGGCGGCCGGCGCCCAGGACGATCGCGGCGGGCTTGAGCTCCCGGTGGTAGGGAGTGCCGTTGACCAGCACGGCCGGGCAGGCCGACGTGGACGTGCAGCGCGGCAGCACCGGCGCGGGCCGGGCGGCGGCCATCATGATCAGTGCCGCGGCGATCACCGTTCAGCGCCTCCCGTGGTGCCCCGGGGAAAGCTCCCGAGCGCGTGTCCACCGTAAGGGTCCGGGCGCGCGCCGGCGCTGCACGCCGCTCCCGGCCGGGCGGAAATCGCCGGCGTTCCCGGCCGGTTCGGCGAAGGCGTGGGCAGCGGCTCGCGGGTGTGATCAGCTGGAGCGAGGCTGGGCGGCCGGCGGGCGGGCCGGCCTCGCTAACGTGCAGGGGTGAGCATGGCGCGCGGGACACTGACCGGCCAGCTGGCCGCCCTCGGGTTCGCCGACACCGAGCGGGCCCGGCAGCTGCTGACGGCGGATCTCGGGCTGGATCCCGACGGGAACGACGCCTGGCTGGTCGAGGCGCTGGCCACGGCCGCTGAGCCCGACCTGGCCCTGGCCACGCTGGCGCGCCTGGCGCCGGACGCGGAGCTGACCGCGGCGCTGAAGTCCGACCCCGGCCTGCGCGACCGGCTGATCACCGTGCTCGGGGTCAGCGCCGCGCTCGGCGATCACCTGGTCCGGCACCCGGCGGACTGGCGGGTGCTGGCCGGGCCGGGCGCGCTGGCCCGGCCGTCCGCGGCCGAGCTGCGGGCGGGCCTGCTCAAAGCGGTCGGCGCCGACCCGGACGCCGCGGCGCCGGCCGCGGACGCCGCCCGGATCGGCGGCCGGGACCCGGCCACCGAGCTGCGGCCGGCCTACCGGCGGCGGCTGCTGCACCTCGCGGCCCGCGACCTGACCGGGGCCGACCCGCTCGGCCTGGTCATGGCCGAGCTGGCCGACCTGGCCACCGCGGCCCTTTCGGCGGCCCTGGCCATCGCCCGGGCCGGGCTCCCGCCGGGCGCGGCGCCCGGCGCGCTGGCGGTCATCGCGATGGGCAAGGGCGGCGGCCGGGAGCTCAACTACGCCAGCGACTTCGACGTGATCTTCGTGGCCGCGCCCCCGGAGCCCGGCGGGCCGGGCGGGGCCGACGCCGAGGCGGCCGCGCTCCGCACGGCCACCGCGCTGGCCGGGGGGATGATCCGGGTCTGCTCGCAGAGCACCGCCGAGGGCGCGCTGTTCCCGGTCGACCCCAACCTGCGCCCCGAGGGCCGCAGCGGCCCGCTGGTCCGGACGGTGGCCAGCCACCGGGCCTACTACGAGCGCTGGGCCAAGACCTGGGAGTTCCAGGCGCTGCTCAAGGCCCGGCTGGCCGCCGGGGACGCCGGCCTGGGGGCGGAGTACCTGGCCGCCGTCAGCCCGATGGTGTGGCAGGCCGCGCAGCGGCCGGACTTCGTCGCCGACGTCCAGGCCATGCGCCGCCGGGTGCTGGGCAGCCTGCCCGCCGACGAGGCGGGCCGGGAGCTCAAGCTCGGCCCCGGCGGGCTGCGGGACATCGAGTTCGCCGTCCAGCTCCTGCAGCTCGTGCACGGCCGGACCGACGAGAGCCTGCGGGTGGCGGGCACCCTGGAGGCGCTGGCCGCGCTGGCCGCCGGCGGGTACGTGGGCCGCGCCGACGCCGCCAGCCTGGCGTCGGCCTATGCGTTCCTGCGCCGCGTGGAGCACCTGCTCCAGCTGCGGCAGCTGCGCCGCACCCACACGCTGCCCGAGGACCGGGCGATCCTGCGCCAGGTGGGCCGGGCGCTGCGCCGGATGCGGCCGGGGCCGGACGGCCCGGGGCCGGAGGGGGGCTCCGCCGGGGCGGATGGGGCGGGCGGGCCGCACCGCGCTGACCCGGCGGCCGAGCTCCTCGAGCACTGGCGGCGGCACGCCGGCCAGGCCCGGCAGCTGCACGAGAAGCTGTTCTACCGGCCGCTGCTGGACGCGGTCGCCCGGCTGCCGGGCGAGGCCGTGCGGCTGACCCCGGCGGCGGCCGTGGCCCGGCTGCAGGCCCTCGGCTACGCCGACCCGGCCGGCGCGCTGCGCCACATCGAGGCCCTCAGCTCGGGCGTGTCCCGCAAGGCGGCCATCCAGCGGACGCTGCTGCCGGTGCTGCTCGGCTGGTTCGCCGACGCCCCGCTGCCCGACGCCGGGCTGCTGGCCTTCCGCCAGGTCAGCGAGGCGCTCGGCGACTCGCCCTGGTACCTGCGGCTGCTGCGGGACAACACGCTGGTGGCCCAGCGGATGGCCCGGGTCCTCGCCTCCAGCCGGTATGCGACCGGCCTGCTGCTGCGCGCGCCGGAGGCGGTCGCCATGCTGGCCGACACCGACGAGCTCGCGCTGCGCCCGGCCGAGCCGCTGCTGGCCGAGGCGCTCGCGGCCGTGGGCCGTCACCCTGAGGCGCAGGACGCCGTGCGCGCGGTGCTGGCCATCCGCCGCCGCGAGGTGCTGCGCACCGCCATGGCCTGGGTCCTCGGCCTGGCCAGCGCGCAGGACCGGGGCGAGGCGCTGACCGTGGTGGCCGGGGTCACCGTGGCCGCCGCGCTGGAGGCCGCGGTGGCCGAGGCGGAGCAGGCCAGCGGCGCGCCGCTGCCGACCCGGATGGCCGTGATCGCGATGGGCCGGTTCGGCGGCCGGGAGATGGGCTTCGCCAGCGACGCCGACGTCATGTTCGTGCATGACCCGCTGCCCGGCGTGGCCGAGGAAGCGGCGTCGCGGGCCGCGCAGACCGTGGCCGAGCGGCTGCGCGCCCTGCTGGCCCGGTCCGGCCCCGACCCGGCCCTGCAGATCGACGCGGGCCTGCGCCCGGAGGGGCGGCAGGGACCACTCGTGCGAACGCTGGCCTCCTACCGGGCCTACTACCGCCGCTGGTCGGTGCCCTGGGAGGCGCAGGCCCTGCTGCGCGCCGCCGTCGTAGCCGGTGACGCGGGCCTGGGCGCGGCCTTTATCGCGATGGCGGACGAGATCCGCTATCCGGACGGGGGGATCGCCGAGGACTCCGTCCGGGAGATCAGGCGGATCAAGGCGCGGGTCGAGGCCGAGCGGATGCCGCGCGGCAAGGACCCGGCGCTGAACGTGAAGCTCGGCCCGGGCGGCCTGACCGACGTGGAGTGGGTCGCCCAGCTGCTGCAGCTGCGGCACGCCTATGCCGTGCCCGGCCTGCGCACGACCGCGACCCTGGCCGCGCTGGCGGCGGCCAGCGCCGCGGGCCTGGTGAGCGCCGCGGACGCCGCGGTCCTGACCGGGGCGTGGCAGCTCGCGGCGCGGATCCGCGACGGCGTCATGCTGATGCGCGGCCGGGGATCGGACGCGCTGCCGTCGGCGGCGGCCGAGCTGGCCATCGTGGCCCGGCTGCTCGGCTACCCCCCGGACAGCGCCCAGCAGCTCGCCGAGGACTGGCGGCGGGCCTCCCGGCACGCCCGGGCCGCGACCGAGCGGCTGTTTTACGGCTAGCGCCGGCGCCTCATACCCGGGTAGGGGGCCGGGCCCGCCGCTCGGGCGCCGCGCCGCGCGGCCGGCCGGTGCATGCTAAAGGCATGAAGTCCTCCGACTCGCCGCCGAAAGACGGCCGGGCCGCCTGGCCGGGCGCGCTGATGGAACGGGTGCTGGGCGCGCTGGCCGCGGACTTCCGGCGCCCGACCGGCCCGGTCGTGATCGCGGCCATCCTGGTCATCACGACGCTGTTCACCCGGGGCTCGGCGCCGGGCGTGCTCACCTACACGCCCGTGCTGGCCCTCGTGGCCACCATGCCGGTCGCGGTGATCCGGCGCTTCCCGGCCACCTCGATCACGGTCATCCTCGGCGTCAGCGCCCTCTTCCTGTACTTCGGGCGGCTGTCCTGGCCGCTGCCGGCCATCGCCGGGTGGCTGATCGCGCTGGTCGCCTGCCCGGTGCTGCTCAGCAAGGGGGCCGCGATCTGGGCCTTCCTCGGCACCGAGGCGGTGATCCTGTTCGCGGCGCAGCCGTTCGCGCCCAGCAACACGCCCTGGGACGCGACGCTGGCCGAGGCCCTGGCCGTGGTCGCGGCCTGGGGGGCGGGGGAGCGGATCCGGTCGCGGCGGCAGTCCGCCGTGAAACAGGCCGCCGCGGCCGAGCAGGTCAAGGTGCTCAGCCAGCGCGACATGCTGGCCCGCGAGCGCGCCTCGATCGCCCGCGAACTGCACGACGTGGTCGCGCACCACGTCTCGATGATCGCGGTCCGGGCCGGGACCGCGCCGTACGCCATCGCCGGCCTGCCCGAGCCGGGCCAGGAGGCGTTCGCCGAGATCGCCCGGGAAGCGCGGACCGCGCTCACCGAGCTGCGGGTCGTCCTCGGCGTGCTCCGCGACCCGGCCAAGGCGTCGGAGGCCACGCCGCAGCCGCGGCTGGGCGACATCCAGGCCCTGCTGGAGCGGGTCCGCGGGGCGGGGACGGACGTGTCGTGGTTCGTCACCGGAGAGGCGCGGGTCTTGCCGGCCTCGGTCGAGCTGTGCGGGTACCGCGTTGTCCAGGAGGCCGTGACCAACGCCGGCCGGCACGCGCCGGGCAGCCAGGTCACGGTCACCATGGCCTATGAGCCGGAGGGCCTGGCGGTGACCGTCGCCAACACCGCCGCGCCCGGCGGAGCGGGCGCCCGGGCGGCAGCCGACGCCGGGCCGGGCACCGGGTTCGGACTGGTCGGCCTGCGCGAGCGGGTGGCCATGCTCGGCGGCCAGATCACGACCGGGCCGACCGCGCGCGGCGGCTTCGAGGTCGCGGCCATGCTGCCGGGGGCTATCCGGGACGAGGTCCGCGACGAGGCCCGGGACGAGGCGGCGGCATGACGGACGCAGGCGCCCTGGCGGAGACGGGCGCGGCCGGGCCCGGCCTGACCGAGCCCGGGCCGGACGGGCCGCTGCGGGTGATGATCGTCGACGACCAGGCCGTGGTGCGGCTCGGGTTCGCGGCGCTGCTGGAGTCCCAGGCCGACCTGACGGTGGTCGGCTCGGCAGGCGACGGGCGGCAGGCGCTCCGGCTGGCGGGCCAGGTCCGTCCCGACGTGGTCCTGATGGACATCCGGATGCCGGTCATGGACGGCATCGCGGCCACCCGCGAGCTCACGGCCGCCGCGTCGCCGCCGCGGGTGCTCGTGCTGACCACCTTCGACCTGGATGACTACGTCTACGACGCGCTGCGCGCGGGCGCGAGCGGGTTCCTGCTGAAGGACGCGACGCCGGAGGAGATCCTCGCCGCGGTCCGGGTCGTCGGCGGCGGCGAGGCCCTGCTCGCCCCGGCCGTGACCCGCCGGCTGGTGGCCGAGTTCGCCGCACGGGCCCGCCTGGTCCCGCCGCCGGAGCTGGCCAGCCTGACGCCCCGGGAGCGGGAGATCCTGCTCCTGGTCGCCGCCGGCCTGGCCAACGGCGAGATCGCCCGCCGGCTGTGCCTGGCCGAGCAGACGGTGAAGTCCCACGTCAGCGCCATCTTGTTCAAGCTGGGCCTGCGCGACCGGGTCCAGGCCGTGATCCTCGCCTACGAGTCGGGCCTGGTCGTGCCGGGCTCAGGCCCCGCGGCGCCCTGACCGCGCGCCGATCCGGCACAATCAACGGCGTGCGGGAGATAAGCGACAGCGCGGACCTGGCCGCGGCGGCGCGCGGCGACACGCTGTGCGCGTGGGCGGCGCAGGGGCTGGACGGGCGGAGCCGGGCCTGGCGCAGCGACGACGGGCGGGCCGTGGCCGTGGCCGGGCCGGCCCTGGCCACGCGGGACCGGCTCGTGATCGCCGGCGCGCCCGACGCGGCCGCCCCGCTGCTGGCCGAGGTCATGGCGCAGGTCGGCCCGGCCGGCCGGCCGCCGTGGGCGCGCTGGCCTGGTCGGCGCCCCCGGTCGGGTTCCTGGCCGGGGTGGCGGCCCGGCCCGCGGCCCGCGGCCAGGGGCTGGGGTGGCAGGTGTGCCGGTTCCTGCTGGCCGAGGCGCTCGCGCGGCACGGGGCCGCCGCGCTGATGGTGGACGAGGCGAATCAGCTCGCGCGGCGGCTGTACCAGGGGCTGGGCCTGCGTTACCGGGCGCTCGGCGTCGCGGCGATGTCCTAGGCGGGCCGGGGCCCGCCGCGCGGTGGCCGAGGCCCTCGTCGCCGAGGCCGGCGGAGGCTAGGGCGCCAGGGCGGCCAGGTCGCTCCCACGCAGAACGCTGGCGCGGTCCGGGACGGTCGTTCCCCAGGGGAGCTCCCGCAGCACGCCGGCCAGGGCGGCCAGCTCGCCCTCATCCAGCTCCTTGTCGAGCTGAATGCCGGTGTTGCCGCACCCGCGGTCGCCGCAGCCGCACAACGGCACGCGGACCAGCTGCCGGGTCCCGTCCGCGGCCTCGATCACGGCCACGCCGTCCGACTCTCCGGGCTCCCCGGCCCAGGCCTGCACCCGGAGTCCGGGCTGGCCCGCGGTCCGCGTGACCAGGAGCCGCACTCCGCGGCGGATCCCGAGCAGCGCCCGCCATCCGCCCTCCCCGAGCAGCTCGAGGCGCTCGGCGCGCAGGCTCCAGCCCGGCCCGGCCAGCCGGCGCTGGGCAGGCCGGGCGGTGACAATTCCGGTCATGAGGCCATGGTAGAAGGCTGGGGGAATGCCTGAGGCGGGCCGCCGGCTGGGCTAGCGGCGAGCGGCCTACTTCGCCTTCCGGTCCGGCTGGTGGCGCTTGTCCCGGACGTAGAGCACCCGCTGCTTGCCGTCGCCGGGGCTGCGGCGGTCCAGCTCGAACAGCGTGGTCGCCGTCATCAGGTCGCTGAGCTTGGCGTAGCCGTAGTTGCGGGGGTCGAAGTCCGGCCGCTGGTTGGTGACGATGGTGCCCACCTCCCCGAGCGGGGCCCAGCCGTCGTCGTCGGAGGCGGCCTCCACCGCGCTGCGCAGCTGCTTCACCAGGGGCGCGTCGCCCTTCAGCTGCGCCGCCGAGGCGCGCGGCGGCGGCTTGAGCGGCGCTACGTCCGGGGCCGCCTCGGCCTCGGCGAAGGTCAGGTTCTCGATGTAGATGAACTTGTCGCACGCCGCGACGAACGGCTTGGGGGTCTTGCGCTCCCCGAACCCGTACACCGTCAGGCCGGACTCCCGGAGGCGGGCGGCCAGGCGGGTGAAGTCGCTGTCGCTGGACACGATGCAGAACCCGTCGAAGCGGCCCGAGTACAGCAGGTCCATCGCGTCGATGACCATCGCCGTGTCGGTGGCGTTCTTGCCGGTGGTGTAGGCGAACTGCTGGATGGGCTGGATGGACTGGGCCAGGAGCTGGTCCTTCCAGCCCTTCAGGCTCGTGCCGGTCCAGTCGCCGTAGGCGCGCTTGACGTGGGCGGTGCCGTACTTGGCCACCTCGGCCAGCAGCCCCTCGGTGATCGAGGGCTGCGCGTTGTCGGCATCGATGAGCACGGCCAGCTTGGCGGCGTTCTCGCTGACCATGTGTTTCTCCTCGCCCCGGACGGTGTCGGCCCTTCCGATCTTCCCAGGCGGGCCGAATAAGATGCGCCTTATGCGCTATCAGGTGAAGGAAAAAATATTCTCCGTCGGCACCGACTTCTGGGTGACCGATGAGCAGGACAACAATGCCTTCCTGGTCGACGGCAAGGTCTTGCGTATCCGGCAGACGCTGGAGCTCAAGGACCCGTCGGGCGCGGTGGTCGCGACCGTCCGCAAGAAGCTGGTCGCCATTCGCGAGACGATGGAGATCGAGCGCGACGGCGCCCCGTCCGCCACCGTGCACAAGGTGCTGGTGTCGCCGCTGCATCACCGGTACGTGATCGACATCGCCGGCGGCGGCCAGCTGGAGGCGGTCGGCAACCTGGTGGACAAGGAATTCCAGGTCCGAGACGGCGGCCAGGTGCTGGCTCAGGTCTCCCGGGCCTGGTTCCGGATCCGGGACACCTACGGGGTGGACGTGGCGCCCGGCCAGGACGACGTGCTGATGATCGCCATCGCCGTGAGCCTGGACCGGATCCACCACGACGAGGAAGAGCGCCGCGACCGCTGAGCCCGAAGCGCTGAGGCTGCCCCGCTCCCGCGATTGCGGCCGCCGGCCGGGCATGGCCGGGCCCGGCGCCGGGAACTGATGGGCTGGCGGCCCGTTCCGGCTGCCCGGGCCAGCGGGGGGCGGCTAGGTGACGCGGATCGGGATCAGGGATGAGCTGCTCAGCGCGCAGACGCTGCGGGCGATGGGCAGCGCGCCCTACGGCGGGGCTGACATCGGGGAGTGCCTGGCCGCGGCCCGGCGGGCCGGCGGCGCGGACCCCGGCCGCTGGCACGACGCCTGGACGGCCGCCGCCCTGGCCGCCAGCGAGCTGGCCGAGCAGGAGCTGGCCGCCGGGCGGGACGAGACCGCGCGGCTGGCCTTCTGGCGGGCCTCGAGTTACTACCGGACGGCCGGGTGCCTGCTCCTGGCCGCCCCGGCCGACCCCCGGCTGATCCGCAGCAACGTGCGCCAGACGGAGGCCTTCCGGCGCGGCGCGGCGCTGCTGGCCCAGCCCCCGGAGCTGGTGCAGATCCCGTACGAAGGGACTGCGCTGCCGGGCTACTTTTTCCGGGCGGCACCGGGCCCGGAACCCGCGGCCACGGCCATCGTGCTGGGCGGCTACGACAGCACGGCCGAGGAAATGTACTTCTCCGCCGGCGCGGCCGCGCTGGCCCGCGGCTACCACGTGCTGGCCTTCGACGGGCCGGGCCAGGGCGCCGCGCTCCTGCAGCAGGGGCTGCCCATGCGGCCGGACTGGGAGGCCGTGATCACCCCGGTCGTCGACTACCTGCTGACCCGGCCCGAGGTCGACGCCGCGAAGATCGCGCTGATCGGGCTCAGCCTGGGCGCCTACCTCGCCCCGCGGGCGGCCAGCGCCGAGCACCGGATCGCCGCCGTCATCGCCGACTGCGGCTGCTACGACCTGTACGACGCCGCCATCGACCGGCTGCCGGGGCCGCTGGCGGCCGGCCTGGCCGACGCCGCGGCGGGCCAGCCGAGCCGCCGGACGGCCATGCTGCGCGGCCTCCTCGGGCTGCTCGAGCGCCGGCCGACCGCGGGCTGGGCGCTGCGCCGGGGCCAGATCGCGCACGGCGTCAGCGGGCCGCTGGAGTACCTCCTGGCCCTGCGCGACTACACGCTGGCGGGCCGGGCCGGGAGCATCACCTGCCCGACGCTGGTGGCCCACGCCGAGGGCGACGACATCAGCGCGTCCGCCCCGCGGCTGGCCGCTGCGCTGACCTGCGAGTCGGAGTTCATCACCTTCACCGCGGCGGAGGGCGCCGGCGACCACTGCGAGGCGGGCGCCCGCACCCTGTTCAACGCCCGCGCCCTGGCCTGGCTCGACGGCGTCCTGCGGCCCGCCCCGCCGCCCGCCGCCCCGGACCGCCCGGCCCTGGCGGGTCATCGCGGGGCGGGGCGGGCGCGGTAGGCGGCCACGAGGGCGTCGCGCTGGGCGGGGGGCAGGGGCTTGACGGCCTCCCGGACGGTCACGCCCGAGGCCCGGTGGATCCGCGGTGCGAGCCAGTCCGCGACGAGGTCCGGGCGGCGCCTGGCCGTCTCGCGGAGCACCCAGCCGATCGCCTTGCGGATGAAGAACTCGCGCTCCTCCAGCATCTGATCCGCGTAGCGGGTGAAGCGCGGGAAGTCGCCCGCGCCCCGGCGCAGCGGCACCAGCAGCGCGAGCAGGGCGGAGCGGCGCAGCCAGAAGTCCGGGTCGGCGGACCAGCGGTCGAGGGTGGCGGTCAGCTCGGGGTAGCGCTCGACCAGCGACCCCGGCCCGGCGCTCACCCGCCCGCCCCGCCCCGCACGCAAGCGACCCCGCCCGGTGCGCAAACCAGGCGGGGCCTGATCCGACAGGAAGGAATCCACATCAGGATCAAGGCGATGCTAGCCGCGCATCCGCCCGCGCCGGGCAGACATGGACGAGCCGGGCGCAACGGGCGGACTAGCCGAGATAGGGAAGGTCGGTGCTGATCGTCTTATCTCCGCAGTTGTGGCCGCCGGGCAGGCCGACGCCGTCCGTGCTCTCGGTGTCCAGCGTGCAGTAATTAATCTTCCACTGGTAGCCGTCGGTCGCGCCGATCTTGAAGCCGTACCGGACCGTGTACTGGACCGTGGACTTCGTCGCGTCCCGGACGACGCGGCTGGCCGTGCCGGACAGCGTCAGCGTGGCGGGCTCGGCCGGCGTCCTGTCGGCCAGTTCCCGCAGGCCCCGGTAGACGTCCAGCTTCTTGGCCGACTCGGCGGTGAACGCGGCCGGCGGGATCCTGGAGGTGATGATCAGCTGGCCCGAGCACGCGGGCCGGGTGCACCTCAGGCCGGTGACCGTGATGTCGGGGATGACGTAGACGGTGCTCGCGGCCGAGGTCACCGCGTCGGTCGCGGCGGTCGCGCTGATCGCGACCTCGTAGCTCGTGGCCACGGCGGGCGTGACCGGGAAGGTGTACCTGGCGCTGCCGTCGACGGGCTTCAGGGTGGCCTGCTCGCCGGGAATGCCGGTGAAGGCCGGCGCGCCGAATGGCTTGGACAGCAGCGTGATGGTCAGCGTGGCCAGGCCCGCCGGGACGCCGGTGACCATTCCGCTGACGCTCGCGGATCGCTGGGGGACCGGGGCGCCGTAGCGCACCAGCGTGTTCCCGTCGACCGGGACGAAGTCCGATGTCGTGCCGATCGTGACGCTGAGGTCAGCCCGGGCGCCCCCGCCCGCCAGCGCCGTGCCCGCGCCGGCCAGGCTCAGGCCGCCGGCCGTAGCGATGATGACAGCTAGTCGCCAGAACCTGGCATTGCGCATCGGCGCTCTGCTCCTCACCTCTGGTCCCCCGGTATTCGACCACAGTGAGGATATAGCCATTTTGACTAAACTGCCGCGCCGTTTTCGCGACGCTCAGCGAACTCACATGAAAATGCCCCGGCCGGAAGCAGCTCCGACCAGGGCAGATTCACGCAGCTATCGACGTAGGGTCACACGTCGTAATAAAGCTCGAACTCGTGCGGATGGGGCCGCAGGCGGATCGGGTCGAGTTCGTTCTCCCGCTTGTAGGAGATCCACGTCTCGATCAGGTCGGGGGTGAACACGCCGCCCTCGAGCAGGAAGTCGTGGTCGGCCTCGAGGTTGTCGAGCACCTTGTCCAGCGAGCCGGGCACCTGCTGGATGGCCTTGGCCTCGTCCGGCGGCAGCTCGTAGAGGTCCTTGTCGACCGGCTCCGGCGGCTCAATCTTGTTCTTGATCCCGTCCAGGCCGGCCATGAGCATGGCCGAGAAGGCCAGGTACGGGTTCGCCGACGGGTCGGGCACCCGGAACTCGAGCCGCTTGGCCTTCGGGCTCGGCCCGGTGATCGGGATGCGGATGCAGGCCGACCGGTTGCGCTGCGAGTAGACCAGGTTGACCGGGGCCTCGTAGCCGGGCACCAGCCGGTGGTAGGAGTTCACCGTCGGGTTGGTGAAGGCCAGCAGCGACGGCGCGTGGGCGAGCAGGCCGCCGACGTAGTAGCGGCCCAGGTCCGACAGCCCGGCGTAGCCGGCCTCGTCGTAGAACAGCGGGCTGCCGTCCTTCCACAGGCTCTGGTGGCAGTGCATGCCCGAGCCGTTGTCACCGAAGAGCGGCTTCGGCATGAACGTCACGGTCTTCCCGGCGGCCCGCGCGGTGCTCTTGATCACGTACTTGTACAGCAGCAGCTTGTCGGCCATGGCCAGCATGGGGCCGAACCGGATGTCGATCTCGGCCTGGCCGGCGGTGCCGACCTCGTGGTGCTGCATCTCGGTCTCGATGCCGCACTCGATCAGCCGGCGCACCATCTCCGAGCGCAGGTCGGTGTAGTGGTCCATCGGCGGGACCGGGAAGTAGCCGCCCTTGTACCGGGGCTTGTAGGCCAGGTTGCCGCCGACTTCCTCGCGGCCGGTGTTCCACGCGCCCTCGACCGAGTCGATGTGGTAGTAGCCCTCGTTCGAGCTGGTCAGGTACCGGGCCGAGTCGAAGATGTAGAACTCGGCCTCGGGGCCGAAGAACGCCGTGTCGGCGATCCCGGTGCCGCGCAGGTAGTCCTCGGCCTTGCGCGCGATGTTGCGCGGGTCGCGGGAGTACGGCTCGCCGGTCAGCGGGTCGTGCACGAAGAACGTGAGGTTCAGCGTCTTGTGCTGCCGGAACGGGTCGATGACCGCGGTGGTCGCGTCCGCCAGCAGCAGCATGTCCGACTCGTGGATCTGCTGGAACCCGCGGATCGAGGAGCCGTCGAACATCAGGCCGTCCTCGAACACGCTCGCGCTGAAGGTCTCGGCCGGGATGGTGAAATGCTGAACAGTGCCCGGCAGGTCGCAAAAGCGCACGTCGACGAACTGCACCCCCTCGGACTGTATATAGCTCAGGATCTCGTCACCGCTGCTGAACATCGCACTCCCTAGAGAATTTGCCCGCCCACCCGCCGGCCGCCCGACGCGCTTGCGAACATAGCTCAAAGCCGTTTCCCCGCAGTGTCCCCGTTGTTTCACCCGTGTTACGCACCCGATCATCGCCAGGATGGCAGGCCAGCCGGGCGGGGGCCGGTCGCCACACCGGACGAGCCCGGATACCGTGGGCAGGTGAGCAATCAGGCCGTCAGCAAGCCCGCGGGCGAGTCCCCGCGGGCGGATTCAGACAGTTACCCCGGCCAGCGGTTCGGGCTGCCCGAGGAGGGCCCGCGCTCGGTAGCGGGCATCGGCCGCCGGCTGGGCGCCCTGGTCATCGACTGGCTGGCGTGCCTGGCCATCTCGCTGGCCGTTTTCCACACCCAGCGGGCGACCCAGCTGAGCACCCTGATCCTGTTCGGCGTCGAGATCTGGCTGCTGACCGCGCTGAGCGGCTACACCGTGGGCAAGCGGGTGCTCGGCATCCGGGTCGCCCGGGTCGACGGCAAGCCGGTCGGGCTGGGCATGGGCCTGCTGCGCACCGTGCTGCTGCTCGTGGTCGTGCCCGCCCTGGTCTTCGACAAGGACCTGCGCGGCCTGCACGACCGCGCCGCCCGGACCATCGTTATTCGCAATTAGGCAGTTTCCGGGCGCTGGCCCGGGCGTTCAGCGGGTCTTCGGGCGCGGCGCCTTGGGCATCCGGGCGCCGCGCGGCACCGGGCCCTTGGGCATCTGCAGCTGCTGCGGCAGCGCCTTCAGCCGGAAGTTCAGGTCCGCGATGGCCGGCCCCTTGAGGTTCCGGGGCAGCTTCATGATGTGCTTCTGCAGCTTCTTGATGTCGACCTGGCTGGGCAGGTCGCCGACCTGGACGTCGTAGATCGGCACCTCGTAGGCCACCCGCGAGACCCGCTTCTTCTCGGCCGCGAGCAGGCTGGCCAGGCCGTTGGGCGAGCCCTCGCCGACCAGGACGACCCCGGGCGGGCCGACGGTCCGGTGCACCACGTCCATGTTCCGGTTGGCGGCGATGGCCGGCGTGACCGTCCAGTTGCCGCGCATGCTCTGCAGGATCGCGGCGGCCGCGCCGGGCTGGCCCTCGATCGCGGAGAACTGCGCCGACTGCGCGAACCGGCCGAACAGGATCATCGCGACCAGGACGCCGACCAGGATCCCGAGCGGGATCAGGAACGTCAGCGTGCCGGTGAGCAGCCCGACCACGACGGCGACGACCACGACGCCGAGGCCCGCCGCCGCGAGCAGCGGCAGCGCGCGGGGATTCGACTTGCGGATGATCCCCGCGACCATGCGGATCTGCGCGATGCGCCCGGGCTCCGCGTCAGCGGCCTTCTTGCCGGCAGCCCCACCGGCCTTATTTACCATGCTGGTGAGGATACCGGGCTTGACCGGTTCTGCATCGCCTGGCGGTACAGCCGGCCCGCCCGGTAGGAGGACCGGACCAGCGGCCCGGACATCACGCCCGCGAAGCCGAGCGCCGTGGCCCGCTCGCCGAGCTCGTCGAACTCCTCCGGCGGCACCCAGCGGGTGACCGGGTGGTGCTTGGCCGAGGGGCGCAGGTACTGGGTGATGGTCAGCAGCTCGCAGCCGGCCCCGCGCAGGTCGCGCATGGCCTCGATGATCTCGTCGGGCTCCTCGCCCATGCCCAGGATCAGGTTGGACTTGGTGACCAGGCCGGCCTCGCGGGCGGCGCGCAGCACCTCCAGCGACCGTTCGTAGCGGAAGCCGGGCCGGATCCGGCGGAAGATCCGCGGCACCGTCTCGATGTTGTGGGCCAGCACCTCGGGCGCCGCGCTGAACACCTCGGCCAGCTGGGCCGGGTCGGCGTTGAAGTCGGGGATCAGCAGCTCGACGCCGCAGCCGGGCACGGCCGCGTGGATCTCCCGCGCGGTCTGCGCGTACAGCCACGCGCCGCCGTCGGGCAGGTCGTCGCGGGCCACGCCGGTGACGGTCGCGTAGCGCAGCCCCATGGTGGCCACCGACTCGGCCACCCGGCGCGGCTCGCCGGTGTCCAGCGGCAGCGGCCTGCCCGTCGCGATCTGGCAGAAGTCACAGCGCCGGGTGCACTGGTCGCCGCCGATGAGGAACGTCGCCTCGCGGTCTTCCCAGCACTCGAAGATGTTCGGGCAGCCCGCCTCCTGGCAGACCGTGTGCAGCCCCTCGCGCTGGACCAGCTTTTTCAGCTCGGTGTACTCCGGGCCGGTGCGGAGCCGGGTCTTGATCCACGGGGGCTTGCGCTCGATGGGGGTCTCGCTGTTGCGCGCCTCGACGCGCAGCATGCGGCGGCCTTCAGGTGCTAGAACCACGCCTCCACGCTATCTGATGTGACGCGTGACCTGGTTTCCGGGAGCATAGGGGCATGCCAAGTCAGTTTGACCCCGCCTCGGGGACCCGGGACTTCCTGGCGCCGGAGCTCGAGCGCCGCGAGCAGGCGTTCGGCGCGATCCGCGCGGTGTTCCAGCGCTACGGCTTCGAGCCGCTCCAGACGCCGGCCTTCGAGCGGCTGGACGTCCTGCTCGGCAAGTACGGCGACGAGGGCGACAAGCTCGTGTTCAAGATCCTGCGCCGCGGCGAGCATGAGGCGTCGGGCGAGGCGGACCTGGCCCTGCGCTACGACATGACGGTCCCCCTGGCCCGCGTCGCGGCGGCCTACGGCAGCCAGCTGACCTGGCCCTACAAGCGCTACGCGATGGGCCCGGTGTGGCGCGCGGACCGGCCCGGCCGGGGCCGGTTCCGGGAGTTCGTGCAGTGCGATCTGGACACCCTGGGCACCACGTCGCCGCTGGCCGACGCCGAGGTCCTGTGCGCGCACCACGACGCGATGACCGAGGTGGGGATCGGCGAGTTCACCGTCGCGCTCAACTCGCGGCATGTGCTGGCCGGCCTCCTGGAGGCCTACAAGATCTCGCCTGAACTGGGTACCGGCGTGCTGACCTCCCTCGACAAGCTGGACAAGCTCCCCCCGGCGGCCGTGGCGAGCGAGCTCGCCGAGCGCGGCCTGGCCCCGGAGCTGGCCGGGGAGCTGGTCGAGATGATCTCGGCGCCGGACGCGGCCGACCGCATCCGGGCCGCGCTCAAGCCGAGCGAGGAGGGCCTGGCCGGGCTGGACGAGGTGGACGCGGTGCTGGAGCTGTGCGCCGCGCAGCTCCCGGCCGGGCGGGTCGTGTTCACGCCGTCGCTGGTGCGCGGCCTGAGCTACTACACCGGGCCGATCTGGGAGGTCCGGGCGCCGGGCGGCACCGGCTCGCTCGGCGGGGGCGGGCGGTACGACCACCTGATCGAGGCGCTGGGCGGCCCGGACGTGCCCGCCGTCGGCTCGTCCATCGGCGTCGAGCGGGTCCTGTCGCTGCTGCCCGGCGCGGCGTCCGGGGGGGCCGGCCGGCTGGACGTGGCGGTGACGATCCTGAGTGACGAGCTGGCCGCGCAGTCGTTCGCGCTGGCCGCGGCGGCCCGCGCGGCCGGGCTGCGGGCCAGCGTGTACCTGGGTGCGTCGGGGAAGATCAGCAAGCAGCTGCGCTGGGCCAGCGACCAGGGCGCGCGGTGGTGCCTGCTCTACGGCGCCCGCGAGCGCGAGGCGGGCCTGGTCAAGGTGCGCGACATGGTCAGCCGCGAGGAGGCCGACGTCCCGCCGGGCGAGGTGCCGGAGTACCTGTCCCGCGCGGCGGCTGCGGGCTAGCGGGCGGCGGCGGCCGGGGCGGGGCGCAGGAGGTCGTCGAGGCGCGCGGGGCGGGCGCGGCCATGGCCGAGGACGTCGGCGAGGTGGCGCTCGATGACCGGGAGGACGGCGGGCACGCCGATGCTCGTGCCGGTCTCGGCGGACAGCGACGTCGTGCTGGCATCGCTGATGCCGCACGGCACGAACCGGTCATACCACGACAGGTCGCAGTCGCAGTTGAGCGCGATCCCGTGCATGGTCACCCCGCGGGCGACCCGGATGCCGACGGCCCCGATCTTGCGGTCCGGGGCGCCGCCGGCGCCGGCGATCCAGGCCCCGCTGCGGCCCTCCACCCGGACAGCGGTGACGCCGAAGTCGGCGCAGGTCCGGATCATGACCTCCTCGGTGGCGCGCACGTAGGCGACGACATCGACGGGCTCGCCGAGGGCGATGATCGGGTAGCCGACGATCTGGCCGGGGCCGTGCCAGGTGATCTTGCCGCCCCGGTCGACCTCGATCACCGGGGCGCCGGGGTCGCCGGCCGGCCGGTCCAGCGGGCCGGTCCGCTTGCCCGCGGTGTAGACCGGCGGGTGCTCCAGCAGCAGGCAGGTGTCGGGGATCTCCCCGGCGACCCGCCGCTCGTGCAGGTCCCGCTGCCACTGCAGTGCCTGCGGGTAGGGGACGGCGCCGGCACCGAAGCCGAGGCGGACGATGGCGAGCGAACGATCTTCTTCATGGTCCACACCGCCAGCTTATGCCGGCTCGCCGGCCCGGCGGCCGGGCGCTGGGGTGCGCGGGACCGGCCGCGGGCCGGCCGCCGGCGACGGCCCGGGGGCCGGACCGCATAATGGCGAAAACGGGCGGGAGCGCCCGGGAACCCGACAGGAGCGCATGTGAGCACAGTGACGGGCAACGGGGGAGCAGCCGGGGTCAGCCCGGAGCAGGGCCGCACGACGTTCCAGGCCGCGGAGCCGATCCACGCCATGATCTACTTCACGCCGCACTTCCTGCCTGCCTACGAGGCGGTCGGCCTGCGCGGCCGGCGGATGAGCTATTTCGCGTCGCGGGCCGCCGCCATGGGTCCGGTTCCGGCCGATGTCGTCATCGCGACGTTCTTCAACTTCAACCCCGACCTGGTCCGGGGGGCCATCCCGGACGCCTGGGCGCTGGCCAGCCCCGGGGCCATCCTGGGCGCCCGGCTCAGCGCCGTCGACACGTCGCTGCGCCAGGCCTGGGGGGACCGGGCCGGCGGCCCCGAGGTGGCCGAGGCGGCCGAGCTGGCCAGGGTCGCCGCGCTGGCCGCCACGGCGTGGCCGCACGGCCGGCCGCTGTTCGGCGCGCACGCCGAGCTGCCCTGGCCCGCCGAGCCGCACCTGGCCCTGTGGCACGCGCAGACCCTGCTGCGGGAGTTCCGCGGGGACGGCCACGTCGCGCTGCTGACCACCGCCGGGCTGACGCCCGTCGAGGCGCTGGTCACGCACGCCGCGGCCGGGGCGGTCACGACCGCGGCGCTGCAGATGTCGCGGGCCTGGGGCGACGAGGACTGGGCGGCCGGGGTGGCCGGCGTGCGGGCGCGCGGCTGGCTGGCCGACGGCGACGGGCTGGTCCTGAGCGAGGCGGGCCGGGCGTTCCGCCAGGACCTCGAGGACCGGACCGACGAGCTGGCCGTGGGGGCCTGGGCGGCCCTCGGCCCGGCGGGCTGCGCCCGGCTGACCGAGCTGGCGCTGCCCCTGTCCCAGGCCGTCATCGACTCCGGGCTGTACCGGACGGTGCCCGGCTCCGCCCGCCCGGCGGCCGGCTCCGGCTCGGGCTCGGGCTCGGAGGCGGCTCAGTGACGGGCCGGATCGGCCGCTAACGATTAATTTTTGGGTAAAGGCCGGTCTTCTCTGGGTAAGGCCCGGGACGCGGGAATGCACGGCGGCCCTGCGCTCTTGGCGGTGGAGGAGGTCGATGCGTGTTCGACGAGGACCGGCTCCGGGAGATGAGCCACGCTGAGCGGCATGAGCTCATGCGCGCCCTGGCCGCCGTCGAGAACGCCGACCCCACCGCCCACCAGGTCAGCAGCCGGCGTCGGGCGCTCGTCCTGGCCGTGATCATCGTCTGCTGCGTGGTCCTGGCCGCCTGGATCGGCGTCCTGGCCGTCACCCTCCCGCGCTACTACCGGTCCGGCGGCTGGCGGGGTGCGTGGGTCGGGTTCGACCTGGCCCTGCTGACGGCCTTCGCGGTGACCGGCTGGGCGGCCTGGCGCCGCCGCCAGGTGCTGATCATCTGCCTGGTCGTGCTGGCCACGCTGCTGTGCTGCGATGCCTGGTTCGACGTCGTGCTCGACGCCCGGACCAGCGGC
Source organism: Streptosporangiaceae bacterium (assembly GCA_036501025.1). GTDB lineage: Bacteria > Actinomycetota > Actinomycetes > Streptosporangiales > Streptosporangiaceae > DASUBV01. Next base: position 45,215 of record DASYBB010000087.1, read on the forward strand.
TTCGAGCTGAGCCTGCTCACCGCCCTGTTCATCGAGCTGCCGCTGGCGGGGCTGGCCGTCCTCGGCGCGCGGCGGTTGCTGCGCCTGAGCATGGCGGTGATCCGCCGCTACGAGGGCGAGACCGGCGCGGAGCCCAGCCTGCGCCAGGCGGCCCTGGTCGGCGACCGGCCCGGCTCCAACCTCAGCGACCTGCTCATCGAGGCCGCGTCCCGGCCCGGCGCGCGAGCCGGCCCGGGGGCCGCCTCGGCACCGGCGGCCGGCGCCTCCGATCACGGCGACCCTGACTACGGCAACGCTGACTACGGCAACGCTGACTACGGCGACGGTCAGCACGCCGACGGTGACCACGGCGAGCAGGAGTACCGGGGCCCCGATTTCCGGGAGCCGGCCCGCCGCCGGGACTAGCCGGCCGGCTGGCCGACCGCGGCGGCCAGCGCCGCGTCGATGGACGGGTACCGGAAGGTGAACCCGGCCGCCAGCAGGCGGGCCGGGCGGGCCCGGACGCTGCCGAGCAGTTCGCTCGACACCTCGCCCAGGGCGGCGCGCAGCGCCGGGGCCGGCACCGCGAACACGGCCGGGCGGTGCACGGCGCGGCCCAGCGCGGCGGTGAACGCGGCGTTGGTGACCGGCGCCGGCGCGGTCAGGTTGACCGGCCCGTCGATGTCATGCTCCAGCAGGAAGCGGGCCGCCCGGACGTGGTCGGCCAGGGCGATCCAGCTCAGGTACTGGCGGCCAGAGCCGACCCGTCCGCCGAGGCCGAGCCGGAACAGGGGGACCAGCGGGCCGAGCAGGCCGCCCTTCGCGGCCAGGACCAGGCCGCTGCGCAGCAGCACGACCCGGGTGCCGGCGTCGCGGGCCGGAGCGGCGGCGGCTTCCCAGTCGCTAACCAGCCCGGCCAGGAAGCTGTCCCCGGCCGGGGCGGTCTCGTCCACCTCGCGGTCGCCGGTGTCGCCGTACCAGCCGATGGCCGAGCCGGACAGCAGCACGGCCGGCGGGGCGGCGGCCGCCGCGATCGCCGTGGCCAGCGTCGCGGTCGGGCCGATGCGGCTGTCGCGCAGCACGCGCTTGCGGGCCTGGGTCCACCGGCCGCCCGCGACGGGCGCGCCGGACAGGCTCACCACCGCGTGGCAGCCGCTCACCACGGCGGGGTCCAGGACCCCGCCCGGACTCCACCGGACCTGGCCCGGCCCGGCGGGGGGCCGCCGGACCAGGCGGGTGACCTGGTGCCCGTCCTGCTCGAGCCCGGCGGCCAGCGCCGTGCCGAGCAGCCCGCTCGCCCCGCCGATCACGATGCGCATGCGGATCCCCCCGCTGGGCGGTTACCCCGGCCCGGCGCCTACAGGCCGAGCTCGGTCTCGTACGCGCCTTCCTCCAGCCGGGACTTCAGCGTGGTCAGGAAGCGGGCGGCGTCTGCCCCGTCGACCAGCCGGTGGTCGTAGGTCAGCGCCAGGTAGACCATCGAGCGGACGGTGATCACCTCGCCCAGCGCCGGGTCCTCGACGACCACCGCTCGCTTGACGACCGTACCGGTGCCGAGGATGCCGACCTGGGGCTGGTTGATGATCGGCGTGTCGAACAGGGCGCCGCGGCTGCCGGTGTTGGTCAGCGTGAACGTCCCGCCGGCCAGGTCATCCGGGCTCACCTGCCCGGCCCGGGTCCGGGCCGCCAGGTCGGCGATCTTGCGGGCCAGGCCGGCGATGTTGAGGTCGCCGGCCTTCCGGATCACCGGCACCATCAGGCCGCGCTCGGTGTCCACGGCGATGCCCAGGTGCTCGTCGGCGTGGTAGGTGACCTGCCCGCTGGCGGTGTCGATGACCGCGTTCAGCTTCGGGTGGGCCTTCAGCGACTCGACCACGGCCAGGGCGAAGAAGGGCAGGAAGGACAGCTTTACGCCCTCCCGGGCCTCGAACGCCGCCTTGGCCCGCTCGCGCAGCCGGGCGATCACCGTCACGTCGGCCTCGACCACGGTGGTGAGCTGAGCCGAGGTCTGCAGCGACTCGACCATCCGCTGCGCGATGACCTGCCGGGCGCGGGACATCCGCTCGGTGGTGCCGCGCAGCGCCGACTCCGGCACCGGGGCCCGCGACGGCCGGGCGGCCGGCGCCTCCGCGGCCGGCGCGTACGCCGGGGCCGGGGCTGGAGCCGGCTGGCCCGCGGGCGGCTGCGGGGCGGCCGGCGGCGGGGCGGCGGGCGGCGCGGCCTGCTGGGCCGCGGGCGGGGCCTGCGGCGCGGGGGCGGCGGCCGGGGCCTCGCCGCGCTGCGACCGCGCGGCGTCCAGGACGTCCTGCTTGCGGATCCGGCCGCCGACGCCGGTGCCCGACACCCGGGCCAGGTCGATGCCGTTCTCCGCCGCCAGCTTGCGGACCAGCGGCGTCACGTACGGGCTCTCGGCGCCGTTGGCGTACCCGGCGCTGCCGTCGGGCGACGCCTCGGCGTCGCCGTCAGCCGGGCCGCCCGGGGCGGGGGCCGCCTCATCGGGGTACGGGTGCCCGCCGGCCGGCGGGGCCGGGGGATAGCCGGGCGCCTCGGCGGCCGGCTGATAGGGGTTAGTCCCCGGCTGCTGGTAGCCCTGCTGCTGCTGCTGGTAACCGGGCTGCTGCTCGTACGCCGGCTGGGCCGGCGGCTGGTACTGGTACGGGTCCGGCCGGGCCGGCGGCGGCGGCGGGTAGCTGGGCTGCGGCTGGTAGCCGCCCTCGGCCGGGTAGCCCGGCGCGGGGGGGTAGGCGGGCGGCGCGGACTGGCCCGGCCACGCCTGGGTCTGCTGGTAGGCCGTCTGCGCCGCCGCGGGCTGCTGGTACGCCGGCTGCTGGTAGGCCGGCTCGGGCTGGGCCGGCTGTGACGGCCGGGCCGGCGGCTGCTCCGCGGCCGGCGCGGCCGGCGCGGCCTGCGCGGGCGCGGCGGCCTGCGCCTCGGCGGCGCCGCCGCCCGAGCCCTCCTCGTCGATGACCGCGAGCTGGGCGCCGACGGCGACCGTCTCGTCCTCCGCGACCGTGATGCCGCGCAGCACCCCCGACACGGGGGAGGGGATCTCGGTGTCCACCTTGTCCGTGGAGACCTCCAGCAGCGGCTCGTCTGCGTTGACGTGCTCGCCTTCCCGCTTCAGCCAGCGCGTGACCGTGCCCTCGGTGACGCTCTCGCCCAGCTGGGGCATCGATACGGAGACCGACATTGCTTTCCGCAACTCCTTCGCTTCGTCGACCTGGCGGCCAGGTGACTGACTACTCGTGCACGTGCAGCGGCTTTCCGGCCAGCGCCATGTGCGCCTCGCCGATGGCCTCCGACTGGGTCGGGTGCGGGTGGATGAGCTGGGCGACGTCGAGCGGGACCGCCTCCCAGTTGTAGATGAGCTGGGCCTCGGCGATCAGCTCGCCGATCCGGGCGCCGACCAGGTGGATGCCGAGCACCGGGCCGCCGCCGGCCGTGGCGATGATCTTGGCGTAGCCCTGGGTCTGCAGGATCTGGCTCTTCCCGTTGCCGGCCAGGTCGTAGGTGAACTCGGTCGTCTCGATGCCGCGCTCGGCCGCGGTGGCCGAGGTGATGCCGACCGAGGCGACCTCCGGGTTGCTGTAGGTGACCCGCGGCACGCCGTCGTAGTTGATGGGCTGGACGCCCAGGCCCGCGAGCCGCTCGGCGACCAGGATGCCCTCGGCGAAGCCGATGTGGGCCAGCTGCAGGCCGGGCGTCAGGTCGCCGACGGCCGAGATGGTCGGGATGTTGGTCTGGAGCAGCTCGTCGGCCAGGACGAAGCCCCGGTCCATGGCCACGCCGACGTCGTCGTAGCCGAGCCCGGCGGAGACCGGGCCGCGGCCGACCGCGACCAGCAGCAGCTCGGCGTCGATGGTCTCGCCGCCGGCCAGCGACACCGTGACCCCGGTGCCGTTGTCCTTCACGCCCTCGAACCGGGTGCCGAGCTTGTAGCTGATGCCGCGGCGCCGGAACGCCCGCTCGATCAGCTTGGAGCTGGACTCCTCCTCGGCCGGCAGCAGGTGCGGCAGCATCTCCACGATCGTGACCTCGGCGCCGAACGAGCGCCACACGCTGGCGAACTCCACGCCGATCACGCCGCCGCCCAGGATGACCACCGATGCGGGCACCCGGTCCAGGGTCAGCGCGTGCTCGCTGGTGATGACCCGCTCGCCGTCCACCTGCAGGCCGGGCAGGCTGCGGGACTCCGAGCCGGACGCCAGCACGATGTGCGCGCCCTCGATGACCCGGTCCCCGACGCGCACCTGGGTCGGGGAGACGAGCTGGCCCGAGCCCTCGATCACGTCGATGTGCCGGCTGGCGACCAGGCCAGTCAGGCCCTTCCACAGCCGGGTGACGACCTTGTCCTTGTAGGCGTTGACGCCGGCCATGTCGATGCCGTCCAGGGTGGTCTTGATGCCGAACGCGGCACCCTCCCTGGCCTGGTCGGCGAGCTCGCCGGCGTGCAGCAGCGCCTTGGTCGGGATGCAGCCCTTGTGCAGGCAGGTCCCGCCGACCTTGTCCCTCTCGATGAGCGCGACACGCTTCCCCAGCTCGGCGGCCCGCAGCGCGCAGGCGTAGCCGCCGCTGCCCCCGCCGAGGATGACGATGTCGTATCCGCTGCTGTCCGTCACGTTCCGCTCCTTGTCCGATCTGCCCTGGCCCGGCTGCTACCCCGTGCGGGCCGTTTCAGCCGTGCCGCACCGTGCCGCTCTGCGCCAGGCCCCGCCGCGGCGCCGCTAGAGCTGCCCCGCGGCCGCGTCCAGCGCGATCTGCACCAGCATCCGGACCGCCGCGCCCGTCCCGCCCTTGGGGGTGTAGCCGAACGGCTCGCCCTCGTTATACGCCGGGCCGGCAATGTCAACGTGGGCCCAACGTACTCCGTCGGGCGCAAATTCCCGGAGGAATAGCCCAGCCACGAGCATCCCGCCGTTCCGGTCTCCGGACACATTGGCGATATCCGCCACCGTGGAGTCCAGGCCCTTGCGCAGTTCCTCCGGCAGCGGCATGGCCCACGCCTGCTCGCCCGCCCGGCGGGCGGCGTCGACCACGCCGTCGGCCGTCGCCGCGTCGCTGGCCATGACGCCGCTGATCCGGGTGCCGAGCGCGACCAGCTGCGCGCCGGTCAGCGTGGCCACGTCGACGACCAGGTCGGGACCGTCGGCCGCGGACCGGGCCAGCGCGTCGGCCAGCACCAGCCGCCCCTCGGCGTCGGTGTTCAGCACCTCGACCGTCTTGCCGCCGTAGATCGTGATCACGTCGGAGGGCCGCTGGGCGTGGCCGCCGGGCATGTTCTCCGCGATCGCGAGGTAGCCGACGACGTTCACCTGCGGCTGCAGCGCCGCGACGGCCTGCAGCGCGCCGAGGACGGCGGCGGCGCCGCCCATGTCGCTCTTCATCGTCTCCATCGCCTTCGGCGGCTTGAGCGACAGGCCGCCGGAGTCGAAGGTGATGCCCTTCCCCGCGAACGCGACCGTCCGGGTCGCCCCCGGCGCCGCGTAGCTCACCCGGACCAGCCGGGGCGGGCGCGCCGACCCCTGGCCGACCCCGGTCAGGCCGCCGTAGCCGCCGTCGGCCAGGGCCTTCTCGTCCAGCACCTCGATGTCCAGCCCGCTGGCCCGGGCGACCTGCTCGGCCGCCGCGGCGAAGCTCTCCGGGTACAGGTCGGCCGGGCTGGTGTTGACCAGGTCCCGCACCAGCGTGACCGCGTCCGCGAGGACCTGCCCGTGGCGCACGGCCTCGGCCACGGCGCTGTCGTCCGGCGCGATCAGCGTGAGCTCGGGCGCGGCGGCCTGCTCGCTGGCCCGGTACCGGGTGAAGGCGTACCGGCCGAGGAGGGCACCGAGCGTGACCGCCTCGGCCTGCGCGGCGTCGCCGGCCGGCAGCGCGATGGCGATCCGCCCGGCCTTGCCGGCCAGCGACCGGACCGCCGCCCCGGCGCCGCGCCGCAGCGCCTCCGGGTCGGGATCGGGCCCGAGGCCGACCGCGACGATCAGGGGCGCCGCCAGCGCGCCGCCCGAGGCGATCCGGGTCACCTCGTCCTGGACGCCGGTGGCCCCGAGCACGGCCAGCGTGGCGGCCAGGCTGCCGCCGAGCGCCGCGTCCGCGTCCTGCGCGCCGGCGGCCAGCCCGGGTCCCGTACTCCCCTCGGTGACCCCGATGATCAAGGCCTCAGCCTGGGCGTCTCGCGCGTTTACCTGTGTTGTCTGCACCGCCGTAGTCACGGTGACGAGCCTAGTGCCTGCCCCGGCGCGACGGTCACGGCGGTCAGTACTGCCCCGCGGCGGCCCCCGGCACGGCACCGGCATCAGCCCGCGGCGCGGCCTCGCCGGGGACCGGGAACAGGTGGCAGCCGGCCGCCTCCAGCCGCACCCCGACCCGGCTGCCCCGCGCCGCGCGCAGCGGCCCGAGCACGCCGGCCAGCCGGCCGTGGCCGGGGATGTCCACGGCGTGCTCGTAGCCCCGGCCGCGGAAGGCCACGTCCGCCACGGTCCCGCTGAGGTGCTGCTCGCCGCCGGGGCCGTAGCACAGCGCGACGCCGGTCGGCCGGATCATCAGCAGCGCGGCGCCGCCGCCGGGCACGTCCGCCGTCGCGGGCACCCGCAGCGGCGCGGTCCAGGCCGGGCCGCCCGGCTCGATGTCCACCAGGCCGGGCTCGGCCGCGGGCGCGGTCGCCACCGTCAGCTCGCCGGACAGGCCGGTGAAGCGGGCCACGAACGGGCTGGCCGGGCGGGTGTAGATCTCCTCGGGCGAGCCGAGCTGGACCAGCGCGCCGTGCTCCAGCACGCCGACCCGGTCGGCCAGCGCGAACGCCTCGGCCTGGTCGTGGGTGATGTAGACGGTCGTGGCGCCGCTCTCGCGGACCAGCTCGGCGATCTCCACCCGGAGCCGCTCGCGCAGGTCGGCGTCCAGGTTGGACAGCGGCTCGTCGCACAGGATGAGCCCGGTCCCGGCGACCAGGGCGCGGGCCAGCGCGACCCGCTGCTGCTCCCCGCCCGACAGCTGGTTCGGGTACCGGCCGGCCAGCGCCGCGAGCCCGACGCGGCGCAGCATCGCCTCGGCCCGCTGCCGCTCGCCGGCCCGGCCGACCCGCCGCCGGCGCAGCGCGAACGCGACGTTCTGGGCGGCCGTGAGGTGCGGCCACAGCGCGTAGTCCTGGAACACCATGGACAGCTCGCGCTTGTCAGGCGGAACGTGGACGGCCCCGTCCGCGACCGTCACGCCGCCGATCGAGATCCGCCCCGCGCTGACCCGCTCGATGCCGGCCAGGCACCGCAGCAGGGTGGTCTTGCCCGACCCGGACGGGCCGAGCAGCACCAGGAACGTGCCCGGCTCGACGGACAGCGTGATGTCGCGCAGGGCCGGGGCGTCCTGGCCGGGGTAGGACTTGCGCACGCCCTCCAGGGCGATCCGCTCAGCCGCGGGCTCAGTCATCGATTGGCGCCCCGATCCGCCGCCAGCCAGCCGGGGCGGCCAGCCGGTAGCAGCCCAGGGCCAGGCCCACCACCGCCAGCGCCACGGCGACCGCGAGGACCGACTGGGCCAGGCCCACGCCGAAGTGGTAGTTGCCCAGGTTGTCCTGGATGGCCACCGAGGCCGGCGGCGAGCTCGGCTGATACAGCAGCTGCGAGATGGGCAGCTCCAGGAACACCCCCGCGAACGCCAGCAGCCAGGCCATGACCAGCGGCCGGGAGACGACCGGGAGCACGCCGCGCGCCCACGCGGCCAGGCTGCCCGCGCCGTGGGTGCGGGCCGCGTCCCGCAGCGACGGCGGCAGCTGCGCCACGGTGCCCGACAGCACCCGCGCGCTGGTCGGCAGGCTGGCGGCGGTGTAGGCGATGATCAGCAGCAGCGCCGTCTGGTACAGGCTGATCCCGATGCTCGACCACACCGGCAGGTTGTAGGCGAAGATGTAGCCCGCCGCGAACACCACGCTCGGCAGCGCGATGGCCGACAGCAGCAGGAAGTCCAGCAGCCGCGAGGACCGGGCGCGGCGCTGGGCCAGCAGCCAGGCCGCGATGAACCCGCCGGCCACGGCGATCGACGCGGTGATGGCCGCGTACGCCATCGACCGCTGCAGCGGCCCGACCTGGCCGGACTGGTGGAACACGGCCCGGTAGTTGGCCAGCGTCGGGGTGAATGAGCCGCCGAGGTCGCCGAGCAGCGACCCGCTCACCGCGCCGAAGCCCGGCACGCCGAGCGCCACGGCGTAGAACAGGGCGATCCCGCCGACGCTCCATGCCGCGCCGGCCCGGCTCAGCCGCCGCCGGACCGCCTGCCGGGTCCGGCCCGACAGCATCTGGTAGGACCGGCCGCGCAGCGCCCGGGCCTGCAGCGCGAGCGGGATGGCCACCGCCGCGACGAGCAGGGCGCCCATCGCCGAGGCGGCCGGGAAGCTGGGCGGGAAGTTGTTGATGGCCTGGTACAGCTGGTAGGTGGCCAGCGGGAAGTTGGAGTTGTAGGCGAGCGTCGCGGCCACCCCGAAGTCGCTGATCGACTCGGCGAAGCCGATGGCCAGCGCCGACCAGATGGCGGGGGCCAGCATCGGGACGATGAGCCGCAGCGTGGCGGCCCGGCCCGCGCCATGCGCCCGGGCCGCGTCCTCGAACTCCTGGCCGAGCCCGCCGAGGGCGGCGGTGATGGCCAGGAAGGTGAACGGCACCGAGCGCAGCCCGAGCAGCAGCACGACGCCGGCCGGCCCGAGGATGGCGTGGGTCACCCACGGCCAGTCCAGGCCGAGCCGGTACATGACCCCGTCGGGCTGTACGAGCCGCTCCCAGCCGAGCGCGGGCAGCCACGACGGCAGCAGCAGCACCAGCCACATGCTGCCCGACACCAGCCGGCGGCCGGGCAGCGTGGTCCGGCCGGCCAGCCAGGCGACCGGGAAGCCGATCGCCACCCCGAGCACGGCCGCGGCCGCGCTCACCCACAGCGAGTTGGCGATGGCGACCCCGGCCGCCCCGGTGAACGCCTGGCTCAGGTAGTGCAGCGTGAGCCACTGCGCGCCCTGGCCGAACAGCCGCGGCGAGACCACGAGAATCAGCGAGCTCGCCGCCGGGACCAGGATGAACGCGATCAGCAGCAGCCAGAACAGCGGCGCCCCGAGCCGGCTCAGGACCGCCGGGCCCCGTCCGGGGCGGCCGGGGGCCGCCGGGCGGAACCCGGCCCGGCGGCCTGCGGCCGGCGTCAACGGACGATGTTGGCGTCGAACCACGTGTTGATCTGGGCCTCGCGCGATCCCCAGGTGTACGGGTTGATGGTCTGGGTGGTGACGCTGGTCAGCGGCGGCAGCCCGGCCAGCGGGGTGACGCCCGCGACCACCGGGTAGTACAGCGAGTCGCCCGTCGGGTCACCGCTCTGCATCACCTTCTGGCCGGCCGGCGACAGCACGAACGCCTCGAACTTCTCGGCTTCCGCGCGCTCGGCGGCGGGCGCCTTGGCGTCGATGCCGATGGCGCTCGGCAGCAGGGTGGCCGGGTTCAGGAAGGTCACGACCAGCTTCTTGTCGCTGAGCGCGGCGCCGGCGCCGGCCGAGCTCTGCACCAGCGCGACATTGATCTGCCCGCTGGTCAGGGCCTGCAGGGTGGGGCCGTTGGTCGGGTGGATGACCAGCCCGTTGGCCTTCAGGCCGCTGAAGTACGTCTCGCCCTGGGTGACGCCGCCCAGCTTGTTCATCATGCCGGCGATGAGCGGGTAGGTCGGCCCCGACTGGGCCGGGTCGTCCATCCCGACCTGGCCCTTCCAGGCCGGCGACAGCAGCTGCTGGAAGCTCGTCGGCGGGGCCTTCACCTTGGCCGAGTTGTAGACGACCGCGGCCACCATGGTGACCCCCGTCGGGGTGTAGCTCTTGTCCGCCGGCAGCGACTGCTGGCCGAGGGAGTTAAAGGTGACCCTGGGCTCATGGCCCTTCTGCAGCAGGCCCTGCTGGTCCAGCCCGGCGAACGCGGTCGCGCCGTCCACCCACAGCAGGCCCCAGTTCGGGTTGTTCCGGGACGCCTCGATCTGGGTCAGCAGCGGCCCCGTGGAGTTGTCGTCCAGCTTGACCGGGATCCCGGTGGCCTTGCTGAACGCCGTGGCCATGGCGTGGTCATAGCCCTGCGCGGAGTAGACGACCAGCGGGACCTTGGCTGAGCCCGCCTTCGCCGCCGTGGACGGGGCGGAGCTGGCGCAGGCCGCGAGCCCGAGGGCGCTGGCGCCGAGCAGGCCGGCCGTGAGTGAGGTTCTGATCCGGTGCCGAGTGCGAGTCATGGCCGCAGCCTGAGCCAGCGGGCCGACTGCCGGGCGTCCGGCGGGTGGCCGCCGGGTTAAACGTCGGTCACGATAAGGCAATGACAGCCGTTACGAACTCGGAATGACGACTGTTAGACTCGCCATGTCGCGCCCGAGCGCCCGAGCGCCCGAGCCATGGGACCATACCGAGATGGAGATGTCGTGACTGCCGGAACCTGGGCCCTGTTCCTCGCGGTGTTCCTCGCCTGCGCCGTCGAGGCCGTGGAGGCGACCACGATCGTGCTGGCCGCGGGCACGGCCCGGGACTGGCGGTCGGCCGCCACCGGGACCGGGGCCGCGCTGGCCGTGCTGGCGGTGATCGTGGGTGTGGCGGGCCCGGCCGTGTCGGCCATCCCGCTGCACGCGCTGCGGCTGGTGATCGGCGCCCTGCTGCTGGTGTTCGGGCTGCAGTGGCTGCGCAAGGCGATCCTGCGGGCCAGCGGCCACAAGGCGCTGCACGACGAGGACAAGCTCTACGCCGAGCACCTGGCCGAAGCCGCCGCGGCCCAGGCGGGCGGCCGGACCGCGCTGGTCCCCGACTGGTACGGGTTCACGCTCGCCTTCAAGGGCGTCGTGCTGGAGGGCCTGGAGGTCGTCTTCATCGTGCTCACCTTCGGCAGCAACGCCCGCGACATCCCGGTCGCCGCGGTCGCCGCCGGCGTGGCGGTGGTGCTGGTGGCCGCCCTGGGCGTAGCCGTCCGGGCGCCCCTGGCGCGGGTCCCGGAGAACACGCTCAAGTTCATCGTCGGCATCATGCTGACCTCGTTCGGGCTGCTGTGGGGAGCCGAGGGCGCGGGCGCCCGCTGGCCGGGCTCGGACGCGGCGCTGCTGGTGCTGATCCCGGCCGTCGCGGCCGGCGCCACCGGGCTGACCGCGGCCCTGCGCCGCGGCCGCACCGTCCCGGCCGGCCCGGCCGGCCCGGCCGTCACCCGTCAGCCGGCCGCCTGAGGTGGCTGACATGAAGGAGGCAGGCGTGAGCGCCCGGCTGCGCGCGTTCGGCGCGTTCTGGTACGACTTCGTCATCGGCGACGACTGGCTGCTGGCGGCCGGGGTCGTGGTGGGGCTGGCGGGCACCTGGCTGCTCAGCCACGCCGGCCTGGCCGCGTGGTGGCTGCTGCCCGTGCTGATCGCCGCCCTGCTCCCGGCCAGCCTGTGGAAGGCGACCCGCCGCCGGGCTGGCGGGCGCGGCTAGCGGCCCTCGGCTTCCTCGGCGTAGACCCGGGCCGCGTACGCCTCGAGCTTGTCCTCGCAGGTGGCCACCGCCTGGTCGGCGGCGGCGCGCCCGGCGGCGCCGAACACGTCCCGGTCCCGGATGCGCTGCAGCCAGTTCTTCAGCTTGACCAGGTCGACCTCGTTCTCCTCGAGCTCGGCGTAGGTGAAGTGGCGGGCCGCGTACTCCTTGTCGACCTGCCCGAGGAAGTCCTCGCACTTGTCGACGATCTCCTCGTACTCATCGTCGCGGGCGGCCTGGAAGGCGGCCCGGACCTCCGTCTCGCCCGCCAGCACGGCACACGACAGCAGCACGGCCGTGCCGGACATGTCCAGGATCTCGCTGCGGAGCTTGCGCAGGGCGCGCTCGGCGGCGACGCTGGCCGGCAGGGCCGCCGCCGAGTTCTGCAGGTAGATGGCGCCCATGCTCTTGATCCGCCGCCAGACCGCGGCGCGCAGCCGGGTCGGCTCGGACGGTATGCGGTAGATCAGCAGCAGCCAGCCGGAGCCGGGATCGTCGGGCACCCCGTCATTGTCGCAGGACGGCGCCCCGGTAATAACGACCGCCGGTCGCCGCTGTCGCCGTGGGCGGGACCGGTCCAGCGCGCGGCGGGCCGGGCGGCCGGCGGGGCGGGCGCGGGCAGCTCGCCGGACAGCCGGGCCGTGGCCTCGCTGATCCGGGCCATCAGGTCGGCGTCCTCGCGGATCTCGGTTTCGGTGGGGGAGAACACCAGCACCGCGGACATGATGATCGAGATGACGCCGATCCCGATCAGCAGCGGGAGCAGGAACACCGGGGCGGCCGGCCCGGTCACGCTGACGCGGACGCCGGGGGCCAGGCGGTCCATCTGCATCGCGGCCACGCCGGTGTAGTGCATGGCGCTGACGCCGACGCCGAAGATGAGGGACGCGCCGAGGGTCGACCACAGGCCGCGCAGCCGCAGCGCGGCCCACAAGGCGGCCGTGGCGGCGACGATGCCGATGACCACCGACAGCGCCACCAGCGGCAGGTCGTACACCATCGACGCCTCGATCTCGATGGCGGCCATGCCGAGGTAGTGCATGGCCGAGACGCCGATGCCGGTAATGACCCCCGCGGTCACGAGGTTGCGGGTGGTGGGCCGCCCGAGGCCCACGATCAGCAGGCCGCCGAAGACCACGATCACCGCGATGAGCAGGCTGGCGATCGTGATGGCGACGTTGAAGCGGACCGTCATGCCGACCACCGAGTAGCCGAGCATGCCGATGAAGTGCATGACCCAGATGCCGGTGACGCCGATCGACAGGGCGGCCAGGGCCAGCCACCGGACCCGGGCGCCGCCGGAGTAGGCGTAGGCCCTGGTCGTGCAGCGCAGCCCGATGAACGCCCCCACGCACGACATGAGGTACGCCAGGACGGGCGTAAGCAGCCCAAACGTAAAGTTATTGGTCGTCAGCACCGGTTTCCCCTCCAGAAATCTGCATCACGAGGATATGACCCCGTTACGTGCGCACGAGGGGTAAACCCGCACGTTAGAGCGCCGAGGTTACGCACGGTGGCCGCCGGGGCGGCGGGACGGTACCGTGCCCCGGGTGACCGACTGCGCGTTCTGCGGGATCATTGAGGACTCCGCCGCCCCGACCGTCGTCCTCGCCGACGACGTCGCCGTGGCCTTCCTGGACATCCGGCCCGTCTTCAAGGGCCACGTGCTGGTGGCGCCCCGCGACCACGCGGTGACGCTGGCCGACCTGCCGGCCGCCGACGTGGGGCCGTTCTTCCGGCGCGTCCAGCGCGTCAGCGCGGCCCTGCCCGCCGCGCTCGGCTGCCAGGGCAGCTTCGTGGCGGCCAACAACGTGGTCAGCCAGAGCGTCCCGCACCTGCACGTGCACGTCGTGCCCCGGACCAAGGGCGACGGCCTGCGCGGCTTCTTCTGGCCCCGGCTGCGCTACGACTCCGACGCCGAGGCCGCGCAGTACGCCGACCGGATCCGGGCCGCGCTGGCCTAGGTCCGCCCGGGCTCAGTGCAGGGCCGTGACCAGGAGGCAGGCGGCCGCCGCGACCTCGGCCACGGCCCCGAGCACGTCGCCGGTGATGCCGCCCAGCCGGCGCACGGCCAGCGCGGCCAGCGCCAGCCCGGCCGCCAGCCCGGCCACGACGGCGACGGCGAAGACCATCCCGAACGTGGCCGCCCCGCCCACGGCCGCCCCGGACAGGCCGGCCAGCGCCGCCGGGCGGACCGAGCCGGCCACCAGCGCGCCCAGCCCGCCGGGCCGGGCCGCGGGAACGCCCGGCCGGCAGGCCGCCGTGATGGCCAGCCGGGCCGTGACCGCCGCGGCCGCGAGGGCGATCTCGCCCCGGCCCAGCGCCTGCGCCCGGTCCAGCGCGGCCACCTGGACCAGCAGCACCAGGACCAGGGTGACGACGCCGAGGGGGCCGATGTCGGACCGCTTCATGATCTCCAGCGCGCCCGCCGCGGGGCGGCGGCTGCCCAGCCCGTCGGCCAGGTCGGCCAGGCCGTCGAGGTGCAGCCCGCCGGTCAGGGCGGCCAGCACCGCGATGGCCAGTACCGAGCCGAGCAGCGGGCCGGCCCATCGCGCGCCGGCCCAGAGCACGCCGGCCGCGACGCCCCCGACGGCCAGCCCGACAAACGGCGCCCAGGCCATGGCCGCGCCCGCCTGCCGC
>DASYBB010000088.1:0-11807 GCA_036501025.1 Streptosporangiaceae bacterium
GGCGGCCCGGCCGGGACCGGCTCCGGGAGCGCCTCGATCTCCGGCACGCGGGCTCGGACATTGTCGTGGAACCGGCGGGCGAGTTCCAGCGCGTCCGCGTTATCGGGCGTGTGAATGAATACCGTCGGGGAGCGCCCCTCGCCCAGCCAGCCGGCCACGACGTCGACCCAGGGCTGCCATCCGGCCACGGTCCGAACCACGTCGTCGCGGCCCAGGTAGCGGACGACGGGATGGGCCGTGAGGGCCCGCGATCGCCGGGGCAGGCGCGGCTTGTTCGTCCACGCCTCCCGCTCGGCGCCGCTCCGCGGCGGGCCGCCGAACAGGACGGTGGTATCGAAGGTCACCCACTCGGCGCCGGCCTCGGCCAGGATCCGCTCCAGCTGCCGCTCCGGCCCCGGGTCCTCGAAGAACGCGCGGTGCCGGACCTCGACGCCATAGCGGTGCTCGCGCGGCAGGCCGCGCAGGAAACCCGCGAGCGCGGCGAGGTCGGCCGGGCCGAAGGACGGCGGCAGCTGGATCCACAGGGCGCGGGCGCGCGGCCCGAGGGGCTCGATGGCGGACAGGAAGGCGCGCAGCGGCGGGCCGGCCTCGGCCAGGCGGCGCTCGTGGGTGATCGTCCGGGGCAGCTTGAGGACGAGGCGGAAGTCGGGCGCGGTCTGCTCGGCCCACGACGCCACGGTGTCCGGGGCCGGCGTCGCGTAGAAGGTCGTATTGCCCTCCACGGCGTTGCACCAGCTCGCGTACGCGCGCAGGCGCTCACGAGCGGACAGGGAGGGGGGCAGGTAGCGGCCCTGCCACGGTGAATGGCTCCACATCGCGCAGCCGACGTGGAGCTTCATGGGCCCGAGGCTACCCGCCGGGCATGACGGCCGGCCAGCGCCCGGACTACTGGCCGGCGCCCATGCGGTCCATCAGCCGCTCCGCCGTGACTCCGACGCTCTCGAGGCGCTCGGCGACGTGCGAGAGCCGGTCCGGGAACTGCACGCCGTCGAGCAATGTCCCGATATCGTCCGGTGGCACGCCCACCCGCTGCAGCACCCTGACCACGTGCGCGCGGTTCACCAGCGGGTCACGATCTGCCCGGTGACTTGGATCCCGGGATCTGGTCATCTGGTCTCCTTCGGCCGTCTTCCTGTGCTGCCTCCTGCCTCCCACGTTAATGCGGGCACGGCCGGGCACCGGGCGGCGGCGCCCGGGCGGCGGGCCGGCAGCTAGCCGAGCTGCTGTCGCGCCCGGTCGTCCAGCTCGACGTCCGCGGCGGCCAGGTTCTCCTCGAGGTGGCCGATCGAGGACGTGCCGGCGATCAGGAGCACCTCGGGCCGCAGGTCGAGCAGCCAGGCCAGGGCGACCTGGGCCGGGCTGCAGCCCAGGCGCGCGGCGGTGTCCGTCACCGGCGCGCTGGCCGTGACGGGGCGGCCGGCGGCGAAGCCGGAGCCGAGCGGGAAGAACGGCACGAAGGCGATGCCGCGGGCGTGGCACTCCTCCAGGACCGGCATGGACTCCCGCTGGGCCAGGTTCATCAGGTTCTGCACGCAGGCGATGTCGGTGAACTCCAGCGCGTGCCGGAGGTGGCCGAGGGTGACGTTGCTGAGACCGATTCCGCCGATCAGCCCGTCGTCGCGCGCTTTCATCATGGCGGCGAGCTGGTCATCGAACCGCTGATCCGGCGGGGCGCCGTCCATCAGGCGCAGGTTCACCACGGTGAGGTGGCTGACGGCCAGGCTGCGCAGGTTGTCCTCGATCCCCTGGCGGAGCTGGCCGGGCCGGTCGTAGGGGACCACGCCGCCCGCTGCGTCGCGGCGCGCGCCGACCTTGCTGACCAGGGCCAGGCCCGCCGGGTAGGGATGCAGCGCGGCCCGGATCAGCTCGTTGGCGACGCCGGGACCGTAGTACTCGGCGGTATCGATGTGGTCGACGCCGAGCTCAGCCGCGCGGCGCAGGACCGCGATGGCCGCCTCGCGGTCGCGCGGCGGGCCAAATACCCCCGGGCCGGGCAGCTGCATCGCGCCGAAGCCGATGCGGAACACCGTGGCCGGTCCCAGGGCATGATGGCGTGGCTCCATGGGCGGCTCCTCCTATCGGAAGCGGCGGCCCAGCTCAGCGCGGGCCGCGTCGTCGAGCCGGACGTCCGCGGCCGCGAGGTTCTCGGCCAGGTGGGCGCGGGTCCGGGTGCCCGGGATGAGCAGGATGGCGGGCGAGAGGTCGAGCAGCCAGGCGAGCGCCACCTGCACCGGCGTCGCGCCCAGGCGCGTGGCCTGCCCGGTCAGCACCGGGTCGGCGAGCAGCGCGCGCCGCTGCTCGCCGGGCCAGCCGAGCGGGCAGAACGGCACGAACGCGATGCCCCGCGCCGCGCACTCGGCGAGGACATCCCCGGACCGCTGGTCGGCCAGGCTGAAGAGGTTCTGCACGCAGGCGATCTCCGTCTGGGCGGCCGCCCGCAGCAGGTGCCGCCGCGAGACGTTGCTCAGCCCCGCGCCGCCGGTCAGCCCGTCGTCGCGGGCCTGGACCAGGGCCGCGAGCTGCGCGTCGAACGGCCGGCCCGGGGTCTCCGACGGATCGATGACGCGCAGGTTCACGGCCGCCAGCCGGGCGGCGCCCAGCGTGGCAAGGTTGTCCTTGATGCCCTGGCGCAGAACCGCGCCGTCAGCATCGCGGCTGGCCGCCACCTTGCTCACGATGGCCAGGCCGGACGGATAGGGGAACAGCGCGCCTCGCCGATGAGCTCGTTCACCGTCCCGGCCCCGTAGTACTGCGTGGTGTCGATGTGATCCACCCCGGCGGCGACGGCCGCCCGCAGCACCGCGAGCGCCTCGGCGCGGTCCCGCGGCGGCCCGAAGACCCCGTCGCCGGCCAGCTGCATCGCGCCGGACCCGGCCCGGTGCACGCGCCACGGGCCGAGCGCCAGGCGCCCGCCGAGCTCCCGCCTCGTCCCGGTCACGCCGCTCAGGCGCCGTAGGCAGGCACGATCGCGCCGCTGACCGGCGCGGCGGCGTCGCTGACGAGGTAGGCGATGAGGGCGGCCGCCGCGTCCGCGGTGACGGCGTGGGCCAGCAGGTCCGGGGTGAGGAACGTGCGGTTCCTGGCCGTGTCGAGCAGCTGCGGCGCGACGGCGTTGACCCGGATCCCGAGCGGGCGCAGCTCCAGGTCGAGCACCCGGGTGAGGTGCACCAGGGCCGCCTTGCTGACGGCATAGGCGGCCATCCCGGCCGTCGGCTCCAGGCCCGGCCGGGCGGCCACGTGCACGATGGCACCGCGGCCGCGGTCGCGCAGGTACGGGACCACCGCCTGGGTCAGCCACAGCGCGGCGCCGACGTTGACGTCGATCATGAGCCGCAGGTCCTCCGGCGTGACGGCCAGCGCGTCGCCCAGGTGGTAGGTGCCGACGGTGGTCACCAGCACCTCGGGCGGCCCGGCCTCGGCAGCGACCCGGCCGACGACGGCCCGGGCCGCGGCCGGGTCGGTCGGGTCGGCCGCGCCGCGCCACATGCCGTCCGGCAGCTCCTTCAGCGCCTCCTCGTTCCGGTCGGTCGCGGCCACGGTGAACCCGTCGGCGGCCAGCTTCCCGGCCGTCAGGCGGCCGAGCTCACCGCCCGCCCCGGCCACGATCGCCACCCGCCCGCTGCCTGGCATCGTCATGGGAGTTCCTCCTCCTGGTCCTGAGCAAGCCGCGCCGCCGGGGGCCGGCTGAGCTGCCGGACCTCGAGCAGGTCCAGGCCGAGCGCCTCGACCTCGGCCAGGACGCCGAACAGGGCCGACTGATCCAGCAGGCCGGTCAGCACGGTGTCAGTGCCCTGCGAGCGGGGCGCCATCGCCGGGAACGCCGACAGCGCGGTCGCGCCAAGCTGACCCTTTATCCGGATCGCGTACAGGGCCGGGGCCGGATCCATGCCGCCATGCTGGCCGTCGGGCAGGTGAGCCGTCATCACCAGGATCAGGTGACCGCCGGGCGGCCGGGCACGGCGGCGCGAATTCACCATGATCGAGTGACGACCGCTCACCTGGCTCGCGGCGAGCGTGGTCCTGTCGCGCCTGCCCGACGATCCCAGGGAGATACCGTGAGCTCACCAGCCGCCAGCACCGCCGACCAGTCCGACTACGCGCCGATCCCGCGGTCCGCGCTGGGCCCGGCCGTCAACGATCAGGGCTACTACGTCGGACGGGTCGAGCGGAACCTGTACTACGTCACCGACGGTGTCTACCAGTCGGCGTTCCTGACCACCTCCGACGGCGTCGTGCTGTTCGACGCGCCGCCGAGCATCGGCCATAACCTGCGCCGGGCGGTGGACGAGATCGCCGCCGCCAACGGCGTCAGCAACAAGGTGACCCACCTGGTCTACTCCCACCACCACGCCGATCACGGCGCCGCGGCCTCCCTGTTCCAGGGGGACGTGACCTACGTCGGGCACGAGGAGACCCGGCGGCTCCTGCTGCGCGACGGTGACCCCGGCCGTCCCGTCCCGGACGTGACCTTCGCCGACACCTACACCCTGGAGGTCGGCGGCGAGCGGGCCGAGCTGGCCTGGCATGGCCCGAACCACTCGCCGGACAACATCTACATCCACTTTCCCGACCACGACACCCTCATGTTCATCGACGTCGTCAACGCCGGCTGGGTGCCGATCTACAACCTGAACCTGAGCGAGGACGTGCCCGGCTACATGCAGGCCCCGGAGATCGCGATGGCCTACCCGTGGACCCACTTCATCTGCGGGCACCTCGCCCGGCTGGCCACCCGCGAGGACGTCACCGTGCACCAGCAGTACATCGCCGACATCGAGGCGAGCTCCCGGGACGCGCTGGCCTCGGTCGACCCGGTGCCCTACTACGTGGGGGCCGGCGAGAACTTCTGGGCCGGCGTGAAGGGGCACCTCGACGCGGTCACCGAGCGCGCGGCCGCGCCCATCATCGCCAAGTACACCGGCGTGCTGGCCGCCGCGGACATCGAGGTCTTCACCAGGACCACGACGTTCGCCATCATGCAGTCGCTGCGCCTCGACTCCGGCCCCAGCGGACCGGTCCACCCCTGACCTCAACGGGCACCGGCTCCGGCCGTGCCGACCGAAGGGAGATTCTCCGTGAGCACCGAGCAGGCAGAGAGCCTCGAAGCAGTCCTGCGGCAGGGAGCCTTCCCCGCTGACATCGACATCAGCGAGCAGCGGCGGCTGCTCAAGGAGCTGACGTCGGCGCAGCCGCTGCCCGCCGACGTGACCGTGACCCCAGCCGCACTGGGCGGCGTCCCGACCGCCGAGATCACCATCGACGGAATCGAGCCCCGCCACGTTGTCCTGTACTTCCACGGCGGCGTGTACGTACTCGGAGGCGCCGCCCAGGCTGCTGGCCTGGCCTCGCAGGTCGGCCGACAGGCCGGCGCCAAGGTCATCTCCGTCGGCTACCGGCTCGCTCCCGAGCACCCGCATCCGGCCGCCGTCGACGACGCCCTCGCCGCGTACCGGGCCCTCCTGGACAACGGCACGGCGCCCGCGGACATCGTCCTCGCGGGAGAGTCCGCCGGCGGCGGGCTCGCCGTCGCCGCCCTGGTCAGCGCCCGCGATCACGGGCTGCCCCGGCCCGCCGCGGCCTACCTCATGTCACCGTATGCCGACCTCACCCTGGCCGGGACGACCATGCAATCCAAGCGTGAGGTCGACGTGCTGATGAGCCCGCCTGCCCTCCAGGCCCGGGTTGCGGACTACACGGCCGGCCAGGATGCCGCTCTCGGCCTCATCAGCCCCATATTCGCCGACCTGTCCGGGCTGCCGCCCCTGCTCATCCAGGCCGGAACGCACGAGGTCCTCCTCGACGACGCCGTCCGCCTCGCCCGGCAGGCCGCCACCGCGGACGTCGAGGTCACCCTCGACATCACCCCCCGGGTACCGCACGTCTTCCAGACCTTCTACCCGGTCCTCGACGAGGCGGCCGCGGCGCTGGAGAGGGCCGGGCAGTTCCTGTCGGCGCATCTCGCCGCAGCGCGCGTCGCCGCCTAGCGAGAGGGCAGGTCACCAGCTGTCAGGCCGGCGTGATGGGATCGGCCAGCGCGCCGGCGATCGCGGCGTACTCGCGGATGAGGGCGCTGGGGCGGGAGCTGTCCCAGGCCAGGCACACCTGGTTGGGCGCGACGTCGCGGACGGGGACGGGGCGGATGTCGGGGCGGGTGTAGAACGTGGCCGTGGACAGCGGGAGCACGACGATGCCGTGCCCGGCGGCGACGTGCTCCAGCTTCTCCTCCACGGTCCGCAGCGGCGGTATCGCCGCCCGCGGCAGCCTGCCGCGTAGCTCAACGGCGATATCGCGCCATTCCGGCACGGCGTCGGGGTCTTGCAGCAGGTGCTCGCCGGCGAGATCGGCGACCGTGACGGACTCTTTGCCGGCGAGCCGGTGATCTGCCGGCAGGACGACGACCCGCGGCTCGCTGAGCAGCGGCTCGACCGCCAGGCCGCGGGCGTCGGCGGGCAGCCGGAGGTACCCGATGTCGACCCGGCCGTCGCGGATGACGTCGGTCTGGTTGGTCCAGTCGGTGCGGAGCACCTCCACGGACAGGCCCGGGTGGCGGCGGGAGATCTCACGGGCGGCAGCGGTGACGATCAGGCCCGGCATGAACCCGACGGTCAAGGTGCGCTGGCCCGCGGCGGCGTCGCGGACCCGGCGCTGCGCGGCGTCCGCCGCCGGCAGCAGGGTCCGGGCGTCCTCGAGCAGGGCCTCGCCGGCCGGGGTGAGGCGCGTGGACCGGTTGTCCCGCTCGAGAAGCTGCACCTTCAGCTCGTCTTCCAGCGCGCG
The DNA here is from genome assembly GCA_036501025.1 of Streptosporangiaceae bacterium. Taxonomy (GTDB): domain Bacteria; phylum Actinomycetota; class Actinomycetes; order Streptosporangiales; family Streptosporangiaceae; genus DASUBV01. The sequence goes on from DASYBB010000088.1 coordinate 6,775, forward strand.
GATCTGACGCGACAGGACGGGCTGGGCAATGTGCAGCGCCTCCGCGGCCCGGCCGAAGTTCAGGTGCTCGGCGACGGCGGCGAAATAGCGCACCTTGCGCAGGTCCAGGTCCACGGCGCCTCCCCGGTGATGCCTTCAGGGTATGACAGGCGCGGAAAAGGGTCTTGGACGAGCGGCCCGCCCAGCCTGCAACGTGGAGGAGGGCACGCGAATCGCGCGGACCGCCCGAGCGTCCCAGCACAGAAAGCGAGACAGCTCCATGTCCGTCTCCACTGCCAGCCGCATCGTCATTCTCGGCGGGACCAGCGGGATCGGCCTGGCCACCGCGAAGGCAGCCGCGGCCGCCGGCGCATCGGTCGTGGTCGCCTCCCGCAATCCCGCCTCGGTCAGGTCGGCCCTGGCGCAGCTGCCCGCGGGCTCGGCGGGCCGCGCGGTCGATGCGTCCTCAAGCGCGGAGCTGGCGGCGTTCTTCGAGTTCGCCGGGGACTTCGACCATTTCGCGTACACCGCGGCGGGACCGCTCGCGTCCACCCCGCTCGCCGAGTACACCCCGGGCCAGGGCCGTGCCTTCTTCGAGCTGCGGCTGGTCACCGCCCTCGATGCGATCCGCCTCGCGGTCCCGCATATCCGGCCCGGCGGGTCCATCACGCTGACCAGCGGCACGGCCGCGTTCCGGGGCGGCGCCGGCTGGTTCCTCGGCTCGGCCGCTTCCGGTGCGATCATCTCGGCGGCCCGGGCGCTCGCCGTGGAGCTGGCGCCGATCCGGGTCAACGTGGTCGCTCCCGGCGTGGCCCGCACCCCGCTGTGGTCACGGCTCCCCGAAGCCGACCGCGAGGCCATGTACGACAGCATCGGCCGCGGGGTGCCGCTCGGCCGCGTCGCCGAGGTCGAAGACGTCGCCAAGGCCTACCTGCAGCTGATGGACCAGGATTACGCTACCGGAACCGTCAGCGTCATCGACGGCGGCACGATCCTCGTCTGACGGCGCAGATCGTCCCGATCGGCACGTACCCGGGACCCCTCGCGCACCGGCGCCGCCCCGTCTGTCAGGCTCGGCTGAGGGTGCGGTAGACGGGGAGCGAGGTGGCACAAGCCCCGGCTGGCCGATCGGCCGCAGCACCCGGTCCCGGCCGAGGAGGTGGTCACGGTGTCACGGGCACCTGACGGAGCGGCCGGCGAGGTGGCGAACGTGACGGTGGCGCAGGTTCCCGGCCGCGCTGAAGCGGACCTGATCGCCGGGCTGCTGAGCAGCAGCGGCGTGCGGTCCTTCGTGTTGGCGGACGACGCCGGGGGACAGCAGCCGCAGCTGCAGATCGACGGGGTTCGCGTGCTGGTCGCCCGCTCCGACGAAGCCGCCGCCCGCCAGCTCCTGGCCGAGGCGGAAGCCGCTGCCGCCGACGAGAACGACGACCAGTAGGTACCGTGGGCCGGTGTTCTCGGCGCGCGGCCCGCCTGTGCGCGAACTGGCGATGCAAGCGCTGTCCTCCGTCGAGGGCGGCTGCGGCCTGCTGGCGCCGAAGTTCGACCACACGCCTGGCCCGTCGCGAGGACGGCAGCGCCCGCGGCGGGCTCGTCCCCGCGCGCACGGCCAGGCCGCCCTGACTCCTCACGACCCCGGCCGCCGCCCCTTCGCGTGCGGGTCCCGCGCGGCCAGCGCTACCCGGATATCCGCCGTGACCGCCTCGGCTGGCTGGTCGGCGTCCACCGCGATGAGGATGCCCCGTTCCCCGTAGTAGGGGACAAGCGGGCCCGTCGTCTCGGCGTAGACGCGGAGCCGGTGCCGGATCACGTCGGATCGGTCGTCGGCGCGCCCGCCCTGGCGGGCCCGGTCCAGCAGCCGCCGCGTCAGCACCGCCTCGGGCGCGTGCAGGTAGACCGCGGCGTGCAGCGTCACGCCGAGCCGGGCGCCGAGTTCCGCGGCGGCGGCCGCCTGCCGGAGGGTGCGCGGGAAGCCGTCCAGGATGTAGCCGCCGCGGGCGGCCGCCTCGACCACTGCCGGGGTGAGCACGTCCAGCACGACCTGATCGGGAACGAGGTCGCCGCGGGCCTGGCAGGCCGCGATCTCGCGGCCCCCCGGCCCGCCCGCCCGGGCCTGCGCCCGCAGCAGGTCGCCGGCGGCAATGTGCCGGACGCCGGACCACACGGCCAGCCGCGCGCCCTGCGTCCCCTTGCCCGCGCCCGGGGGAGCGAGCAGCAGCAGCCTCACCCGACCGCGAGGCCGGCCGGGGGAACGATATCCCGCTTCTGGATCTTGCCCGTCGGCCCCTTGGGCAGCGCGCCGACGAGCCACACATGACGCGGGTACTTGTACGCCGCGACCTGGCCCTTGACGTAGTCGCGCAGCTCCCCGGCGGTCACGGCGGCACCGGGCTTGAGCGCCACCGCCGCGCCGACCTCCTCGCCCAGGGACGAATGGGGCAGGCCGATGACCGCCGCCTCGGCGACCGCGGGATGCTCGTAGAGCACTTCCTCGATCTCGCGCGGGTAGACGTTGTAGCCGCCCCGGATGATCAGGTCCTTCTTCCGGTCCACGATGAAGAAGTAGCCGTCCTCGTCGACGCGGGCCAGGTCACCGCTGTGGAACCAGCCGTCCCGGATCGCCTCGGCGGTGGCCTCGGGGCGCTGCCAGTAGCCCTTCATCACGTTCGGCCCGGCGATGACGATCTCGCCCACCTCGCCGCGCGGGACCTCGCGGCCGGAATCGTCCACGACGCGCATCCGCACGCCCCGGATCGGCGTGCCGATCGAGCCGGGCTTGCGCTCCCGGCCGGGGTGGTTGAACGAGGCCACGGGCGAGGTCTCCGACAGGCCGTATCCCTCGAGCAGGGCGCAGCCCAGCGCGTCCTCGCACCCGCGCAGCACCTCGACGGGCAGCGCCGCGCCGCCGGAGATGCACATCCGCAGGGACGAGACGTCGTAGTCGGCCCGGTCCGGCTGGTGCAGCAGCGCCACGTACATCGTCGGCACGCCCTCGAACACGGTCACCCGGTGGCCGGCGACGATCCGCAGCGCGTGCGCCGGGTCGAAGCGCGGCAGCAGCGTGAGGCACGCCCCGGCCGCCACCGCGACGTTGAGCGCGACGGTCTGCCCGAACACGTGGAACAGCGGGAGCCCGCCGAAGATGACGTCCTCCGGCCGCGCGCGCACGATGTCGGCGCGGGCGGTCTCGGTGTTGCTGATCAGGTTCCCGTGGGTGAGCTCGGCGCCCTTCGGGTGGCCCGTCGTGCCGGAGGTGTAGAGGATCACCGCGGTGTCGGTGCTGGCCCGGTCGGCCACCTCGTCGTGCGGGGCGGCGGAGGCCAGCAGGTCCGGGAAGCCGGCCTCGTCCACGACGATGAGCTCGGCCTGAGCCTGGCGCGCGCCCGCGCGGGCCTCGTCCGCGCAGGCATGCCAAGCGAACACCCGGCCGGCCCCCGAGTCGCTGAGGTAATACGCCACCTCGCGGCCCTTCAGCAGCGGGTTCATCGGGACGACGACGCCGCCGGCGCGCAGCACCCCGTAGTACAGCACGGGGACCTCGGCCACGTTCGGCAGCATGAGCCCGACGCGGTCGCCGGGCCGCAGGCCGCGCTCGCGCAGCAGGCCGGCCACCCGGGCGGCCGCCTCGTCGAGGGCCCGGTAGGTCATCGCGGCGCTGTCCACCCGCACAGCCACCCGTCCGGCGTGGACGGCAGTGGTGTCCGTCAGGTTCTTGGCCAGGTTCGTCACGCTGTCATTGTGCGGCGGGCCGCCCGCCCAGTCGTCGTGCCCGCAGCTCAAGAAGCCGCCCGGCGCTCGTGCCGGGGGCACGTTGATCGCGCCCCGGCCGCGCCGCTACCGTCGGGGCGAGACGAGTCACGAGGCGGCGGCAGCCGGGCGGGCGGGCATGGAATTCGACGTCCTTATCGAGATCCCGCGGGGCAGCCGGAACAAGTACGAGGTCGACCACGCCAGCGGCCTGATCCGGCTCGACCGCACCCTGTTCACCGCGACCCAGTACCCGGCCGACTACGGCTTCGTGCCCGGCACCCTGGGCGAGGACGGCGATCCGCTCGATGCGCTGGTGCTCGTGGCCGAGCCCACGTTCCCCGGCTGCCTGATCTTGAGCCGGCCGATCGGCATGTTCCGGATGACCGACGAGAAGGGCGGCGACGACAAGGTCCTGTGCGTGCCCGCGGGCGACCCGCGGCAGGAGCACCTGCGCGACCTCGGCGACGTGCCCGAGTTCGACCGGCTGGAGATCGAGCACTTCTTCCTGATCTACAAGGAGCTGGAGCCGGGCAAGAGCGTCGAGGGGGCGTCCTGGGCCGGCCGCGACGCGGCCGAGGCGGAAGTGGAGGCGTCCCGGCGCCGGCTGCGGGACCAGCCGCCCGGCGACGTGTAGGGCGGGCCGGTCACCAGCACGAGCTTCCCGCGTACCGGACCCGCGCCGGCCCGGTGCGCGCCCGCGACCTCGGCCAGCGGGAGATCTCGGCTAGGTGAACGCCCCGATGCCGGTGATGGCCCGGCCGACGATGAGGGCCTGCATCGTCTCGGTTCCTTCGAAGGTGTGGATCGCCTCCAGGTCTGCCATGTGCCGCATGACCTGGTAGTCGAGCAGGATGCCGTTGCCGCCGAGCATGTCGCGGGCGTCGGCCGCGATCGCCCGCGCCTTGCGGGTGTTGTGCATCTTGGCCAGGCCGGCCACGGTCGGGGTCAGCCGGCCGGCCTCGGCCAGCCGGCCGATCTGCAGGCAGTACAGCTGCATCGCGGTGAGGTCGGCCAGCATCTTCACCAGCCGCTGCTGGATGATCTGGAAGCTGGCAAGCGTCTCGCCGAACTGGCGCCGCTGCTGCGCGTACCGCAGGGCCGCGTCGTAGGCGGCGGTCGCGTGACCGAGCGCCGCCCAGGCGCAGGTGCTCCTGGTGGTGGCCAGTACCCGGGACGTGTCCTTGAACGAGCGGGCGCCGGGCAGCCGGTTCCCGGCCGGCACCCGCACCTCGTCCAGCGTGATCTCGGCCTGCCACACCGAGCGCAGCGACACCTTCCCCTCGATGACCCTGGCCTGGTAGCCG
>DASYBB010000089.1:0-11723 GCA_036501025.1 Streptosporangiaceae bacterium
GCTCCGGGCTCGCCGACGACGGTGACTATCTCGGCGTCAGATTCGGGTCCGGCGGTGATGGCCACGGCCGGCTACCGACGGTCCGCAGCCAGTCCCCAGTTGGCGCGGTCAGCGCGGAACACACCGACCTCGCTGCCGGTGAGGCCTCGGCGACGGTACAGATGCGCCAACCCGGAGTGGTGGTGCTCAGCGCCTCCTACGACCCCGGCTGGACGGTTACCGTCAACGGCCAGCGGGTGCCGACCCGGATGGTGGCCCCAGCCCTCGTCGCCGTCGACGCCCCCGCGGGCACGGACCACATCGTGTTCCGCTTCCACGGCTACGGCGACTACCCGGAGTTGTTCGCGCTCAGCGCCCTCACCCTGGCCATCATCGCCGCCGCGCCATGGTGCGTCCGGCGCTTCAGGCGGCGCCGGGCTTGAGTCGCCGAAGCCCGGTAGGCGGGCTGAGTCCGGTCAGCGAGGCTGGATCTCGCCCATCGGGCCGAAGCCGTCATGCGGGGTGTCGATGTAGATGATCTGCGGCTGCGTGGCCACCAGGTCGGGTGCGGTGTCAAAGAACTTCTTCACGTAGGACTGCTTGACGTGCGTGCCACCCGCCTCGGCGTCCTTGAAGCCCTCGATGCAGATGAACTCGTTGTCGTCGGTGAGGCTCCGGGCGAACTGGAAGAACAAGCAGCCGTCCTCAGAGTTCACGTCCTTGGCGTAAGCGTCGGCCACCGCCAGCCACTCGTCCATCTTCTCGGGCCGGATCTGCATCTTGATGTTGATCAGGATCATGAGTCCCCTCCGTGTCGCGCCGGTCGCCCTAAGCGTGCTGCGATCGGCGGCGATCGTCAATTGCCGCGGTACGCAATGAGGATGTCAGTGGGATGGGTGACCGGAGCCGCGCAGGCGCTCGGCCGCGCTCACCTCCACCGCTCGTAGACCAGACATCGAATGAAACAAGACCACGATGAGGAGGCACGTTATGGCCGGGCCGCTGGATTCCGCACATGCCATCACCAAATTGCCGGCTCAGGACCTGGATCGAGCAACCTGCTGATGGGCATACCGTACGCCGGGTTCGGCATAAATCGCGTCAGCAGCGAACGTGAGGACGCGGCCTGGGTGACTGCCCGGGCGGCCGACCCATCCGCCAGGGTTCTGCCCCTGTGGCGCGACCAAGCGCTGGTCACTGGTGATACGGCCGCCCTGCGCGTGCTGCAGGCCGATGATGTCGGCCAGAGCCGGCTGGTGCTGCTCGGGCTGAAGGACGAGGTGCCGTGGTTCGCCGCCGATCTTTCCGATCTCACCAGGCAAGACGCACTCGACGTCACGGCCGCCGACGACACCGCCGACACCAGGTCGCTGTTCCCCACCTTGCCTGCGGAACATGCCGCCCTGCTGGCCTATGCCCGCGGGCTGCTCTACTGGAACAGGCACCAGCGCTTTTGCGGTCGGTGCGGCAGCGCCGCCGAGCCGCGCAACGGCGGCCTGCTGCGGGCGTGCACCAGCACCGAGTGCGGCGTGCTGTTGTTCCCGCGCATCGAACCCGCCGTCATCGCGCTGGTCGAGACAATCGCGCCGGCCCAGCGGTGAGTCGCTGGAGGACGCAGTGCGGCGCGAGATCCGGGAGGAGGTCGGCATCGCACTACGTGATCTCCGGTACATCGGCTCGCAGCCATGGCCCTACCCAGCAGGCCTCATGGCTGGATTCCGCGCGACCACAGCGGACGAGTCGGTACTGGCTGACGGTAAGGAGATACAGGAAGCACGCTGGTTCACCCGTGCGGAGCTGCGGAACTACAACGAATGCTCAGGGGGCCTCGGCCGCGCCGATTCGATCGACCGGATCATGCTCGCTGCCTGGCTTGCGGAGGGCGAGACAGCAGCGACATAGGCCGGTGCGTTGACTGGTCAGCGCAGGCGGGGCGCGGCCAGCCGGGCCAGGCTCTCGTCCTTGTGCTGCCGCTCGTCGCAGCCGATCTGGCGGACCAGGTCGGCGATGCTGGCGAAGCGGCCGTATCCGGCCGCCTCGGGGCAGTCCCACGGCCTGTTCTCCAGCTCGGGGTGCGCCGCCACGAAGGCCATGTACTCGTGCTCGGCGTGATCCTCGAAGTCGGCGTTCAGCCGGTAGCTGGCCGCCGGGGCGATCAGGAACAGCAGCCAGGACAGCAGGTAGTAGACGGTCGCGGTGATCTGTGGCAGCAGGCGGTAGCGCAGCCAGCCGTACCCCGTGCCCTCCCGGGCGGCGAGCTCACTCATGATCAGCAGGTGCCACTCCTCGTTGTCCTGCTGACCGCGGGACTCCTCGAGCCGCTCATGGATGCGGCGGGCCAGGCCGGCGTCGCGATGGACCCGGCCGATGGCGAGGTAGGCGATCCGCTCCCACGACTGGTAGGGAACCCGGGCGATCAGCTCCAGCACCTGGTACTTCGCGAAGGAACCGGAACGGCCGTAGACGGGGTCCATACCTTTGACGAGAAGCCGGGTCGCCAGGCCGTACCGGCGACGCGGAGTGCTCAGGGTGTCGGCCTGCGCCTGGCGCAGCCGGGCGTTGTAGGCCTGCTCTTCGGCCTGGATGACCTCGGGATGGACTGCGGTGTTCATGCTGCTTCCCCTTCAGCGGCGGGAGTTCTCGCCGCGCCCTCGTAGCACAGCCGGGATCTGGCTGCATGCCATCAATCCTGCGTGGCGGGGAGGGCCGGAGTCGTCGGCTGAACGGGCCTTCCCGCCTGCCCGGGCAGCGCAGCCGGCCTGGCCGGCCCCTACTCCGGCTGAGGTAGGCGGGATGGTGGGGAGTCGTCCCGTGGCGTAGTGCGGAATGTCCGCCGGGCTGACGACGGCGCCCCGGTGGGCAGTGACGATGAACCCATGATGCTGATCGATAGCCGGCCGGGCCTGACGGCGGCCGGTCCGCTCCTCCCGGACGCCGTGGCGCCGGGCCGGGCCGCCCCGCCGGCCCGGGTGCCCCTGCTCTTCCTGCTGGCCGACACCGGCGGGGGTCATCGCAGCGCGGCGCGGGCGGTCGGCGAGGCGCTGGAGGAGGCGTACCCGGGGCGGTTCGACCCGGTGCTGTGCGACCCGCTCGCCGGGCCGGGCTCCTCGCGGCTGCTCCGGTGGTCCACGAGCCTTTATGGCCCGGTGATCCGCCTCGCCCCGTGGGCGTGGGGAGCCGTCTACTACGCGTGCGATGCCCGCTGGGTGATGCGGCTGCTGCAGCGGACGCTGCTGGCCCTGGCCGACGGCCCGGTGGCCCGCGCGGTGGCGGCGCACGAGCCGGCGGCCATCGTGTCGTTCCATCCGCTCACCGGGGGCGCGGCGGCCAGGGTCAGCCGCCGGCAATCCCAGCATGTCCCGGTGGTGACCGTGGTCACCGACCTGGTCACGTCGCATGCGGCCTGGCGGCTGGGCAGGCCGGACCGGATGGCCGTGCCGTCGGCCGCCGTGCGGCGGCGCTGCCGCCCCGGCGGGCTCGCCGCGAGCCGCTGCGTGGAAACCGGGCTGCCGGTGACCGCCGGTTTCCGCGGTGGCCCGCTGGGCCCCGCCGAGCGAGCCGCGCTGCGCCGCTCGCTGGGGATGAGCGAGCGCTTCCTGGCCGTGCTGACCGGCGGCGGCGAGGGCTCAGGCGGCATGGCCAGGCGCGCCGCCGCCATCGTCTCTTCGTCCGAGGACATCGACGTCGTCATCATCTGCGGGCGTAACGTCCGGTTGCAGCGCAGGCTGGCCCGGCGGGCCGCGCAGGCCGGCGGGCGGCTGACCGTGCTGGGGTTCGTGGAGAACATGTCCGACTGGCTGCGCTGCGCCGACGTGGTCATCGCCAAAGCGGGCCCGGGCACGATCGCCGAGGCCGCCTGCTGCGGCGCGCCGCTCCTGCTCACCTCGCACTTGCCGGGACAGGAGAGAGGCAATGCGCGCTTGGTGACCGAGGCGGGCGCCGGCCGGGCCGCGCCACGGCGGCGGCAGATGCTCCGCGACCTCGGCGAGCTGCGGCGGAATCCCGCGGCGGTGGAGGCCATGCGCGCCGCGTCGGCCCGGCTCGGCCAGCCTGGCGCCGCCGCCGCGGTCGCCGCGCTGCTGGCCGGCGTCACCGGCACCAAGGCTGGCCGTCATGGCTGAGGCCGCCGGGCGGATCCGGGTTGCGCGGTCCGCCCGTCCGCTCACCGAGCGCTGGCAGCTGATGCCCGTCGAGCCGCGCGGCCGGGCCCAGACCGGGATCAGCTTCCGGCCGTTGCAGGCCGCAGCGCTCGGGCTCGATCCGGTCGCCACCTTGGAGGCGCTGCTGAGCTACCCGTTCGGGCTCATCAGGCTGGGCGCCTACTGGAACCGGATCGAGGGCGGTCCGGGCCGCTTCGACGCCGGCGAGCTGGACCGGCAGGTCGATGCGGCTGAGCAGGCAGGGAAGCAGATCATCTTGTGCGTCGGCCCGGTGAAGACATTCGGCTACCCGGAGTTCTTCGTGCCCGGCCATCATCGGCCCGAACCGCTGCGCGAGGGCGCGCTGGTCGAGCCCGCGGATCACCCGTCGCTACTGGAGGCGGGCACGGCATTCGCGGCGCGCATCGTGGAACGGTACCGCGACCGCAGCGCGATCGTGGCGTGGCAGGTCGAGCACGATGCCGTCGACCCGCTCGGCATGGAACACTCATGGCGCCTGTCGGCCGCCTTCGTACGGCGCGAGGTCGAGGCGGTCCGCGCGGCCGATCCGACCCGGCCGGTCCTGATGAACGGCTTCCTGCCGACCTCGGCCCCGGTGCGGATGCAGCAGTGGTGGCGCACCCGTGACCAGGGGGATTCGCTCACGGTAGCGCAGGAGCTGGCCGACATCGTGGGCGTGGACTTCTACCCACGCCACGCGCTGGCGGCCCGCGGCGGGCGGACGGTTTACCTGACCGGCCGCATCGAGGCCCTGCGCCGTCGGCCCGGGCTGCTGGCCAGCGGGCGGCGGCTGATCATCGTCGAGGGCCAGGCGGAGCCGTGGGAGGCGGTGACGACTCCGCCGAGTCCGCGGGGCCGGGCCATGTACAGCTGCCTGCCCGAGCACGTCATCGAGAACTACAGCCAGTGCATGCGCTGGAACCAGCGACAGGCCCGCACCCTGGAGGCGTACCTGTTCTGGGGAGCCGAGTACTGGGTGCTGCGCGAACGGCAGGGCGACCCGCGTTACCTGCGGGCATTCGCCCGCGTGCTCGAGCAGGCCTGAGCTCAGCGAGTTCGCTCCCGGTGATCGAAGACCAGCGCTCCGGCCGACATGAACAGGATGGTCAGCGCCGCGATGACCGTTACGTCAAGCGCCGGGCCCGCAGTCACCACCCGGGCATAACCCGGCATCCCGGCGTAGTACGCGGCCCGGCTCAGCTCGACGGGGTAGCGAAGCGGCATGGCCCAGCCGAAGGCCTCGACGTAGGCCCGCTGCCCCTGGAGCGGGACGAGGACGCCGCCCAGGACGTACTGCGGGATGATCAGGAACTGGAAGATCTGCATCGCCGAGCGCTGGTTGGGCAGCGCCGCGATGGTGACGAGCCCGAACGCGCCGCCGAGCAGGCAGCTCGCCAGGCCGACCGCGAGCAGCATCGCCAGCTGGACGGGGGAGGCCCGGACACCGAACGCCACCGCGGCCACGGTGATGAACACCCCCTGGCACAGGGCGACCAGCGTCTCCCCCGCCACCTTCCCGGCCATCAGGGTCAGCCGTGACACGGGGGTCACAAACAGCTCGCGGGAGAAGTCGTTCTCCCGGTCCTCCACGATAGAGATCATGCCGGCCGCCGCGGACTGGAACAGGCTGGCGGCGAGCACCCCGGTGAACGCGAGCGTCACCGCGTCGAGCCCGGTGACCCGGCCCACCGTGGGCTGCAAGACGCTGCCCAGGCCGCCGATGAGCAGGACGGGGAACGCCAGGTTGACGGCCAGCCGCGGGCGGTCGCGCAGCAACTTGATCACATCGCGCTGCGCGATGACCGCCAGCCCGGAAAGCTCATGTGACAGTGCACCTGGGCGGCGAGCCCGCCGCGGGGCACCTGGGCGGCGAGCCCGCCGCGGGGCACCCGGGCGGCGGGCGGTCATGACCCGGCCCTGGCCCGCCCGAGCAGCCGCAGGTACGCGTCCTCCAGTGTCGGGCTCAGCTGGCGTGCCTTGACCTCGGCCGGGGCGCCGCGCTCGATGATCCGGCCCCCGGCCAGCACGCACACCGCGTCGGCCGCCTCCGCCTCCTCCAGGTAATGCGTGGTCAGGAACACGGTGGTGCCGAGCGTGGCCCGTGCCTGCCGCAGGTAGCCCCACAGGCTCCGCCTGCTCTCCGGGTCCAGGCCCGCGGTGGGCTCGTCCAGGAACAGCACCCGCGGCCGGTGCATCAGCGCCCGGACGATCTCCAGCCTGCGCCGCAGGCCGCCGGACAGGGCGCGGGTACGCTGCTCCAGGATGCCGGTCAGGCCCAGGACGCCGGCCGCCTGCTGTACCTGGCTCCGGTAGCCGGCCGGCATCAGCCGGTAGGCCGGCCGCCACGGGTAGAGCCCATAGAGCACCGCGTGCAGCCGGATGTTCTCCTCGGCCGTCAGGTTGAGGTCGAGCGAGGGCTGCTGGAAGACGATGCCGACCTCCCTGCGGACCTTCGCCCGCTCCGTGGCCAGGTCCCGGCCCGCGATCCTGACCCGGCCCGACGTCGGGGCCAGGGTGGTGGTCAGGATGGACACGGTGGTCGTCTTCCCCGCGCCGTTCGGCCCGAGCAGGCAGAAGAACTGGCCGGCCGGCACGTCGAAGCTGATGCCGTCGACCGCATTGTGCCGGGCCGCCCGGTACCGCTTGACCAGCCGGTCGACCTCGACCGCCATCATCGGGAGCGCGTACCGGGCGGCCACCGCCCGGCCAGCCAGCCGAGCGGGCGGGTGACGGCGCGGACCAGCGCGGCCGGGAGATAAGGCGCGCGCACCTCCGGCTCGAAGTCCCGCATGAACCGGGCCAGGCCGAGCAGGCTGGGCACCCGGCGGCCCGCGGCGTGCTGTTCGGCCGCCATGGCCGCGGCGACCTCCAGCAGCTCGGCCATCCTCAGCGCCGGCCTGGTCTGCACCGCCACCCTGGCCGGGACGCTTGCGGCGTTGGCGAAGTGATGCACCGTGCCCGGCGGGACCCGCACCGTGTCGCCGGGGCCCGCGACAACCCGCCGGCCGCCGACCCGGAACCGCATCTGCCCCGCGAGCACCGTGAAGCACTCCTCCTGCCGCGGATGAGCGTGGCTGGCCGGCACCCGTCCGCCCGGGGCGAGCACCAGTTCCCACTCGAGCACGCCGTCGCCGGCCGGCGGCCAGATCGTGATCCGCTCACCGCTGAGCGGGTTCTCGACGACCTGTCCGCCGGCCTGCTGGCTAGCTGACATCTCGCGCCACCGTGGTGCGGGCGGCCACCGCGCAGAACACGACGGCCAGGCCGACGAGCAGCGCCGCGGCGGCCGCGAACGGGAGCGCGTGGCCGGCCGACGCCCCGGTTCCTGACTGGAACATCGAGTAGCCGACCCGGGCCCCGGCCAGGGTCGTCGCCGCGGCGTAGGGCAGGTAGGCGCGGACGGCGTGGAACAGGCCCCCCAGGAGCGACTCGATGATCATCGCCCAGACGAAGACACCGATGATCGCCGCTATCTGCGACCGGATGAGCGATCCGACGGCGCACCCGATGGCGGCCAGCAGCGCCGCGGCGACGATATAACCGACCACGTAACGGGTCAGCGTGCCCGCGCCTAGCGCCAGGTGATACCCGCGGGCGGCCACGAAGATCAGGCCGATCCCGGTGGCGATGACGCCCCCGGCCAGGCCGAAGGCCGCCCCGCCGCAGGCGGCGGCGAAGGTCTTGGCCACCAGGACCCGGTTCCGGCGCGGGGTGGCCAGATAGGTCAGCGTCGCGGTGGAATGCCGGAACTCGCTGCTGGACACGATCACGCCGAAGATCAGGGACAGCAGCAGGGCCCAGACGCCGACCAGGACCTGCGTGTTGAGTCCGGACGCGGTGTTGAGCGCCGCTTCCTTGTCCCTGGTCGCGTTCAGCACGGCGAAAACCGCCGCGATACCGGCCGCCGCGGCCAGCAGGCCCCAGGTCAGCCGCATGGTGCGGAGCTTGAGCAGCTCGACGCGGATCAGCCGGGTCATCGGGATACCTCCTGTGAGTCATGCCGGGCGCGCGAGCCGGCCGTGAGCCTGAGAAATGCCTCTTCCAGGTCGGCGGTACCGCCCGCGGTCAAGTCGGCGAGCGAGGACTGGGCGACGAGGTGCCCGCGGTCGAGAATCACCACGGAGTCCACCGTCTGGGCGACCTCGGCGAGGATGTGGCTGGATATCAGGACCGCAGCCCCCTCGGCGGCCAGATCACGCACCAGGTCCCTCAGCCAGTGGACTCCCTCCGGGTCGAGGCCGTTGGCCGGCTCGTCCAGGATGAGCACCTCCGGGTCGGTGAGCAGCGCGGAGGCCAGGCCGAGGCGCTGGCGCATGCCGAGGGAGTACCCGCCGATCCGGCGGTCCGCGGCTCCGGCGAGCCCGGCGAGCTCCAGCACGTCATCGATCCGCGACGGGTCCGCCTGGCCCACCATGGCCTGGATCCGCAGGTGATTGCGGGCGGTCCGGCCCGGGTAGAAGCTGGACGCCTCGAGCACCGCGCCGACCTGGTGCAGCGGTTCGTCGAGGTCCCGGTAGGGCCGCCCGTTGATCGTCGCGGTGCCCGCGTCCGGCCGCACCAGGCCGAGCAGCATCCGCAGCGTGGTCGTCTTCCCGGCCCCGTTCGAGCCGAGGAAACCGGTCACCGTGCCCCGCTCGACCTCGAAACTCACCTGATCGACCGCGAGCACCGGGCCGAACCGTTTGGTCAGGCCGCGCACTTCTATTACCGACATGATTCTCCTTCCGCCGCCGGTTTGCGGTCTCCAGCGTGCCCGGCGGCCCCTTCCGGCGTCGTCGGCCGGCCGGGCCGTTCCGGGTAGTCCTGGGCGGTAGAGCGAGGCGCCCGCGATGCATCGCCGGGTGTAGAAGGGGGCACCGGATTGCCCACCACAGGCTGATGGCCGCCGGCGACCGGGCGCGTACCGTTACCGGTGATGATCAGATCTGAACCGGCCCGCCGCTGGGCCGTCGACACCGCGATCGCGCTGGCGGTAACCGCCGCGCAGCTGGGTGGCGCGTACGGGTGGCACCGGCACGGTGCCACCGCCGGGCCCGTCATCTACATCGCGGCCGCGGTAGGTGGCATGGCGCTGATAGGCCGCCGCCGCTATCCGGTCGCCGTCCTGGCGATCACCCTCGCCGCGTCGCTGTGGGCGGAGACCGACAGCCGCAACGGCGTCTGGTTCGCGCTGGTCGCCGCGTTCTTCAACGCGGTGCTGGCCCGGCGGCGGGCGGCCGCGATCGCCTCCCTGGTCATCGGCTACGTGGCGTCCGTATGGCCGCCCTGGCTGATCGGCAGGCATGGTCACACGTCGGCGTCGTCCGCGCTCGGGCTGGCGGCCGGGCTCGTCTTCATGCTGGGCGCCGCCGAGCTGATCCGCGTCAGGAGCCAGCGGGCCGCCGCGCTGCAGCGGAGCCGGGAGGAGGAGCTTCGCCGCCGGGCCAGCGAGGAACGGATGAGGATGGCGCGGGACCTGCACGACGTGGTAACGCACAACATCTCGGTCATCAACGTCCAGGCCAACACCGCGCTGCACCTGATGGACCGCCAGCCCGAACGCGCCCGCACGGCCCTGACCACCATCAACGACGTGAGCAAACAGGCCCTGGTCGAGCTCCGCTCGGTGCTCGGCGTGCTCCGGGACGCTGACGAGAGCGCCCCGCGCTCCCCCAGCCCGGGCCTGTCCCGTCTCGGCGACCTGGCTGACGGGGCGGCGGCCGCGGGGCTCGCCGTGCACATCGAAGAAGCGGAGCGGCCGGCGCCGCTGCCCGTCGACGTGGACCTGGCCGCGTACCGGATCATCCAGGAGGCCCTGACCAACACGGCCAGGCACTCCGGCGGCGCCAGGGCCACCGTGCGCGTCGGCTATGGCGACGGCGCCCTGGTCGTCGAGGTGGACGACGACGGCATCCGACGGCCGCCCGGCCGGGCGGCCGTCTCCGGCCACGGAATCGCCGGCATGACCGAGCGGGCCAAGGCCCTCGGCGGCACGCTGCAGGCCGGCCCCCGGCCCGGCGGCGGCTTCGGGGTCCGGGCGTGGCTGCCGGTCCGTGGGAGCGAGCCGTGATCCGGGTCGTGCTGGCCGACGACCAGGAGCTGGTCCGGGCCGGGTTCGCCGCGCTCCTGGACGCCGAGGGCGACATCGAGGTGGTCGGCGAGGCCGCGGACGGGCAGGATGCCGTGCGCGTCGCCGAGCAGCGCAGGCCGGACGTGATCTTGATGGACATCCGCATGCCGGTGCTCGACGGCATCGAGGCGATACGGCGGATCGCCGCCCGGCCGGACCTTGCCTCCGTCCACGTCATCATCCTGACCACCTTTGAGCTGGATGAATACGTCTTCGAGGGCCTGCGGGCCGGCGCCGCCGGATTCCTGGTCAAGGACACCGACGCCGCCGAGCTGATCCGCGCGGTCCGGGTGGTGGCCGACGGGGGGGCGTTGCTGTCCCCGACCGTCACCAGGCGCCTCATCGCCGAATTCGCCTCCCGCACCCGCGAGGCACGAACCGTACCCGGCGTGGCCGAGCTGACGCCGCGGGAGCGCGAAGTGGTCGCCCTCATCGCCCAGGGCCTTTCCAACGATGAGATCTCCAGGAAGATCTACATCAGCCCGTCGACCGCGAAGACCCACGCCACCCGGGCCATGACCAAGCTCGGCGCCCGGGACCGCGCCCAGCTGGTCGTCCTCGCCCACCAGGCCGGCCTGGTCACGCCCGGCTGGTCCTGAAAGTCCTACTCCGGCGTATCGGCACGTGGTCCGGTTGTAACTTTGTTGAGTTCGCCTCGTGCCGTTACTAGGGTCGCACGGTGACCACGCGACCCCCTGTCAGCCAAGCTGAGCTCAACCGTCAGACACGGGATGCATATGACCGGCTCGCAGCGGTCTGGGCGTCCACGACCGACGATGGGCCGTTCAACGGCCTGCTGGAACGGCCCGCGCTGCGGTCCCTCGTGCCTGCGAACCTGGCTGGCGCGGTCGTGCTCGACGCCGGCTGCGGTTCAGGGGCTCAAGCCCAGTGGCTGCTCGATCAGGGCGCCGAGGTAATCGGCATCGATCTGAGTCCGCGGATGATCGACGAGGCGCGGCACCGCTGCCAGGGCCACGGCCGGTTCCTCGTGGCCGACCTGGCCGAGCCGCTGCCCATCGAGCCGCGGTCGCTGGATGGCATCACCAGCTCACTCGCGCTGCACTACGTCCAGGACTGGAGTGTCCCGCTCCGGTCATTCGCGGCGGCGCTGCGGCGGGGCGGGTGGGCCGTCATCTCCCTTGATCACCCCTTCGGCCCGCGCCTGCCCGGCCAGCACGGCGGGTACTTCGACACCGAACTGGTCACCGACACCTGGCGCAAGGCCGACGTCGAGGTGTCTCAGCGGTTCTGGAAACGGCCGCTGTCGGCAGTTGCCGACGCCTTCGCCGACGCGGGATTCGTCATCGACCGGATTGCTGAGCCGCAGCCGTCACAGGAAGCACTCGAGCGTTATCCATCCGAGCTGGCCAGCATCGCCGGCGTTCCGACCTTCATCGTCTACCGGCTGAGCCTGGCGGGATAACGAAGAAACGGCCCGCATAGCCGCATTCACACAGCTGAGGGGCCGTTTCCGC
>DASYBB010000090.1:0-1901 GCA_036501025.1 Streptosporangiaceae bacterium
TCGGGTCCGCAGCTCGCGGACAGGTCGGCGGCGACGATGCGCCGGGCGACGTCGGCGGGCATGGCCGGGGCCGCGTCGGTGAGCCGCCGCAGCGCCGACCGGTAGGGCGCCGCGGCCTCCTCGGGCATCGCCGCCTCGAACACCGCCATGGCCTGCCCGAGCTTCGCCGCGCCGCCCTTGAGCTCGCCCAGGGTGCTGAACAGCTGTTCGGCGGTCCGCGCGGCGACCTGGTCGCGAGTGGCCCGGGACAGCCGGCTGGCGGCGGCCGCGGTTCGCGCGGCGTGGCGCAGCGGCAGCGCCGCCAGCCGGCCGGTACGCCAGAGCCCGCTGGTCGGCAGGACTGGCCGCTCCCAGGCCCCGGCTGGTTCGGTTTCCTGCGGGCGCGGCTGGCTGTCGGTCATCTGGACCGCCTCCTTCTCGTTGTACGTTCCTATCTACTAAAACGGCTAGTAGATAAGAAATGTTCAACCAGAGGCACCCGCGATTCCTGTTCGGCCCGTTCCAGGCGAGGTCCAGGTGGCCGCTGTTAGCCAAAGAGCTGAATCAGGACCGGCCGCTCAGGCGACCGGGACGCGTCCCAGCACGAGCGCGACCGCGGCCGGGGCCATGGCCAGCAGGACGGGGGTCAGCGCGACCGCGGCCACGGCGGCGCGCAGCAGGTGGCGGCGGACCGGGCCCAGCGGCGGTTCGGCCGGTCCCAGCATCCGGTGGATGCGCCCGACCGCGTCGGTGGCCGCCGCGGCCAGGCCCGGCGCCGGGGCGGCTTGTGTGGCCAGGATGACCAGGGCCGCCGCCAGCAGACCCGGATCGCGAGAGCGCAGCGCCATGTCGTCGGCGTGCATTTCGGCCAGCCGCGCGACTTGCGCGTCGGCATCGCGCATCAGCGGCAGGAACGGAAGCACCTGCCGGGCGATCCTGGCCATGGTCACCAGCTGATGGTGGCGGCCGGCCAGGTGTGCCCGCTCGTGGGCCAGGACCGCGTCCAGCTGGGCGGGCTCCAGCGCCTGCAGTGCGGCGGTGGTCAGCACCACCGTGGGCTGCCGGCCGGCCACGCAGTAGGCCGCGGGCTGGTGATGGTCGACCAGCGTGGCCCCCAGGGCCGGGTCGGGGCGCCCGACCATCCGGGCTGTTTGCGCGTGCCGCAGGGTCTGCTGCCGGACGGCGCGCACGTGGGTGATGGTGATGAACGCCGTGCGGGCCAGCACGGCGCCGGTGAGGGTCAGGCCGAGCCCGGCGGCGGCCGCACCTCCCGGGGTGGCGTACATGTCGCGCAGCCGCACCACGCAGGCCCCGATCAGATGACTCAGCCCACCGCCGAGGGCGCTGGTGTGGACGGCCAGCGTGAGGCCGGCCAGCCCGAACGCGGCCAGGGTTGACCAGGCCGCGGCCAGATAGGTGAAGATGGCCAGCTGCGGCGCCCGGGAAGTCCAGCGGGCCCGGCCGAGCGCCCGCGAGCTCAGCGTGCCGACGCAGACGGCATAGGCCAGCAGCACGGCCCCGATGGTCACTTGTCTCCACCCGGCTCGGCCGGAGGACGCGCCTGATCGAGCGCCTGCTGCAGCAGCTCGGCATCATGCGGGCTCATCTGGAGTACGAAATGCGCCAGGGCCGTGCGCCGGTCGGGGTTGGTGCCCAGTGCGTCGCTCATCAGCGCCACGGTGTACGCGGACCGGGACCGGGTGGGCTCATAGCTCCAGGCCCGGCCCTCCCGCTCGCGTCGCAGCCAGCCCTTGCGGTGCAGATTGTCCATCACCGTCATCACGGTGGTGTAGGCCACCGGCCGGTCGCCGCGCAGATCCTCGACCACCTCGCGGACCAGGGCTGGCCTGCCCCATTCCCACAACCGGTCCATGATCGCGGCTTCCAGCTCGCCCAGCTGACGCATCCTCGCTCCGCCCATA
>DASYBB010000091.1:0-1895 GCA_036501025.1 Streptosporangiaceae bacterium
GGCGGCGGTGTTCGGGTGGCCGGCGAGGATGGCGCGGCTGTGGGCGACGGCGACCGGGTCGATGTCGGCGTAGACGACGTGGGCGTCCGGGCCGGCGGCCTCGTGCACGTTGCCCTGGGTCGGGATGCCGGAGCCGATGTCCAGGAACTGGCGGATCCCCGCGCCGCTGAGGTATCGCACGGCCCGGCCCAGGAAGGCCCGATTGGCCCGGGCGATGGCCCGCACGCTGGGCTCGACGGCCAGGATCTGCCGGCCGAGGTCCCGGTCGGCCTGGAAGTTGTCCGTGCCGCCGAGCCAGTAGTCGTAGACCCGGGCCATGTTCGCCCGCCGGGTGTCCACCCCGCTCGGCGCCGCGGTGTCGAGCGGGCCCGGCTCCGGTTCGCCGGGGGCCGGCTGGTCCGGCGCCGCTGTGTCAGCCATCTGCCCAGTCTCTCAAGACGGCCGGCGCCCGTCAGGGTCGCTGGGGCTACAAGCCGGTCTCGGCGGGTACCCGGCCGGACTTCACGGCGGTGACCAGGGCCTCGTAGTCCCGCTCGTTCTGGTCAGCGTAGGCGGCGGCGAAGTCCGCGACCGCCCGGTCGAAGACGTCGCCGGGGCCGAGGTAGGCGGCGATCGCGATGCGGTCGCCCCAGCGGGCGTGCGCGCGGGCCAGGGTCGCCCCGCACATCCGGGCGTACAGCGTCGCGCCGGGCACCTTGAGGGTCGTGATCTCAGCCGAGCCCTTCCAGTCGTGGAACTGTCGCACGTAGTAATCCCGCTGCTGGCCGTCCAGGTCGGTGACCCGGAGCCAGCCCAGGAAGATGTCGCTGGCCGCCTGCATCAGCCGCTGGCCGACGACCACCCGCTCGCCGTGCTGGTGCAGCGTGCTGCGGCCGGCGAACCGCTCGAGGACTGACGGCTGCGCCTCCTTGGCCTGCAGGAACAGGGGATCGTCGGTGTCCCGGCCCGCCATCAGGAAGATCCAGCACCGCGTCCCGACGCTGCCGACGCCCACGACTTTGCGGGCCATGTGCACATAGTGGAACTCCTCGATCGGATGGTGGTCGTGGGCCAGCGTCCGGCGGTAGGTGCCGATCAGGCGGCGGACCGACCGCTCGGTGGCGGCCCGCGCCCCGGGGTCCAGGATCAGGTCCTCCAGCGGCGTGATCAGCGGGGCGTCCCGGACGATCCGCAGCTCGCCCTCGACCTTCCCGGCCCGGCGGGCCAGCACCCGCACGCTGTCCCTGGTCCGGGCCTTGGCCAGGTCGAGCCCGGCCCGCCGGGCCTTCTTCTTGCCCAGCCCCTGGCCGCGCACCTGATCGCTGATCTCGCCCGCGATGGCGTCCACGCTGAGGTGCGCGTACCACGCGTCGAGGGTCCGCATCCCGGCCGCGCGGCGCATCTGGTCCCGGTACGACGCGACCGCGGTCAGCACGACCGCGCGCCGGTCGGCGGCGGAGAACCCGAGGTCCCGGCCGGCCACCTCGAAGCTGGCCGCCAGCCGCTTCACGTCCCACTCCCACGGGCCGGGGAGGGTCTCGTCGAAGTCGTTGATGTCGAAGATGAGCTGGCGCTCAGGCGAGCCGAACACCCCGAAGTTGGACAGGTGCGCGTCGCCGCACAGCTGCACGGTGACGTCGGACTGCGGGCTGTCGGCCAGGTCAGACGCCATGATCAGGGCGCCGCCCCGGTAGAAGGTTCCGGGTGAGACGAGCATCCGGCCGTAGCGGATCGGGACCAGCTCCGGCACCCGGGTCGCGGCCTGCTCCTGGAGCAGCGCGACGGGATCGGGCCGGCCGGCCGCGGGCTCCCACCGGCCGTGCCCGGAGCGGGGCGACGACTGGCGGGCGGCCTTGCCCCGGGCGATCCGTTCGTCCAGGCTGAGGTCGGCCAGCTTCCACCGCGGGGCGGTCCGG
>DASYBB010000092.1:0-25773 GCA_036501025.1 Streptosporangiaceae bacterium
TGACTGTAACCCACCTTGGTCTTCATCCCCAAAAGCAGGCGCAAATGCTTGCCCGACTCGCTATCGGCCCGCGACAGCAGGGTTACTGCCTCGTTGTGATCCTGTCCTTGCGCGTGCTCGCCCAGCCGAGCGCAACAGATAACATCCGAGGCAGCGATCCCGGCTTGAATGCATAGCGTAACAAAGGCGGCGGGGGCTGCCGCTTCCCGGTCCGCCTGGTCAGCTATAAGACTAGCTGCGTCAAGGAACTCGGCTGCTTTCCGCAAGCGCCCTTGCCGGATTTCCGGCGTGCAGGGCTTTGTGCGCATCATGTCAGCCGCTCCTTCCCCGTAGCTGCTGCACAAGCCAAGCCCGGTGGCCTGCGACAGTAAGGCCGTCTTTCATGACGTCGCGTATTACCGGATCATTGCGTGCCGCCAGAAGCTCGCTGACGGTGTATTCAAGAGGCCGCGCATCGTTGCCTGTCCAATTGCTGACGTCTGACGCCAGAGAGCTGACCTGGGCGTCCCAGATCTCAATCGGCGCATCGTCGTCGCGAACCAGAAGAATATCTATATCGCTTTCCTCGGTCATGATTCCGCGGGCCGCTGAGCCGAATATGGCGGCATACCGTGGCCGTAGATCCCAATTTTCGAGGTATTCTTCGATCTGTTGCAGCAGGCTCTGGGTGAGGCGGGCAAGCTGAATGATGGGACCGGCCGCTATATGTTCGCGATTAAGCTGGTATGTATAAGCGCTACCGACGCGGGTCGAGTGAACGATCCCCTGCCGGGCGAGGCGGAGCAGGACCTTGCGGATTCCTTCCTCCGAATAGCGATCGAGTAGGCGATGGAACTGTCCGGCGGTTAAGGTCACCTCGTTCTGGGCCAGCACGGCGAGGACGTCGCCGTCGAGTGTGGGCGTGACCGTAGCTAGGGGCCGATTCAGTTGCATGTCGCCTCCTGAGCTTCGTGCGATACCAACTATAGTACATCTGCCTGTCCTATAGTTGAGTCGTGCCCACCAGGCCGGCGGCTGAGCTTGGCCCGGGCGAGGTCTCCGGCGCGGGGGCTCGGGCCCGGCCGGAGACCTCGTCCTTTCCCGGCTAGGCCCGCTTGGTCAGCTTCAGCGTGCTGTGGGCGTTGCTCGCCCGCGCCCCGCTGCTGACCGCCCCCGTGGAATTGCTGATGAGCACAGCGTTCAGGTCGCCTTCGCCGAACTGACACCGCACCGAGGTCTTACTGGCTTCCGGAACGATGCCCAGTGCCACGTCACGCCGGAGGTTGTCGACGGTCCGGTCCACCGGGAATCCTGAGGATGTCAGGCGGAAAATCTGAGGTTATCCGGGCAGCACGGCGGCCATGACCGTGGTCACGACCTTGCGGACAGCCTCCGGCTCCGGGGACGAACCGTCCCGCCCGGCGAAGAGCAGGTGCCCGGTGCCGATCAGCGTCAGCGCCAGCGTGTCCGGGTCGGCGTCCGCCGCGATGCGGCCCAGCCCGCGCTCGGCCGCGAGGTAGGCGGCGATCATCGCGCTGGCCTCGGTGAGGACCGGGACGCCGGCCGGGGTGGCCTCGCGCAGCCGGGCGCGAAGGTCATCCCGGGCGGTGACCAGGCCGAGGATGGCCCGGGCGACGGGCCCGAAGACCTCCGCCAGCGCGGCGGTGAGGTGACCGGCGACGGTGCCGGTACCGGCGGACTCCAGCAGGGCGGCCGCCTGATCGCGGATGCGCCTGATGCGGTCGAGCACGAGCTCGGCCAGGAACGCGTCGAAGTCAGCGAAGTGCCGGTGCAGGACGCCCTTGGCGCAGCCGGCCTCGGTGGTGACCGCCCGGCTGGTCAGCGCGCCCGGCCCGGCGCGCAGCAGGATGCGCTCGGCGGCGGCGAACAGCTGCTCGCGCGGGTCGCGGATGGCCACCCCGGTCGGCACCGCATCCCCTCCTCCGCGCGCCCGGACCGTCCCAGCGGGGCGAGTGGGCGCGTGCCCACTGTACCGGTCGCCGTGCGTCCGGCCGCGCGGCTCAGGTGACCCGCACCCGCGGGTCGAGCAGCGCGAAGCAGACGTCCGCGATCAGGTTGACCACTGCCACCAGGAGCACGGTGGCCAGCACGGTGGCCGTGATGACCAGCATGTCGCCGGCCTTGGTCGCGACCAGGAACGCCTGCCCGACTCCGCCCAGCGCGAACACCTGGTCGATGACGGCCGCGCCGCCGAGAATGGCGCCGAAGCCGACGCCGACGCTCGACACGACCGGGAGGACGGCGGCCCGGAGCGCGTGGAGCCAGAGGATCCGGCGGGCGGCCAGCCCCTTGGCCCGGGCGGTCCGGATGTAGTCCTCGCCGAGGACCTCGAGGATGCCCGTCCGGGCCAGCCGGGCGGTCACTCCGGCCTGGGCCGCCGCGATGGCGATCCAGGGCAGGATCATCCGGCCCAGCCACTGGCCGGGACTCTGGCTGATGCCGACGTAGCCGGGCTGCAGCCACAGGTTCCCGGCCTGCGCCAGGTGCGCGAACACGGCCAGCAGCAGCAGTGCCAGCAGGAACGACGGGATGCTGAGCGCGGCCAGCACGCCGGCCGTGACCATCCGGTCGGTCCACGAGCGCGGCCGCAGTGCGCTGAGCGCCCCGGCCAGGACGCCGGCCGTGAGCCACAGGACCATCCCGCCGACGATCAGCGAGAGCGTCGGCGGGATCGCCTGCCCGAGGATGGTGTTCACCGAGACGGGCTGGACCAGCGACTGGCCGAGGTGGCCGTGCAGCAGGTGGTCCAGGTAGTGGAAGTACTGCCAGACGGCCGGCTGGCCGGGGCCGAGTTGCTGGCTCAGGGCCGCGTCGATGCCGGGATTGGGTATCCCGACCCGCAGCAGCGCGAACGTGGCGGCCGTGGTGGCCCAGGCCAGGACCGCGATGCCGAGCAGCCGCCGGAGCAGGAAACGGGCGAGCGCGCCCACTATCCGCCCGGCCGCGGCGTCGGGTCTCCGCTCAAGCGGAGATTCCCTCGTAGGCGGCGATGATGATGCCGAGTGCCCGGCTGTCGGCGTCGAGCATCCGGTTCATGACGTAGGACACGGTGACGCGCTCGTCGAGATCGACCAGGACCAGCGACCCGCCCCAGCCACCCCAGAAGCAGGTCCGCGGGCTGGGCAGCCAGCCGGTGTTGAGGCCGTAGCCCATGCCGTAGCGCATCTCCGTGCCGAGGATCTGGTCGCGGCCGCGATACTGCTCCTCCAGGGCGCGCTCGCAGCCGGCCGGCGACAGCAGCCGGACGCCCCCAACCGTACCGCCGCAGGCCAGCACGGCCTGCACGGCGCCGGCCGAGCGGGCGTTCCCGTGCCCGCCGGCGGCCGGGATCTCGGCCCGCCGCCAGGCCGTGGTGTTGGCAGTGGCGGCGGGCACCGGCGGGTTGCCGGGCGCGCGGCGCGCAGAGTCAGCCGCGCCGTCGGCTGGCCCCGGCGCCGGCTCCGGGGGCGGGATGATCGGGGCGATGCGGTGGTCGTGCTCGGCGGGCGTGCCGATGTGGAAGTCCGCGCCGAGCGGCCCGGCCACCTCCGCGGCGAAGAAGGCACCCGGGCTGATGCCGGTGACCCGCGCGATGACCTCCCCGACCAGGAATCCCTGGGTGATCGCGTGATAGCCGGCCGCCGTCCCCGGCGCCCAGTGCGGGGCCTGGGCGGCCAGCCGCCCGGTGGCCCGGTCCCAGTCGTAGAGGTCCTCGACCGTCATCGGCTCGTCCCAGGTGGGCAGGCCCGCAGTGTGGGACATCAGGTGCCGGACCCGCACGTCCTGCTTGCCCGCGGCGGCGAACTCGGGCCAGTACCGGGCGACCGGCGCGTCCAGGTCGAGGTCGCCCCGGTCGGCCAGGATCAGCGCGCACAGCGCTGTCATCGTCTTGGTCGTGGACCAGGTGTTGGTGATGGTGTCGCGCTCCCACGGCGCGGTCCGGGCCGCGTCGGCGTACCCGCCCCAGATGTCGACGACCGGCTCGCCGTCCGCGTGGACCGCCACGCTCGCGCCTACGTCGTCGGCGTCGAGCGAGGCGGCCAGCGCCTCGCGCACCGGGCCGAACCGGTCCGGGCATATGCCGTGGATCTGCGCCATGGAAGGAACCTAACCGGGTTTCCCGCCGCCCGGCCACGGGTTTACGGCCGGCCCCGGGCGGCCGAGGCGGGCGGGCTCGTTCAGCCGGCCGCGCTGTCGCGGGCTGCGAGCAGGCGGTCCAGGGCCAGGGCGGCGTCGAGCGGGTGGTCGATCGCGCCCCACCGGGCGCCGGCCTGCTGCGCCAGGTGGGCGGCCTGCGCGCAGTCGTCGGCGGGCGCGAGGATGATCAGCTCCGGCAGCGAGCGGGCCGTCTCGACAGTGTCATCCTCGTCGGTACTGCGGCAGTCCGACAGCAGGATGACGACCTGGCGGCGGGCGCGGGCCTGGGCGAGCTGGCCGCGCGCCGCGTGCAGGGCATCGGCCAGGCGGGTGATGCCGTGTCCCCGCAGGCGCAGCAGCCGCTCGGCGACGGCCGCCGCCGGCAGATCGCTGACCAGCGGGCGGATGAGCTCGGCGGAGGCGGCGAAGGACAGCACGGCGTGCTCGCGGGGGGCCCGCAGCGCGCAGGCGGCGGCCACCGTGGCGGCGGCCGCCAGCCGGGCGCCCGTCATGGAGCCCGACCGGTCGACCACGACCGCGAACGCGGTGCGCGGCCGGGCCCAGTGCATGGTGGTCAGGTCGTCGTGGGTGACCGGGCGGGCCTGCGCCCGGGCGGCCACGACGCCCTCGATGGTGGCATCCAGGTCCAGGTCACCGTCGTGGGCACCCTGAACGGGGCGCAGCCGGGAACTCCCGCGCATGGACGTGCGGCCGGCCCTGGCCCGGTCGAGGACGATGCTCGAGCTGAGCCGGATGGCCGCCGCGCGCAGCCGCTCGTCGGTGGCCGTGGTCAGGGCGGCCAGCAGCTCGAAGGCGGCCGGGTCGGCGGCCAGCGCCCGGCTCATGGCCTCCTCGTCGAGGACGCCCACCTCCGGGCTGATCTCGCTGAACCGGGCGTGGCGCGACAGCTCGTGCCGCCCGACGGTCTTGCCCTCCGGGCGCCCGGACTTCGGTCGCGGCCGCTGGTGCTGCCCGCCGGCGGCCGCTGCGGCCGGCGGGCTCGTCATTCCCCCGGGCCGGTGTCGCCCCCCGCCGCGTCGCGCGCCCGCCGGGCGGCCCGGACCTGCCGGAAGATTTCCTCGATCACCTCGTCGGCCGACCGCCGGCCCGACTCGTGCAGCCGGACCCGGCCCGACAGCGCGGTCAGGGCCGCGTCCAGGCCGACCTGCTCGTCGTCGGCGGACACCACGCGGACGTCGGCGAGTTCGGGGACCAGGCGGGCGTAGTCGATCGCGCCCCGGACCGAGGCGCCTGAGCGCAGCTCGGGATGCTCGCGGGTGGCCCGGGCCAGGTCCACCGCCTCGGCCACCAGGTCCGGCTTGGCCTGCTCGGCGACGAGCTCGACGATCCGGCGCTCCTGCTCGGCGTCCTGGTACCCGACCGAGATCCGGCAGGTCCGGTCGTACAGGGCCATCGACAGCCGCGAGGTGCCGACCGAGTCGTACGGGTTCATCGCCGCGACGAGCCGGAACTTCTCGTCCGCGGCGATGCGCCCGAGCCGCGGCACGTTGATCTCGCCCTCGGACATGACGGTCAGCAGGACGTTGACGGTCTCCTCCGGGACCCGGTTCAGCTCCTCGACATACAGCAGCCCGCCGTCGCGCATCGCCGCCAGCAGCGGGCCGTCGGTGAAGTTCTCCGGCCGGTACCCCTGCTCCAGCACCAGAGCCGGGTCGAACGACCCGACCAGGCGCGCGGGCGTCAGCTCGGCGTTGCCCTCGACGAGGACGAACGGGGTGTGCCGGGCCTGCGCGACCTGGCGCAGCACCGTGGTCTTGCCCGTGCCCGGCGGGCCCTCGAGCAGGATGTGGGCGCCGGATGCGAGCGCGGCCCGCACTAGCTCCAGCTCACGCCGGCGCCCGACAACCTGGTTCAGCATCGGGTCAGTGGCCCGCGGATCAACGTGGTGGCGTCAGTGCTCATGGACCATGACGCCGCGGATGTTCTTGCCCGACAGGAGGTCGTCGTAGCCCTCGTTGACCTGGTCGAGGGTGTAGGTCCGGGTGATGAGCTCGTCCAGCTTGAGATCGCCGGCCTGGTACAGCCCGAGGATCTTCGGGATGTCGGTGGTCGGGTTGCAGTCGCCGAACAGGCTGCCCTTCACGCTCTTGCGGAACAGGGTCAGGATGGACCCGGACAGCTGGATGGTCGGCAGCTCGATCTTGTTCAGCCCGGTCAGCACGACGGTGCCGCCCTTGCCGATCGCGTTGAACCCGGCGGAGACCACCTCGGGGTCCATGAGGCCGACGGTCAGGATGGCCGAGTCGGCGCCCTGGCCGCGGGTCATGTTGACGATGGCCTCCTGCGCCTCCTCCGCCGTGGCGAAGGCGTGGGTCGCGCCGAGCTCCATGGCCTTCTCCCGCTTGTTCTCCAGGGGGTCGATCGCGACGACGTTCTTGGCCCCCGCGTAGCGGGCGCCCTGCACCGCGTTGATCCCGATGCCGCCGACGCCGTAGACCGCGACCGTGTCGCCCGGCTGGACGTTGGCGGTGTTCACAGCCGAGCCCCAGCCGGTCGGGACCCCGCAGCCGACCAGCACGGCCTTGTCCAGGGGCAGGTCGTCGTCCACCTTGACCACCGAGTTCTGGTGAATGACGCCGTACTGGCTGAAGGTCCCGAGCATGCACATGGCGCCGTAGTCCCCGCTCGGGCCCGTGATCGGGAACCGGTTGCCGGGCAGGTTACCCTCGAGGATCGTGGCCCCCATGTCGCAGATCGACTGGCGGCCGGTGGCGCAGTAGCGGCAGACGCCGCAGTTCGGGATGAAGGAGCAGACGACGTTGTCGCCGACGGCCACCCGGGTGACGCCGGCCCCGACCTCCTCGATGACGCCGGCCCCCTCGTGACCGAGCACCATAGGCAGCCGCGCGGGCAGGTCCCCGTGCTGGATATGCACGTCGGAGTGACACAGGCCCGCGTACGTGTAGCGGATCAGCACCTCGCCGTCCCGCGGCCCGTCGAGGTCGAGCTCCTCGATCTCGATCGGCTTGCCGACCTCGTGAACGACTGCGGCCTTGGTCTTCATCGACGCTCCTTCAGATGTGGAGGACAGCTCGCACTCAGCCCGGCCCGGCTCGGTGGCGGGTCAGGGATCCGGACACGGCTCCGCCTCCGGAGACTCGGGCCTGCATCACCTGATGATGACTCCTGTCACGGTCTGATGTGAAGGGGAGGCGTGTCCCGGAACGTCCGGGTCGTCACTTTTTCCGGGGGACGTCGATGACGGCGTTGTTGGCGGTGGCCGAGATCTGGGTCGCCCCGCGCGCGATCAGGACCGGGACCCGCGCGATGCGGTAGTTGCCGGCGCCGGCCTGCCCCTCGTAGCTGACTCCCCACGCGTACACGTTGCCGGTGGTCGAGATGGCGTAGGACGTCGCCGCCCCGGTGGCCAGGAACCGGTAGGTCACGCCCCTGGGGGCGGCGAAGCGCTGGGGCGTGGCCTGCGGCGCCTTAGTCGCCGGCCGGCCCAGCTGGTAGCCGTGGTTGTCACCCCAGGACCACAGCGATCCGTCGGACAGCATCGCGACGGTCTGCCCGTTGGTGAAGACCGAGCCGCCCAGCGCCACCTGCCTCACCCCCCGGGGGAGGCGGACGTGCACCGGCACGTCGGACGACAGGCCGAAGCTGCCGTCGCCGAGCTGGCCCTGACCGTCGTAGCCCCAGTCGTAGTACTGCCCGCTGGCCAGCAGCGCCCCGGAGTTGGCGAACGAGGTGACCAGCCGGACGACCTCCGAGCCGTCGAGGCCGGCCACCTTCACCGGCGTGGTGGTGTTGGCCCGGCTCCCGTCGCCCAGGTCGCCCTCGACGTTCTGCCCGCACGCGTAGACGGTGCCGCCGGCGTCGTACAGGTCGTGGTCGGCGGCCCCGGCCAGCGTGGTCACGTGCGTGAACGGGAGCGGCACGGGCGTGGAGCGGATCGCGTTGTCGCCCAGGCACAGCTCCCCGAAGGCGTTGTCACCCCAGCCCCAGGCCCGGCCCTTGGTATCGACGGCCAGGGCCGTGTCGTAGGGCATGACGTCGGCGGGGATGTAGGCGATCTTCACTCCGGCGGGGAACGTCACCCGCACGGCCCTGGCCGGCGAGTCGGCCATGGCGCCGTTGCCCAGCTCGCCCTGTGCGCCGAGGCCCCAGGCATAGAGGCTGCCATTGGTCAGCAGCGCGTACTCGGTCGAGTTCGAGCTGCCCACCTGGGCGACGGTACCGGGCAGGCTGACCTTGACCGGGGATACCGCCGTGTCGGTATTCAGGATCCCGTCCGCGAAGAACGACCCCCAGCGCTCGACGGTCGAAGTCGCCGGCCGGGCGGCGGTCAGCTGAGCCGAGGCGTGGCTCGCCGTGCAGCCGGCCAGGAACACCGCGGCCACGGCGGCCGCGCACAGCGTAGGTCCGGCGCGGCGCGACCCCGCCGCCGTCGCCCGCGATGAGAATCTGATCCGGTCCATCGCTAAACCATATTGGGACTCTTACTGCTAACCGCCCCAGAACGTCCAAACTGCGGTCTCATATCCATCTCGGTCGTAATCCGGCATGATCCAATGCCCCGTTACTCCTTCAGCGTATTGCGGACAGGTAAATAACTGGGCAATCCGGCGTCCGATAAAGGCAAAGCGCAGACCCGGAATGCGCATTGCTGGTACCAGCGCGCCCGCGCGACCGGACCCCGCCCGGCCCCGCTGGCGGTGGCCGGGCGCGCGCACGTGCGCAGCGCACTAGCGCGGGCCGAGTCCAGGCCGGCCAATATCGCATCTAACCGGCGCGGGGACCGATGCCGTCTTACGATGACCTAATACGCAACATGCAATCAGCAGTGGTCATGTTGCACTTGTCATAACTTGCTCGTGCAGGAGGCCGGTCAGTGCTCTCGCCCGCAGGCGATCCGGACGACCCGAGCCTGGCCGCGGTGGCGGCGGGCGCGGCCGACATTGTCAGCGTGCTCACGCTGCTCGGCAGCCAGCTGGGCGACGAAGACGGGCTGGAGGACGTGATGGTGACATTCGGCTCCCGCTTTCACCTGATCCGGCATCTCCGGGCTGCTTCGGCCCAGCCGGTCGTGCTGCTGGTGGTCCTGGACCGGTCCCGGGCCAACCTCGCCCTGGCTCGCCGGGAGATCCGGGACTTCTGCGCGAGCATGGCCTCGTGAGCCAGGGCGCCATGGCGGCCGGGCGGCTGGCCGCGTCGGTGCGGCCGGGGCGGGCCGCTGACAGCTACGGCAGCCTCATCGCCGCCCGGCTGCGCCGGCTGGCGGGGACGGGCCGGACGGGCGTGCTGCCGTTCGCCGGCCATACCGAGGGGGCCCTCTACTTCTGTGACGGCCGGATCGTCCTGGCCGAGTCCGCGGGGACGCCCGGGCGGGCCATGGGCCCCCCGCCGGACGGGGCGCCCCCGGCCGCGCTGGCCGCCGAGCCGATCGCCGACGCCGCGCTGGACCTGGTCCAGAGCAAGTCCAGCCCGTCCCGGTTCCGGTCCGCGAAGGCGCCGGCGGCCGGCCTGGCCGACGGATTCGGCGTCGAGGCCCTGCTGGCCGAGGTCGGGCGCCGCCAGAACGTCCTGGACCAGCTCGCCTCGGTAGTCCGGGCCGACACCATCGTGGTCCGCAACCCCCGGCTGAACTCGCCCAGCATCCAGGTCTCCGCCCTGCAGTGGGCCCTGCTCATCCGGGTCACGGACGGCTCGACGGCCCGCGGCCTGGCGTGGGAGCTTCGTCGCAGCGTCTTCGGGATGACCATTGACGTCTACCGGCTGATGATCCTGCGCCTGCTGTCAGCCGTCGATTATCCGGTGGTGCCGGGAATGCGGCCCTTAGGCGAGCTGCCCGGCCGGGGGGTGCTCCCCATGTCATTCCTTCGTGCAGTCTCCACTCAGAACGGCGGTGTGCAGTGAGCAGATCAGCGGACGACCGGGTGCGGGCCGAGCTACGGCTGATAAGGGAAAGTGTCGCGGGCGTTGACGGCAGCCTGGTCGCGACGAATGACGGTTTCCTCATCGCCCATGATCTCCCCGACATCGAGCCGACAGCGGTCGCGGCCCTCGCCGCTACGACCCGTTCCCTGGCCAGCCGGACGACGGAATCCACGGGCCGGGGGCGATTCCGCGAGGCCATTTCCCGGGGCAGCCACGGCTATCTCGTCGTCTACGCCGCCGGCCGCAGCACCCTGCTGGCCGTCGTCGGGACGACGGACCTGAATATCGGAATGCTGCATTACCAGACCCGGGAAATCGCCGAGCGGATCGCGACGTACGCCGCTCAATTCGGAACCGGACCGGCGCCGGCGCCGGCCGCGCCCGCCGTCATCGGCGGCGCACCGGGCCACGGAGGCGTGCCGGGCCGCGACGGCGTGCCCGCCCGGCGGCCCGCGCCGCTGCCGGTGCGGCGGAAGGCCGCCGGCTAGCGGCGCCAGTCACAGGCGCCGCAGCCCGTCCAGGACCCGGCGCAGCGAGTCCATCGGCGGCGGCGGGGCCTGGACCTCGTCGCTGCGGGCACCCCGCCCGGCAGCGTCCCGCGCCCCGGCCGCGAACTCGGCGCCGGCCGCGCGGCGGTGCGGCAGGCTCAGGTCGTCGGGCCACTCGATGACCGGGCACGGGGCGCACAGGCCGGACCGGGCGAGGGCACCCACGGCCTCGAAGGTGTCGGCCAGGGACAGCCCGCACTGCCAGGCCAGATCCCAGGCGTTCAGCGCCCCGTTGATCTTGCTCGCCACGGCCCACTCGGCTGCGGTCAGCACCACGCGGTCGGCCTCAATATCGCGTAACTGCAGGCCAGCGGTGCGCGGGACGTCGTAGCGGGCCAGCCGGGCGGCCGCCGCGAGGGCCTGCGCGCGGACCGCGTCGACGCGGACCTGATGGAAGGAGGCGGCCCAGTGGGAGCGGGGCGACAGCGGGGCGACTCGAGCCGGAGGTCCGCGACCGAGGACTCGTCGGTGAGCGGGACGGTCAGGACCAGGACGGCGTCGATGACCACCGACTCTAAGGTCGCCTGCAGCACGTCGCGCGCGACGAACCCGCGGCCGACCAGGATCTCGCCCAGGTCGCCGTCGGGCTGATCCGCGCTCTCGAGCAGGTCCCGCAACTCGGCGGCGGGCTCCAGCACGCTGGCCAGCCGGGTGCCGAGATCCGGGCTCCACGAGGTCCGGGCGAAGGTGATCTGACCGCGATCCAGGTAGATCGTCCCGGCCGGGGAGCCGTCAATCTCCAGGGCCCCCGACGCGTTCTGCAGGGCCAGGCCCTCCAGCACCGTGGCGACCCGCGGCCCGGCGCGGTCGTCTGAGATAGCCAGCTGAGATCACTCCTCCCAGCCCGATAGCGACTTCTGGCTAATCGCCCGAATCAGGCATTGCGGTGTATTGCGCGCAGCCCGATGCCGACTCCTCCAGCGTACTATTCAGCCCGGCCGCTAATAAGCAGTTACGTGACGGTGACGCCATGAATTACGGAACGTGCCGGTAAAACTACTGAAGGTAATGCGTTTTTCCTGCGTTTCCGTGGTGGCGGCGCCTGGGCGTTGCCTTAGTCGACTGGGACAGCGGAATGTCGCTGGGCACCCTCGGCGGCGGCAAGTACCTGGATCTTGAAGTAGCGGCAGCGGGAAATACCGAGGTAGTGCGGGCCAAGCTGCGGACGATGGAATCGCTCCGCCTCAACGACACCATCGAGGACATCCTTATCACCTTGACCAAGCAGTACCACGTGTTCCGGCTCCTCAAGAATTCCACGCAGGACCACGGCCTGTTCCTGTACCTGGCCCTCGACCGGAACAAGTCGAACCTGGCCCTGGCCCGGCACAGCCTCAAGCAGATCGAGGCCGACCTGACCCTCTGAGCCCGGGCGCCCCCGGCCGGAGGCGGCTAGCCCGGCTGGCTCCGGCCGCGGGACTGGCGGGGCCGCCGGACCGGGCGCTCGCCTTCCGCCGGGCGCTCCAGGTACCCGGTGGCCAGCTGGGCCAGGGCCCGGGCGAAGACGTCCCGGTCGGCGGCCGGCAGCGCGGCCAGCACCTCGCCGTGCACGCGGTCGACGATCTGCTCCCCGGCGGCAGCGACCCGCCGGCCCTCGTCGGTGACGACCACGATCCGGGCCCGCCGGTCGGCTGCGGCCGGCCGCCGCTCCGCGTGCCCGGCCGCCTCCAGGTCGTCCAGCGTGACCACCATGGTGGTCTTGTCCAGGTCCGACAGCTTGGCCAGCTCGATCTGGGTCAGCTCGCCCGGCAGCGCGTGCATCAGGACGCAGTGCCCGCGTACCGTCATCCCGATCTCGGCCAGCGCCGCGGTCAGCCGCGTATTGAGCACGTGACTGGTATGCGACAGCAGGAAGCTGAGGTCGGGCGCGGTCCGGGGCGGGGTCAGCGTGCTCATCCGCGCATCCTACCGGATAGTTTGCGAACTGGATTATCTGGATTGCGACCTAATTCCCGGCGAAACGGGGCCTGTCCCGCTCGCCGCGCACCGATGAGATAGGCGGCCGCCGCCCGTCAGACCCGCGAAGGCACCCCAGCCCATGGTCAAGGAGGCGCACATGACGGACGCTACGGCGACGACGGACGTGACCCAGATCCGGGTCCTGCTGCGGGAGCAGGCGGCCGCCGTCGAGGCGGGCGACGCGGCGCGGGCCCTGAGCTTCTGCGCGCCCGAGATGGTGGAGTACGGCCTGGCACCGCCGCTCCAGGTGGCCGGCCCGGATGCGCTCGACCCGGCGGGCCTGGCCGCCTGGCTCGCGACCTGGCGCGGGCCGGTCCGGATGGACGTCGGCGAGCCGGCGGTCTGCGCGGACGGCGGGGTCGCGTTCTGCTACGGCCTGACCCACCTGCAGGGCGTCAAGGTTGATGGCGGGCCGGTCGACCTGTGGTTCCGCTCGACCATCGGGCTGCGCCGGACCCCGGCGGGCTGGCGGATCGTGCACCAGCACGACTCCACCCCGTTCTACATGGACGGGTCGGACCGGGCCGCGCTGGACCTGCGGCCGTAACGCCGCCGGCATCAGGCCCGGACAGCGAACAGGACGTACCCGTAAGTCAGGCCGGTCGCGGCCGGGTGCCGGGCCAGCCAGTCGCGGCCGACCCGCTCGGGGAACTCGATGCCCAGCACCGCGGCCAGGTCAGCGCGGCGGCCGAACCGCCACTCGGACCGCACCTCGTGCCGGCTCGCGCCGCGGGCGCGCCACCACTCGTCGACGTCCGCCGCTACCGCGCGGGTCGGCCGGGACGAGGCGGCCGACAGCAGCGCGGCGAACTCGCCCCACCGGTAGTCGTTGTCGACCATGATGAGCGCGCCGCCGGGCCGCAGCACGCGCAGGACCTCGGTCAGGCCGGCGTCGGTGCCGGGCGGGAAGAAGTAGGCGAAGCGGGCGTGCACCACGTCGGCGCTGTGGTCCGGCAGCCCGGTGTGCTCGGCTGAGCCCGCCCGGACCTCGGTGCCGGGCAGGTCGCGGACCCGGGCCTCGGCCCGGGCCCGGACCGCCGGGTCGGGCTCGATCCCGATCACCCGGGCGGCGTGCCCGGCATACCGGGGCAGCCAGAACCCGGTGCCGCAGCCGAGGTCGACGATGGTCCTCCCGGCCCACGGCGCGAGCGCGCGCATGGCGTCCAGGACATGACCGGCCCGGTCGAGCGCCCGGTTCTCCATCTCGTAGACGTCCGGGTGGCCGCCGATGTTCGGCGCGAAGCGGTAGTCCGGGAACTGGGGCGCGGGGGCGGTGTCGGGCATCACGACGGAATTGTGGCACCCGGGTGAGCTCGCTGCCAGGCCACGAACTGCGCGATGTCCCGGTTGATGACCCGGGCGGCGCCCTGGATCGTGTCGATGCCGTAGGCCATGCTCGCGTTGCCGGAGGTCAGCACAGCCATCTGGTACGCGGTGCCCGGCCCGGCGAAGGCACCCAGGCTGTTGACGCGCCAGTCCCGGCCGGTGGGGTAGGGCAGCCAGCCGTTCTTGACGTGCACGGCGATCCCGGCGCCGATCCCGGCCGGCGTCCCCCAGCGCTGGCTGGCGGTCACCTGCGCCATCAGCGTCAGGACGTAGCCGCGGGAGGCCGGGGTGAGCACCGGCCCGGGGCTGGTCAGCAGCCGCAGCAGCGTGACCTCGTCGGCGGCCGTCAGCTCGGTCAGGCCCCAGGCGTCATTGAGCCGGGTCTGCGTCATCCCGGCCCGGTTCAGGAACCGCTGCATCCCGCTGATGCCCACCTCGGCCCACAGGCGGTCGGCCGCGGTGTTGCTCGACAGCGTGATCATCGCGCGCGCCAGCGACCGCTGGGCCGCGGTCAGGTGACCGGCCCCGCCCGTCTTCAGCAGCAGGGCGGACAGGATCGTCACCTTGATCGCGCTGGCCGCGACGAAGTGGCCGCCCGCGTCAAGCCGGCAGGACAGGCCCAGGCTGGGATCGGCCGCGGCCAGGCCGACCGCGGAGCGGCGGCCGCGCAGGGCGCGGGTGATATCACCGGACATCCGCGCGGCCAGCAGCGGATGCGCCGCTGACACGCAGACGGCCGGGCTGGCCGCTGCCCGCGCGCCGGCCGGCGCGGCGAGCGTCCCGCCGAGCGCCATCGTCCCGCCGAGCGCGATCGCGCCGGCCGCCATGATCGTCATGGCGCGCGTCCGTGTCCTGCCGCCCATCCTGGCCCCTCTGCAATCGGCTTGCCGTACCGCAGGTGAGACGGCTGACCTGAGCAGATGGTTGGCGTGCGGGCGGGCGGACTCCGATCCGGCGGACTCCCGCGTACCCGGTGCGGCGGGTCCTAGGCCGGGCTGCCGCCCCGGCCCGCGCCGCCCCGGAACCGGGACACGCCCTCGACCACGCCGGGATCGTTGAGCGTGGCCAGGCCCAGGGTGAACTCCCTGGCCAGGGCCTCGTCCGGCGGGACGCCCAGGCCGTCCAGGACGGCCGCCCGGTCACTGCGCAGGCACGCCTGGGGCAGGCCGGCGATCTCGCGGGCCAGCTGCTCGGCGGCCTTGCGGGCCGTGCCCGCCGGGACCAGCCGGCTGACCAGCCCCATCTGCAGGGCCTCCGGCGCCGGGACGGGGCGGCCGGTGAGGATCAGGTCCAGCGCGCGGCCCAGGCCGACGACCTGCGGCAGCCGCGCCGTGCCGCCGTCGATGAGCGGCACGCCCCAGCGCCGGCTGAGCACGCCGAGCACGGCGTCCTCCTCGGCCACCCGCAGGTCACACCACAGGGCCAGCTCGAGGCCGCCGGCCACGGCGTGCCCGGCGATGGCCGCGATGACCGGCTTGGACAGCCGCATCCGGGTCGGCCCCATCGGGCCCGCGCCGTCGGGCTCGAGGCGGTTCTGCTGCGGGCTGCCCAGCGCCTTGAGGTCCGCGCCCGCGCAGAAGGTGCCGTTCTCGCCGAACAGCACCGCCACCGCGGCGTCCGGGTCGGCCTCGAAGACCGCGAACGCCTCGGCCAGCCGCGCGGCGGTCGGCCCGTCGACGGCGTTGCGGACCTGCGGCCGGTCCAGGATGACGGTCGTCACCGGGCCGGCCCGGTCGACCCGGACGCTGGGCGGCACGCCGCGCTAGCCGACGCGCCAGGTGTCGCTGCCGGCCAGCAGCGCGGCCAGGTCGCCGTCGCCTTGCTGCTCGCGGGCCTGCTCGAGCTGGGCTGACATCAGCTCGTCGTAGCTGGGCCGCGGCGTCTTGCGGATCACCCCGATCGGCGTGTGGGCGAAGCCCGCGTCGTCCAGCCGCGACAGCGCGAACGCGTACGCCGGGTCGGCTCGCGCGGCATCGTGGGTGAGCAGCGTGTCCGGCGCCGCCTCGGCGACCGGCACCGCCTCCAGCGACCCGTACCGGGAGAACCGCAGGCCCCGGGAGCCGTCCGGGCCGAACCGGATCGGCTCCCCGTGCTCGAGCCGGATCAGGTGCTCGTCGCGGGCGCCGGGCTCGGTGAGCGGCAGGAACGCGTCATCGTTGAAGATCGGGCAGTTCTGGTAGATCTCCACGAACGCGGTGCCCTTATGGTCGGCCGCCTCCCGGAGCACGCTGGTCAGGTGCTTGCGGTCGGAGTCGATGGTGCGCGCCACGAAGCTGGCCTCGGCCCCGAGGGCCAGCGACAGCGGGTTGAACGGGGTGTCCAGCGACCCGAACGGCGTCGACTTGGTCACCTTCCCCTGCTCGGAGGTCGGCGAGTACTGGCCCTTGGTCAGCCCGTAGATGCGGTTGTTGAACAGCAGGATCTTGATGTTCACGTTCCGGCGCAGGGCGTGGATCAGGTGGTTGCCGCCGATGGACAGCGCGTCGCCGTCACCGGTGATCACCCACACCGACAGGTCGGGCCGCGAGGAGGCCAGCCCTGTGGCGATGGCCGGGGCGCGGCCATGGATCGAGTGCATCCCGTAGCTGTTCACGTAATACGGCAGTCGGGACGAGCAGCCGATGCCCGAGACGATGACCAGGTTCTCCCGCGGGATCTCCAGCTCGGGCAGGAAGGACTGGAAGGCGGCCAGGATGGCGTAGTCGCCGCAGCCCGGGCACCAGCGCACCTCCTGGTCGGACTTGAAGTCGCGGGTCGACTGCTTCTCGTCGGCCTTCGGCACCAGCGTCAGCGAGGCCGGCCGGCGCGGGCCGGCCGGGAACTCGCTGGCCGCGGCGCCGTTACCGGGGATACCGGCGGGATCAGACATCAGTGATCACATCCTGGATAACGTCGGCCAGTTCGGCCGCGCGGAACGGCATGCCGCGCACGCGGTTGTAGGAGATCACGTCGACGAGGAACCGGCCGCGGAGCAGCAGGGCCAGCTGGCCCAGGTTCATCTCGGGGACGAGCACCTTGTCGTAGGAGTGGAGGACCTCGGCCAGGTTGGCCGGGAACGGCGACAGGTGGCGCAGGTGGGCCTGGGCCACCGAGCCGCCGGCGACCCGGATCCGGCGGACCGCCGCGCCGATCGAGCCGTAGGTCGAGCCCCAGCCGAGCACCAGCACCCGCGCGTTGCCGTCCGGGTCGTCGACCACCAGCGGGCCGATGTCGGCCGCGATCCCGTCGATCTTCGCCTGGCGCAGCCGGACCATCCGGTCGTGGTTGTCCGGGTCGTAGGAGATCTCGCCCGTGCCGTCGGCCTTCTCGATGCCGCCGATCCGGTGCTCCAGGCCGGGCGTGCCGGGGATGGCCCACGGCCGGGCCATCGTCTCCGGGTCCCGCTGGAAGGGCTGGAAGCCGGGCGCCCCGGTCTTCTTGTCCGCCGCGGGCCAGTCGGCCGAATTGGCGAACGAGAACTCGTCCCGGAGCCGGGCCAGGCTGTCCACGTCGGGGATCTTCCACGGCTCCGAGCCATTGGCCAGGTAGCCGTCCGACAGGATGATCACCGGGGTCCGGTACTTCACGGCGATCCGGACGGCCTCAATGGCGGTGTCGAAGCAGTCGGCCGGCGTCGACGGCGCGAGGACGGCCACGGGCGACTCCCCGTTCCGGCCGTACAGGGCCATCAGCAGGTCGGCCTGCTCGGTCTTGGTCGGCATGCCGGTCGACGGGCCGGCCCGCTGGACGTCGCAGATGATCAGCGGCAGCTCGACCGAGACGGCCAGGCCGACCGTCTCCGCCTTCAGGCACATGCCCGGGCCCGAGGTGGTGGTCACGCCGAGCCCGCCGCCGAACGAGGCGCCGAGGGCCGCGCCCACGCCGCTGATCTCGTCCTCGGCCTGGAACGTGCGGACGCCGAAGCGCTTGAGCCGCGACAGCTCGTGCAGCACATCGGAGGCCGGCGTGATCGGGTAGGAGCCCAGGAAGAGCGGCAGGCCCGACCGGCGCGACGCGGCGACCAGCCCGTAGGCCAGGGCGGCATTGCCGGTGATGTTCCGGTAGACGCCGGGCGCGCTGGTGGCCGGCGCGACCTCGTACTGGACGGAGAAGGCCTCGGTCGTCTCGCCGTAGTTCCAGCCCGCCTGGAAGGCGGCCTTGTTGGCGGCCAGGATGACCGGCAGCTTGCCGAACTTGG
This sequence comes from Streptosporangiaceae bacterium, assembly GCA_036501025.1. Taxonomy (GTDB): domain Bacteria; phylum Actinomycetota; class Actinomycetes; order Streptosporangiales; family Streptosporangiaceae; genus DASUBV01. The sequence goes on from DASYBB010000092.1 coordinate 18,028, forward strand.
AGTCCAGGAACCTCATGGTCCCGTCGACCGGGCGGTTATACAGCCACGACAGCAGCCCCAGGGCGAACATGTTCTTGGCCCGCTCGGCGTCCTTGCGGGAGATCTCGAAGCTCTCCAGCGCCTTCACCGTCACCGAGGTGATCGGGATGGCGTGCAGCTGGTAGGCCGCCAGCGAGCCGTCCTCCAGCGGGTTGGCCGCGTAGCCGACCTTGCTGAGGTTGCGCTTGCTGAACTCATCGGTGTTGGCGATGATGTCCGCGCCGCGCGGCACGTCGGTCAGGTTGGCCTTGAGCGCGGCCGGGTTCATCGCCACCAGGACGTCCGGCGCGTCGCCGGGCGTCAGGATGTCGTGGTCCGCGAAGTGCAGCTGGAAGCTCGAGACGCCGGGGAGCGTCCCGGCCGGCGCGCGGATCTCCGCCGGGAAGTTAGGCAGCGTCGAGAGGTCGTTACCGAAGCTAGCGGTCTCCTGGGTGAACCGGTCACCCGCGAGCTGCATGCCGTCACCGGAGTCGCCGGCGAACCTGATGATGACACGGTCGAGCTTGTGAACCTGTTTGGTCACAGCTTTCGAGGCCTCCTCCACGCGCCGAGGCCGGGTAACTGACGCGGTGCCGGCGTGCGTCCAATCGGCGCTGCCCAGGGGCTGGGGAGCTGAGGTACAGACTTGTTGTCCATTCTACCTTCGGCAGCCCGTTCCTGGATCAAGCTGGCCCCGAACGGTCAGCGAAGGCTGTCGTCGCAGGTAGCGGGCCGGCCGTCGCCGAGTTGTTACGCACAGTGTCAACCTGACCTCAGAGTGGCGCGTCATACTCCCGTAGTCCTGCTGTCACTCACCGTGCCCAACTGGGCCCGGCCGGGTGGCCGGGACGCCAGCAACCGGTCCCCGTGCCGGACGAGGAGGCGCCAGCTTCATGACTAGTCTCGCCGTGTCAGCCGACGCGACCACCGCCGTGGCCGCGATTCCCACGCCTGCGTGCATTCAGCCCCGCCGGGTTCCCGTGGCGGTGGCCGCGGACCTGGGCTCCGCTGCGCTGCCGGGCGGCGTGCGGGTCGAGGGCCTGGCCGCGGCCGCCCCGCGACGCGGCACGGCCCGGCAGCTGCTGGAGGCGGCCCTGGCCGGCGTCCGGCTCGGCAGCCGGGACCGGCAGTTCCTTACCCGGCTGGTGCACTGGGACAAGCGCAACGCCGCCGCGGTGGCATCGCTGCTGGAGCGCGCCCGGGATGCCGGGCGGTCAGACGCCGAGCAGGCCGAGGCCGCCGTCGCGGAGCGGGCCGGCGCCGGGCTCACGCCCCGGCAGCTGGAGCTCGTCGTCGCGGCACTCGGCGACGCCGCCGTCTACCGGGCCAGCGGCGCCGCGTCCAGGAGCTGCTGGGACTGCGAGATGGTGCCCGGCGGCCGGTGCGCGGATCACACCCGCGACTTCGACCGGGCCAGCGCGTACGCCGACCTGGCCAGCGCGCTGTCCGCGCCCCGCCCGGCGGCGGCCCGTGACTGCCCCCGCGACCTCACCACCTACCGCCACCGCGCCCCGGTGGCCAGCTAGCCCAGCCGCCCCAGCGGGCGGACCGCCCGGCGGGCGGCCCGCCCCGGCTGGGTAGCCTGCTGCTCATGAGCAGCCCGCCCCCTTCCGAGCGTCCGCCCGCGGCCCGACCCGGCCCGCTGGCCGGGCTGCTGGTCGCCGATTTCTCCCGGGTACTGGCCGGCCCTTACTGCACCATGCTCCTGGCCGACCTGGGCGCCGACGTGATCAAGGTCGAGAGCCCCGGCGGCGACGACACCCGGCACTGGCAGCCGCCCGTCGGCCCCGGCGGCGTGTCCACCTATTACCTGGCCATCAACCGCAACAAGCGGTCAGTCGTGCTGGACCTGCGCTCCGGCGCCGGCCGGGCCGCGGCCGCCGAGCTGGCCCGGCGGGCCGACATCATGGTCGAGAACTTCAAGCCGGGCGGCCTGGCCAAGTTCGGCCTCGACCACGACACGGTGGCCGCGGCCAACCCGGCCGTCATCTACGCCTCCGTCACCGGCTTCGGCAGCGGGGCCGGCCGAGACCTGCCCGGCTACGACCTCATCGTGCAGGCCGTGTCTGGCCTGATGAGCCTCACCGGCGCCGCCGACGGGCCGCCCTACCGGGCCGGCGTCGCCCTGTTCGACGTCATGGCCGGGCTGCACACCACCATCGGCATCCTGGCCGCCCTGGCCCACCGGACGGCCACCGGCGAGGGCCAGCACGTCGAGGCCAGCCTGCTGGCCAGCGCCATGTCCGGGCTGGTCAACCAGACCAGTGCCGTGCTGGCCGGGGGCGTGGTCCCGGTGCGGATGGGCAATGCCCACCCGAGCCTGTTCCCGTACGAGCCGCTGCCGACCGCGGACGGCGAGATCGTCATCGCGGCTGGCAACGACACCCAGTTCCGGCGGCTGTGCGAGGTGGTCGGCATGCCCGAGCTGGCCGACGATCCCCGGTTCGCCCGCAACCAGGACCGCACCGGGAACCGCGCCGAGCTCGCGCCGCTGCTGCACAAGCAGCTGTCGGCCCGCACGTCGGCCGAGTGGTTCGACGCCCTGGTCGCCGCCGGGGTGCCGTGCGGACCGATCAACACCGTCGACGGCGGCATCGCCCTGGCCACCGAGCTCGGCCTGGCCCCGGTCGCGACGGCCGGCACCGGCGCGGCCGCCGTCCCCACCGCCGCGCACCCGATCACCTACTCGCGGACCCCGCCCAGCTACCCGCTCCCGCCGCCCGCCCTCGACCAGCACGGCGACGAGATCCGGGCCTGGCTCGCCGCACCCCCGGCCCGCTAACCTGGCCCGCTAACCCGCCGCCAACTTGGCCCGCCACCCCGGCCAGCGAAGGAGCCCCCATGGCCACGGTCGCCGCGGTCATCGCCTCCACCCATCACCCGTTCTACTACCGGGCCAGCACCTCGCGGGGAGCTGACCGGCCGCCGTTCGCGGACGAGTGGGTGGCCAAGATCGAGGCGTTCCGGGCGACGCTGACCCGCGCCCGGCCCGACATCCTGGTCATGGTGGGCAGCGATCACTTCCATCAGCTGTGGCTGGACAACATGCCGCAGTTCCTGATCGGCAAGGCGCCGTTCTACGACGCGAACTTCTACAACGAGGAGCGCGAGTTCGGCCTGCCGCGGCTGCTCCTGCGCGGCCACGAGGAACTGTCGGCGCACCTCCTCCGCGAGGGCCTCGACGCGGGCTTCGACCTGGCCTTCAGCAACGAGCTGCGGGTCGACCACAGCATCACCTGCCCGATCATCACCCTGCGCCCCGAGGCCGACCTGCCGATCGTCCCGGTCTACACCAACATCTTCGCCCCGCCGCTGCCCCGGCCCGCGCGGTTCGTCCAGCTCGGCCAGGCCATCCGCGCGATGATCGAGGCCTGGCCCAGCGACCAGCGGGTGGCCGTCATCGGGACCGGTCACCTGTCGCTCGAGCTCGGCGGCCCGCGCCAGTTCGGCCCGCACGGGCCCGACCCGGAGTTCGACCGCAAGGCAGTGGAGTGGATCGCCACCGGCGACATCGACGGCGCGCTGGCCGAGGTCAGCCTGGACAGCCTGTGGGCGCCCGGCAACGCGACCCACGGCTTCATGGACTTCCTGCTGATGATGGGCGTCGCCGGGGCCGGCGCACGGGCCGACTACGCCGACTCGCTCGACCTGTTCCACACCATGGAGGCTTACTTCACCTGGTACCCGGCCGGGACGGAGACGCCATGAGCAAGTACCTGATCGACAAGTTCCTCTTCACCGTGGACCGTGACCCCGACCTCGTCGAGCGCTACCGGGCCGACCCGGTCGGCACGGTGACCTGGTGGGAGGCCGAGGTTGCGGGCCGGATCCTGAACTGCCCGGACCCGGAGCGCAGCACCTGGCCGGAGCTCACCGACGCGGAGCGGCAGGCGCTGCAGTCGCACGACTACGTGGCGCTGCTCGAGCTCGGGGCGCATAACTTCCTGGTTCTCACCCTGTTCATCGCGCTCTTCGAAAGGGATTACGCGGAGCCGCTAGCGTTCCAGCGAGAATTTGCCGCGCGGCTGAGCCACTGGACCCTGCCGTATCCCGACATCGCGACCTGATCGCGGCCCCGGCCCAGCGGAGAGCTCCGGCCGCTGGCGCAGCCGGAGCTCCTCGCGGAACGGTCGTCCTAGAAAATGAAGCGGATCGAGCAGGCGCCCGTGATGTTCCCGGCGGTGCGGCTCTGGCCGCTGTTGTTGTTGACGGCGTCGGACCAGTTCTGGGAGCAGATCTCGAAGCCGCCCCGCTCGGCGGTCACGGCCAGGGCGGTGTAGTTCCAGGCCCAGGTGGTGATGCCGGTCCCGCCGAAGCTCGTGCCTGCCGGGAACGCCTGCTCGTACCAGAGCGAGGTCGTCTTCGGCCCGGACGACGGGGTGCCGCTCTCGGCCCGCGGCACCAGCGACGCCTGCGGGCTCGCGTTCGCCGTGAAGGTGTAGGACGCCTTCCCGGTGAACGTGCCCGACGGCTGTCCGGCGATCTTCAGCCCGGCGTCCGCGCCGCCCTGGTTCGGGGTGAAGGCGCCGCGGATGGTGACGAAGCGGCCGGTGTCGGTGACCGTGGCGCTGAAGGTGCGGGTGTTGCCGGCCCGGCGGGTCTGGGTGATGACCAGCGTCCGGGTCATGGCGTCCGTGGCCCAGTCGCCGTTCCCGCCGCTGTCGCCGCGGTTGGAGAGCTGGGTCCTGGCCGTCACGCCGGGGCTGACTGAGGCTGATGCGGCCGGGACGGCGAGCCCCAGGGCACCGACGAAGGCAGCCGCTGCGGTGGCCGCCTTGATCAGGGATGACTTCATCACGATCCTTACGTTGCGAATCCGGCGATGGGCTGCCCTGGGGGGGACAGAGCCTGGCTCGACGGCCGCCAGCCGGGCCGGGCGTCGAGGTCCGCTATAAGTATCGTGCAGCGTTATAACGTTGTGCCACTAAACTCTTGCATTCGGTGATCGGATACCGAATGAGCGGACATAAGCCGATCAATTCGCCGAAACGGCTGTATGAGCAGGCAGGCGGGCCGGCCGTCAGCGGTGCATGCGAGCGGCGCGGCGGCTAGCGGTAGTTCACGAACTGCAGGGCGAAGTCGAAGTCGTGCCCCTTGAGCAGCGCGATCGCATCCTGCAGGTCGTCCTTCTTCTTGGCCGACACGCGCAGCTCGTCACCCTGGACCTGGGCGCGGATGCCCTTCGGGCCCTCGTCCCGGATGAGCTTGGCGATCTTCTTGGCGTCGTCCTGGGCGATGCCCTCTTTGAGGCTGACGCTGAGCCGGTACTCCTTGCCGGACAGCTTCGGCTCGCCGGCGTCGAGGACCTTCAGCGAGACCTGGCGCCGGACCAGCTTGTCCTTGAAGACGTCCAGCACGGCGCTGGCGCGTTCCTCGCTGTTGGCCTTGATCTCCACGCCCTGGTCCCCGGACCAGGCGATGGAGGCACCCACGCCCCGGAAGTCGAACCGCGTGCCGATCTCCTTGACCGTCTGGTTCAGCGCGTTGTCGACTTCCTGGTGGTCGATCTTGGACACGATGTCAAATGAGGATTCCGCAGCCACGGGGCCAGGCTATCGCCTGGGCGGGCGCGACGTCGGCGGCGTGGCCGGCCTGGGTTGTCCGACCTGATGGGTTCCGCGTGCTGACCCACGGGATGACATCCGCTATCCTTCTCAGAGCCTGTCCTCCTGGGACAGCGCTAGGCAGGTTGCCCGAGTGGCCAAAGGGAGCGGTCTGTAAAACCGTCGGCTCAGCCTACGCAAGTTCGAACCTTGCACCTGCCACTACCAGCGGAAACGGCCCCTGGCCTGCGGTTACCGCGGCCTGCGGGCCGTTTGCTCGTTGTCGCGCCTTGTTACATCATGTGCCGTCCCGGGGCGCCGTGTCGCAGTGGTTACGGACATATAGCGGACGGATCGGGGCTGAGGGAGCGGTGCACGGCACCGCCGGTTCTGGGCGCCGGCGTGGCCGGGAGCGGCGGTTCGGTGGCCCCGCGGACCGCATGCGGGTCCTTCTTATGTTCCGGCAGGGCCGTCTGCCGGGCCTGTGGGGTTTCTAAACTCGGCCATGGGCGTTGAGCTGGGCTTTCATGCGGCCCGCTCGTATTCGTTGATGAGGCCGCCAAGGACGGGCCGACGCTTGATCCGCTGCAGGGAAGGGTTAGCGGCGGGGTGGTCGGGCCGCGGCGGCTGCAGTCGGAGGCTGCGGTGGGGGCGACGCCCGTTGTAGTGGGCCTCGTACTCGGCCAGGACCGACCGCAGGTGCCGCTCGCCGAAGATCAGCATGCGGCCGGTGACCTCCGTCCGAGCGGTGAGAACGAACCGCTCCGCGAAGGCGTTCGCCCGCGGGCTTCGGGGCGGGATCTTGACGGCCTCGATGCCGGCGGCGGCGAGGACTGCGTCGAGCGCTTCGGTGAACTGGCCGGCCCGGTCGCGGACCAGGAACTGGAAGTCGCAGGCGCGGTCGCGGAGGTCCATCAGGAGGTTGCGGGCCTGCTGGGTGGTCCACGGGCCATCTGGGTGGGCGGTGACCCCGGGGATGTGCGCGTACCGGCTCTGGACCTCGATGACGAACAGGCAGTACAGGCGCTGCAGCGTCACCGCGCAGTCGACGTGGAAGAAATCGGTGGCGAGGGTGGTCGCGGCCTGGGTGTGCAGGAACTGCCGCCAGGTCGTGTCGGTCTGCCGTTGCGGCGCGGGCGGGAGCTTCAGGGCCTTGAGGACTCTGCGGATCGTGGAGGCGCTGACCCGGTGGCCGAGCTTGAGCAGCTCACCCTGGATTCTCTGGTATCCCCACCCGTGATTCTCTTGGGCGAGCCGCCCGATCAGCACGGCGATCTCAGCGGTGACCGGCGGGCGCCCCGTCCGGTGCGGGTAGGTCCACTTCCGGGTAACCAGGCGGTGGTGCCAGCGCAGGACGGTCCCCGGGGTGACCAGCCGGTGCGTCCGCGCGGGCTCCGTGGCAGGAGCCGGATCAGCGCCGCGAGGACCGCGCGGTCGGCCCAGTCCAGCCGTGGCCGGGGCCGGGTGCGGCGCAGCACGGCAACTTCGTGCCGCAGCACGAGCAGCTCGATGTCCTTGGACGCCGTCGACCGGCCCAGCAAAGCCAGCCAGCCGCCGAGCCGGACGAAAATGAGGTAGAGCAGGCGGAGGGACATGGATGATCATCGTGGCCCACCGCCAGCGCTGACCGTGGTGCATCGCTGCAGCTCACAGGCCGGGCCTACTTCTGGCACCCCACACCCAACTCGGCCCTATTACTCCAGCGTCACTTCGTGATCAGGTGATGGCGAGGGCCTGGCGGCGCTGGTAGTGGCAGTTGCGGGCGATGGCCTGGTGGCGTCGCCGCCAGCGTGACCAGCGCAGCTGGTCCCTGGCGGGCCGGGGCTTGCAGAGCAGGCCGGTGAAGAGCCGGCGAACCTCGTTGCGGGTCAGGGGGATCAGCTCGTGCCCGTCCTCGTCGCGGTGCACGTCACCGGGACCAGGGCCGGGCTGGGCAGCGGTCATGACTGACAGGAACGCGTGGGCGAGCATCGCCAGGACCGTCCACCGCATCCACGAGATCCAGGACCGAACCTGGTGCTGGTCCAGGGCGGCGAGCTCCTTGCCGCCGGCGAAGCCCTCCTCGACCTTCCACCGCGTCCCGGCGACCATGACCAGGGCGCGCAGCGGCACCGGCCCGGGTGCATGGGCGCGGTAGAACGCGTAGTCCGTCCTAGTGCCGGGGGTGGCGCGGACGGGCCGGCGG
>DASYBB010000093.1:0-11479 GCA_036501025.1 Streptosporangiaceae bacterium
CGCGCGGTCCCCGGCTGCTGCCGGTGCGTCACCAGGCCGCCCACCGTGACTACCGCGCCGTCCCGGGCGCCGGCCAGCTCGCTCGCGGTCAGCACGTCCCGCTCGGCCAGCAGCGCCCGGATGTGCTCGATCGGGTGCGTCCCGTACGTCCCGGTCGCCCACAGGTCCGCGAACGTCTCCTGCGCCGCGGTCATCGGCGGCAGCTGCGGCGCGGTCAGGCCCAGCGTGGTGCCCGGCAGCTGGCCGGGCGCGATCGCGGCCATGGCACCCGCCGCCCACAGGGCCTCGCGGCGGCCCAGCCCGAAGCAGCCGAACGCGCCCGCCATGGCCAGCGCCTCCAGCGCGGCGCCGGGCAGCGCGGTGCGCCGGGCGAATTCCTCCAGGTCCGCGTACGGCTGGCCGGCCTCGATGGCGTCCGCGGCCGCGGCGCCCAGGTTGCGGACCTCGGACAGGCCGAGCCGGATGACCGGCTGACCGGGAACCGGGCACGCCGGGACGGCGGCGCCCTCCGGCGGCGGGTACGCGGGCGGCGGGTACGCGGGCGGCGGATGCGCGGGCGGGGCGGAGTGCGCGGGGACGGGGGCCGCGGGAGCGGGATCGTCGCCGGGCGGCGGAGATGCCGGCGGGACGGGGGCCGCGGGAGCGGGATCGTCGCCGGGCGGCGGATACGGTCGCGGAGCTTCGGTGGCGGGAAAGGCCTCGTTTCGGATGGGTGGGGGGTTCGGCTCGAGCGTGGCCAGCGCCGCGCTGGCGTTCACGTCGACGCCGCGCACCTGGACGCCGTGCCGGCGGGCGTCGCTGATCAGGCTGGCCGGCGCGTAGAAGCCCATGGGCTGGGCGCGCAGCAGCGCGGCGGTGAACGCCGCCGGGTAGTAGCACTTCAGCCAGGCGCTCGCGTAGACCAGGTAGGCGAAGCTGATCGCGTGCGACTCGGGGAACCCGTAGCTGGAGAACGCGAGGATCTTGCCGTAGATGTCCTCCGCGACGTCGGCCGGGATGCCCCGGTCGGCCATCCCGGTCATCAGCCGGTCCCGCAGTTCCTCGATCCGCTCCGGGGCGCGCTTGGAGCTCATCGCCTGCCGGAGCCGGTCCGCCTCGGCCGCGCTGAAGCCGGCGCAGTCGATGGCGATCTGCATCATCTGCTCCTGGAACAGCGGGACGCCGAGCGTCTTGCCCAGCGCCTGGCGCATCGACTCGTGCGGCAGGGCGGACTCCTCGTCGCCGTGCCGGCGGCGCAGGTAGGGGTGGACCGAGCCGCCCTGGATCGGGCCCGGCCGGATCAGGGCCACCTCGATGACCAGGTCATAGAACTTCTCCGGCCGCAGCCGCGGCAGGGTCGCCATCTGCGCGCGCGACTCGACCTGGAAGACCCCCACCGTGTCCGCGGCCTGGAGCATCTCGTAGACGGCCGGGTCCTCCTGCGGGATCGACTGCAGGGTCCAGCTGTGCCCGTGGGCCTGCGCGACCAGCTCGAAGCAGTCGCGCAGCGCCGTCAGCATGCCCAGGCCCAGCAGGTCGAACTTGACCAGGCCCGCGTACGCGCAGTCGTCCTTGTCCCACTGCAGCACCGTGCGGCCCGGCATCCGCGCCCACTCCACCGGGCACACCTCCCCCACCGGGCGGTCGCAGATCACCATGCCGCCCGAGTGGATGCCCAGGTGCCGCGGCAGCCGCTGCATCCGCCCGGCCAGGGCGATCACCGGCTCGGGGACGCCCGCGTCGGGCGGGACCAGCTGGCCCGGCGCGTAGTCGCGCGGCCCGACCTGCGTGCTCCACCGGTTCTGCTCCTCGGGCTGGTAGCCGAGCGCGCGGCCGGCGTCCCGCAGCGCCATCCGGGGCCGGTAGGAGATCACGTTGGCCACCTGCGCCGCCTTGTCCCGGCCGTACTTGTCGTAGACGTACTGGATGACCTCCTCGCGGCGCCGGTGCTCGATGTCCAGGTCGATGTCGGGCGGCCCGTCCCGGCCGGCCGACAGGAACCGCTCGAACAGGAGCTGGTGCCGGACGGGATCGACGCTGGTGATCCCGAGCGCGTAGCAGACGGCCGAGTTCGCCGCCGAGCCGCGGCCCTGGCACAAGATGCCCTCGTCCTCGCAGAACTGGACGATGTCGTGCACGATCAGGAAGTAGCCGGGGAAGCCCTGGTCGACGATGACGTCCAGCTCGTGCGCGATCTGGTCGTGCGCGCCGGCCTGGCGCTCGGCGTGCCGCGGGCCGTAGCGCTCGACGGCCTTGCGCCAGACCAGCTCCCGCAGCCAGGTCGCCTCGGTGTACTCGCCGGTGACGGGGAAGTCGGGCAGCCGGGGCGCGACCACCCGGAAGTCGAACGCGCACTCCGCGGCTAGTTCCGTGGTGCGCTCGAGTACTCCGGGGTAACGGCTCAGGCGGGCCGCGACTTCCTCCGCTGACCTCAGGTAGCTGCCGCCGGGCGCGGCCAGCCAGCCGTCCATCTCGTCCAGGCTGCTGCGCGCCCGGATCGCCGCCAGCGCCTGGGCCAGCCGGGCGTCACGGGGCGCGGCGTAGTGCACGTTGCTGGTCGCGACCGTGGCCACCCCGGCGGCGGCGGCCAGCTCGGCCAGCGCGTCGTTGCGCTCGTCGTCGGCGGGCTGGTCGCCGACGGTCAGCTCGACCCTGACGTTCTGCGCTCCGAACATGTCGGTGAGGGTGCGCAGCTCGCGCAGGGCGGCGGCCCACGGGTCGGGGGCTCTGGGGGCTTGGCGCGCTCCGGGGGGTCCGGGGGTCTCGGGGTCGAGGAGGGTCCAGGGGGCGGCGGCGGCCCCGCCGGGGGTGTCGAGGGCTGCGGGAACGGCGCCCTTGCGGCAGCCGGTGAGGACCACCCAGTGACCGTCGTGGGCGTCGGCCAGCGCGGCCTCGTCGTAGACGGGACGGCCCTTCGCGCCGCCGGCCAGGTGAGCCGCGCTGATGACCCGGCAGAGGCGGCTGTAGCCTTCCGGGTCGCGGGCCAGGATCAGCAGGTGGCGGCCGGCGGGGTCGGGGGTGCCGGCGCGGGGGGTGCCGGGCGGGCGGGGGGTGCCGGGGCGGGGGGTACCGGGGGCTGGTCCTGAGGCTGGTCCTGAGGCTGGTCCTGAGGCTGGTCTTGAGGCTGGTCTTGGGGTGGCGGGTGACTGCGGGCTGAGGTCCAGGCTGAGCTCGGCGCCGAAGATCGTGGCGAGCGAGCCGCCGCTGTCCCGGAGCCGCGTCGCGGCCTGGGCGAACTGCGGCACGCCGTACATGCCGTCGTGATCGGTGATGGCCAGCGCAGCCAGGCCGCGTTCGGCGGCCTCGGCGACCAGCTCCTCGGGGCTTGATGCGCCGTCGAGGAAGCTGTAGGACGAGTGGCAGTGCAGCTCGGCCCAGGCCAGCTGGCTGCGCGGGCGGGGCGGCCGGGCTGGAGGCGGGGCGGCGGCCGGGAGGTACGACACGGCGGGCGGTCGCGTCTCGCCGGCGCCCGCGGGGTCGTCCGGGCCGGGGCTCTTGCCCGGCCCGGTCCTCCAGGACAGGCGCCGCTCGAGCTCCCGCCACGGTATCGGCGGGTTATCAAATCCGATGGCTGCCTCCTCCTACGCGGCGTAACTGGCGGGGGCGCAGGCGTAAGCCCGGCCCGTCGGGGTGACCCACTGAAAGACGCCGGGCCGGGCCTGGGTCAGGCGCCAGCCGGGATGCTGCTTCAGGATGTGGTGGTGACGGCACAGTGCGCCGAGATTGCAGGAGCAGGTCAGGCCGCCGCCCTCCCAGGGCTGCGTATGGTCGAGGTCGCCGCGCCAGGCGGGCTGCCCGCAGGACGGGAACCGGCACGTCAGGTCACGTGCCACCACGTGTTCGCGGAGCCGGGGCGATGGCCGGTAGCTCGCCGTGGCGGTGGTGTGAGCGCAGCCTCCGGCGGCGGCCGCGTCGGCGGCGGACCGGGCGGCGGCCGCGGTGGCAGCGCGTCCCGCGGCCCGCAGCGCCGCGGCCAGGATGCCGCCAGACGCCAGCTCGGTCTGCGGCGGGCAGGCCAGGATGTCCTCGGGAACGGTCAGGCTAACCCGGCCGGCCACCGTGCTCCGGCTGCCTTGGAGTGAAGTGAGGCGGCCGGAGGCAGCCGGGATGCGGCTGACGGCTATGGCCTGGCCAGCCGCGCCGGTCAGGATCACCCGCCACTGAACGGCGGGGTCGGTGGCCGCGGCATCGGCGATCTCCCGGGCCTGGGAGGGCGTGATCGGGCCGAGCCGGCCCAGGTGCCCGGGCTCGGGAGAGCAGCCGGCCAGGGTCATCCAGGGCACGGTGAGATCCAGCGATCCCGGCGGTCCGCCAGCTGGTCCGGGCCGGGGACCTGATCCCGGCTGGGGACCTGGGCCTGGGCCCGCGCCGGACGGCGGGATTAGGGCGGGGAATGCGGGCCAGGACGCGGCGGAGACCGGGTTGACGATCATCCAGTCGTCGTCATCGTCATCATCCTGTCCGCCGATCTGAGGCTGGGCCCAGGCTGGGTCGCCGCCCAGCGGATCGCCCGGGAAATCGTCGGCGGGCAGGTCCTGGTCACCTGGGCCGGGGACGTCGTCATCGGGCGGGCCGGATGGTTCATCCCGGTGGCCGCTGCCGGAGGGCGGCTCGTCCAGGGACGGCCCGTCGGAGGGCGGCTCGTCCGGCGGCGGCCCGCCGGAGGGCGGCTCGTCCGGCGGCGGCCCGCCGGGTGGGCTGCCGGGCGCGGGCGGGATAGCCGGAAGAGTGCCGAGCAGCAGCCCCATGAACACCTGGGACCTCAGCAGGTCTATCCCGCCGGGCGCGCCGGCCGCCTTGAGGGCCCACGCCAGGGCAGTGATCCGGTTCATGGCCGCGGCGGCGCGAGTGCCGGGCAGCTTATGCCCGGCCAGGGACGCGGTATCGTCCTGATCCGGATAGAAGCCGACCTTCGCGTGCCGCTCGGCCTCCTGGCGGCGCCGGTCGGCGCCTGCCGGATCAGCGGCGATCACGGCGCGGCGCAGCCTCGCCCGAAGCTGGCTGGTCGTGTCCGTCCCGGCTCTGGCCAGCACCGCCGCCTCAACGGCCCGCGCCGTATCGTCGTCCAGCACGGCGGTCGCCTCGGCAATCAGCCGGGCTCGGGCGAGGTCGACGTCACCGGCCGCCAGCGCGGCGCCCGTCGCCGCCAGCCGCCACGTCAGCGCGACCGCGAGGTCGGTCCACCAGGAGGCGCCGTACCGGGTCATGGCCAAGTACAGGGAAACCTGGGCTACGGCCTCGTCCGGGACCAGGGACGGCCGGCCGTCGTCATCCGCCCCGATCTTGTCGTCCGCGGCCGCCGACCGGGATGCCAGCTCGGCGATCGCGGCCAGTTCCCCGGCCTGCGCCCACGAGGTCAGCCGGCGGTAGGACGCCACCACTCCCGGCAGCGCGGCGCTCTCGAGCTCCCCCGGGGAACAGATGGCCAGCCAGCCCGCCAGGTCCGGGCCGGCCGGCAAGGACTCCACGAGGTCGGCGGCCTCTCCACGAGGTACCTCGCGCGATCTGCCCGACAGCCAGGCCTCAGCCTCCTCGGCCAGGATGGCTTCCTGGTCAGCCCATTCGGCCGGGAATTCATCCGCCTGCCCGCCGGGGCCGACCTGCTCATCCTGCCCGGCCCAGCCGGCGGCACGATCGTCGGAGACGAAATCGCCTGGCGCTTCGGGGTCCATCGCCCAGGACCGGGAAAGACCCCGGGCCGCTGCGCCAGCTGGCTCCCGTCCTTCTGGAACGCTGTCTCCTGGAGCGCTGTCTCCTGGCCGCGGCTGATCTGAACCTGACATCCCGAGGTCACCCCCTTCCTGGGTCGCACCCGCCCGCCTGGGAACGGGCTGTCCACGTTTCTTCGACCATCATAACTAGAGGGTCCGACAAAATGACTCCATGATCGAATAGACATTCGATCACCTGGATGACGGCCCGGGCTGTCAGCGGCCTTGGCCAGAATGTGGGCATGGACGAAGAGACGGCAGAACCGGAGAGCGAGCTCACCCGGCCGGAGATCTCCGCCGCGATCACCGGCCTGGGCTGGCGGCTCATCCTCGGCACCGCGCGGACGCACGTACGGGTCGGGTCGATGGCCCAGGCGGCCTCCGTCGCCGGGCACGTCATCGACGCGGCGGGGGCCGGCGCGGACGAGTCGCTGCGGGTGGACATCCGCCGGGACCACGTGATCCTGACCCTCCAGTCGCTGCGCTCCGGCTGGGTGAACAGGCGCGAAGTGGAGCTCGCGGGCCGGATCTCCGCCGCGGTTCGCACGCTGGGACTGACCACGGACCCTGCCGTCAGCGGCGATGGCAGGGGAGGCACCGGGACCGCGCGGTCCGCGCAGATCCTGGAGATTGCCATCGATGCGATGGACATCGCGGCGATCCGGCCGTTCTGGCGGGCGGTGCTGGGCTACGGGGACGAGGCGGGCAAGTCCGGGCCGGAGGATGCGCTGGTCGATCCGGCGTGGGAGAGTCCGGCGATCTGGTTCCAGCAGATGGATGCGCCGCGCCCGCAGCGCAACCGGATCCACTTCGACGTGTCGGTCCCGCACGACGAGGCCCAGGCCCGGATACGAGCCGCCCTCGCCGCCGGCGGCACGCTGCGGTATGACGCGGAGGCCCCCGCCTTCTGGGTACTCGCCGACGCCGAGGGCAATGAGGCCTGCGTGACGACCTGGCAGGGCCGGGACCCGGCCTAGGCATCGCCGCGGCGGCTCCGTGCGCCGCGGCTGGCGTGCGTCAGTCGTAGCTGGCCTCGATGAGCCAGCAGCCGTCTTGCAGGACGGCCAGCCAGGCGCTCCCGTCGTCGGTCACCAGCTGAAACCGGGCTTGCCTGCGGGCTCGGTCCGGGTCCCACCAGTTCTCGGAGACCGGCCAGGGACCGGCCCAGGACGTGATGGCCCGGGTCGGCTGACCGGGCGCGGACAGCCAGGCGGGCGGGCCGGACAGCTGGGCGCGGGCGGTGACCGACACCGAGGTCCCGGCGTCGTCGGTGACCCAGGCCGGCCGTGGCGCCGGGTAGACGGTCGCGGGCGCGGGGGCGGGGATCTGCCCCGGCCACGGGCGGTCCGCCGGGCGCGGCGGCACGCCGGCATCCCCGAAGGGGACGAGCAGCATCTGGTCGGACGGCCGGCGGCCGCCGGCCGGGACCGGGCGCGTCACCGCGCCGTGTCCGAGCATGGCCTGGACGCGGATGGCTGCACGGGCTACCCGATCGCTGACGACGGCGTCGCCCCAGAGCCGAAGCTGACGGCCGGTGTCCCGGACCAGCTGGTCCGGGATCAGCCGCAGCAGCGTG
The DNA here is from genome assembly GCA_036501025.1 of Streptosporangiaceae bacterium. Taxonomy (GTDB): domain Bacteria; phylum Actinomycetota; class Actinomycetes; order Streptosporangiales; family Streptosporangiaceae; genus DASUBV01. The sequence goes on from DASYBB010000093.1 coordinate 7,267, forward strand.
ATCCCGCCGACCGGTCCCCCGCCGTCCGCCGGCCCTTCATCGCCCGGCGACCCGGCCTGCGGGCGACGGCCATCGAGCTGCCAGCGCACTCGCTCGGCGACGGCCAGCCCGGAAAGCAGCCCGTCGTGCCGCCAGAACCGGCTGATCTCCCGCCCGTCCTCGCAGTGCACCTGCACCTCGATCCGGACGCAGGCCAGCCCGCTGGCCGCGAGCCTGGCGTGCAGGTCCTCGGCCAGCGACTTGGCCGCGAACACCACCGGCTCGGACTGCTCGGCGGGCGGGTCGAACTCACACCGCACGGACAGGTCGGCGGCGGCCGGGCGGGGAACCAGGGGCCGCGGGTTCAGCCCGCGGGCCAGCCGGTGCCCGAGCTCGCCGGATACGCCGAACCGGCTCGCCGCCTCGGCGGCGGGCAGCGCCGCGAACTCCCCCAGGGTGGTGATGCCCAGCCGGGGCAGCAGGTAGCTGAGCTCAGGACGGCCCAGGGCGCTGACGGGCTGGCCAGCGAGGAACGCCGCCGTCCGGCCGGGCGGCACGATGCGGGCGTCCGGCCCGGACCGGCCATCTGGTCCCAGCGCGGCGGCCAGCTCGGCGGCGAACAGCCCGTCCGCGACACCGATCTGGCCGGCGAAGCCGGCCGCGCGCACCGCCGCCGCGATCTTCTTGACGAGCTCGGATTCTCCGCCGAAATACCGGGCCGGACCGCGGACGCTGATCGCGCACGCCCCCGGCCGGAGCACCTCCACCTTCGGGCAGAATTCCTCGACCGCGGCGACCACCGCCTCGAAGGCCCGGGCCGCCGGCCCCAGGCCGACCCCGGCCCCCGCGGCTCCAGCGACCCCAGTAGCCCCACCGGCCCTGCTGCCCCCACTGGCCCCACCGGCTCCGACGGCTCCGACGGCCACCCAGGCGACCTCACCGGATCCTGGCTCCGCGCCCGGCCAGTCCGGGCAGTACAGGACGAGGACCCGCCCCGGCCCCCGTGTCCCGGTCATCCGGTTCCGGCCAGCACGTCCCCGGCCGGGACCCCGCCCCGGCCCAGCCCCGCTTCCCCGCTCACCCCGATCTCCCTGCTCAGCCCCACCTCCCTGCTCACTCCGACCTCCCTGCTCACCCAGACCTCCCTGCTCACCCAGACCTCTCTGCTCAACCGGGCGGTCCTGCTCACCCCGACCTCCTCGCCCGGCCCCGCGTCCCCGGACATCGCGGCCATCATGTGGTCCGGGGCGGCGCGGACCGTGCCATCGGGACCCGGCAGCCAGAGCCACGCCGACCGCGCGCGGGCGCCAGCGCCCCGGCCCTCGGCCACTATCTGCGCCCGGCGGGCGCGGAGGCGGCCGTGGCCGGCGCCGATCCCGGCCCACTCCTGGTCGGCGATCAGCAGCCGGGCCTGGGCGCCCTCCCACTCCCCCGCGACCAGGAGCACGCTCCCGAAGCGGCGGGCCGCGGCCTCCAGCTTGCGCCGCAACTGGGCGGCAGGCCGGGCGGGCGGGCAGAGCAGGACGACGTCACAGCCATCCAGCAGCGACGCCACGACCTGGGGCCAGTTTCCGCCGGGCTCGGCGACCAGGAGCAGCCGGTCCGGGTCCAGGCCGGCATCAGCGGCGGCGCGCACGCCGAGCGACGGCAGGCCGACGGCCGCGCACCAGGCGCCGGCGGCCGACGCGGCCGCGGCCAGCGCGAGGAACAGCAGCCCCTCCCGAGCCGTCGTCACGACGTGGCCGCGCTGCAGCCCGCCTGCGGGCAGCAGCCCGCGCAGTGCCGGAAGCACGGGCAGGACCTCCTCGCCGGGAACGACGGGACCCTGCGGATCTATCAGCCCCTCGTAATGCCGCTGGCCAGGCGGCAGAACCGGGGCAGCCGGCCGAACCAGTGCAGGCGGCCGAACCAGTGCAGGCGGCCGAACCGGGGCAGGCGGCAAGGCCGATGCCACCATCGCCGGCGAAACTCCGGCCGGCCCGCCCCGCGCCCCCATGACCCCGACACTATCGAATGCGTATTCGATCATGTCAAGCCCACCACGCCCGCCGTGGCCGGGATCCGGCCGCCTGATCGCGCCGGGTAATGGCAGCAAAGAATGCAAAACCCTGCACGATCAGGTACCTATAGCCACTTATGAGGCATGGGACCGGCACACGCGCGGGACGACGCCCGACGGCCGCCTGGATTGCGGGCCTGCTGGCCATTGTCGTGGCCGGAGCGCTGGCCATCGCTCACTATTCCGGCATCGGGCAGAAGCTGGCCGCCAGCTCCGGCTCGGCCGCCGCGACGGCCGGCCACTCCCAGCCCGGGTCCGGGTCCGCCCTGGCCGGCCCGGCCCGCAGCCCGGCCCGCAGCGGGGACGCGCCGGCGGCCGGCGGCACCGGAAAAGCCGGCCGCGCCGGAAAAGCCGGCCGCGCCGGGAAGGCCGCCCCCGGCGCCGGGAAGGCAGACCCGAGCGCGGGGAACTCGGGCCAGGGCGCGCCGCGCACAGGGAAGCCGGGTCCGGGCACCTCGACGGCCGCGCCCCCGCCCGCCGGCGGCACCGGCGGCGGCCAAACGGCGCCGGCCTATTTCCGCACGCTCCCGCCCGGCGCCGCCCTGCCCACGGACGCGCAATGCGCGCAATGGGTACGGGAAAGCCCGCAGTCCGAGAACAAGGCCGCCAACGAGCGCGACAACCACATAACCGGCCAGCACGTGGGCGCGCATTTCTTCCCGGGCGGCGACAGCCCGCAGGCGGACGCGCTGCTCGCCGGGCGCGTCGACGGGAACTTCACCGGGACCACGGCGGAGATCCTGCGGTGGGCGGCGTGCAAGTGGGGCGTCGACCAGGATGTGGTGTTCGCGCAGGCCGCGGTGGAGAGCTGGTGGCAGCAGGGCACTCTCGGGGACTGGGGCTCGGACGCCAGCGCGTGCCCGCCGGGTCACCAGCCCGGCGCCGACGGCAAGGCCGGCCAGTGCCCGCAAAGCTATGGCATCCTGCAGAACCGGTACCCGTTCGAGCCCGCCAGCTGGCCCGGGATCGGTGACTCGACCGCGATGAACGCGGACACCGCCTACGCGATCTGGCGCTCGTGCTACGACGGGTACGAGACCTGGCTGAACACGGTCCCCCGCGGCCAGACGTACGCCAAGGGCGACCTGTGGGGCTGCGTCGGACGCTGGTTCGCCGGCCGCTGGCACACCGTCCCGGCCCAGCAGTACGTGGCCAAGGTCCAGCAGTACCTGAGCGAGCGCATCTGGCTGACCAAGGACTTCCAGCAGGGCTGAGGACTACCAGCCGGGCTGAGGACCGGCCCGAGGGCCCGCAGCTGAGGACCGGCCCGAGGGCCCGGAGCTGAGGCCCGGGGCTGAGGACCGGGAGCCGACGACCAGGCTGGCCGGTCCGCTACCGCCAGCAGCGGGCCGGCGCGGTGATGACGATCAGGCCGGACGGGCCGGCCGCGAACACCTGCCGGGTGGACGGCCGGACGGCCAGCAGCTCGCCGCCACCGGCCAGCAGCCGGAGCGTCGCGACCGACCGCACCTGCCCGGTTCCCGGCGCGGCGCAGCCGGTCAGGCCGCCGGTGCCCTGGGTCAGCCAGAGCGCGCCGCCGTAGGCCGTGCTGGCGCCCATGGCGTAGTGGTAAAAGTCCGGCTGGACCGAGGCCGGCGGCACCCCGGGCAGGTAGCTGGCCGGCAGCGGCACCGAGCCCAGGCCAGCCCGGCGCAGCAGCACAGTCTGGCCGAGCATGCCGGTCCGGAACGAGGCCCACACCCCGCCCGGCACGGCCGTGAGCGCCGCCCCGCCCGCCGAGAACCGCAGCGCGGAGCGGGCCGCGGTGGCCAGCAGGCGGCCGGTCCCGGCCGCGTACTCCAGGGCCGTTACCCCGCCGAGCCGGCCCTCCCCGGCCACATACAGGTACCGGCCCGCCGGGTCCACCGCGATGTCGCTGGCCAGCAGGCCGACGGGCAGCCGGACCTGACGCACGGTGACGCCCGTGCGGGTCCGCACCTGCCGCAGCGACCCGCCCCAGCCCACCCAGACCGTGCCGGCCGGCCCGGCGGCCACGCTGACCGGCACGTAGCCGCCGGGCCGGCCGGGCAGCCGCCAGGACGCCACGATGGCCAGCGTGCGCGGATTGACCTGGTACAGCACCGGCCGGGACGACGCTGACGGAGACGACCCGGCGCTGAGGTCACCCGACACCCAGACGAACCCGCCCGCGGCGCTGACTGTCGAGACCGGGAA
>DASYBB010000094.1:0-33381 GCA_036501025.1 Streptosporangiaceae bacterium
CTGGCGGTCGGCACGGCCACCGGTGAGCACAGCAGCACGGGCTTCGTTTCGGCCTGGTTCGCCACCACCGGCCTGGGCCTCGGGCTGGCCATGCCGACCGCCATGAACGCCGCGCTCGGGGCCCTGTCCGCTGAGCGCAGCGGGTCGGGCTCGGCGCTGATGACCACGATGCGGCAGGTCGGCGGCACTATCGGGGTGGCCGTGCTGGGCACCGTGCTCAACTCGGTCTACCAGGCCCGGCTGCACCTGGGCGGCCTGCCGCACGCCGTGGCCGGCGCGGCCCGCGACAGCGTGACCGGCGGCCTGGCCGCAGCGCACGCGACGCAGTCGGCCGCGCTGCTGACCGAGGTCCGCGGCGCCTACTCCGGCGGCCTGGACGTCATGCTGTGGGTCTGCGCGGCCATCGCGGTGCTGGCCGCGGTGGTGGCGGCGGTCTACCTGCCGCGGCTGGCGGACCCCCAGCCCGCCGAGCCCCGGCCGGCCGCGCTGTCGAACGCCAGCGCCGCTGCTCAGGCAGAATAAGCACTATGAGCGATATCGCTGAGGCAGGCAGGCCCGCCGGCCTTCGCGAGCGCAAGAAGGCCAGGACGCGTGCTGCCATCCGGGAGCACGCGCTCCGGCTGTTCCGCGAGCAGGGCTACGCGGTCACGACGATCGAGCAGATCGCCGACGCGGCCGAGGTGTCGCCGGCCACTTTCTTCCGCTACTTCCCGACCAAGGAAGACGTCGTCCTGCAGGACGACTTCGACGTGATCACGATCGAGGCGCTGAACGCCCAGCCGCCCGAGCTCAGCCCGGTCGCCGCGTTCCGGGCCGCGGCGCAGGCGTCGCTGGCCGTCATGACCGACGCGGACAAGGAGCGGTTCCGGGAGAACGCGCAGCTGACGGCGCAGGTGCCGGAGATCCGGGCCCGGGCGCTGGATGAGTTCACCCGGACCATGGAGGGGATCGCGGAGGCGCTGGCCGCGCGGGTCGGGCGGCCGCCGGATGACTTCGCCGTGCGGACCCTGGCCGGGGCGATCATCGGCGTCATCATGTCGGCGTCGCTGCCCGCGCTGACCGGCGGGGACGTGGAGATCACCGAGGTCTTCGGCCGGATCGACGCGGCGCTGGCGCAGCTTGAGGCGGGACTGCCGCTGTAGCGTGGCCACGCTGGACGGAATGTTGCACGTTCAACTAATGTTGGCCCTGGCGAGCCAGCCACACCCAGGGAGGCAAGTCCGATGCCAGCCGTGACCGTTGACGACATCCTGCTGCTGCCGAGGATCGAGGCACCCGATGCCGCGGTCGCGAAGGACCGCCCGGTGCTGGGCGTGACCACCGCGCCGCGCGGGTTCGAGGGGGAGGGCTTTCCCGTCCGGCGCGCGTTCGCCGGCGTCGACCTGCGCGCCCTGGACCCGTTCATCCACATGGACCAGATGGGCGAGGTCGACTACGCGCCGGGTGAGCCCAAGGGCACGGCCTGGCACCCGCACCGCGGCTTCGAGACCGTCACCTACATCATCGACGGCACGTTCATCCACCAGGACTCCAACGGCGGCGGCGGCGTGATCACCAACGGCGACACGCAGTGGATGACGGCCGGCGGCGGGCTGCTGCACATCGAGGAGCCCCCCGAGGCGCTGGTCGTCAGCGGCGGCCTGTTCCACGGCTTCCAGCTGTGGGTCAACCTGCCGTCCGCGCTCAAGATGACCCCGCCGCGCTACCAGGACATCCGGGCCGGCCAGGTCGCGCTGCTGAGCTCGCCGGACGGCGGCTCGCTGGTCCGCATCATCGCGGGCGACGTCGCCGGGCACGCCGGTCCGGGCGTCACGCACACCCCGATCGCGCTGCTGCATGCGACCATCGAGCCGGGCGCCGAGCTGCGGCTGCCGTGGCGGCCGGACTTCAACGCGCTGGGCTACGTGCTGGCCGGGTCGGGCACCGTCGGCGCGGACCGGCGGCCGGTGCGGACGGGCCAGCTGGCCGTGTTCGGGCCGGGCGACGTGCTCACCTTCGGCGCGGAGCGCCGGATGGACGGGCCGGGCGACCAGCTCGACGTCCTGGTCCTGGGCGGGCAGCCGATCCGCGAGCCGGTCGCGGCCTACGGGCCGTTCGTGATGAACACCCGGGCCGAGCTGGCCCAGGCGTTCGAGGACTTCCAGGCCGGCCGGCTGGGCTCGATCCCGGCCGAGCGCACGCCGCTCCCGGCCGAGCCGCACCCCGGACACGACGTTCTCTGAGGCGCGAGTGCGGCGAGGGTCCCGGTCGTCCGTACGGACGGCCGGGACCCTCGGTTTCGGCTGAGTTCAGTGACCCGGCGTCAGCCGGCCCGCGTCAGCCGGCCCGCGTCAGCCGGCCCGCGTCAGCGGCCGCCGTGGCCGACCGAGGAGAGGCGGCAGTTGCGCGGGAAGTCCTTGATCTGGCCCGCGGCCGGGCGGCCCGGGCCCTGCCCGGCGTTGTTGGACGCGAAGTCCTTCCACGTCTGCGGCTGGACCGTAACGCGGTGGCGGCGGCTGACCGTCCGGCAGCCCTGGCTGGTGGTGTAGGACCAGCCCCAGTTGTTCAGGATGCCGGTCCCGCCGAACACCGTCCCGGCCGGGAAGGCCAGCTTGTACCAGTCGCTCGTGTCCGTCGGGCCGCTGCCCGTAGCGCGCCGCGGGACGAGGGAGGCGTTCGGCGTCCGGGACGCGGTGAAGCTGAACGACGCGGCGCCCGAGAACGAGCCGGCGATCCGCTGCGTGAACTTGACGCCCGGGTCCGCCGCCTGGTTCGGGACGAAGTCGCCCCGGCCGGTGACGAACGTGCCGCGGCTGTCGGCGAGCGTCGCGACGTAGTTCTGGCCCTTGAGGTGGCGGATGGTGAGCGTCCGCGTCATGGCGTCGGTCGCCCAGTTCCCGTTTCCGCCCGAATCAGGGCGCCCGGTGATGTGGGTGCTGGCGACGACCTTGTTCGGGGCGGGCCGGTGGGGGGCGGGCCGGGCGGCTGCGGCCGAGGCCGGCACGGCCGAAACGGCCAGCGTGGTGCCGGCAATGGCCATCGCTGAGACTCCGGACATAACGAGCTTGCGCATCGATCTCCCCTTCGCTAGCAGCGGTGCTTAATGTGGTCCGCCCACAGGGAAAACAACTGCTTCCCGGCACCGCCGATACATAGGTACGACGCACGGAAACGGCGCGCGGATTACAAGACCGGCGCTTGGCCCGTTGAGGTCATTTGAATTCCTGGCCTCCAATCCGGCCCATTATCCGGCAATCGGGTCGCAATCGGCACCGCAATGGCATCCCGGAATGCCGCAAAGTACCTGAGGGCCCGCTGACCAGGAGCCATGCGGAGCCTGTAGCGCGGGCGCAGAACTGTACATGTCCTTGTATAGCCGTCATGTCATACATGCCTGCCAACTCGGGGAAAGCCGGCGCGATACCTCCACGGCGTTCCTGGCCGACATTTCCGGCGGCGTTTCGGGCTGCCGGGCAAACTGAGTTGGCGCGATATCGGGACCCGATAATCTGAGAGGTACACCTGCGCCAAACGACAACACTGACCCATCTTCAATCGGTTTTGGCGTTGGATCCGCCCGCTCGGCCCGACGTCGCGGCGGGCGACGCCCTGAGCCAGGTGCAGAACGACCCCGGCTGCGTTCCAGCCGTGCGACGCAGTCGTCTTCGGCGCGGAGCGCCGGGTGGACGAGGTGCGCTCGATCACGTGAGGCGCCTGGTACCACCGGGGCGCTCGGGTCGCCTGGGGCGCCGGGTCGCCCAGGGCGCCCGGGCGGGCCGCTGGGGACAGGGCCAGCCAGGCCAGCCGCTGGGGCGTCCGGGAACAACATGGGCGTCCGGGAACAACATGAACGTAAGGACGCTGCTGCCCTGGCGACAGTAACCGTACAGTCATGTCGTTTGTCCCGGTCCGGACCCCTGGGCACTGGCTCCGGTACCCGACCCCACCGGCACCGCAAGCCCCGACCGCCCCAAGAGCATCATCCGCCCCGGTGCGGTGACCGGGCTGGCGGGCTCAGCCGAGGTGACCGGGCGGGGCCGAGGAGACCGGCTAATCCGGCCAGCCTGGGTGACCGCGCTGAACCAGCCGCGCCCACTGCGACCGAGTCGGCCAAGCCTGAGGTGACCGCTCGGCCGGGCTGAGCTGACCGGGCTCGGCGGGGCCGAGGTGACCGGGCTCGGCGGGGCCGAGGTGACCGGGGTCGGCGGGGGCCGAGGTGACCAGGGCTCGGCTGGCCGCGGCGGGGGTGAATAGCTGGTTGGGCCGGCCTGTTCGGGCGCTACCGAGGCGGGGGCTTAGCTGGCCAGGCGGCGGAGGGCGCCGCGGACGACCTCGGGGTCGCTGGTGGCCCAGAAGGGCGGGAGCGAGGCGCGCAGGAAGCTGCCGTACCGGGCGGTGGCCAGCCGGGGGTCCAGCACGGCGACGACGCCCTTGTCCGACATGGTGCGCAGCAGACGCCCGGCGCCCTGGGCCAGCAGCAGCGCGGCCTGGGCGGCCGCGACGGTCATGAACCCGTTGCCGCCGCGCGCCGCGACCGTGCGCTGGCGGGCCGAGGCGAGCGGGTCATCCGGGCGCGGGAACGGGATCCGGTCGATGACCACGAGCTGGAGCGAGCGGCCCGGCACGTCCACGCCCTGCCACAGCGAGATGGTCCCGAACAGGCAGGTCGGCTCGTCGGCCGCGAACTTGGTGACGAGCAGGGAGGTCGAGTCCTCGCCCTGACACAGCAGCGGGAAGCCCGCCTCCGCCAGCGGGTCGCGCAGCTCGGCGGCCGCCTGCCGCGCGGCCCGCATCGACGAGAACAGGCCCAGCGTCCGGCCGCCTGCCGCGGTGATGAGCTCGCGCAGCTCGGTCAGGTACGCCTCGGGCAGCCCGTCCCGCCCCGGCTGCGGCAGATGCCGCGCGATGTACAGGATGCCGCTGCGGGGATGGTCGAACGGCGAGCCGACGTCCAGCCCGGTCCACTCCAGCGAGTGCCGCTGCTCCGCCCGCTCCCCCGCCTGCGCGCCGCCGTCCGCGACCGCGCCGTGCCCGGCAGCACCGTCCCCGGCAGCACCGTCCCCGGCAGGACCGTCCTTGGCCACGCTGTCGCCGGCCCCGGCACCGGCAGCGGATCCGGCCGCGGCCCCGGGCGGCCCAGGCTCGGGCCGGGCCGCCGGCCGGGCGCCGGGCAGCGGCAGGCCCCACTGCCGGGCCAGCGGCTCGAACGAGCCGCCCAGGGACAGCGTCGCCGACGTGAGCGTGACCGTATGCCGCCCGAACAGCCGCTCGGCGAGCAGCCCGCCCACATCCAGCGGCGCCACCCGGAGCGCGACCGGGCGGTTGCTGTCGTCGGGCGGGCGGTCCAGCCACACCACGTCCGGCCGGGACGCGATGTCGGCGGCGAACGCCTTGAGCATCTCCGCCGCCGCGCCGGACACCTCCTCCAGCGCGGCGGCCGCGGCCCGCGACGCCGCGACGCGGTCCATGTCCTGCTCCCCGCCGCCGGACGCGCGCAGCGGCGCGGCGCAGGCCGCGGCGGCGTCCCGCACCGTGGCGAGCGAGACTCCGAGCGTCTCGGGCAGGAAATCGAGCCGCCCGGCCGGGACGTCGGTCAGATCGCGCTCCAGCGCGGTGCCGGCCTCCCGCAGCCGGGCGACCAGCTTCTCGTCGATCAGCTTCCCGCACCGCCGGGCGGCCGCCTCGACCCCGGCGTCGGACAGCTCGGCGGCGGCCACCGAGGTGACCCGGTCCACGAGCTCGTGGGCCTCGTCGATGACCACGACGTCGTGCTCGGGCAGGACGGTGAAGTTCTCGATGGCGTCGATGGCCAGCAGCGCGTGGTTGGTCACCACGATGTCAGCCTCCCCCGCCACCTCGCGGGCGTGCTCGGAATGGCACCGCGAGCCGAACGGGCAGCGCTGCACGCCGATGCACTCGGTCGCGGCCACCGAAACCTGCCGCCAGGCCCGGTCCTCCACGCCGGGCACGAGCTCGTCCCGGTCGCCGGTCTTCGTCTCCGCCGCCCACTCGTGCAGCCGCTTGACCTGCTTGCCCACCGCCGACGTGGCGGCGGGGTCGAACAGCGTGTCGGCCGGGTCGGCGGGCGTGTCGCCCTGCGCCCGCAGCAGGCACAGGTAGTTGCGGCGGCCCTTGAGGATCGCGAACTGCGGCGCCCGGCCGAGACTCGGCCGCAGCGCGCCGGCCAGCCGCGGCAGGTCGCGCTCGATGAGCTGGCGCTGCAGGGCGATCGTGGCCGTCGAGACGACCACCGTCGTGCCCCGCTCCATGGCATGCCGGACCGCGGGCACCAGGTAGGCCAGCGACTTCCCGGTCCCGGTCCCGGCCTGGACGGCCAGGTGGACCCCGGTCTCCATGGACTCGCCGACAGCCTCCGCCATGGTCACCTGGCCGGGCCGCTGCGCCCCGCCGATGTCGGCCACCGCCGCCGCCAGCAGGTCGGTGACGCCGGGCAGCGCGCGGCCGCCGACCAGCCGCGCGGGGCGGGCGCCGTCTCGCGACGGCCGCGCGCCCTGGACCGGGGCCGGGCGGGAGGACACGGCTGAAACGCTATCGCCTCCTGCCGACCTTCTCGGCCGTCTCCCCTCCCGCCCCGGCCCCGACTTCGCCCGCGGCAGAAGCCGCGCACCCGGCCGGCCCGGCCGTGGCAGCCTGGTCGACATGACCGACCTGTTCGCCCTCGTGCCCGCCCCGGTCCTGGGCCCGGCCAGCTGGCAGCCGGTGGCGGCCGCCCTGGCCGCGGCCGGCCGCCGGGCGATGGTGCCGTCGCTGGCCGGCTTCGACGCCGGCGGCCCGCCCTACGCCGCGGCGCTGGTCGAGCGCGGCGCCGAGCAGGTCGCGCGGGCCGCCCGCGGAACCGGCCGTGTCGTCCTGGTCGTGCACTCCGGTGCCGGGGCGTTCGCCTGGGCACTGGCCGACGCGATCGGGGCGGCCGAGGTCGCGGTCGTCTTCGCCGACGCCGGCCTGCCCGAGCTGGCCGGCTCGACGCCGGTCGTCGACGATGCCTTCCTGCCGCACCTGCGCCGGATCGCCGTCGATGGCATCGTCCCGCCGTGGCCGCAGTGGTTCCCCGACGCCGGGCCGGCCGAGCTCTTCCCGACCGAAGCTGCCCGGGCGGCGGTCGAGGCAGACGCCCGGCCGCTGCCGCTGGCGTTCTTCGAGGAGCGCGTCCGGGCCGGCCGCCAGCCGGCCGGCGGCGCGGGCTACCTGCTGTTTTCCCCCGGCTACGAGCCGGCGGCGGCCCGGGCCATGCAGCGTGGCTGGCCGGCCCAGCGCCTGCCCGGCACGCACCTGCACCCGCTGGTCGCCCCGGCGGCCGTGGCCAGCGCCCTGACCGGGCTGGCCGCCGCCTGCCGGTGACCCGCCCGGCGCGTCAGCTCGTGATGTCGGCCGTGGTGAAGCGGGCCCAGGCGACGGCGCCGAAGATGACCGCGTAGGCCGCGAACGAGGCCAGCCCGTGGCCGACGGTCGCGCCCGCGACCGGCGCCCGGAGCAGCCCGTCGAACGACAGCCACCAGTGCGTCGGCAGGTACGGGTGCACGACCGCGAACTGCGGCACGTTGTCGGTGACCTCGCTGCCGATGACGAGGACCAGGATGGCGGCGATGGCCGCGATGGCGTGCTCGGTGAGCGTCGAGACGGCCAGGCCGATCGCCGCGAGCGCCCCCATCGCGGCGGCCACGTACAGGGCGACCAGCAGCAGCCGCCCGAGTCCGGCGGCCAGCGAGATGGTCGTGCCCGACAGCAGGGTGACTGGCCCCGCACCGAACGCCGCGGCCCCCACGACCAGCGACACGGCCGCCACCACCAACGCCCCGGCCAGGCAGAACGCTAGGAGCGCGACGTACTTCACGCCCAGCAGCCGGGTCCGCCCGGCGGGAACGGCCAGCAGGTAGCGCAGCGTGCCGTGGCCCGCCTCGCCGGCCACGCTGTCGCCCGCCACGACCGCGACGGTCAGGGGCAGCACCAGGGTCAGCATGACCGACAGGGCCAGGAACGACAGGAAGATGCCGTTGCCCGCGACCTGGTCGAGGAACGGCGGTCCCGGGCCGTCGCCGCCCGTCGGCCCGGCCAGCTTCAGGGCCACGCCGAGCAGCACCGGGATCACGGCCAGCACGCCCAGCAGCGCGACGTTGCGCCAGCGCCCGAACGTCAGGCCCAGCTCGGAGCGCAGCAGGCGCAGCCAGGCCCGCGCCGGATCCGGCGGCCGCCCCGCGACCCGGGCCGGCCGGGCCGCGCCGGGCGCCGGCGGCGGGCCGGCGGGCGGCGGGCCGGGGAGCGGCGGGCCGGGGAGCGGCGGGCCGGCGGGCGGCGGGCCGGTCAGGTCAGCCGCTGACATCGAAGCCCTCCCCGGTCAGCTCCACGAACAGGTCCTCCAGGCTCGGCCGCGGGCTCTCGAGCCCCGCGACGCGCACGCCGGCGTGGACCAGCCGGGCGCAGATGTCCTCGGGCCGCTCGTCGCCGAGCTGGGCGCTCACCTGGCCGTCACCGGCCTGGATGTCGGCCAGCTCCAGGTCGGCCAGCACGCCGGCGGCGAGCGTTTCGTCCGCCGTCCGGACCCGGATCCGGGTGGCGCCGCGGGCGCGCAGGTCGTCGAGGCTGCCCTCGAAGGCCAGCCGCCCGGCCCGCATCACCCCCACGTGCGAGCAGATCTGCTCGACCTCGGCCAGCAGGTGCGAGGAAACGAACACGGTCGTCCCCTCCGCGGCGATCTGCCGGATCAGGGCGCGCACCTCCCGGGTGCCCTGCGGGTCCAGGCCGTTGGTCGGCTCGTCCAGGATCAGCAGGTCGCGGGGCCGGAGCAGGCCCGCGGCGATGGCCAGCCGCTGCTTCATGCCGAGCGAGTAGGCCCGGTAGTGCTTGCCGCCGGTCTCGCCCAGCCCGACCAGGTCCAGGGCCGCGCCGATCCGGGCCGCGGCCGTGGCCGGGTCGGCCGTCCGGTCGGCCGCGTCGGACCGGGCCAGGTTGGCCCGGCCGGACAAGAACGCGTAGAAGGCCGGCCCCTCGACCAGCGCCCCGACCCGCGGCAGCACGGCGACGGCCGCCTCCGGCATGGGCGCGCCGAGCAGCTCGTGCTGGCCGCTGGTGGGCTGGACCAGGCCGAGCAGCATCCGGATGGTGGTGGTCTTGCCCGAGCCGTTCGGGCCGAGGAAGCCGTACACCGACCCGTACGGGACGTCCAGGCTCAGGTCAGCGACGGCGAGCTGGCCGCTCCGGAACCGCTTGGTCAGGCCCCGGGTGACGATCGCCGCCGCGGGCCGGGCCGCCGCGGCCGGGTCCCCGTCCGGTCCCCAGGCCTGCCGCTGGCGAGCAGCCTGCCCGTCGCGGCCGGCGGCGTCACCGCCGGCGCCCCGGCCGAAGCTGACCTCGTCGGGCGGCGCGGACGGGCGCGACGGCGGGTACGGGGCGGCCGGATTCGGGTCGGCTGCGCTCACTTGACCGCGGCGGCGTCGGCGTACAGGACCGCGGGCGTGACCGCGCCCGCCAGCACGGTGCCCTGGCTCGTGAACAGGACCGAGAGCAGGCTGCTGCGCAGCAGGCGGCCGCTCCCCCAGGCGCCGTGCACCGGGGTGGCGGCCTTCAGCAGCGCCCGCAGCAGGGCCGGGTCGCCGGCCAGGCCGACCGCGGAGTACGGGGTCGCCGCCGGCACCGTGGCCGGGCCGCTGGCGTAGGCGACCACATGGCCGCCGTCGTCGTAGACAGGGACCGGCGTCTGGGCGCTGGCCGCCGCGACAGACGGCGGCACGGCGAACACCGTGAGCCAGCCGGTGCCCACGACAGTTAGGTGGTCGCGCTGCTCGCCGCTCATGCCGGAGCCCGGCTCCGGGCGGCCCGTCGCGGGGTCGATGCGGACGTTGCGGGACGGCCCGGGCCCGGCACTCGTGCCGGGGCCGGACGGGCCGCCGGATCGGCCGCTGAACCGGGGCCGGGGCGGGGCGGGCACGTTGATCGTCTTGACCTTGGCGCCGGGCGGCGGGGTGAAGGTGAAGTTCGAGGCGGCGGGCGCGCCGAATGACAGGGCCGTGTAGCCGGCCTGGACCGCCGGGCTGGACGCGCCGCGGGCGAAGACCTGGACGCGCAGCGGCAGCGCGTGGCGCGCGTCGATCGCGATCGTGACCTGGCCGATCAGCGACCGGCTGTCCTTCGGCGCGAGAGCCAGCTGGTAGGCCGGCTGGCCGGCCACGGTGACGTTGTCCCGGACCGACACGACCGTGGACGGCCCGATGGCGGCCAGGATCCGCCGCCCCAGCTGCTGCGGGGTGAGCGGCGCGCCAGGCGCCGGGCCCGACGGGGCCGGGCTGATCGTTGCCGAGCCGGACGATGCCGAGCCGGACGAGGCCGAGTCGGACGATGCCGAGCCGGGCTGGCCGCCGGCCGGGCTGATCGTTGCGGGCAGGATGATGTTCGTGGCCCGCTGGGTGCGGCTGTCCCACAGCCAGATCTGGTTGCCGAACCGGCGCACGTCGGCCTCCCCCAGCTGGACGGGCTCGGCGATCCGCAGTTCCTGGGCGTCGCCGGCCCAGATCATGAACGTGTGCGTCCCGGCCAGCAGGCCCAGCGCGGACAGGGGGTCGCCGCCGCCCGGCAGGCTGGGCAGGCCCAGGCTGGCGGTCTCGGTGTAGGTCCCGGTCAGCGGGACCGGACGGGCGGCCGCGGCGACGCCGGCCACGAGCTGAGCGGCCGTGCGGGACGGTAGCGATGGGGAGGGCTGCGCGGTGGCGGCCTCCGTTCCGGCGATCAGGGCCGCCACGGCGACGACGGCGCCCGCGGGAAGTGCCCACCGCAGCCGGCGCGTCCGTCCCAGTTCCATCCGTCACCTCCACCGGCCGATGGGCCGGCTAGCTGGCTGGTGGCCGGCCTGCGGCCACAATACGTCGCCCTCTCGGTACAACGCACGAGGGGCGGACTTGGCCGGGTCAGCCCCAGAGGTTGTGCCCGGTGGCAATCGGGTCGCCGGGCCACGGGTTGAGCTCGCGGAGGTTGTCGCGCGCGGGGTAGCGGTCCGCCGCGGGGCCGTCGGCGAAGGCGCGCAGCACGTTAGCGGTGACCCGCCGGGTCAGGCGCCCGGCGCTGCGGGTGAGGCCCCAGTGATAGGTGGGCGGCCCGAAGGACTCGACCCAGCGCATCGTCCCGGCGTTGAACACCCCGGCGCCGCCGGGATGGGTGTAGTAGGCCGAGTCGGCGTAGCTGTTGACGCCCTTGCAGGTCAGCGGGGAGTGCGCCAGCACCTGGATGGGCCGCTCGACCGGCGATCCGGGGTTGACCCGGTCGTACTCGATGCCGACCAGGGCCGGGAACCGGTCGCCGCGGGCCGCGCCCGTCCCGGCGAACATCCAGGCGTCCGGGGCCGTTACCACGTAGTCCGCGACGGCGGGGTAGCCCTCGTACAGCGTGCCGGTCAGCGACGATTCCGGGTCCGGGTCCGGTGGCTCGCGGAAGTCGTTGGTGACCAGCGCGTTGTCGTGGCCGAACAGCGGGTCCTGCCGGTAGCTGGTCTTGTAGCAGATGACCAGGCGGCTGGCGCCGAGGCCGGTCGGGGCCAGCCGGATCCGCCGGAACATGGCGTTGGCGCCGAGGAACGCGATATTCAGGCCGGCGTCCCGCGCCGCGGTGACGTAGCCGCGCTCCTGGGGCGTCCAGTACTCGTCGTGGCCGGGCGAGACGAGCGCGCTGGCGCCGTCCAGCGCGTGCGGGTCGGTGGCGATGTCCATGCTGGTCAGGTAGGCCAGCGGCAGCCCCATCCGCTCGGCCAGGTTGATCAGCTTCCGCTCGTAGACCAGGAACAGGAACGCGCCCTGGAGGTCGTAGGGCCGGTCCAGGCTGACGGCCAGGGCCCGGTCGGCGTACCCGGCGCCGGGGCCGAGGTACAGGTCGTAGCCGCCCCACGTGTTATAGGCCTGCCACGTCGAGACTCCGTTCTTCAGCACCACCCGGCCCGCGGTGGTGTCGGACCGCACGGTGAGCGGGATATAGCGCTGGGCGCCGGACGAGGCGTCGAGGCGGAGCAGGTACGAGCCGGCCGGCCAGCCGGCCGTGCGGACCTGCAGCGACCGGCCCCAGTCGGCGTGCACGGTGTTGCTCGACTCGGCGCTTCCGGACCCCGGGCCGGCCGGCCCGGCCGACGTCCGGGCGGCGGCGCGCTGCCGGTGGCCGCGGACCGGGCCCGACTCCCACACCTTGCGGGCCAGGTCGCCGTTGTACCAGCCGATGCGGAAGGCCCGGACGGTGAACTCGCGGGCGGTGGTGGACACGTACAGGTCGGCCGGCTCGCCCGGCCGGACGCTGGCCTGGCCGGCGTACCCGGCGATCTCGTCCGGGGCGCCGGTTCGGCTGATCCACCAGTCCTTGTCGCCGGTCCGGCGGTTCTCGGCCACCGTGGACGCGCGGAGGCCGGGAGCGAGGGTCTTGCGCACCGTGGTCTTGCCCGCGGCGGCCGCCGGCCCGGCGGAGTCACCGGCCAGCCGGGCGGCAGCGAAGGCCCCGCCGGCCGCGGCGGCGGTGACGGCCGCGCCGCCCAGGAAGGCCCGCCGGGTTGGGTGCGGTAACCGTGGGCTCATGCCTGAAAGGATGTCCCGGGCTCGGCCAGAGGTGGGTCAAGCAGCGGCAATAACTCTCCGTGTCCCGACGACCACCCGACGGCGTCGGCCTACCAGTGGCCCCACGGGAGCAGCGAGGTCACGGCGACCAGGGCGAACAGGAGGGTGAGGTAGGCGATCGACAGGTGGAACAGCCGCATGGGCGCCGGCGCGCTGCCGCCCGCGATCCGGCCGCGCAGGCGGTGCGCCTCGACCAGGAACCAGCCGCCCAGGCCCGCCGCGAACGCGGTGTAGATCCAGCCCGCGTAGGGGGCCAGGACCAGGGTGGCCGCCACCATCGCGTACGAGTAGAGAACGATCTTGCGAGCCACGACCGCCGGGGTGGCGACGACGGGCAGCATGGGCACGTTGGCCGCGGCGTAGTCGTCCTTGAACTTCATGGCCAGCGCCCAGAAGTGCGGGGGCGTCCAGAAGAAGATGACGGCGAACAGGGCGATGGCGGGCAGCGCGACGCGGCCGGTCACCGCCGCCCAGCCGACCAGGACCGGGAAGCAGCCCGCCGCCCCGCCGATCACGATGTTCGACGCGGTACGGCGCTTGAGGCCCAGGGTGTAGACGAAGACGTAGAACAGGATCGCGCTGTCGGCCAGGATGGCGGCGATCCAGTTGGCCGCCAGCCCGAGCAGCAGCGTCGAGGCGGCCCCGAGCACGATGCCGGACGCCAGGGCCTCGCCGGGCTTGATCGCGACCTGGCCCCCGCGGCTGGCGTGGGCGACCAGCGGCCGGCGCGAGGTGCGCTTCATGACCGCGTCGATGTCCCGGTCGATGTAGCAGTTCAGCGTGTTGGCACTGCCCGCCGCCAGCGCGCCGCCGACGAGCGTGACGGCGATGAGCCGGGCCGAGGGCAGGCCGTGCGCGGCCAGGAGCATCGTCGGCAGCGTCGTGACCAGCAGCAGCTCGATGATCCGCGGCTTGGTGAGCAGGAACAGCGACCGGGCGATGACGCCAGCTGACCGGCGCGCGCCATCCCCGGCGGCCGCCGGGGCGGCTGCCGGTGACGCCGACGGCGCGTCGCCCGCGCCGGCGGGAAGCGCGCCCGTCACATGAGTCACTCGCCGACCTCCCGGTCGTCGGTCAATGCGGTCGGCAGTCAGGTGGCATGCCCGGAACCGGTCCGTCATAGCTGCCCGAAGAATTTGTCCAGCGACACGTTACCGGACCCCTCAATCACTACGCTCGGTAGGGCAACATGAAGCGGTTCGGGGTAGTCGGCGAGTACGCGGTGAGCTGCGGAAAGCGACAGCGTGCCCGGGTCCTCGCCTCGCGCGCGGGCTAACGGCCGGGAGTCGGCCGGGCGGAATTGCCGGAACTCGCGCTACATTCGCGTACGTGACAACGCAAGACGACAGCGCGCACCAGTCGGGTACCGGGCCGGCCGAAGCCGAGCCTGCGGAAGCCGCGCCCGTTCGCGGTCGGGGTCGCCGGGTGCGGTCGGTCCTGCTGGTGATCGCCGCGCTGGCGGGACTTGCGGTCATCGGCGTGCTGACCGTGACCGTGGCGGACTCCGGCAGCGGCCACGCCAGCCCCCGCAAGGCGCCCGTCGCCGCGCAGCCCTTCGCGCTCGCCGCGCTCGGGGACGCGAGCCACCAGCTCTCGCTGGCCGCCTACGCCGGACGGCCGGTCATCGTGAACTTCTTCGCCTCCTGGTGCGTCCCGTGCCAGCACGAGACGCCGCTGCTGGCCCGCTTCTACGCCGCGCACCACGGCCAGGTCCAGGTCATCGGCATCGACTCGAACGACACCACGGCCACCGCGCTGAAGTTCGTCAAGGCCGAGCACGTCGGCTACCCGGTCGCCGCCGACCCCTTCCCGGCCAAGACCGCGACGTCCTACGGCGTGCTGGCCCTGCCGCAGACGTTCTTCCTCAATGGCCGCCACCAGATCGTGCGCCACATCGCCGGCCAGGTCACCGCTAAGGAACTCGCCGCCTGGGCTGCGCAGCTCCGCTAGCCGGCCGCGCGTACGCCCCGCCCCTCAGTGGTTCGTTCCGTACCCGCTCCTGACGGGTGATCCGAACCACTGGCGGATGGCACCTTGTCCGGCCGACGCCCGGACTCGATCACGCTACTATCAGTCGTCGCGTAGTCGCCCTCCGTATAACTTGGTCTCGGGAAGTGGTCTCGAGGGGAGCTGCTTCCACCATGATCTTCGACCCCGGGGGCCGCAGACAGCGCGCGCCCGACACCAGCCGCCCCCGGTCCCGGGAGCCGGGCAGGCACGCCAGCGGCCGGCACCGGCCAGGACCTCCTCCGCACCCGGTGCAGCGGCCAGATCCAGGCGGCGGCCGCCATCAGCCGACCGGGCACGAGGGACGGGCAGGCCACCAGGGACCGGCAGGGCAGGAGAGACAGACGGGGTACGAAGGTCAGGCGGGGTACGAGTCGACAGCCGCGCCGGGGGCGATGCGGCCGACGGAAGGGGAACTCATGCGGCCCGTGACGGGAGGGGCGTCCGGGGTGGGACGGGGCCCGAGGGCCGGGCGGGGGCCGGGTGAGCAGAGGGCCGGCGGTGGGATCACGGTACTGGCCGTCCTGGTCGGCGCCGCGCTCACGCTGACGGCGTGCCTGGGCGGTAAGCCGGCCATCGCCGACGGGGAGACCGCGCACGGGTTCTCGCTGCCGCCTCTGCTGAACTCCGGAAAGCGCATCTCGCTCGCCGATTACCCCGGCCAGCCGGTCATCCTCAACTTCTGCGCGGCATGGAGCGAGCCCTGCAAGGTAGAGACCAAGGTGCTGCAGCTGTTCTACCGCCGGCACCCCGGCCTGGTGATCATCGGCATCGACTCCCAGGACAGCCGGGCGGCCGGGCTTCGGCAGCTGGCCGCAGCGGGGGTGCAGTACCCGGTGGCCTATGACCCGACGCAGGCCGTGGGCGGGCTGTACGGCGTGCCCGGCATCCCGACCACGTACTTCCTCAACAGCCAGCACCAGATCATCAAGACCAATCTCGGCTGGCTCAGCATCCACAAGCTCCAGCGGGCCAAGACGATCATGGACGCCGTCCCGTCCACCCCGCCGCCGTAAGCGCCCGCTGCGCCGCCGCCGCACGGCCCCGCCATAAGGCGCGGTCCAGCCCGCCGCAAAGTCCGCGCCGGGCTACAGGCCGATGCTTTCCAGCGCGAGGGAGAAGGCCGCCTCGAATGCGGCCGGCGAGCGCGCCGGCGCTCCTGCCCGGTCGGCCTCGGGCGGCTTGGCCCGGTCCAGGGCGGCCAGGGCGCTGCGGGCGACGGCGGCCGCGTCGGGGGACGTCACCCCGGCGTCGCCGAGTTCCAGTTCGTGCTGCAGGTTGTCGCGGCCGTGGCCGGGCACCACGTCGAGCAGGAGCAGCGGGCGGCCGACGACGCGGGCCTCGGTGCAGGTGTCGCCCGAGCTGGTGATGACCAGGTCGGCAGCGGCCATCAGCTCGGGAACGCGGTCGGTGAAGCCGATCGCCGTCACCCTGGGCTGGCGGGCGGCCACGGCCGCCAGCCGTCGCTCGAGCCGGGTGTTGCGCCCGGCGACGGCCAGGACATGCACGCCGGCGTTGCCGAGGGCCTCGGCCGCGGCGGCGACCGGGCCCAGGCCCCAGGCGCCGGACATGAGCAGCACGCAGCGTTCCTCGTGCGGGACAGACAGGCGCTCCCGGGCCGTGGCCTGGGACGGCGCCTGGTAGAAGGCGGGCCGGACGGGGGCCGGCACGACCTGGACCCGCGCGCCCGGCTCGAACCGCCGGATGGCCGCCTCGGCGACGGCGGAGGTGACCAGGTAGAGGTCGACGTTCGG
The DNA here is from genome assembly GCA_036501025.1 of Streptosporangiaceae bacterium. Classification (GTDB taxonomy): domain Bacteria; phylum Actinomycetota; class Actinomycetes; order Streptosporangiales; family Streptosporangiaceae; genus DASUBV01. Next base: position 16,337 of record DASYBB010000094.1, read on the forward strand.
GTGCACCCACAGCCAGTGCGGCGTCACGTCCGTGCTGAAGACCACGTGGCTCATGGCCGGGTAGCGCCCGGCCACCCGGCTGACGGCGGCGGCGCCGGTGGAGAAGACCGAGATCGCGAGGTCGGCCGGGTGCTGGTCCAGGTAGGCCTGGAGCCGGGGCACGACCTGCCGGCTCGCGGCAGCGTCCGCGAACCGGGCCAGCGCGCCGCCCGGCCGCAGCGCGGCGAAGTGGAAGGCGTCGAAGAGGCCGGGCACCGCGAGCATGGCCCGGAACACCGCCTCGCCCGCCGAGCTGCCCTGCTTGCCCAGCAGCCGCATGGCGTCCAGCGTCTGCGTGCCGAAGCCCCGCCGCTCCAGGGTGACCGCGCACGCGGCGGCCAGCGCGTCGTGGCCCATGCCGATGGACCCGGAGAGCAGCAGCGCGCTGCGCGGGCGGGCCGCTGGATCGGTCATGCCCCCTCCATGCTCGGTTTCCCGGCCGATGCCCCCGTGCACCGGTACCCGGTCTCATAGTCCCGGGAACGGCCTGCCGGTGCGCCATGCCCGGCCGCGTGTTCCCGGCGGGCTGCGGCGCGGTGCCCGGGGGGCGCATCACGATGGTCCCTAGAATGCCGGCAATGGCGCTTGCGGACGGCGGGAACACGGCACGGCTCGGGCGGGCCGGGATGGCGAGCGCCGCGGGCGCGGTGGTGGCGGGCCTGGTGCTGGCGCACGCCGGCCCGGGCCTGACCGGGCTCGGGCCGGTGCGCCGCGCGGCCTTCCGCCGGCTGGCCGGCGAGGGCGACCCCCGGCACGTGGCCCTGACCTTCGACGACGGGCCGGACCCGGCCGCGACCCCGGACGTCGCCCGCCTGCTCGGCGAGCGGGGGGTCCAGGCCACGTTCTTCCTGCTGGGGCGGATGGTGGCGAAGGCGCCGGGGCTGGCCGCCGACCTGGCCGCCGCCGGGCACGAGATCGGCGTGCACGGGTGGGAGCACCGGTACCTGACGCTGCGGGGGCCGCGGGCGACGCTCGATGACATCGGCCGGGCCACCGACCTGATCGAGGCGGTCACGGGCACCCGGCCGCGGCTGTACCGGCCGCCGTACGGGGTCCTGACCGGGGGCGCCCTGTTCGCCGCCCGGCGCCTGCGGCTGACCCCGGTGCTGTGGGGTACCTGGGGGCGGGAATGGGCGGCGGGCGCGACGCCCGCCTCGGTCTACGACTCGCTGACGGCCCGCCTCCACGGCGGGGTCACCGTGCTCCTGCACGACTCCGACTGCACGTCGCCGCCCGGCTCAGCGCGGGCCGCCCTCGGCGCGCTGCCCCGGCTGCTCGACGAGTGCGCCCGCCGGGAGCTGCCGGTCGGGCCGCTCGGCCAGCACGGCTGGTCGTGAGCACCGCCGCCAGGCCAGCACGGCTGGTCAGGGGCGCCGCCGGCCGGGAACACCGGGGCCGGGAAGCACCACCACGGCGGGCGGGGTGCCCGGCTGGCGCCGGCAGCGCCAGCCGGGCGAGCTCGCTGCATGCCGGTCAGACGCCGGCCCGGGCGCGGCGGGGACGGCCGACGGAGCCGACCAGGCCGGTGAGGCCGTACGCGGCGGCGCCGTGCCACAGGGCGGTGAAGGCACTGCCGAACATGTGGCCGCTGTCCAGCATCGACAGCACGAACACGACGATCGCGCAGGCGATCCCCGGGAAGGTCGCGAAGCGCCACGGGTTGCGCTGTGCCCAGCGCAGGGCCCGGCTGCCCCGCGAGCGGAGCAGCGCGCCGCCGCCGGCCACGCCGAAGAACGCGACCGCGCCAAGCGACAGGGGGCTGACGATAGCCAGGTGCCAGGCCAGCAGGTGCAGCACGGCGTCGCCGGCCGCGACCGCCACGCCAGCACCGGCGGCGAGGCCCCACGGCGCCTCGGACAGCACCGAGCTGGAGACCGCGAGCTCCTCCCGGCGGCTCAGGCCCTGGTCAGCGCGGGCCTGCTCAGAGTTGCGGGTTGGTGTCGACATCATGGCTCCCTCAGCTTGCGGCCCGACAGCTACGCGGCCCGACAGCCATCAAGATATATCTCCTGTACGAGGATGACAAGATATATCTTCAATGACGCGCCGGGACCCGCGGCACCAGCGCGCCCGGCCGCGAGGGACCGGCGCGCCCGGACCCCGAGATCCCCGCCTGTGACCTACGCCATAAGAGCCCCTGCTCAGTGGACCCTCAGCTAGTACCCAGGTGGCTGAGGCTTACTAGGAGGGCTGCGATCCGAGCGCTCTGGTTGCCGGGCCGATGCTAGGGGTAGCGGCCAAAGCAACCTAGGCTGGCACCGGCAGAGGTGATGCAGATGCAGAACGAGCACGGCGGCGAGAGCCAGCAGCCGGAACCCGGCAGCCCCTGGTCCGCCTCCGGCAGCGAGCGCGATGGCGACGACGCCGCGCCCGCTAACGGGAATGTCACCATTCCCTTCACGCCCGGCGCCGAGGGGCAGCCGGGCGCCTATGGCCCCGGCGGAGCGGCTGGCGACTACGGGTCGGGCCGCGATCATCCCGTTCCCGGCTTCGGCTACAGCCAGGCCGGCCCGCCGGCCGGCGGCTACGGCACGGGCGGATACGGCCAGCCCGGCGGATACGGGCAGCCCGGCGGATACGGCCAGCCCGGCGGATACGGTCCACCCGGCGCTTACAGCCAGGGCGGCCAGCCGGGCCAGGGCGGCCAGCCCGGCCAGGGCGGCGGGTACGGCCCGTCCGGGCCGCCGCCAGGAAGCTACGGCCAGCCGGGCGCCTACGGTCCGCCCGGCGGCGGCTACGGCCAGCCCGGCGGCTACGGCCAGCCCGGCGGCGGCTACGGCCAGAGCGGCGGCGGCTACGGCCCGCCGGGCGGATACCAGCCGCCGGGCGGCTACGGCATGCCGGGCGACTACCTGCAGCAGCCCCCGCCGCCCCGGCGGCGGATGACCGGGCTCGTCGCCTACATCGCCGTGGCGGCCGTCGCGGCGGCGGCCGGCGCGGGCACCGTGCTGCTGGCCGACTCGGCCAGCCACAGCAACGCCCAGGCGCCCGCGGCCGGACAGCCGGCCAACCCGTTCGGCGGCAACCAGCAGCCCAGCACCAACCCGTTCGGCGGCGGGTCCGGCCAGGCCCCGAGCGGGAACCCGGCCGTCAGCGCCGCCACCCTGCAGTCAGTCAAGGCCGCTGTCCAGCCCGGCATCGTGGACATCACCAGCAGCCTGACCTACCAGGGCGGCACGGCCGCCGCGACCGGGATGATCATCAGCAAGAACGGCCTCGTCCTCACCAACAACCACGTCATCGAGGGCACCACCGGCCTGACCGCCCGGATCGTCGCCACCGGCCAGCGCTACACGGCCAAGTTCCTGGGCTACAACAAGAGCGACGACGTGGCCGTGATCCAGCTCGAGAACGCCTCCGGCCTCAAAACGGTGCCGCTCGGCAACTCCTCCGGCGTGAAGGTCGGCGACGGCGTCATCGCGCTCGGCAACGCCGGCGGAACGGGCGGGACCACCGTTGTCTCAGGCTCCATCACCGGCCTGAACGAGTCCATCACGGCCAGCGATGACGGCAGCGCCGCGAGCGAGCGGCTGACGAACATGCTCCGCACGGACGCCAACATCGTGCCGGGCGACTCGGGCGGCCCGCTGGCCAGCACGGCCGGCAAGGTCATCGGGATGGACACCGCGGCCGCCACCGGCTCCGTCAGCAACGGCCAGCCCAGCGACGTCGGCTTCGCCATCCCGATCAACCGGGCGCTGAACATCGCCCGTCAGATCATCGGCGGCCACTCCAGCGGATCGGTGACCATCGGCTCGACCGGGTTCCTGGGCGTCCTGGTCCCGGCCGGCAAGGCGAGCCAGGTGAGCGACCCGGCCCAGCAGCGGAGCCTGCAGATCTCGGCCGATGAGGGCGGCGACGGGGGCGTGCCCCCGCCGCGTTCCGGCGTGAACTGCCTGCCCAACAATCAGGACTCTGGCATTCCGGGCCAGATCGCCCCGGCCAGCTCCGGCGCCCTCGTGCTGGGCGCCCTGTGCGGCACCCCGTCGGCGACCGCCGGGCTCGTGCCGGGCGACGTCATCACGTCGGTCGGCGGGCACGCCGTGACCACGCCGTCCTCGCTGACCGGCATCATGGCCGGCCTCCGGTCCGGCACCGAGGTCTCGGTCACTTGGAAGACGCTGTCCGGCAGCACGGAGACCAAGCCCCTGATGCTGCTCCCGGCGCCGCCGCAGTAGATCGCAGCGCGGCTGGGCAGGTCAGCAGCCCGCCCGGCATGATGGCGGCCGCCGCCCCTCGGGGCGGCGGCCGCCATCAGTTCCGCGCCTGGTCACAGCCGCAGGTACGCACCTCAGGCCAGGTCGAACTCGCCGTCCTGGACGCCGGCCGTGAACGCCGTCCACTCATCCGGCGTGAAGATCAGCACGGGGCCGTCCGGGTGCCGGCTGTCGCGCATGGCGATGACCTGTTCGCTGCCCTCCTTGGAGCCGGCCACGAACGCGATCTCCACGCTGGCCTCGTCGGCATCGTCGCTGCTGGACGCCCTGCGCCAGTGGGCGCCGGTCAGGTCCATCCCAAGAGCCCCTTCCGATCGGGCCGGGCACGCTGCCCGGTGTCCTTGGCGCCCAGTATCCCGCCTCGCCGGCCCCGCCGGGCGCCTTCACGGGCCGCGCCCCGGGCGGCGCCGGAGCGCCGGACCGGTCACGGCGGCGATAGCGGCCCGAACACCGACAGCGTCACCGACAGCGTCACCGACACCCGGCCGGGAAGCTCGCGGATCCGGGCAGCCAGGACGGCCGGGTCGGCGTGCCGCGCGCTCGGGCCCATGCCGACGGCGGCGGCCACATCGCGGTGACCGAGATCCAGGGCGGCCTCGTGCGGGTGCCGCTCGAGCAGCCGGAAATACGGCCCGAGCGTCCCGGCCAGCCGCTCCTGCTTGCGGGGGTCCACGCTGAGCAGCCCGAGCGGGCCGGCCAGCTCGGCCAGGTGGCCGCGGCCGGGGGTGACGACCAGCAGCCGCCCGGCGGGATGCAGGACGCGGCGCAGCTCGGCGCCGTTGCGCGGGGCGAAGACATCCAGCACGACGGCGGCGGCGCCGTCGGCGACCGGCAGGCGCCGCCAGGCGTCGGCGGCGGCCGCGCCGGCCCGCGGGTGGGCACGGGCGGCCCGGCGCAGCGCGAACTTGGACGCGTCCAGGGCCAGCCCGGCCCGGCCCGGGAGGTCATCGAGCACGGCGCCCAGGTAGTAGCCGGTGCCGGCCCCGACGTCCAGCACGCAGCCGGGCGCCCCGGTCCCGGTGACGGCTTCGCGGGCGGCCGCGGCCAGCTCGCGGGCCAGGCCGCCGTAGTGGCCCGCGGCCAGGAAGTCCGCCCGGGCCGCCACCATCGGCGCCGAGTCGCCGGCCGGCCCGCGGTCGCCCGGCGGCAGCAGGCTGACGTACCCCTGGCGGGCGATGTCGAAGGCGTGCCCGGCCGGGCAGCGCAGCACGGGCCCCGCGCGGGCCAGCCCGGCACCGCACTGGGGGCAGGCCAGCCAGCCGACGACGTCATCCAGCACGGCCCCACCCTGTCATCGGCTAGCCCGCCATCGGCTAGGCGGCCAGCCAGGTGCGCATCCGGGCCTCGCACTCCTCGATCTGCGCCAGCCGCACGTGCTCGTGCGGGGCGTGCGCGACCAGCGCGTCCCCCGGCCCGAAGTTGACGGCCGGGATGCCCAGGGCGTCGAACCGGGCGACATCGGTCCAGCCCAGCTTGGCCCGGGGCGTGCCGCCCATGGCCGCCACGAACGACCCGGCGGCCGGCTGGTCCAGGCCCGGCCGGGCGCCGCCGGCCGCGTCGCTGACCTCCACCTCCCAGCCGGCGAACACCTTCTCCAGGTGCGCCCGCGCCTGCTCGACGCTGCGATCGGGGGCGAACCGGTAGTTGACCGTGACCTCGCACTCGTCCGGGATCACGTTCCCGGCCACGCCCCCGGTGATCCCGACGGCGTTCAGGCCCTCGTGGTAGCGCAGCCCGTCCACGTCGGGCTGGCGGGCCTGGTAGGCGCGCAGCACGTCCAGGATCGCGCCCGCCTCGTGGATGGCGTTGCGCCCCATCCAGCTGCGGGCGCTGTGCGCCCGCAGCCCGGCCGCCCGCACCTGCGCCCGCATGGTGCCCTGGCAGCCGCCCTCGACCTGGCCGTCGGTGGGCTCCATGAGGATGGCGAAGTCGGCCGCGAGCAGCTCCGGGCTGGACCGGCTCAGCCGCAGCAGGCCGTTGCGCTCGGCCTCGACTTCCTCGCCGTCGTAGAACACGTAGGTCACGTCGCGGGACGGGGCGGCCAGGTGCGCGGCCAGCCGCAGCGCGACGGCGACGCCGCCCTTCATGTCGCAGCTGCCGAGGCCGTGCAGCACGCCGTCACGGACGCGGCCGGGCAGGTTGCCCGCGAGCGGCACCGTGTCGATGTGCCCGGCGATGGCGACCCGCTGCGGCCGGCCCAGCGCGGTCCGCGCGACGACCGCATTGCCGTCCCGGTGCACGCTCAGGTGGGGCAGGCCGGCCAGGGCGGCGTAGATCTCATCGGCCAGCCGCTGCTCGTTCCCGCTCACCGACTCGACGCCGACCAGGGCGGCCGTCAGGGTCGCGGCCGTGGCGGAGAGATCAAGAATCACGGCGCCAGCGTAACCTTCGAGCCATGTTTCATGTTGATTCCGAGGTCGGCCGGCTGCGCCAGGTCATCCTGCACCGCCCCGGCCTGGAGCTGAAGCGACTCACTCCCGACAATGCGGCCGAGCTCCTCTTTGACGATCTGCTGTGGGTCAGCGAGGCGCAGGCTGAGCACGACGCGTTCGCGGCCGCCCTGCGCGACCGCGGCGTCCGCGTGCACTACTACGGCGAGCTGCTGGCCCAGACGATGGCCATTGACGCCGCCCGGGACTACGTGCTGGAGCAGTCGTTCGACCCGCGGCTGCAGGGCCCCCTGGCCGTCGACACGCTGCGCGCGACGCTCGGCGGCCTGGACGCCGAGGCCCTGGCCGGCTACCTGATCGGCGGGATCACCAAGCGCGAGTTCCTGGAGCTGGGGGCCGAGCCGCACAGCATCGCGTTCCACTCGCTGGAGCCCGACGGCTTCGTGCTCGCCCCGCTGCCCAACCTGCTCTACCAGCGGGACACCTCGTCGTGGATCTACGGCGGGGTGTCGATCAACGCCATGCGCCGCCGGGCCCGGATGCGGGAGACGATCAGCGACGAGGCCATGTACCGGTGGCACCCGATGTTCGGCGAGTCGCGGTTCGAGGTCTGGAACCACGGCGCCGACAGCGCGCCGGCCACCATCGAGGGCGGCGACGTGCTCGTCCTCGGCAACGGGTCGGTCCTGGTCGGGATGAGCGAGCGGACCCAGCCCGCGGCGGTGGAGATGCTGGCCCACCGGCTGTTCTCGACCGGCGCGGCGGAGCGCGTGCTGGCCGTGGACATGCCGAAGTCGCGGGCCTTCATGCACCTGGACACCGTGCTGACCATGGCCGACTACGGCGTCTTCGTGAAGTACGCGGGAATGGGCATGCTGCCCTCCTACACCGTCGAGCCGGGCATCAGCTCGGGCGACCTGAAGGTCACCGACCACCCGCCGGAGCTGCTGCACGACGCCCTGGCCGCGGCGCTCGGCCTGCCCCGGATCACGGTGCTCACGGCGACCCAGGACGTCCGCTCGGCCAAGCGCGAGCAGTGGGACGACGGCTGCAACGTGCTGGCCGTGGCACCGGGCGTGGTGGTGGCCTACGAGCGGAACGTGACCACCAACACGTTCCTGCGCGAGCACGGCATCGAGGTCATCACGATCCGGGGCAGCGAGCTCGGCCGCGGGCGCGGCGGCCCGCGCTGCATGACCTGCCCGGTCGAGCGCGACGCCTGAGGGCCGCCGCGGGGCGGCAGCACGACGTTTCGTGTAAAGACACAGCTACCCGGCGGGGTCGGCCGGACGGCCGGCCTGGTGGCGGCTCAGCGTGGCGGCCGCGGCGGAAAGCGCGGTCAGGGTGACGGCGACCGACGGGCGGCGCACGCCGGACTCGCGGGCCACGGCGTATACCTGCCGGGCCGGGCTGCGGCCGGGCAGCTCGCGGACGGCGACGCGGCCCTCGCCCGCGGCCAGCGTCAGCCGGGGCAGGATGGCCACGCCGATGCCGCGGGCGACCAGGCTGAGGATCGTGGCCAGGCCCTCGAACTCCCACGGGGCCGACGGGGTGGCGCCGGCCCCGGCCAGCACGCGGTCCACGGCCCGGCGCGACGGCTCGCCCGCAGGCGGGGCCAGCCACGGCTCGCCCCGCAGCCGGTCCAGGGCGACCGGCTGCTCGGCGTCCGCGGCCCAGTGCCGCCGGGGCACGACCAGGACCAGCGAGTCGCGGACCAGCGGGTAGAAGCGCAGGCCGCCGGCCTCGTCGGCGGGCGGCACGACCGTCCAGTCATCGACGATGGCGACGTCGACCTGGCCGGCCCGGACCTGGCGCAGGCCCTCATGACCGGTGGTCTGGCGGAGCAGCAGGTTCAGGCCCTGATGGGCCCGGACGGTGCGGATCAGCGCGGGGGCGAAGGCGACCGCGGCGGTCGGGAACGCCGAGATGGCGACGCGGCCGACCGGCTCGTCGGCGGACAGGTCAGCCTCCGCCGCCTCGATCAGGGCGAGGATCTCGGTGGCGCGCCCGACGAGACGGCGCCCCGCGTCGGTCAGCTCGGCCGAGCGGGCGCTGCGGTCCAGCAGCGCCGCCCCGGCCTCCCGCTCCAGGGCCGCGAGCTGCTGCGAGACCGCCGATGCGGTGTAGCCGAGGGCGGCGGCCGTGGCCGCGATGGTGCCGCGCTCGGCGAATTCGGCGAGCAGCCGGAGCCGGTGCACATCAAGCATAAGCTCAGCTTATTCTCTGCCACAGACTTGCCCGCTTGTGCTAACGCTCATCTGCGTACATGCTGGTCAACGGATGTCGTGAGGGTCGCAATGATGCTGTAACCACCCCGATATCCGTCTCGTCGCCAATGCCGACGGCGCCACACGCACCCCGATATGCACCCCGCAGCTAGGAGTTCCCGCATGCCCTGGGCCGGGCCTGTCACCACGACTGTCACCTCGACTGCACCAGCACCCCTCCTGACGCGCCGGACCGGCGTCCCCGTCTCCGCCACCCTCGCCGCCAACGAGATCCTCGACACCCGCCGCCGGCGCGGCCTGCCCGTGCTCCCGCTCGCCTTCGGCGAGGCCGGGCTGCCCGTCCACCCCCGGCTCCGGGAGGAACTCGCGGCCGCCTCCGGCCGCGGCGGCTACGGGCCGGTGGCCGGCATCCCCGCGCTGCGCGAGGCCGTGGCCGGCTACTGGACCCGGCGCGGCCTGCCGACCGGCCCCGGCGCGGTGGTCGCCGGGCCGGGCAGCAAGCCGCTGCTGTTCGCGGTGCTGATGGCTATCGGCACCGACGTGGCCGTGCCCCGGCCGAGCTGGGTCAGCTACGCCGCCCAGGCCCGCCTGATTGGGGTCACGCCGCACTTCGTGCCCGCCGTGCCGGGCGAGGGCGGCATCTGCGACCCCGCCGCGCTGGAGTCGGTCGTCGTCGCGGCGGCGGCCGCCGGGCGGCCGATCCGCTCCGTGGTCACGACCATCCCCGACAACCCCACCGGCCGGCTGGCCAGCCCGGCGGCCGTCGAGGCCCTGGCCGCGGTCGCGGCCCGGCACGACCTGATCATCATCTCCGACGAGATCTACCGCGACCTGGTGCACGACCCCGGCGCGACCTTCCTCAGCCCGGCCGCGGTCGCGCCCGACCGCACGGTGGTCACCACGGCGCTGAGTAAGAGCCTGGCCCTCGGCGGCTGGCGGATCGGCGCCGCGCGACTGCCCGAGGGCCCGCTCGGGCAGGCCATCACCGAGCGGCTGCGCGGTGTCGGCAGCGAGATCTGGTCCGCCCCGGCAGTGCCGGTCCAGCAGGCCGCAGCCGTCGGCTTCCGCGAGCCGCCCGAGATCGCGAAACGGATCGCGCAGAGCCGGTCCCTGCACGCCACGGTGGTCCGCGCGGTGGCCGGCCTGTGCCGCGCCGCCGGGCTGAGCGTGCCCGCGCCCCAGGCTGCGTTCTACCTGTATCCCGATTTCTCGTCGTGGCGGCAGCCGCTCGCACGGCGCGGCATCGTGACCGGCGCGGACCTGGCGAGCTGCCTGGTCGAGCGGTACGGGGCGGGGACGCTGCCGGCCAGCGCCTTCGGCGAGGGACCGCAGGACCTGCGGCTGCGGCTGGCCACCGGGCTGCTGTACGGGGACACCGACGAGCAGCGGGAGGCGGCGCTGGCCGCGCCCGACCCGCTGGCGCTGCCGTGGATCGCGGCGGCGCTGGCCGGGATCGAGGACATGCTCGCCGACCTCAGCCCCTGACCGTGGTGCGGGCGGGGCGCCCGGGCCGCGCGGGGCGGGGCGGGGCGGGCCGACGCGGGCCGGGGATAATTGTCGGGTGAACGTGCTGGCGGAGCTTGACCTAGGGTCGCCTTCGGTCCGGCTCCGCCGGGCGCGGGCGGCGGACATTCCGGCCGTGGTCGGCCTGCTGGCCGATGATCAGCTGGGGACTGCGCGCGACGGCGTGCGGTCTCCGGCTGACCTGGCCGCCTACGAGCGCGCGTTCGCGCTGATCGACCGCGATCCGGCGCACTTGCTCGTCGTCGCGGAGGCGGACCGCGGCGTCATCGCGACCCTGCAGCTGACGTTCCTGCCGGGGCTGGCCCGGCGCGGGATGCTCCGCGCCCAGATCGAGGCGGTCCGCGTGGCGGCGGACTGGCGCGGACGGGGACTGGGGTCGGCCATCTTCGGCTGGGCCATCGGCGAGGCACGGCGGCGCGGCTGCGGCCTGGTGCAGCTGACGACCGACAAGTCCCGGGGAGACGCGCACCGGTTCTACGCCGAGCTTGGGTTCGTCGCGTCGCACGAGGGGCTCAAGCTGACCTTGTAGTCGTGCCCGCTCCGCTGGCCGCCGGTGCGGCTGACCGGGCGCTGGAGGGGGCGCGTTCATGATCCCGCAGGATTTGGCGTACCAGGGTGTGCTAAACCCTGCGCGATCACGAAGACCGCCGCGAAAGCCGGTCCGGCCGGGGGTCCGGGCCCGCGTCCGGGCTTCCCGCCAGCCCCATGTGACTGGCTGGCCTCAGCAGTATCCGCAGTCCGGGAATCTGCTGCCGACCGACCCTGCCACGGCGGCCAAGCCCGTTCGATGCTGGTCGGGCTGGCCCGCCGGGCCAGTCGCCCGCCGGACTGGCGAGGCGGCCGACGAGCGACCGACGGGGCGGCCGACGGGTAGTCGACGGGCGGCCGACGGGGCGGCCGACGAGCGCCCGACGGGCGGTCGGCGGGCGGTCGGCGGGCGTTAGAGGCGGACGAGGTCGGGGCGCTTGGGGGACATGCCGTCCCCGCTGGAGACGCCGGCCAGGCGGCGGCGTACCCAGGGCGCGGCGTAGCCGCGTGCCCACTGGACGTCGAGGCGCCGGGCCGCCAGCCATGCCGGGGCGGTGCCGGCGGCCCGCTGGACGGGCGGGAGCGGGTCGCGCCAGCTCGCCTCGACCGGGACGCCGATTTCCTCAGCTGTCCGCAGCGCCACCCGGCGGTGCCCTTCCGGGGACAGGTGCAGCCGGTCCTCGCACCACATGCGCGGGTCGCTGAGCACCCGCATCGTCCACAGGTCGACCAGGAGGCAGTCATGCTGGCGGGCGATGGCCCGCAGGTGCGCGTTGAAGATGGCGGCCCGGCGGCGGATCATCCGGATGAGCGGGAACAGGCTCGGATTGAATCCGGCGAAGATCAGCACCCGGCTGCCGGCCGCGCTCAGCTGCTCGATGGCGGCGTTGAAGGGCTCGGCCAGCAGGTCCGGGTCGGCCCTGGGCCGCAGCAGGTCGTTGCCGCCGGCGGCGATCGTGACCAGGTCCGGGCGCATGGCCGCGGCCGCGGGGACCTGCTCGTTCAGGACCTGGGCCAGCATCTTGCCGCGGATGGCGAGGTTGGCGTATCGCAGGTCGGGCTCCTGCGCGGCCATCATCTCGGCCAGCCGGTCAGCCCAGCCCCGACAGTCGCTGCGGTCCGGCCACGGGTCCCCGACGCCCTCGGTGAAGCTGTCGCCCAGCGCCACCAGCGACCGGACCGGGACGGGCCGCGAGCGCGCGGCGGCCGACCGGGCGGCGGCCGACCGGGCGGCGGGCCGCCAGGAGGTCCCTGAGCTAGGTTCCGCCACCGCTGCCGTACCTCCTGCTCCGCCGCTACCCGCCGGTAATACCCCTGCTGGCTACGAGGGTAGCGTGGCCCCTAGCGGCCAGAATGCTGGGCCGGCCGCGCCCCGGCGGCGCGGTGACTGCCCGCCACCCGGCGCGACTGGCCGTGCCCGGACCGCGAGCTGGGCCGCCGGGCGGGCTGGTCCCGGACGAGCCCGCCGCCGCCGTCCGCCACATCGCCCGCCCATGTCCCGCTGGGCCAGCCGCCGTCAGCCTCTCGGTCATCAGCCCAGGCATCGCGCGTCGGCTCCCGACCGGTCTCCAGCCGGGTCCGCAGCCGGGTCCGCAGCCGGCCCCAGCCGACCGAGACCGAGGCGGCGAGGTCGGCGGCCGGCCCCGAGCCCCGGCCGCCCGACCTACGCCCCCCGGTCCCCGCACTCCGGCCGCGGCTTGCAGCCGGCGGGCCTTGCGCGCCCGCCGGATCACCGGCAGGCCCGCGTCGACCGTGGCGACGTAGTACGCGAGCCCGGGCGACACGAAAAACAATTCCAGCGCGCCAGCCAGCACCGGTTACTCCCTTAGTGACAATCGACGGCGTTAGACAGGCAGGAGTCCGGCGGCGCCGCCGCTCCTAGCGCCTCGAACGCGAGAAATGAGCGACGCGCAGAAACAATAGGCCTCCGATAATCAGCGCTGCGCCACCAGGCCGAAGGCGATGTTGAATCCAGTAATCGGCAATTCGCCAATTGGCGGTGGATACACTGACGACCCCCGTACGCTGCTGATGCTTCCCTAAGGATAGCGATACGGAGATGGCGTTCAAGCAGCGAACGGCGCGCGGCGCGGATATTCTCAGGGTCGTCGGCCGGATTGACTCCGGCACAGCACCGTGAGCGCACGGGGGGACGCACATGAGCCTGAATGATAATTCCGGCCAGATCGCCGTTATCGTCGGAACTCGCCCGGAGATCGTCAAGCTCGCCCCGGTTATCCGGTTACTGGGCGACCGGGCGGCGCTTTTCCACTCGCGCCAGCACGAGGACGAGGAGCTGTCCGGGGTGTTCCTGGCCGCCGCCGGGCTGACCCAGGCCGAGGCGCTGACCGGGATCCGCGGCGAGCCGCGCCATGCGCAGGTCGGCCGGATGGTCGAGCAGCTCGGCGCGCTGCTGTCGGCCCGGCGGCCCGCCGCGGTCATCGTCCAGGGCGACACCAACACCGCGTCGGCCGGCGCCCAGGCGGCAAGCTACACCGGGGTCCCGGTCATACACGTCGAGGCCGGGCTACGGTCCGGCGACCGGGCCATGCCCGAGGAGATCAACCGGTGCGTGACCGGGGTGCTGGCCGACGTGCACTGCGCACCGACCAGCCGGGCGGTGGCCAACCTGAGAGCCGAGGGGGTTCCGGCCGCCAAGATCGTGCTGACGGGCAACACGATCGTCGAGGCCACCCGGCGGATGCTGCCGGGCCCGCGGGCCGCCCGGCAGATCGCGGTCCGGCTGGGCGCCGATCCCGACGGCTTCGTGCTGGCCACGATCCACCGGCCGGAGAACACCGACGATCCGGCCCGGCTGGAGGCCATCCTGGACGAGCTCAGCAAGCTGGGCCTGCCCGTGGTCATGCCACTGCACCCGCGGACCAGGGCGGCCGCGCGGCGGCACGGCCTCAGCCCCGCGCTGGACCGGCTGCACGTCGTCCCGCCCGCCGATCACCGCACGTTCCTCGGGCTGGCCAGCCAGGCCCGGCTGCTGGTGTCGGACTCGGGCGGGGTCCAGGAAGAGTGCACGGTGCTCAAGCGGCCGCTGATCGTGGTCCGGAACTCGACCGAGCGGCCCGAGTCCGTCACCGCCGGCTTCGCCCACCTGGTCCAGCCCGGGCCGGCCATCGGCGACCTCGGCCGCGAGCTGATCGCCGACGCCGGGCTGACCCGGCGCCTGGCCGCGATCCCCTGCCCGTTCGGGGACGGCCAGGCTAGCCAGCGGATAGCCGACTGCGCCGCGGCGTTCCTCGCCTGATCGCGATCAGGCCGCAGACGACGAGCGCCAGCGAGCCGCCCGCGATCGCGATCATCGAGCCGATCAGGATGTGGGCCCCAGTAAAAGCCGCCGCCGTAGCCCATGTGCAGGACGAACATGATGATGGTCAGGATCCGCAGCTGATTGGCGACCAGCAGCATGCAGGCGGCCACCGCGCAGGCCACGACCGGACGCACGGCCCACGACCGCCGCCAGACCAGGAACGCCGTGGCGACCGGAACGGCGTGGTCATCAGGACGACAGTGCAGGCCTGGGTGATCTGCAGGCCCGTCTCCTGATGCGGGGCGAGGGTGAACCAGAAGGTCAGCGCCCGGCCCCGTGCTGACCGCCATCGCGGCGACCGTGACCGGCGCGATGAGCGGCCCGGTGCCCGGCCGGGCCGGGACGGGGCAGCGCTCCGGCGGTCACCGGCCGACCGCCCGCCGCGGAGCCAGGATCTGCGGCACGGGGTAGAGGTGCTGGCCGGCGACCGCGGCCGTGCCGAGGGCCAGGGCGACCGCGTGCGCCCGGTCCCGCGCGCCGAGCTTGCGGAAGATGGCCTTCACGTGGCTCTTCACCGTGTCCTCCGAGATGCGCAGCCGGTCGGCGATGCGCCTGTTGTCCAGCCCGGCGAGCACCTCGCCGAGGACCTCGCGTTCGCGCCGGCTGAGGCCGAACTCGTCGGTCGGGTCCGTGCGGTGCTCCCCCGGCCGGGACCGGCCGAGCCGCCGGTCCAGCACGCGCATCCCGCCCGCGACCTCGGCCAGGTACGCCGCCAGGTCCTCCGGCGCGGAGTCCTTGAGCAGGTAGCCGTGGGCGCCGGCGGCCAGGGCCGCCTGCGCGAGCAGCGGCTCGTCGCGGCCGGTCAGAATGGCCACGCAGGTGACGGGGCTGGCCTGGCGCACCCACCGGCACAGGCCGATCCCGCTCTCCCCGGCGATGTCCACGTCGCAGATCAGCAGATCGGGCCGGACCCGGCGGATGAGCTGCTCGGCGTCACCGACACTGCCCGCTGAGGCCACCAGCGTGTAGCCGGGCACCGTGGACAGCAGGGCCCGGACCGCGAAATGCATGAGCTCGGCCTCGTCCACCACCACGGCCTGCACCGGGCCGGCCAGCAACGGCCGCCCGGCCGCTGCGCCGCGGCGGGGCAATGTCGCCGCTCGGCCACCTCCCGGCGTCTGATCCACCGTTTCCCCCCGTCGGTGTGGCTGATGGCGTCAACGTACCGAAGGCCCTGTCACGCAGAGTGATATGACACCTCATCCCCCAGGGTGAATTTTTATTCTCCGTTCACTCCTAGGCGTGATGACCAGCGACTACTTCCCCGCAATTCGCAAGCCGATCCCTCTACGGCCAGCGTCAATGTAACGCTACGCGTCCGAGTTGGATCCATCCCAGGCCCGGCATTACGGAGGGACATACCGTGCAACCCTCCATCAGACGGGGACTTGTGCTGGCCGGGACGGCCCTTGTGGCGACGGCGCCGGCCGCGTTCTCCCAGACGACCAGCCCCGGGGCCTTCGGGATCGAGGCCACCGGCGCGCTCGGGGTCGGCCCGACCCCGAACCCGACGCTGACAACCCCGAATCCGGCCCCCGTGGCGAGCCTCACCGTTGCTGACCTCGGCGTCACCGCGCTGACCGCCAGCGTCACCAGCAACTCGGCGACGGCCTCCGTGGCGAGCCTGACGAGCGGCACGGGCGGCCTGCTCGGGGTGGTCACGGCCGGGATCGTCTCCTCCTCCTGCCTGGCCAACGCGGACGGCTCGCTCGTCCGGACGGCCTCGATCGCCGGCCTGACCATCGGCGGCATCAGCCCGCCGGCCGGCCCGATCGCGCCCAACACTGTGCTTGTGACCATCCCGGCGATCGGGACGGTCACGCTGAACCAGCAGGTCACCGGCCCGATCACCGGCTCGGAGGAGGTCAACGCGATCCGCATCGTCCTGCTCGGCGGTACCGAGGTGATCAACATCGCCTCCTCGACCTGCGGTCCGTTCACCGCTGACACCCCGGTCGCATCGGGCAAGGGCGGGCCGGGATCGGCCGCGGTCTAGGGTGGCTGCCATGAGCGGCATGGCCAGCTACTCGCAGCCACCGGAGCCGGCGTTCCTGTTCGACCTGGACGGAACGCTGATCGACAGCGTCTACCAGCACGTGATCGCGTGGCAGCAGGTGCTCTCGCAGGCCGGCATCGACCTGTCGGTGTGGCGCATCCACCGCCGGATCGGGATGAGCGGCGGGCTGTTCGTCGCGGCGCTGATGCACGAGACCGGCGTCGCCCTGTCGCAGGCCGACGTCGAGTCCCTCCAGCAGGCCCACGGCCGCGAGTACCTGAAGCTGGCCCGCACGGTCCGGCCGCTGCCCGGCGCCGCCGAGCTGCTCGCCGCCCTGACCGGACGCGGCGTGCGGTGGGCCATCGCCACCAGTGGCCGGGCCGAGACGGCCCGCCCGGCGCTGGAGCTGCTGGGCGTGGCCGCGGACACCCCGATGATCACCCGCGACATGGTCGCGCACGCCAAGCCGGACCCCGACCTGTTCCTGGCCGCCGCCGCCCTCCTGGACGTCGAGCCCCGGCACGCCTACGTCGTCGGCGACAGTGTCTGGGACCTGCTGGCCGCCCGCCGCGCCCAGTCCATCGGCATCGGCCTGATGTCCGGCGGCTACGGCCGCGAGGAACTGGAGCGAGCCGGCGCCTACCGCGTCTACGCCGACCCCGCCGACCTGCTCTCCCGCGCCGACGAGCTCGGCGTCCGCGGCCTACCTCTCGGCAGCTGACCCGTGCCACAGCACCCCGCCTGTCGCCGCCATCCGTAACGTCCCTGCCGTCGCTGGGCTGGGGGTGGCGATCGCCAGGG
>DASYBB010000095.1:0-64846 GCA_036501025.1 Streptosporangiaceae bacterium
GGGCGCTGTGGTGGCTGGTCGACCGGCCCAACCTGTTCATCAAGATCCCGGCCGCCCGGCAGGGCATCCCGGCCATCGCCGACTGCCTGGCCGACGGCATCAGCATCAACGTCACGCTGATCTTCTCGCTGCAGCGCTACGAGGAGGTCATGGACGCGTTCCTGGACGGCATGGAGCGCGCCGTCGCGGCCGGCAAGGACGTCTCCGTGATGGCCTCGGTCGCCTCGTTCTTCGTGTCCCGGGTGGACACCGAGGTCGACGCCCGGCTGGACAAGATCGGGACCCCCGAGGCGGCGGCCCTGCGCGGCCGCGCGGCGATCGCCAACGCCCGGATCGCCTACGAGCACTACGAGCGGGTGTTCTCCGGGGAGCGGTGGGCCGCGCTGCACGACGCCGGCGCCGCGCCGCAGCGGCCGCTGTGGGCCTCGACCTCGGTCAAGGACCCGGCCTACCCCGACACCCGCTACGTCACCGACCTGGTCGCCCCCGGCGTGGTGAACACCATGCCCGAGGCGACCATGCGGCTGGTCGCCGACCACGGCGTCATCCCGGCCGACTCGGTGCGCGACTACTACGCCGACGCCCACCAGGTCCTCGACCAGCTGGCGCAGATCGGCATCGACTACGACGACGTCGTGCAGGCGCTGGAGGACAACGGCGTGGCCGCCTTCGACGCGGCCTGGGCGAAGCTCGGCGAGCGGCTGGCCGCCACGCTGCACGGCACCCTGTCGTAACGCTCGCCGCCTGCCGCAGGCCCTTCTAAGCAGGCTGGCCGGCGCTGAGGGCAGCCAGGAACTCGGGGAGCTTCCCGAGCAGCCGCGCGCCGGTGACGGGGTTGGTGTAGTCGCGGGAGTGGACGATCTGGCCGTCCCGGATCGTCATGATCATGAGGAACCGCTGCCCGAACGGCTCGCCCGTCTGGGTGAGCTCGCCGTGCAGGTCGTACTCGGCCAGCACGACCCCGGGCTCCGTGGTCTCGCGGATCGCGACGTTGCTCAGCCCCGTGTAGCGCCGGATCGCGGTGCCCGCGCGGAACCGGGCGCGCAGTTCCTCGCGGGTGGTCTCGATCCGGTCCGGGAACAGCGGGGCGGCCGCGAACGGCATCTCGATGACGACGCTGGGCGCGTAGCAGTCGGCGATCGCCCCGGGGTCCGGGCTGATGATGGCCTCCAGGAGCCGCTCGGCGACCTCGCGGGGGCTGGCGGTGGGGTGTGCTGGCACGGTCTGGGCGTCCTTCCTGGTCACGGGATCACACGGGGCGGCCTAGAATCGGAGAGACCGCCCCGCTTAATCAGACCGTACCGGAGAGACCGCCCCGCTTACCAGGGCGTGGCGCAGGAGGTGCCGGCATGGCAGGTGCCCGGCCGCTGCGCGCTGACGCGCGCCGCAACCGCGACCGGCTGCTGGAGGCCGCCGCGGCCGCGTTCGCCGCCGACGGGCTGTCGGTGCCGCTCGATGAGATCGCCCGCCGCGCGGGGGTCGGGCCGGGCACGCTGTACCGGCATTTCCCGACCAAGGAAGCGCTGTTCGAGGCCGTGCTGCACGACCGCCTCCAGCGGCTGGCCGATGACGCCCGCGGCCTGCGCGACGCCTCCGACCCCGGCGCGGCCCTGCTGGGCTTCATCGGCCGCCTCGTCGGCGAGGCCGCGCTGAAGCGCGGCCTCGCCGACGCGCTGGCCGGCTCCGGCACCGGCCCGGACACCGCCCTGGCCGGCCTGGCGGCCCGCCTCCGCGACGAGCTCGGCCACCTCCTCAGCCGCGCTCAGCGCGGCGGCGCCATCCGCGCCGACCTCACCACCGCCGACCTGATGGCTCTCATCCGGGGCATCCTGGTCGCCGTCCAGGTCGGGCCCGGAGACCAGGCGGACCCGGCGCGCGCCGTCGCGGTGCTGCGCGACGGGCTGCGCGCCGCGCCCGTCCGGTAGCCCCGGGCGGTGCTGATCGACGACCTGCGGCGGCGGGAGTTCGCGACCCCGGGGCCGGTGCGGGACCAGGTGGTGGCCGCGATCCTGGCCGGCGCCAAGACGACCACGACCGGCCTGCTGCTCGGCTACGAGCGGGCGGGCGAGCCGGTCCCCGAGCCGGGCCAGCGCTTCGCGGTGGTCGACTCGGCCGGGCGGCCGGCCGCGGTCATCGAGATGACCGAGGTGCGCGTGGTCACGGTGGCCGACATCGACGTGCGCCACGTGCTGGACGACGGCGACGAGTCGGTCGCGGCGCGGCGGTCGGCGCACGAGGAGGAATGGCACAGCGCCGGGATGCGCGAGATCCCGGGCGACCCCGGCTTCACCGTCAGCGATGACACGGCAGTGCTGGCGCAGCGCTTCCGGCTGGTGCCGGGCCTGCCGGCCGGTCACGGCCCGGCGGCCGGGCCCGGCGCGTAGACCTCCAGGTCGGTGGCCTTCACCGCGAGCCAGATCTCGCGGCCCGGCCGCAGGTCGAGCTCGGCCACGGCGGCCGGGGTGACGTCGGCGAGGACGGGCGGCTTGCCGTCGACGCTGACCCGGATCCGGTCGGCGAGCATGGTCAGGCCCGCGATCCGGCCCGGCCAGGTATTGCGGGCGCTGCTGCCGTGCGGCTGCTCGACGCTGACCGTCACCGACGAGGGCCGGACGGCGACCAGCACCGGGCCGGACTGGCCGCCGGGGATAGCCAGGGAGCCGCCGGCGTCGAGCATGACCGCGCCGCCGGCGGCCCGGCCCGGGTACAGGTTCAGGCCGACCAGGCGGGCCACGTACTCGGTCGCGGGCTGCCGGGACACCTGCGCGGGGCTGCCGTCCTGGACGACCCGGCCGTCCTCGATGACGACCAGCCGGTCGGCCAGTACCAGGGCCTCCAGCGGGTCGTGGGTGACCAGCAGGCACGGCCCGGCGAACTCGGACAGGTGGCGGCGCAGCTCGGCCTGGACGTCCAGCCGGGTGCCGGCGTCGAGCGCGGACAGCGGCTCGTCGAGCAGCAGCAGGTAGGGGTCCCCGGCCAGCGCGCGGGCCAGGGCCACCCGCTGGGCCTGCCCGCCGGACAGGCTGCCGGGACGGCGCTCGGCCAGCCCGGTCAGGCCGAGCCGGGCCAGCAGGTCCGCGGCGGCCAGCCGGGCGGCGGACCGGCCCGCGCCGCGGGCCCGCGGCGCGAAGGCCACGTTCTCCGCCACGGACAGGTGCGGGAAGAGCCGGTAATCCTGGAACACGAAGCCGACCGGCCGGGCGGCGGCCTCGGCGAACTCCCCGGTGGCGGCGTCGTCGATGACCCGGCCGCGCAGGACGATCCGGCCGCGGGCCACCGGGGTCAGCCCCGCCAGCGCCTTGAGCAGGGTCGACTTCCCGGCCCCGTTCGGCCCGAGGACGCCGACGACCTGGCCGGGCGGGACGGCCAGGTCGACGCCGAGGGTGAAGCTGCCCCGGCTCACCTCGGCGGCCACGAGCAGGCCGGCGGCGGCGTCCGCGGACTGGCCGGGGCCGGTGCCGCCGGGGCCGGCGGCGGCGTCCCCGGTCACGGGGCGGTCATGTGGCCGAGCCGCCGCGCAGCCACCGGTCCCGCAGCGACACCAGCACCGCCACCGAGACCAGCAGCAGCACCAGGCTGAGCGCGATAGCGGCGTCCGGGTCGTTCTCCAGCGCGTAGTACACGGCGATGGGCATCGTCTCGGTGCGGCCGGGGAAGCTCCCGGCGAAGGTGATCGTCGCGCCGAACTCCCCCAGCGCCCGCGCCCAGCACAGGACGGCGCCGGCGCCGAGCGACGGCGCGATCATCGGGACGGTGACCCGGCGGAACACGGTCATCCGCCGCGCGCCTAACGTGGCCGCGGCCTCCTCGAACCCCTGGTCCGCCGAGCGCAGCGCCCCCTCCACGGTGATGATCAGGAACGGCATGGCCACGAAGGTCTCGGCCATCACCACCGCGGCGGGGGTGAACGGGATGGTCAGCCCGAACCAGGAATCCAGCGAGCTGCCGACGAAGCCCGTCCGGCCGAACGCCAGCAGCAGCGCGACGCCGCCGACCACCGGCGGCAGCACGAGCGGCAGGGTGACCAGCGCCCGCAGCAGCCGCTGGCCGGGGAAGCGGCCCCGGGCCAGGACCCAGGCCAGCGGCACGCCGATGACCAGCGAGATTGCCGTCGACGCGGTGGCCGTCCACACCGACAGCTCGAGGGCCTGGGTCGCGTCGGAGCCGGTGAGCGCGGCGGCCAGGCCGCTCCACGGCGCCCGGATCAGCAGGCCGGCCAGCGGCAGCACCAGGAACGCCACCGCGACCAGCGCCGGCACCAGCAGCGGTGCCGGCGCCGATCGCGATGAGCCGCCGCGGGCCGCCCGGCGGGCGCGCTCGCGGGCGGTCAGCCCGCGGGTCGCCGCCACCGGGCCTCCCGGCCGCCGCGGTCCGCGCGGGTCAGGGCTTCTCGAACCCGTCCATGGACAGCACGTGCTCGCCCTGCGGGCCCATGACGTAGGCGACGAACTCGTTGGCCACGGTCTTGTTGCTGGCGTCCTTGAGCGTCGCGATCGGGTACAGCGTCGAGGCGTTGTCGCCGGAGGGGACCGCGATGCCCTTGACCTTCGAGCCGGCCGCCTTCACGTCGGTCACGTAGACCATCCCGGCGTCGACGTTGCCCAGCTCGACCTGGGTCAGCACCGACTTGACGTCGGGCTGCCGGGTGACCGGCGTGACCTTGATGCCGGCGTTCTTGAACACCCGGGCCGCGACCGTGCCGCAGGGCACCTGCGGCTGGCACAGGGCGACCTTGACCGACGACTTCGACAGGTTGTCGACGGAGGTCACCTTGGCCGGGTTGTCCGGCGGCACGGCGACCTCCATCTTGTTCTTGGCGAAGTTGGACGGGCTGTTGAGGGTCTGGCCGGCCTTGACCACCTGGGTCATGTTGGCGGGCGCGGCCGAGGCGAACACGCTGGCCGGGGCGCCGCTGATGATCTGGGTGGCCAGGCCCGAGCTCGGGCCGAAGCTGAACGTCACGTGCGCGCCCGGGTGGGCCCGCTCGAACTGCTTGCCGATCTGGGTGAACGCGCCCTGCAGCGAGGCGGCCGCGAACACGGTGATCGCCGTCGTGCTGCCGGTTGCGCTGGCCGCGGCCGAGGACGCCGCGCTGGCCGCCGAGGACCCGGCGCCGGCGGCCTGGGACGTGGCGGAGCTGGTCGGGCTGGCGCTGGACCCGCAGGCGGCCAGGGCGCCGGCCGCCAGGCCGGCGGCGGTGATGCTTGAGATGACCGTAAACCGGCGCAATGCTACCTCCGCTGTCGCTGCTAGTCACGTCAGTACTACCCATCGTGACTAGTCACACGCGCCCGGCCACCTGTGCCAGCGCGCATAGCCTATTTAACTCATCGACAAACTAGGTTATGCTTCCCGGCATGGGCCGAGCTGATCACCTGCCGGGCGACGGGCCGACCGTCGCGATCACGGGCGGCGGGGCCAGCGGCACGCTGGCCGCCGTGCAGCTGCTGCGCCGCGCCGGGGCGGCGGGCCTGCCGCTGCGCGTGCTGCTGATCGACCGGGACGGGCGGCACGGCCGCGGCCGGGCCTACTCCACCGCCGACCCGGGTCACCTGCTGAACTCGCCGGCCGGCCGGATGAGCGCCCTGCCCGGCGACCCCGGTCACCTGGCCCGGTGGGCGCAGGCCGAGGGCATCGCCCACGACGGCTTCCTGGCCCGCCGGGACTACGGCCGTTACCTGGCCGGGCTGCTGGCCGACGCGCAGCGCCGGGCCTGGCCGGCCGCCCGGCTCACCTGCGTCACCGCCGACGTGGTCGCGGCCGGCCGGGGCAGCCGGGGCGGCCCGCTGCGCCTGGGCCTGGCCCGCGGCGCGGGCTCGATCGAGGCGGACATCGCCGTGCTGGCCACCGGCAGCCTGCCGCCGGGCGCGCCGTTCCCGGTCCCGGCCGGCCCGCGGTACATAGCGGACCCGTGGGCGCCCGGCGCGCTCGCCGGGGTCGGGGACGGCCGCCCGGTCATCATCGCGGGCACCGGCCTGACCATGCTCGACCTGGCCCTGACCGTCACCGGCGCGCACCCGGCGACGGTGGTGCAGGCCGTGGCCCGGCACGCCCTGCTCCCCCGCGAGCACCGCGGCCCGCCGGCGCCCGGCCAGCCCCCGGTGCCGGCCATCCCGGCGCTGGCGGGCGGGCCGCTGCGGCTGGCCGGCCTGGTCCGGCAGGTCCGCACCGCGGCCGCGCGGCACCCCGGCGACTGGCAGGACGTCATCGACGTGCTGCGCCCGCACGTCCCCGCCCTGTGGCAGCGGCTGCCGGCCGCCGACCAGCGCCTGTTCCTGCGCCGTTACGCCCGGTACTGGGAAGTGCACCGGCACCGCGTGCCGCCCGCGACCGCCGCGCGGATCGGCGCGCTGCGCGCCGCCGGGCGGCTGCAGGTGCGGCCCGGCCAGATCGTGGCGGCCGGCGGCGGCCCGGACGGCGTGCGGGTCAGCGTCGCGCACGGCGGGACCGTCACCCACCTGGACGGCGGCTGGCTGGTCAACGCCACCGGCCCGGCCGCCGACATCACCGCCGCGGCCGGCCCGCTGCTGGCCTGCCTGCTGGCCAGCGGCCTGGCCCGGCCGGACCCGCTGCGGCTGGGTCTCGACGCGGATGCCGCCGGCGCAGTCATGGACGCGGCAGGCCGGCCCAGCGACCGGATCTTCGCGCTCGGCCCGCCGCTCCGCGGCACCCGCTACGAGACGACCGCCATCGCGGAGATCGCCCGCCAGGCCGAGTCCCTGGCCCGGCACCTGGTCACCGTCAGCCCGGTCCTGGCCCGGCGCGGCACCGCCGCCTGAGCCGCCGGGGCCGCCGTCTGGGCGGGCGCGGCTCGGCGCCCCGCCGGCCCCGCCGCTCCACTAGCCTCCAGAGCGTGGCAATGATGCACGGCCATGACCCGGCCAAGAGCGCCGCCGAGAACTACCGCGACTTCGCGGAGGAAGCCCGCGGCCGCTCCCCGGCCTACGAGGCGCTCGCCGGCGCCGTCGCGGCCGATCACGGAGTCCTCCGCTTCCTGGACACCCTCCCGCAGGAGAAACGCCAGCCCAACCTGCTCTTCGCCGCCGTCCGCTACCTGGGCGAGCCGGCCGGCATCACCGCCCTGCGCGCCCTCGTCCGCCGCCGCCCGGCCGACCTGAGGCGCGTGATGCTGGCCCGGCGCACGCAGACCAACGAGCCGGCCCGGTGCGCCGTGCTGCTGCCCGTCCTGGCCGCGCTGCCGCCCCCGCTGGCGCTGATCGAGGTCGGCGCCAGCGCCGGGCTCACCCTGCTCGCCGACCGGTACTCCTACGACTACGCCGGGCACCGGATCGCCGGCCGGGACCCGGCGGCGCCGGTGCTGCGCTGCGCGCCGAGCGGCCCGGTCCCCCTCCCGGCGCAGGTCCCGGAGATCGCCTGGCGGGCCGGGCTCGACCTGAGCCCGCTCGACGTGACCAGCGACGATGACGCCCGCTGGCTGCAGTGCCTGGTGTGGCCGGGCGAGGGCGACCGCGCGGAGCGGCTGGCCGCCGCGATCGCCGCGGCCCGCCGCGACCCGCCCCCCGTCCACCGCGGCGACCTGCTGACCGACCTGCCCGCGCTGGCCGCCCGGGCGCCCGCCGGCGCCACCCTGGTCGTGTACCACTGCGCTGTCCTGGCCTACGTCACGCCGCCCGGCCGGGAGCAGTTCGCCGCCGCCGTCCGCGGTCTCGGGGCGGTGTGGCTGTCCGGCGAGGGACCCGGCGTGGTCGAGGGAGTGCCGGTGCCCGCCTACCAGGGCGCGCCGTTCGTGCTGGGCCGGGACGGCCGGACCGCGCTGGCCCTGGCCGACGGCCACGGCGAGTGGCTGCACTGGCTCGATCAGGAGCAGGAGCAGGAGCAGGATCAGGCGCAGGATCAGGCGGCGGGCGGGTAGGCCGCCCCGGTGACGTTGACCAGGATCGAGTACAGCGAGGTCGTCGCGCAGATGAACATCCGGTTGCGCTTCGGCCCGCCGAAGGTGAAGTTGGCCACCGTCTCGGGCACGTGCAGCTTGCCGATCAGGGTGCCGTCCGGGTCCAGGCAGTGCACCCCGTCCCCGGCCGCGGCCCAGATCCGGCCGCCGGAGTCGACGCGGACCCCGTCGAAGGTGCCGGCGTCGCACGTGGCCAGGACGCTGCCGCCGGACAGGGTCAGGTCATCGGCCACGGTGAACGCCCGCAGGTGCCGCCGCGCGCTGTCGGAGATGTAGAGCAGCCGCTCGTCGGCCGAGAAGGCCAGGCCGTTCGGGCGGTCGAAGTCGGCGGCCGCCACCGTGACCTGCCCGGTCGCCGGGTCCAGCCGGTAGGCGTGACAGGCGCCGATCTCGCTGTCCGCGCGGTGCCCCTCGTAGTCGCTGTCGATGCCGTAGCTGGGGTCGGTGAAGAAGATCAGCCCGCCGGAGTGCTCGGCGAGGTCGTTCGGGCTGTTCAGCCGCTTCCCGTCGTAGCGGCCGGCCAGCACGGTCAGCGACCCGTCGGCCTCGGTCCGGGTCACCGCGCGGCGGCCGTGCTCGCAGCTGACCAGGCGGCCGCGGCGGTCGGCGATGTGGCCGTTGGCGTAGCCGGCCGGGTGGCGGAACACGCTGACCGCCCCGCTGGTCTCGTCGTAGCGCAGCAGCCGGTCGTTGGGGATGTCGCTGAACACCAGGTAGCGCCCGGCCGCGAAGTAGGCCGGCCCCTCGGTCCACCGGCACCCGGTGTAGAGGTGCTCCAGCCACGGGTCCCCGTGAAAGAACTCGAAGCGCTGGTCCAGGACCTCGAACCGGGCCTTGACGGGATCGAGCACCCTCACCTCACTGGTCCGTGGGCGCGCGCCGGGCGGGCCGCCGCGCCGCATCCAGGCGACGATAAGCCCTGCCGCGCCGGTCCCGCCAGCGGCGGCGCCAGGCTCACGGCCTCGTATACGTTCGCGGCGGCGTGCTCGATGAGCCGCTGGACCCCGGCCCGGGTGTCCCGGATCACCGGCAGCCGGGCGCTGGCCTCCTCATACGCCTGCCGGCTGGCCCAGTGCATGTGGTTGATCACCTGAGTGCCGTCCAGGCTGCGCAGCAGGCTGATCGACCGCAGGCCCGGCACGGTCGCGGGATCGCCCGCCGCGCGGATGGTGTCGATCAGCGCCTGCTGCTGCCCGGGTCGCACGGTGAGCACGATGAGCACGAAGACGCCCTGGTCCTGCGCGGGAATGAGGTTCACGGTCACGCTCCTGACGGCCGGGAGGGGGCGGGGCACCTCCCGTTCTAGCGGCCCGCCGCCGCACCGGATGCGCTGCCGCGGCCCGGCGTGTGGTTCTCTGTTACCGAAACCGGCTCCGGTGCCGGAATCAGACCCAGGGAGCCGTGATGGAGACCGACGACCTGCGGCTCACCCGCGCGCTCCAGCTCGCGCCGCGGGCCAGCTTCGCGCGGCTCGCGGGCGCGCTCGGGATCCACGAGCGGACGGCCGCCCGCCGCTACCACCGGCTGCGCCGGGAGGGCATCCTGCGGGTCGCCGGCACGGTCAACCCGATGGCCGTCGGGCAGCAGTTCTGGCAGGTGCGCGTCCGCTGCCGGCCGGACGCGTCGGAGTCGCTGGCCGCCGCCCTCGCGGACCGCGACGACATCTCCTGGGTCGGCGTGACCGCGGCCGGCGCGGAGGTCTCGTTCTCGGTGCGGTCGCTGTCGGCCGACCGCCGTGACCTGCTGCTCACCCGCAGCCTGCCGCGGGCCGCCCGGGTGCTCGACATCGAGGCCAGCGTCGTGCTCCACGTCTTCCTGGGCCTCAGCTCCCGGGGCTGGTCCGGGCTCGGCAGCCTGCTCACCCCCGAGGAAGCCGCCCGGCTCGCCGCCCCGGAGGAAGGCCCCCGGCAGCCCGGCCCCGGCGGCCCGGCGCCCGCCGCGCTCGAGCCCGGCGACTCCGCCCTCCTGGATGTCCTCGCCGCCGACGGCCGCGCCACTACCGCCGCGCTCGCCGCGGCCGCCGGGATCAGCGAGGGACGTGCCGCCCGCCGCCTCGCCCAGCTGATCCGGGACAGAACGCTGGTCATCGACGTGGATCTCGCTCACGACGCGCTCGGCTTCGCCGTCCCGGCCCAGGTCCACCTGACGGTCAGCCCCGCCCGCCTGCGCGCGGTCGGCGAGGCGATGGCCCGGCTGCCGGAGGCGGGCTTCGTGGCCGCCATGTCCGGACGCAGCAACCTGATGGTCTCCGCGGCCTGCCGCGACCTCGCCCATCTCTACGAGTTCACGACGGAGCGCGCCGGCGCGCTGGAGGGCATCGTCTCCATGGAGGTCGTGCCATTCGCCCGCGTCATCAAGCAGGCCGGCGCCCGGGTGGTCGATGGCCGGCTGGCCGGCGTCTAGCGCCCCGGCCGGCGCCTGCCGCACGATCGTGACCGCTGCACCGCTGTACCGCTGCGCTGCTGAGCCGCGCGGGCCAGCGGTCACGATCATGCGGGCGCCGCGGCCTACCCGCGGATGTTGCCGGCCGCGGGAACCTGCCCCGAGCTGTCCGTCGACGCGTCGGTCCAGTGCTCGCCGTCGGCGTGGTAGCTGTACGAGAACACGTTCTCGCTCAGGCCGGTGAAGGTAGTGCCCGGCGGGAAGAAGAGCTCCGGCCACGTGCCGCTCGGGTTCCGGGCGCCGCGGTTGAACTCGGGCACCCGGCTGGCCGAGGGCAGGGCCGTGGCGAAGAACGCGCCGAAGCTCCCCGTCCCCGACATGCGGCCGTCCACGACGCCCCGGATGTGCTCGCCGGTGAACGGCGCGCCCTGGTTGGGCGTGAACGCGTGACGGATGGTGGTGAACGTGCCGTCAACGTCGGTCAGCGCCGCCCCGCTGATCTTGAAGCAGGTCGTCGCGGCGGTCCCGCAGTTCGAGACGGCCACCGCGGTCGAGCGGCCGACCCGGGCCTCGCGGGCAAAGTTGTCATCGGCCCAGTTGCCGTTGCCCCCGCTGTCCGGGCGGTCGAGCATGATGGTAAGGGCATGCACCGCCCGGTGGTGGACCACGGCCGGCGCGGCCGACGCCGCCGGGAGGGCCAGGCCGCCAGCGGCGCTGGCCGTGGCCACGGCGACCGCGGCTTTGGCTAATGCTCGGATCACTCTGTTTCCTCCTGTGCGCGGGGTTCGGGCTGTGTCACCGCGCATGGCATGCCGGCGACGCTTATGCACCACGATCTCACGCTAAGTAGTTGACCAACTACTGAGGGCCGGCGTGTCGGGCATCCGGGGGTGTCGCGGCCCGGCGGCCGCCCGGTCAGTCCGCCGTGTGGGCGAGGAGCTCGCCCGCGACGGCCGGGACCGCGTGGGCCGGCAGCCGGTGCCCGGCGCGACCGAGCCGGACGAGGCGAGCGCCGGGGATCTCGGCGGCGAGCGCCTCCCCGTTGCCGATCGGGAAGAACGGGTCGTCCTCGCCGTGCAGCACGAGCGTCGGCGCGGTGATCTCGCCGAGCCGCTCGCGCCAGCGCGGGCCGTGGTCGGCGGCGGCGATGTTGGTCGTCGCGGACCGGACGTCGGTGGTCCGGGCGACCTCGGCCTCGGCCTGAGCGCGAGCGGAGGCCTCGTCGAACGCGCCCGCCCCGGTGAGGTTCCTGGCCTGCCGCACGAGGTGGCCGACCACGGCTCGCTCGTCGGCCCAGTCCGGGCCGGGGGTGGTCATGATCGCCTCCATGAGCGCCTCGTGGTGCCCGGGGAGGTCGTCGTCGACCGGGCCGGGCGCGTTCGGCCGGCTGGCGACGAGCGTGAGCGTCGCGACCCGCCCGGGGTGGCGAAGGGCGAGCAGCTGGGCGATCCAGCCGCCCGTCGACATCCCGGCGACGTGGGCGCGCTCCGTCGCGGTCGCGTCGAGCACGCCGGCGGCGTCGCCGACGAGGTCGGCGAGCGAGTAGCCGGGCTGGCCCGGCGGGTACGACTGCGAGCGGCCGGTGTCACGGACGTCGTAGCGGATCACCCGCCGACCGCCGGCCACCAGCCGCTCGCACAGCCCGCCGGGCCAGCTCAGCATCGACGACCCGATGAGGAGCACGGCCGGGTCGTCCGCGGCGCCCTGCACCCGTACGCAGCTTGCCGCTCCGTTGATCATGAACATGCACTCGTCCGCCGGCACAAGCCGCTCCGTCCCGGTACGCCGCGCACGGGCGTCCTGAGGGTTGGACCTGGCGGGCCGCCCAGACTCATCGGCGGGCGGGCAGTCTCGCCGGACTCTGGCCGGCGCTGCGGTGGGGGAACATGACCGTGACCGCCCTCCGCTGGTCTGGCGGGAGAACGGTCACGGTCACGTGCGGCTCCGGCCGGCTCCGGCCGGGGCCTGGCGGCCGGGCCGGGCCGCCGCCGGCCTTAGCCGGTGATGTTGCCGGCCGCCGGGATCTGCCCCGAGCTGTCCGACGACGAGTCAACCCACTGCTCGCCGTCGCCGCGGTATTTGTACGAGAAGGTGCTCTCGCTCAGGCCGGTGAAGGTGGTGCCCGGCGGGAAGAACAGCTCGGGCCACGTGCCGCTCGGGTGGTTGGCGCCGACGTTGACGGCGGGCACTCCGGCGGTCGTGGGGAGGGCGGTGGCGAAGAACGTGCCGAACTCGCCGGTGCCCGACATGGGGCCGCTCACGATGCCCGTGATGTGGGTGCCGGTGAACGGCGCGCCCTGGTTGGGAGTGAAGGCGCCGCTGATGGTCTTGAACGTGCCGAAGGCGTCGGTGAGCGTCGCCCCGCTGATCCGGTAGCAGGTGGTCGCGGCAACCCCGCAGTTCGACGCCGCGACGACCGTCTGGGTCCCGACCTCGGCCTCGCGGAGGAAGTCGTCATTGGCCCAGTTGCCGTTGCCGCCGCTGTCGGGCCGGTTGACCATGACGGTCAGGGCCGACACCGCCGGGTGATTCAGCGGCCTCGGCGCGGCGGACGCGGCCGGGAGCGCCATGGCGCCGGCCGTGCTGGCCGCGACCACGACCATCGTGGCCTTGGCTAATACTCGGATCATGCGGGTTACCTCCTGGGTGCGGGGTTTGTCGGTGACACCTCGCCTGACCTGCAGGCGACGTCCTGTCGCCATGATGTCACGCTCCGTAGTCAACCCACCCGGCGACGGGCCGGACCCGGCAACTTGCCCCGGTCCGGCCGCCCGTCAGGACCCGCTCGGGCGGCTCGTCACACCCCCAGCGCGCGCTGGGCCCGGCCCGGCCGTCCCGCTGCCCGGGCCAGCCACGCGCAGCCGACGGCGCCCACGATGATGAAGGCGCAGTAGGCCTTGAACGCGGCCGTGACGTCGCCGGTCGCGTTGGCCGGGACGAACTCGGCCACCGCGACGAGGGTCCAGACGGCCTGCAGGGCCATCGGGATGATGGCCCCGGCGGCCATCGCCGCGCCCAGGCGGGCGGGCAGCCACAGCACGGCGGCGACGACGGCGGCCACGAAGATCACCATGAGGAACAGGTTGGCGTTCGTGATCAGCGACAGCTGGATCGGGTACAGGTCGCCGGAGATCAGCGACCCGCCCGGCCAGGTATAGCTGAACGACAGCGGCCCGTAGGCGAGGGCGACGCCGAGCGCGGCGATGACCACCGTCGCGGCCGGGGCGAGCGCGGCGCCGCGCGGGACGCGCGGCCAGGCGCCAGCCCCGCGCCCGAGGGCCAGCGCCGCCCCGGACGTGCAGCTCAGCCAGCCGAGCAGGGCCAGCACCAGGCCCGGCCCGACATGCGCCGAGCTGGCCGTCACGGCCACCGACAGGTCGATCGAGAACACGCCGAGCGTGACGGCGGCCGTGCCCAGCGCGAGCAGCGCGCCGAACCCGGGCCGCCCGCGCAGCGACAGGATGAGCGTCAGGCCCGCGGCCCAGGAGACCAGGAACCCGGAGTACTCGACGAGGGAGTCGTTCGCGGAGGCCAGGCTGCCGAAGCCCTGGTACTCCGGGAACAGCGCGGCGATGCCGGCCACGATGCCGGCGGCCAGCAGGGCGATGCCCAGCTGCGTCCGGCGCCCGGCGGCGGCGGCCGCCGCGGCCGGGGCCGGGCCCGGGGCGGTCGCCGGCCGCGTGGCCGGGCTGCCCGCCCCGGCTGCCGCCAGCTGGGTCACCGTCCGATCGTCACGGCCCCGGCCCGCGGGAACCCCCGCGGCGCCGGCTGCCGCGGCCGGAGGGCCGGCTGCCGCCGGGGTGCCGGCCGCGCCGGCCGCGCCGGGGACGCCGAGGACGGTCTCCGCGCGGGACGGGGTGCCGGTCGCGGGCAGGAGGGCCGGGTCGGCGGCCTGGCGCAGCAGCGCCTCGGCCTGCTCGGCCGTGAGGCGCGCGGCGGGATCCTCGCGCAGCAGCCCGTCGAGCGCCGCGGTCAGCGGGCCGGTGCTCGCGCTGAGCTCGGGACCGGTCTCGGCGCCGGCCGCGAGGCTCGGCGGGTGCCCGGTCAGGGCCGTGTGCAGGGTCGCGCCCAGCGCCCACAGGTCGCTGGCGCTGCTGGCCCGCTGGCGGCGGTCGTCCTCCGGCGCGGTGAGCTCCGGCGCCATGTAGGCCAGCGTGCCGACCACCAGCCCGGTCCGGGTCAGGCCCTCCTCGCCCTCGATGGCCGCGATCCCGAAGTCGGTGATCACCGTCCTGCGGTCGGTGACCAGCAGGTTGGCGGGCTTGATGTCACGGTGCAGGATCCCGGCGCGGTGAGCCGCGGACAGGGCGTCCAGCACCTCCAGGCCGATGCGCGCGACCCGGCCCGCGGGCAGCGGGCCGCCCTGCTCCAGAACGTCCGCCAGCGACGGCGCCCGGACCAGCTCCATCACGATCCACAGGCGGCCGTCCGCGGTGACCAGATCATGGATGGTGACAATGCCCGGGTGATTCAGCCGCGCGGCCGCGCGGGCTTCCCGCTGAGCCCGGCCGCCGTTGCTGTCGTCCAGGTGCGGGAATGCCACCTCCTTGACCGCGACCTCGCGGTCAAGGAGCTCATCGCGCCCGAGCCAGACATAGCCCATGCCGCCCTGGCCCAGAATCCGGTCAATACGGTAGCGACTACCAATAAGCCGCCCAAATTCCCCCTCATGCATACAGTAAATCGTATCGGGGAGATGGCCGGTTTCAATGCGTCATTCCGGGACTGAACATCACGAGAATGACACGTCTTCGCCCGGTGCCCGGGCGCTGAACTCAGCCCGGTCGCCGCCGAGATCGGCCGTGCGATCCCAGCGCGGCGCCAGGTCGCCTGTCCGCCCCGGCGGCGTGATGACCTGCACGGGCTGCTCGGCACCGGGCAGCGTCGCGAGATAGGGACCGGGGTCGACCGCGCGCTCGGGCGCCCGGTCCCGCGTCCCGCGCCCGGTGAGCCAGGCCGCCGTCCGGGCCAGCGCGACCCGGCGGTGCGCCGGCGCCCCGCCCTGGGCCACCCGGGCCAGGGCCAGCAGCGCCGCGGCCGCCGCCAGGTAGCCGGTGGCGTGGTCGAGCACCTGCGCGGGCAGGACCCCCGGCTGGCCGCCGGAACCCTCGGTCGCGGCGATGCCGGTCGGGCACTGCACGAGCGAGTCGAAGCCCCGCCGCCCGGCCCAGGGACCGTGCCACCCCCACGCTGACAGCGTCACCACCGACAGGTGCGGGTGACGGCCGGCGAGTTCCTCCTCCCCCAGGCCGAACCGGGCCAGCGCGCCCGGCCGGTAGCCCTGGACCAGGACGTCGGCACCGGCGAGCAGTTCCTCGAGCTGGGCCCGGCCCGGCGGGTCGGCGAAGTCGATGAGCGCGCTGCGCTTGCCGGGCAGCGTGTCGACGGCCTGCGCCGGGATCTCGGGCAGCCCCGGGCTGTCGATGCGCAGCACCTCGGCGCCCCACGCCGCCAGCGTCCGGGTCGCGACCGGCCCGGCGATGACCCTGGTCAGGTCCAGCACCCGCACCCCGGCCGCGCCCCGCCCGCCGGCCAGGCGCCCGGCCGCGCCGCCCCCGGCCGCGCCGCCCCCGGCCGCGCCGAGGCGGCCCGCGGCCGGCCCGGTGCCGCTCCCGACCAGTTCCAGGCCGAGGACCGCGCGGCCCTGGGCGTGGCGCCGCCATTCGGCCGGCTCGCGGACGGCGAAGCCGAGCGCGCCGTGCGCCGCCAGCGCCTCCTCGAGATCCTCCGCCCGCCGCGATGCCACCGCCTCGGCCACGGACTCGGGGCGGCTGTCGCAGCGCAGGACCTCCAGCGCCCGCTGCTGGTGCCACGCGTAGTTGGCGTGCAGGCGGAGCCAGCGATCCGAGGCCCGCCAGAACCGGGAGAGCGGCGCGAATCCGGCCGACCCGGCCGACCCGAGGCGGCGGGCGTACCGCTCGCTGCGGGCGGCCAGCGCGACGTGGCGGGCGTCGATGACCACCCCGGCCGGCGCCCGGCCGGAACGCGCCCCGTCGAGCACCGCCGCCGCCAGCGTGGCCGCCGACACCGCGGCGGCCATGGCCGCGAACGCGGGCAGCCGCGCCGGCAGCAGCCCGGCCGGATCCCCGTCGATGCGGACCAGCCGCAGGTCGCCGGGGTCGCCGCCGAGGGCATCCCACGCCTCGGCCAGCATCTCCCCGGTGTCACCGGTCATCGCATCAGTCTCTGCCATCGCGGCCAGAATCCGTCCGCCGCGTTCTCCGGTCAAGCCGGTCAGCGCCCGCCGGCGATCGTGCCCGCCCCGGTGCCGGCCAGGCCCGGCAGCGCGGCCGCCGACGAATCGACTTACCGACTTGCCGACTCACCGACGAGTCGCTTTGTCGCTCAGCCTCTAAGTCGCTTAGTCGCTTAGTCGATTTTGCTTCGGCCTGGGGCGGCGCGAGGACCCCGGGCATCGGCGCCGGAGCATGAAGCCGGGCCGCCCGGACCCGGCGAAAGGTAACAGGCGGCCCGGGAGGAACTCATCGTTCCTGCCTTTAACGCTACCCGGCCGCCGGCCTGGCTCGGGACGGCGGCCGGCAGCCTCCGGAAACAACATGACCGTACGTTTGCTGCTGCCGTAGCGACAGCGACTGTACGGTCATGCTGCTGTGGCCATCAGCGGGCTGGCCGGCCAGGCCGCCACGAACGGTCAGCCCGATCAGCCGGGAGCGTCGTGACGCCGGTCCCGGGAAATATCCGGCCCGGAAAGACCCGCGCGCGATGTCAAGGCGGAGCCGACGGCTCCGACTAGCCGCCGACGAGCCCACACGACGGGGAGGACCCATGAAGTTCCTGCTGAGCATGCACATCAACCCGGACCTGTTCAACGCCCTGACCGAGGAGGAGCGCAACGAGATCATGACCGGGCACGGCGCGTTCATCGAGACGATCACCAAGTCCGGCGAGCTGATCACCACCCAGGCGCTGGCCGACCCGTCGCAGACCGCCGTGGTCCGGGTCCGCGGCGGCCAGCCGGCCGTCACCGACGGGCCGTACCTCGAGGCCAAGGAGTTCCTGGGCGGCTTCTACCTGGTCGACTGCGACAGCCGGGAGCGGGCCATCGAGCTGGCCGCGATGATCCCCGACGCTAAGGTCGACGGCATGGGCATCGAGGTGCGCCCGGTCATGTTCTCGGCCGGGCCCCTGGACGAGTGAGGACCGACGCCGCCACCGAGGACCTGCTGCGCGAGCTGGCGCCGCAGGTCCTCGGCGTGCTCGCCCGCCGGCACGGCCAGTTCGAGGAGTGCGAGGACGCCGTCCAGGAGGCGGTCCTGGCCGCGGCCGTCAGCTGGCCGCGGGACGGCCTCCCGGCCAGCCCCCGCGGCTGGCTGATCACCGCGGCGTCCCGGCGCTTCATCGACCAGGTCCGCAGCGAGCACGCCCGCCGCAACCGGGAGCTCACCGCCGCCCAGGCGCAGCCGCCCGAGCCCGCCGGGAGCGAGAGACCCGACGCCGACGACACCCTGATCCTGCTGTTCCTGTGCTGCCACCCGGCGCTGACCCCCGCATCGCAGACCGCGCTCACGCTCCGCGCCGTCGGCGGCCTGACCACGGCCGAGATCGCCCGCGCGTTCCTGGTCCCCGAGGGCGCCATGGCCGCCCGCATCAGCCGGGCCAAGCAGCTGATCAAGGCGGCCGGCAGCCAGTTCGCGCTGCCGGCGGCCGCCGACCGGGACGACCGGCTGCGCGTCGTCCTGCACGTGCTCTACCTCATCTTCAACGAGGGCTACACCGCTTCCTCCGGGAACGCGCTGCACCGGGCCGACCTCGCCCGCGAGGCCATCCGCCTGACCCGGCTGGTCCGCCGCCTGCTGCCGGACGACACCGAGGTGGCCGGCCTGCTCGCGCTGATGCTGCTGACCGACTCCCGGCGCGCGGCCCGGACCGGTCCCGGCGGGGAGCTGATCCCGCTCGACGAGCAGGACCGGACGAGCTGGGACCGCGGGCTCATCGACGAGGGCACCGCCCTGGCCAGCGCGGCCGTGGGCGGCGCCACGCTCGGCCCCTACCAGCTCCAGGCAGCCATCCCCGCCACCCACGCCAACGCCGAGCGCGCCGCCGACACCGACTGGCACCAGGTCCACGCCCTGTACAAGATCCTCGAGCGGATCGCCCCCAACCCGGTGGTCACCCTCAACCGCGCGGTCGCCCTGGCCCAGACCAGCGGCCCGCGGGCCGGCCTCGGCCTGCTGGACGCGCTCGCCGGCGACCCCCGGGTGGCGGGCCACCACCGGCTGCACGCCGTCCGGGCGCACCTGCTGGAGCAGGCCGGCGACCGGCCCGCCGCGCGGGAGAGCTACCGGCGCGCCGCGCGGGCCACGGCCAGCCTGGCCGAGCAGCGCTACCTCGAGTCGCGGGCCGCCCGGCTGGACCCGGCTTAGCGGAGCGAGGGTCTTGGGCAAGGCAGCGTTATAAGGTGCAATAAGTCTTATTTCACGAAACGCGCGGCTGCCCTGGAGTGCCCTGTGCCCGCCATTGCGCCCGGCCCGGACGGGCCATTCCGCATCGACCGGGCCGGCCCCGCGGGCGGGGAGTTCGAGTTCCTCGAGGCCGGGGCGGGCGACCCGCTGCTGGTCCTCGGCGGCTCCGGCGGCCCGGCCCTGGCCCTGCTGGCCGCGACGCGGCGGGTGATCGCGCTGGACCTGCCCGCCGCGGGCCGGACGGCGCGCGAGCAGGCGGCCGCGACCGGCGCCGCCGCCGCCGCGCTGGAGCTCGGCCCGGTCGACTTGCTGGCCGCGGCCGCGGCCGCGGAGGCGGCCCTGTGGCTGGCGGCGCGGTGGCGGGCGGCGGACGCGCCGGGCCGCGTGCGGTCGATCGTCCTGGAGTCGCCCGCGGGGCCGGGCCCGGAGCTGGCCGCGGCGCTGCCCGGCGTCCGCGCGCCGGCGCTGGTGCTGTGCGGGACGCGCAGCGGCGACACAGGCCCGGACGGCCCCGGCGTCGCGCTGCAGCGGCTGCTGCCGGGCGCGTTCCTGAGCTTCGTGTACGACGCCGGCCCCGACATCCGCGGGGACCGGCCCGGGGCCTTCGCCGCGCTGGTGTCGGACTTCCTGACCCGCCAGGGCCGCTTCCTGGCCCGCGACGGCGCGGGGAGTGCCCCGTGAAGTTCGCCCTGTTCACCCCGCACGCCTACGAGCGGACCGACGACTGGACGCCGGGCTGGGACCCGAGCTGGGCCGGGTGGCCGGGGGCGCCGCGGCTGTTCGACCCGGAGCGGGCGCAGCGCTCGCACGGCCGGATGCTGGAGCTGTGCCAGGTGGCCGACGAGACCGGCTTCGACTGGGTCACGCTGGCCGAGCATCACTACAGCGAGCACATGATGATGCCGAGCCCGATGCTGCTGGCCGCGGAGCTGAGCCAGCGGCTCCGGCGCGCCCGGATCGCGGTGCTGGGCGTGGCCATCCCGCTGGCCAACCCGGTGCGGGTCGCGGAGGAGTACGCGCTGCTCGACCTCATGACGGGCGGGCGGCTGGCCATGGCCGGGTTCCTGCGCGGGACGCCGAATGAGTACCTGACCTACGGCACGGACGTCGCGCACTCCCGGGAGATGTACGAGGAGGGCATCGAGCTGGTCGTGGCGGCGTGGACCACGCCGGTCGCGTTCGGCTGGGAAGGGCGGCACTACCAGAACCGGCTCGTCTCGATCTGGCCCCGCCCGGTGCAGCAGCCGCACCCGCCGGTGCTGGTCTCGGGCAACAGCCCCGACTCGGCCGACTTCGCCGCCCGGCACCGGTTCAGCATCGGGCTGGCGTTCCTGCCGCCGCACGTGGCCGTGCGCGCGGCGGCGCACTTCCGCGAGGCGGCGGCCGCGGCCGGGTGGGCGGCGGCGCCGGAGCACATCGTGTACCGGACGTTCGCCTACGTGGCCGCGACCGACGAGCAGGCGCAGCGGGACTGCGCGGAGCACGGGTTCGGGGCGCTCAGCACGCTCGGCGGCGGGCTGGCCGCGCAGGCGCCGGGGGCCAGCCGGTACGCGGACGCGCTCGCGGACGTGGGGCGGCGGTACAACGGGCCGGCGCCGGCCGGGCGGCCGGCTGGCCCGCCGGCGGGCGGTGCGCCGCCGGGCGGTGCGAGGCCGGGCGGTGCGCCGCCGGGCCTGATGCCGGGCGGGCGGATCCGGCCGCCGCTGTGCGGCAGCCCGGAGACCGTGGCGGGCCAGGTCGCGGAGCTGCGGGCGTCGATGGGCGCCGGGGTGCTGGACCTGATCCTGTACAACGACGCGCTCCCGCATGAGCTGGCCCGTGAGTCGGTGCGGCTGTTCGGCACCGAGGTCATCCCGCGGACCCGGGACCTGTAACGCCGGCCGGCGGCCCGGAAACCGGTCGACGGCTGCGCGGTGCCCTGACACAGTGGCGCACTATGGCGAATTCCGATCTGCTGACCGCCGCCGACGTGGAGCTCATGCAGGGCCTGGCGCAGCGCGTCACCGCCACCCGCCTGGACCTGGTGAACTGCGATGCGACGTTCGGCGAGCTGGCCTGGAACTGGGGCCGGGGGCAGGCCGCCGACGGCGCGACCTGGGCGCGGCGGCTGTGGTTCGCCGGCGGGGACCTGGTGGCCTGGGGCTGGGCGCAGCTTCCGCACCGGATCCGGCGCAGTGACGGGTCGTCGAAAGACATCACCGGCGCCAACCTGGTCTACCAGGTCCATCCCGGCCACGCCGCGCTGGCTGACGAGGTGATCGGCTGGTACGACGCCGCGGCGGCGGGCCTCGAGCGCACGGCCTCGCCGAGCGCCGCCGACGCGCCCGGCCTGAGCCGGTGGGCGGCGCACGGCTACGCGGCCGACGAGGCCGCGCTCGGCCACTCCGGCTCCTGGACCCAGCTCAACGAGCGGGACCTCGCCGACGTCGAGCAGCCGGCGCTGCCCGGCGGGTTCCGGTTCGCCACCGCCGAGGAGGCGGGGCCGGCGGCCGCCGTCCGGGCTCACCTGGACGCCTGGGCTCCGTCGACCTACACGGCCGAGAGCTACCGGGGCGTCGCGCAGACGGCGGCCTACCGCGGTGACCTGCACATCCTGGTGCAGGCTCCGGACGGGACGATGGCCGCCTCGGCGATCATGTGGCTGGACGAGGCGAACCGGACAGCGGAATTCGAGCCGGTCGGGACGCATCCGGG
This sequence comes from Streptosporangiaceae bacterium, assembly GCA_036501025.1. Taxonomy (GTDB): domain Bacteria; phylum Actinomycetota; class Actinomycetes; order Streptosporangiales; family Streptosporangiaceae; genus DASUBV01. Next base: position 21,412 of record DASYBB010000095.1, read on the forward strand.
CTACCGCCGCCACGGACTCGGGCGGGCGATGCTCCTGCACGGGATGCACCGGGCGCGGGCGGCCGGGGCCACGCACATGACGGTCGCCTGCCTGGGCGCGCCCGGGCACGCCAGGGCGCGCGCGCTGTACTACGGCGTCGGCTTCCGGGAACTCACCCGCGACGCGCCGCTCATCAAGGCCGCCTCCGCGGGCTGAGAGCCCCGGGCGCCCCCTTGCAAGGAGCTCAGGCCCCGGCGTCCGGCTTGCCATCGCCGTCGTACGCGGCCAGGAAGGAGCGGGCGATGGCCCGGTAGCCGGCCTCGTCGGGGTGCTTGTTCGGGCCTCGCGGCGGACGCGCGCAGGTCCAGGTCCAGCGGCAGATCGCCGCCACGTTGGGTGGCATCATGCCCACGCCGGGGACCGGCACCCGGCCGGTGAAGTCGTCGGTCGCGAACCTGCCGGCCACGTCCGCGACGCGGTCCCCCGCCGCCCGGTACACCCCGGCCAGCTCCGCGTCGAAGGCCAGGCTCAGCTGCGCGCTGGCCCGCGCCCGCACCCGGCCCGCCGGGCCGTAGCGCCACTCGGGCAGCTCAGGCGCGTAGTAGGTCATCCCGATGACGAGCGTCCGCGGGCCGGCCGCCGCGCGCAGCCGGCGCAGGATCAGCGCCAGGTTGGCCGCGGTCGGCGCGCCCGGCCCGGCGGCGCACGGCGGCACCACGGCGTGCACCGGATCGGTGAAGCACGACCGGCGGTCGTTGGCCCCGATGTCCAGCGTGATGAGCGAGACGCGGCCGCGGTGATCACGCAGGAAGGCCACCGCCTCGGCCAGCTGCGACCCGGCCGGGTAGGGGCAGTGCCGGCCCCGGATCATCGAGCGGGTCGTCTCCCCCGGGCAGCCCAGCTTGACCAGCCGCAGGTGCCGGTGAGCGGGGTGGATCATGCCGTAGAACTGGTCGGCGTAGCCGTGGTCGGTGTCGCCGACATGCCCGAACGGGTCCGCCTGCACGCCCTGCGCGAGCGAGTCGCCGAGCGACAGGTAGTAGCTCCCCGCCGGCGGCACTCCCGGGATGACGTGCCCGGCCGACCCGCAGCCCGCCAGCACCGCGGCGCACAGCCCAGCCACGGCAGCCCGCACACGGCGCATCTGATGTCCTCCCGGATCCTCATGTGGCGCGCGGCGGCCGCCGCCCTCCCATCCTCGGCCAGCGCGGTGACAGCCGGGTGACAGGAACCCCTGATTCTGGCCGGCGGCCCCCGCCTCGCCGCGCGGATAGGGCCGCGACTCCAATACAGGCGAGGCTCCGCGCCGCGGGGCGGCTTCAGGGGAGGCTCGTGATCCCGAAGCCTTTGGCACACCCTGACGTGCCACATCCTTCGCGAGGGCGAGTCACCTGCTCCGCTAGCACACGGACGACCTGCGCGGCCCTGCGCCGTGCTGCTCCGGCGGGTGGCGCAGCGGCGGTTAGCCGGCCTGCAGGACGAAGAACAGGAAGCACAGGAAGCGCGGCTTGGCCGCGATGATGTCGGGAAATAGCTCGCGGGCGGCCGGGGCGGGCGCTGGCTCGCTGATGACCGTTACCCGGAAGCCGGCCGCGGTGAAGGCGTCGGTCATCGCGTGCAGCGGCCGCTGCCAGAAACTCATCGGGACGGTCTGGCCGCCCACGATCCACTCTTCGGTGCGGTGAGAGGTCGCGAAATAGTCGGCCTTGCGGCCGGCCTCGCGCTGGATGAGGTTAATGGCAAAGGGATGGTCTACGGACACGATCAGCCGTCCGCCGGGCTTGAGTACGCGCCGCAGCTCGGCGAGCGCTGGCCCCCAGTCCTCCAGGTAGTGCAGCACCAGGGACGCGGTGACGTCGTCAAACGTGTCGTCGGGGAAGGGGAGCGGGCTGCCCAGGGCGGCCACCTGCAGGTCCGCATCGTTGCCGAGCCGGCGCCGGGCCTGCTCCAGCATCCCGGCGCTGGAGTCGAAGCCGGTCATGATGGCGCCCCGGTCGCGCAGCGCCGCGAGCAGCGGGCCGGAGCCGCAGCCGGCGTCGAGGATCCGCCGGCCGGCCACGTCCCCGGCGAGCGCCAGCATCGCGGGCCGTTCGTAATAAGCATTGATGAGGTTGGCCTCGTTTTCGGCCGAGTATGCCTCGGCGAAGCTGTCATAGTCGTTGACCCTCTGCGGATCTGCAGAGACAGCGGACGGCGAGGTGAGCCTGGTGGAGATCGCCGCCCGGGGATTTTCGTGGCTGGCAGGCATGCGGTCCATGCTGGCATGCACCGTTTGCGGACAGCCACCGGATCCCGATGCGTTCTGCGCCCGGGCGGCCAGGACGGCGCGGTTAGAGCCACCAACAACCGCGGCCAGAACTCGCGGTCAAGATTACAATAACCGGAGGTCAGGCGGTGGCCAGCGCGTATTCAATGGCGGGCCCGCCGGCGATGGACCGGCCGTAGGCGCAGGCTGCCTCGAACGCCTGGCTGCCGAGGCGTGAGCGCAATGCGGCCCGCGCCTCAGCGGCGCGCGTGTCGTGCGGCAGGAATGCGTGCAGCCAGCCGCTGCCGTTGTCTTCCAGGAGCGTGCTGGCGGCACCGAGCAGGCGGACTGCGCGCTGCGGGTCGTCCTCGGGCGTGGCCATCACGGCCAGCCCTTCGAGGTAGTAGGCGGCGCTGGTGTCGTCTCCCGTCTCCGCCGCGAGGGAGAGCCCTTCGGCGAGGTGTGCCGCCGCGCCGCTCAGGTCGCCCAGGGCCTGGCTGCTGGCGGCCAGGTTGTAGAGCGACATGAGCATTGTGATCCGGTCGGACGCATCGCGGGCCCCGGTCAGGGCATACGTGAACAGCCAGTGCGCCGCCTGGTCATCTCCCTGGCTCAGCCGGATCTGCCCGAGGAAGTTATGGGCGAAGGCCACGCCCACCAGTTGCTGGACCCGGTCGGGCCCGGTGAGTTTCTGCGCGCGCAGGTCCCTGAGGACGGCTCGGCTCTGGTCGAGCAGGTCGCTGGCGCTGGCGTCCCGGTGCTGGAGGGCCCGCAGGCGGCCGAGGACACTGAGGCCCAGGGCGGTGCGCAGCATGTCTCCGGTGTCGCGCAGCAACGGCAGGCTCTGCTCGAGCAGCGCCTGGGCCCGGTCATGGTCCCCGCTGGCCAGGCTCTCGAAGCCGCCGAAGGCGAGGGCGAGCGCCCGCTGGTGCGGGGCCAGGTGCGCGCTCCTGGCCAGGACGCGCTGGCTGAAGCGGGCCATCTCGTCGGCGTGGCCCTGGAGCCACCAGTACCGCCACGTCGCCCAGGCCAGGCGGACCGCCGCGTCGGGCGGATCCTGCTCGGTCAGCCACGACATCGCGGCCGCCAGGTTGCCGTGCTCGGCCTCCAGCCGCCGCAGCCAGGCCAGCTGACCGGTGCCCTGCAGCTCGTCTTCGGCCGGCCCGGCCAGCGCCGCGTAATAGGCAGCATGCCGATCGTGCACCTCGCGCCAGTCCGCCTCACTGTCGTGCAGGCGCCCCAGCCCGTACTCACGGATCGTCTCGAGCAGGCGGAAACGCGCCTCGCCGTCACCGGCCGCGGGCTGGACCATGCTGTTGTCTACCAGCGACCCCAGCGCCTCCAGCACCGCCCCGGCCTGGTCCGGGGCCGCCGCGGCAGCGGCGCCGGCCCGGCCGCAGACCGCTTCTGCGGCGGTGAGGTCGAACGGTGCTGCGAATACCGCCAGCCGGGTGAACAGTGCCTGCTCGCCCGGAGACAGCAGTTCAAAGCTCCAGTCCAGGGTGTCCTTGAGGGTCCGCTGCCGGGCTGGAAGGTCGCGGGCTCCGCCCGTCAGCACGCCCGTCCGGCTGCCGAGCCGAGCCAGCAGCGCCGTCGGCGGCAGCAGCCTGACCCGGGCGGCGGCCAGCTCGATGGCCAGCGGCAGACCGTCCAGCCGGCGGCAGATCTCCGCGACGGCCGCGGCGTTGCCCGAGGTCAGCTCGAACCCCGGGGCCACGGCGCGCGCCCGCTCGGTAAACAGCCGCACCGCGGCGTACTGGTCCATCGCCCCCACATCCGGCGGGCCGGCATCCGGGACGGCGAGGGCGGGCACCGGGAACTCGTGCTCGCCGCGCAGCCGCAGCACCGTCCGGCTGGTCACCAGCGCCACCAGGCCCGGTGCGGTGCTCAGCAGTTCGGCCACCAGCGGCGCTGCCCCCAGCGCCTGCTCGAAGTTGTCCAGCACCAGCAAGAGCCGCCGGGCCTGCAGATACGACGTGAGGTCGGTGCTCAGCCTCGCGCCCGAGGTGTTCAGGGGCAGCGCCGCCGCGATCGCATCTGCCACCCCGGCGGCCCGCACCGAGCCGAGGTCCGCGAAGCGCGCACCGTCCTCGAACCGCGGCTCGAGCCGCCGCGCGACGTCCACCGCCAGCCTGCTCTTCCCGATGCCGCCCGGCCCGGTGAGAGTGACCAGCCGGGCACCGTCCCGGACCAGCAGGTCTTCCACCGCCCTGGCTTCGTGATCGCGGCCGATCAGCGGCGTGGCCGGCGCCGGCAGTGACCGGGCCGGCGGCGCCGCGTCCGCCAGGTCACGCGACCGGGCGATCTCGAAGCGCTCGCTCAACAGCACCGCCAGGTCGTTTTCGACCAGGCCCGTCAGTTCCGTCGCAGCCGAGAACTGCTGGTACGAGACGCCCGCCTCGGCCTTGATCCCGGCCAGCATCTCGGCCAGGCGCCGCTCTCGCTGCGGCGCTGGCGACTTGACGTAAATCAGCCGGGGCAGCCCGGCCGAGAGCAGGTACTCGTCCTCCAGGCCGGACGTCGTCTCCCCCGGCGCGACCCAGCCGTAGCTCTGCCAGTACACGCCAATGAAGATCTGACTTTGGGCCAGGTAATCCCGGTACACCCGTCGCGGCGGGTGCGGCCGGGCACCCAGCTCGAACATCACCGGCACCAGCCGCAGCGAACTCACCGCATCCCGGACCGCCTGCCGCTCAGCAGCCAGTTCTTTCAGCGTGGAGCTCACAAACACCCGCACCCGCTGATCTGGCGTCCGGATCACTCCGGTCTCAGCCACGAAACATCACCTCGGCCACGGCCCCCGCCGGCCGACCCGCGGCAAGCCACAGACCCGCTAGAACTCTGGTCGGCGTGCTCGCCGGCCACCGCATGGCACGGACCTGGGTGCGGATTGCGACCGCCGCTAAAGGTCTGATCTCAGGACCTTTAACTAAAGGTCTACCATGCAGACCTTTAACCCAGGCATGACAACAGCCCCAGGCACAGCCCCCACCGGAGGCGTGGAGGTCATGCCCGCGATGACGCGTCGGCAATCCTGGCGGGCTGTGCGCCGCCGGGCCTGCCGGGCGGGCCGGCTGTACGTTGCGTGACCCGGCGCCCGGTCGTCGCGGTGCGGGGGTCCGGCAGTCGGCGGCCTGCATCAGGCCGGGGTGGTCGCGAGCAGGGCGGCGACGGCGGCCTCGGCCTGCGGGGACGCGGGCAGCTCCGGCGGGAGCACCGGGATGCCCGGCAGCTCGCCGTGCGCCTCGTACCGGCTGATCAGCCCGGGGTCGACGTACGAGCTGCGGGCGACCGTCGGGGTGTCGCCGAGCCATTCGGCCACCTCGCGGATGCCGGCCGCGATGACGCGCCTGCGCGCCCGCTCCGTCGCGGCCGGGTCGGCGCTGGCCAGGGCCAGCGCCATCAGCACGGTGGCGTTCCAGGTCCGGAACTCCTTGGCCGTGAAGTGCGCCCCGGCCCGGCCCGCGATGTAGCCGCTCACGTCCCGCGAGTGCAGCGGGTGCCAGGCGCCGCCGCGGGCGTAGCAGAACAGCGTGTCCAGGCCGTTGTCGCTGCTGAGCAGCGCCGCGACGGTGGGCACGACGGCCGGGTCGGTGACGGTGACCTCGCGGTGCTTGCCCTCCTTGGCGATGTAGTCGAACCGCAGCCCGTCGCCGGTCACCGTCACGTGCTCCTTGAGCAGCGTGGTGGCGCCGTAGTGGTGGTCCAGCTCGGCGTACTTCTCGCCGCCGATCCGGAACAGGCCCAGGTCGATCAGCCGGACCACGCCGGCCGCGACCCGGTCGAGGTCGAGGTCGCCGCGGCCCAGGTCGGCCGCGGCGGCCGTGCGCAGCCCGGGCAGGGCGCCGGCGAAGCGCAGCATGTGCGCGAACTTCTGCGCGTCCCGCTGCTCGCGCCACAGCTGGTGGTAGCGGTACTGGGTGCGGCCGCGGCTGTCGACGCCGGTCGCCTGGATGTGCCCGAGCGGGTCCGGCGAGATCCAGACGCGGGTCCAGGCGGGCGGGATGGCCAGCGCCTTGATCCGCAGCAGCGTGCCCGGCTCGGTGACCGGCGCCCCGGACGGGTCGAGGTAGGCCATGCCGCCGGGGCCGCGCTGCCGGGTGATGCCCGGCACGCGCGTGTCGCTGCGGACCAGGCCGCGGACGGCGGCGGCCTGCGGCGCCAGGTCCTCACTCATAGTGAGCCAGGGTAGCCGCAGCGATCGGCGCGCTGAGGAACCCCTATTCGCGCGGCGGATCAGCCCGGCAGGATTAGACTCCCCGGCGACTCGCCTCAGGGCGTGAGACCCCACTAGTGGAGGTGCCAGATGGCCGAGTTCCCCCCCGAGGACATTGTGCTGGCCCACTTCATCGTCACCGACGATGTCGAGCGCTCCCGTCGCTTCTACACCGAGGTCCTCGGCGGCCGGCTGGCCTTCTCCGGGGACGTGACCTACGTCGCGCTGTCCAACAGCTGGATCATCATCAATGTCGGCGGCGGCCCGACCGACGACAAGCCCGAGGTCACCCTGGAGACGCCGCCCGATCCCGACCGGGTCAGCAGCTTCCTCAACATCCGGGTCCGGGACATCCACGCCGTGTACGCCGAGTGGAGCGCCCGGGGCGCGCACTTCCTGACCGAGCCGAAGCAGCACCAGTACGAGATCCGCTGCTACATCCGCGACCCCGACGGTCACCTGATCGAGGTGGGCCAGACGACGGACTTCGAGGGTGACTGGTCGCCCGCGCAGTGGCCGTCCGGCGCGCCCCGGTCATGACCACCGCGGTCATCGGCACGGGCGGGATCGGGTCGGTCATCGCCCGCGCGCTCGCCTCCGGCGGCGAGCCCCTGCGGCTCGCCAGCGCCGACCGTGAGTCGGCCCGGAAGCTGGCCGCGGGGATCAGCCCGGCCGCAGTCGCCGCCGCTGACAACACCGACGCGCTGCGGGGCGCGAGTGCCGTCGTCCTCGCGCTGCGGTTCACCGCGCTGGAGGGCGTGATCGCCGAGATCGCCGGCTCGCTGGCCGGCCGGGTCGTCGTCGTCCCGAGCAACCCGGTCGGCCTCGATGCGCACGGCAGCGTCGTGCGACTGCTGCCGGACGGGCAGGTGGCAGGCGAGGTCATAGCGGGGTGGCTGCCGGCCGGAGCGCACCTGGCCATGGCGTTCGGATCCTTGTCCGGCGATCTCTTCGCGCCCGCTGCCCACCGGTCTCCGGAGCCGGCGGTCCTGTTTTACGCGGCCGACGACGACCAGGCCCGCGAGGAAGCCGAGCGGCTGATCCGGATGGCCGGCTTCGAGCCGGCCCGGGCCGGCGGCATCGATCAGTCCGGCCGCCTTGAGGCAGGCGGCGACCTGCACGATCGCGTCGTCGGCCCCGCGGAGGCACGGTCACTGATCAGCGGGGCCTGATCAGCGGTGACTGACCTGCGGTGACGGATCAGCGGCGGCCTCCACCCCGAGATGACCGCCGGCGGCGGGGCCGACGGCGGGCAGCTCGCCGGCAGCGTGTACCACCGGGCCTACCAGGCCGTCGCGCCCGACCCCGGGCAGTGGCCGGCCCTGGTGGCGAAGGTCCTCGACCTCGACGCCCAGCCCCAGGACTGGCCGGCCGGGCAGGTCGCCGCGATCGCCGTGCCGGTCATGCTGATCGTGGCCGACAACGACGTCGTCCGGCTGGAGCGCGCCGTGGAGATGACCCGCCTGCTCGGCGGCGGCATCGCGGGCGACCTGCACGGCATCCCGACGCGCGCCTCGCCGTCGTGCCCGGAACCACCCATACCGGGCTGTGTGACCGCGCCGCCTGGGTGGTCCCGATGATCGAAGAATTTCTCGATGACAGGAAATGAGAGCGATATCAGAGAATGCAGCTGCTAATCATTCCGTAATGGGCAGGGACGGGCATTCCGCGCATCCGGTGAACTCCGCCCGCGCGGCCGGCCCGCCGTTTGAGGCGGCCCGGGGGGCCGGCAATCATGCGCTAATGGAGCGGACGCGGATATTGCCCGGCCGGCAGCTCTCTACGGTGGCGCGCCGTGCGCACGAGCCACTGCGATCAGGCCCGCTGGCCGGCCGCTATCCGGCGGCAGCGGCTATGGTCATCCTGTTCCTGGTGCCGTACCTGGGCCTGTCATCCGCCCTGGCGCCGCTGAACCCGATTATCGCCGCGCAGCTGCACATGAGCCCGCAGACGGTCAGCCTGGCCACCGGCCTGGCGAATGCCGCCTATGCCTTCGGCACCGTGCTGGCCGTGCAGCTCGCCCAGCTCCTGCCGCAGCGGCGGATGATGATTGTCTACGGCAGCCTGCTGGTTATCGGCTCGATCCTGGCCGCCTCGGCGACCGGCGCCGGGATGTTCATCGCCGGGCACATCCTGCAGGGCCTGTTCACCAGCATGCTGCTGATCGCGGCGGCGCCGCCGCTGTTCCTCGGCTTCCCGGTGTCCAAGCTGCGCCCGACGGCGGTAGTCCTGAACCTGTGCATCTTCGGGGCCGTCGCCGCAGGCCCGCTCGTCGGCGGCGCCCAGGCCTCGTTCCACGCCTGGCGGCCGCTATTCTGGATCGTGGCCGGCATTGCCGCGCTCGGCCTGCTCCTGTCGCTGCTGACGTTCCAGGACGCGCCGGCCGCTGACCCCACCGCCCCGCGCGACGGCCTGGCCCTGGGCCTCGCCGCGGCCGGCGCGGTCGCGGCGTTCTGGGGCGTGTCAGAGCTGACCTCCCACCGGTTCCTGGATCCGGTGGTCGTGGTCCCGACGCTCGTCGGGCTGCTGCTCATCGTCACCTTGTGGGTCTACCAGTACCGCGCCCGGCATCCCCTGCTGACGCTGCGCAGCCTGACCGGCACGATCCCGGTGAGCGGGATCGTGTCCGCCGTGCTCGCCGCGGCCGCGGCGACGTCGGCCATCGCGCTCACGGCGACCGTGCTGGCCCCGCTGCACTCCCCGCTGAACACCGGGCTGCTGTTCGTGCCGGAACTGGCCGCGGCGGTAATCGCGGCGATCGCCTTCGGCCTGGTGTTCCGCACCCACCTGATCCACTACTACGTGCTGACCGGCCTGGCCTTCCTGGCCGCGGGGGTCCTCGTCCTCCGCTCCGCGATCCCGCCGACGACCACGCTCACCCTGGTCGGCTCGGGGCTGGTCGGCATCGGCATCGGCGCCTCGGTGACCCCGGCGCTGTTCCTGGTCGGCTTCTCGGTGCGCTCCGCCGCGATCCAGCGCGTCTTCGCGATCCTCGAGCTGCTCCGGGCCGTCGCCGCCTTCATGATCGCGCCCATCCTGCTGCATGTCGCCACCACGCTGACCGGCACCGCGACGCCGGCCATGAACACCGCCCTGTGGATCTGCTTCGGGCTGGCCGGCGGCGGAGCGCTGATCTTCGCGGTCCTGTACCTGCTCGGCGGGGTGCGGCCCGCCGCCCCGGACCTGACGCTGTGGATGGGCGGCCAGGAGGCGGCCTGGGATTCCCCGGCGCTGCTCGCCGCCGTCCGCGGCGGCCCGGCCCGGCGGGCGCCGACCCTGCGGCCGGCCCGGGCCTTCTCCCGCGCGGCCAGCGGCAGCCGGGCCGCCGCGGCGCACGCCGCGCATCCGCGCGGCGGCCCGGGCGTCGGCCCGGTGCTGTTCGCCTATGACGGCTCCGACGTGGCCAAGGCCGCGATAGCCGAGGCCGGCCACCAGCTGCCCGCCCGGCGCCCGGCGGTCGTCCTCACGGTATGGCGCACGTTCAACGTCGGCTTCATCCCCGAGCCCGGCGCGCAGTTCGATGCCGCCTGCGGCGGCGACGTCGGCCAGGCGGCCGAGCAGACCGCCGCGCACGGGGCGACGCTGGCGGAGGCGGCCGGGTTCCGGGCGCAGGCCACGGCGGCCGAGGGGGCGCCCGCCTGGAAGGCGATCATCGACGCCGCCGACGACCACGACGCCAGCCTGATCGTCCTGGGCTCCCACCGTCACTCCGGGCTCGGCGGCCTGGTCGCCGGGAGCGTCGCCAGTGACGTCGCGTCCCGCTCGGAGCGGCCCGTGCTGATCATCCACCGCCACGGCGAGGAGGACTCCCCCCAGCCCGAGCTGTCGGCCGTGGGCGGCTCGTCCGGCGGCAGCGACTAGCAGGACGCGCGGCCGGCGCATACGATCGTGCTGGCGCGTGGGGCGCCTCCTGGTCCGCGGAAAGGGCTGAGCCCACCCATTGACGGGCAGCGCGACAGCGTCACCGTTCTGATCCTCCTTTCGACCGGCGCCGCGGACCGGCCGGGACGCGAAAGGAGGCTGCGATGGCCACGGCCGCGCTCCCCCAGGACCCTGACCTTGACCAGCTCCGCAACCAGGCGCGGGAGCTGCAGCGCGCCGTGCGCCGCAGCGACCCGGCCGCGCTGGCGCGGGTGTCCCGCTGGCATCCCGGCCCGCCTGCCGCGGGCGCGTTCAAGCTGACCGCCGCGCAGCTGGTCCTCGCCCGCCAGCACGGCTTCGCCAGCTGGGCGCGGCTGCGCCGCTACGTCCAGATCGTGACCGCCCGCGCGTGGACGCCGGGCCAGCCGCCGCCCGGTGACGAGCCGCTGGCCGACCGGTTCCTGCGGCTGGCCTGCCTGAACTACAGCAACGACGAGGCCGCCGACCGGGCGGCTGCCGGCCGGCTGCTGGCCGAGCACCCCGGGCTGCCCGGCGAGAGCCTGCTCGTGGCGGCCGCGTGCGCGGATGCCGGCCAGGTGCGCCGCCAGCTGGCCGGCCAGCCGGCCGGGGCGAGCGTCACCGGCGGGCCGCACGGCTGGTCACCGCTGCTGTACCTGGCCTACGCCCGGCATGACCCCGGCGTCGGCCAGGCGGCGACGCTGGAGACGGCCCGGCTGCTGCTCGACGCCGGCGCGGACCCCAACGACGGCCGCTTCTGGCACGCCCTGCCCACGCCGTTCACCGTGCTCACCGGCGTGCTCGGCTACGGCGAGCAGCGCCAGCCCTGGCATCCGCACGCCAGCGCCCTGGCCCGGCTGCTGCTGGAGCGCGGTGCCGACCCGAACGACGGGCAGGCCCTGTACAACCGCATGTTCGGCGCCAATGACGACCATCTCGTCCTGCTGTTCGAGTACGGCCTCGGCGGCGACGCCCGCGGCCCGTGGCACCGGCTGCTCGGGGAGTCCCTCGAGTCCCCCGCGCAGATGCTGCGCAGCCTGCTGGCCTGGGCCATCGCCCACGATCAGCGCGATCGCGTGGCGCTGCTCGCCGCGCACGGCGTGGACATCGCCAGCCCGTTCACCGAGCCCCGCAGTCCCCGCCGCGGCACGCCGGTCGAGTTCGCCCTCGTCAGCGGCCACCGGGAGCTGGCCGGCCAGCTCCTCGCGCAAGGCGCGAGGCCCGCCCGGCTGTCGCCCGCCGACGCCTTCGTCGCGGCCGCGATGGCCGGCGACGCGCAGGCCGCGCAGGACACTCCCGCCGAGGTCATCGCCACCGTCCGGCGGAAGCGGGCCGGCCTGGTCACCTGGGCTGCGGCCCAGGGCGCGCCCGGCGCCGTCGCGCTGCTGGCCGCGGCCGGCTTCGACGTGAACGCGGCCGGCCGCAGCGACATCTTCGGCAACGAGCCGTGGCACACGGCCCTGCACGTCGCGGCCGAGAACGGCGACCTCGTCCTGGCCCGGGCCCTGCTCGAGCTGGGCGCCGACCCCGATATCCCCGACCAGCGCTTCGAGTCGACCCCGCTCGGCTGGGCCCGGCACTTCGGCCAGCCCGCCCTGATCGAGCTGCTCGAGCCCCTCACCCGCCAGCCCTGACCTCGCGTTGCTCCCCGCCCTCCTCGCGCCTGACAAACGGATAGGCGCTCGTGGACGAGACCCGCCTCACCGGCGGCACGACGGGCCGCCTGGCGGGCCTGGAGCCCGAGAGGAGCCCCTGACGGGGCGCCCGGCGCTCCGGGCAGCTTCTCAGCGCCGTCCGCGCGGGCCATCGGTCAGGTACCGCTGGACGGACGGGGCGACGGCCGCGACGACCTCGTCGGCGGGCAGCGACGCCAGCGGCTCGAGCCGCAGGATGTAGCGGCACAGGGCCAGGCCAAGGAGCTGGGCGGCGATAAGGCCGGCCCGCTCGGCCACCCGGTCGCCGCCGAGCGCGGCGACCGGCCCGGTGATCAGCTGCCCGACCGCGGCCTGCACCTGAGCGGCGACCGCCTCGCTGGTCACGGCGGTGCGCAGCAGGAAGATGAGGTCGTCCTCCCCGCGGGTGTCCTCCCACCGGGCGACCGCGTCGCGGACGATCACCTCGCCGCGCCGGGCGGCCGGCACGGAGCGCAGGTCGGGAGCCTGGAAGTCGATGGTGGCGGCCGCGGTGAACAGGCCGGCCTTGGAGCCGAAGTAGCGCATGACCATCGACGCGTCGACGCCGGCCGTGGCGGCGACCGCGCGGATGGTCGTCTGCTCGTAGCCGCGGGCCGCGAACGCCGAGCGGGCCGCGCCGAGGATGGCCCGCCGGGTCCGCTCGGATCGCGGGCCGCCGGTCCCGGGCACGGGCGCGCCCGCGGGCTGCTCAGCCGCCCGGTCAGGGCCGGGGCCAGTTCCTGTCACCGGGCCACCCTACCCCTGTCAACACACGTTGGCAAACACGTGTTGACTTCATGTCCGCCCCCGCCTAGATTGATGCCAACAAGCGTTGACATTCGTGCGGCGAGAGGACACCAGCCTGTGGGGAAGCGAGCTGATCACGCCCGCCGGCATCCGGCCGGGCTGCGGGTCCACGCCGGCTTTCTCGTGGCCTGCGCGGTCTTCGCGGCGACCTTCGTGGCCCTGGCCCTCAGCGCGTTCCACGCGCCGGCCCCGCATGACATCCCGGTCGGCATCGTCGCGCCCGCCACGGTCACCGGCCAGGTGGAGGACGCCCTCGACGCCCGCCTGCCGGGCGGCTTCCAGCTGCGCGCCTACCCGAGCGAGGCCAGCGCCCGGGCGGGGATCGGCCGGCGGGAGGTGGACGGCGCGCTGATCGCGGCCGCCGGGCACCAGCGGCTGCTGGTCGCGCAGGGCGGCGGGACCGGCCCGGCGCAGGCCCTCACCGGGGCGTTCAGCACCCTGGCCGCCCGGTCCGGGCAGCACCTCGCCGTCACCGACGTGGTCCCCCCGCTGGCCCGCGACAGCGAGGCGCTGTCGCCGTTCTTCGTCATCCTGGGCGTGCTGGTCCCGAGCCTGGCTGCCGGGTCGGCGTCGGCCCTGGCGTTCCGGCGCGCCCGGCCGGCCTGGTGCGTGGCCGCCCCGGTCGCCGCCGCCGCGGTGATCGGGGTGATCTGCGCCGGCATCGCCGACGGCCTGGCCGGCCTCGGGCACTACGGCGTGATCGCGGGCATCGTCGCCCTGTTCGCGCTGGCGGTGGCGGCGCCGACGGCCATGCTCTCGCGCATCTGGCCGCCGCTGACCGCCGCGGCGGTCCTGGTCTTCCTGGTGCTCGGCCTGCCGGCCAGCGGCGGCCCGGCCAACCTGGGCCCGTTCGGCCCCGGGTTCCTGCGGCCCCTGGACCCGGCCCTGCCGCTCGGGGTCGCGGCCAGCGCCGTGCGCAACGTCGTCTACTTCGGCGGCCACGACACGACCGCCGGCCTCTGGGCCCTGGCCGCCTGGGCCATCGCCGGCCTGGGCGGCCTGGCCCTGACCGTGGGCCTGCGGCGCCGCCCGGCCCCGGCCCGGCCGGCCCCCGCGCACGCCCAGGTGCCGGTGCTGGCGGCCGCCGCGGGCCGGCCGCTGCCCCCGGCCCTCGCCGCGCCCGCATGGCCGTCCTCGGCCACCCTGCCGCCGGTCAGCCTGGTCGTGGGCTTCGACAACTCCGAGCCGGCCCGGCGCGCGCTGCGCTGGGCCGCCCGGCTGCTCGACGCCCGGCCCGGCGCCCTGCACGTCGTCTACGCCGACCACCCGGTGGCCGACAGCGACCTGTCCGGGTTCGCGGCGGCCGAGATGGCGGCGGCCAGGGACACCGAGGTGGAGGGGATCGCGGCGGCCGCCGCGGAGCTCGCCGCCGGGACGGCCGCCCGCTACACCTTCGAGCGCCGCCGGGAGGCGCCGGCCGACGCCATCCTGTCCGGGGCCGGCATCCTGGCCACCGCGGAGCCCGGCGGCGACCCCCTGATCGTCGTCGGCCGGTCGGGGCACGCCCGGCATCACGTCATCGGCTCGGTCCCGGCCCGGCTGCTCAGCCACTCGCCCTACCCGGTGCTCGCCATCCCCTGACGGGCCAGGACCAGAGCGAAGGCACGGCCGGCCTCAGTACCCGGCGCCGCCGATGGCCTGCCCGCAGAGGCTGGTTCCCGGTCCTGGTCATGCACGGCGACAATGACCAGGTGGTGCCGTTCCACGACGCGGGCCCGCTGTCGGTGAAGCTGGTTCAGAACGGGACGCTCAAGCCGTACGAGGGTTACCCGCGCGGCATGATCACCACGCAGCACGAGGTCATCAACCGCGACCTGCTGGAGCGGCCCCGGTCCTGAGAGCCCGGCCGAGCCGGCTGGCCCGTCCAGACGCGGGCCACCCTTGGGTCACAGGAACCGGTCGGCCGTGATCGGCAGGTCGCGCACGCGGATGCCCGTCGCGTGATAGGCGGCGTTGGCGATGGCAGCCGGCGCCCCGACGATGCCGATCTCGCCGATGCCCCGTGAGCCCATCGGGTTGGAATGCTCGTCAGTTTCGTCGAGCCAGGCCGCGTCGATGACGCCGATATCGGCGTGGGAGGCGATGTGGTAGTCCGCGAAGTTCTGCGTGACGACGTGGCCGAATCGCGGATCGACGACGCTCTGCTCGAACAAGGCCGCCGACAGGCCCATGGTCATCGCGCCGATGAGCTGGGAGCGGGCCAGGCGGGGGTTGATGATGCGGCCGGAGGAGAAGACGCCCAGCATCCGCGGCACCCGGATCTCGCCGGTATCGGCGTTGACCGCGACTTCGGCGAACTGGGCGCCGAAGGAATGCATGGCGTAGGTCTTGCTGTCGGGATTGTCCGGCATGTCGGCAGCGGCGCGGGCCCCGGCCGCCGGGCTGGCGCCGTGCTCGTCGCGGAACCGGCGGGCGGCTGCGGTGATGGCCGATCCCCAGGAGGACGTCCCGCCCGATCCGCCCGCCACCGTGCCCGTGGGCAGGGCGCTGTTCCCGATCTCGACCGTGACGGCATTCAGCGGCACGTTCAGCGCGTCGGCGGCGATCTGAGTCAGGACCGTGCGGGCGCCGGTGCCGATGTCGGTGGCGTCCACGCGCGCCGTGTAGGCCCCGTCGCCGCGGTAGCGGATTTCCGCCGAGGAGGGTGACGCGAAGTACGGGTAGGTCGACGAAGCGACGCCGGTGCCGATGAGCCAGTCGCCGGAGCGCTGGCCGCCGGGCCGGGGATTGCGCCGCGCCCAGCCGAATCGCCGGGCGCCCTCCTGCAGGCACGCAACGAGGTGGCGTTGCGCCCACGGCTTGCCGGATTCCGGGTCGGTGCCCGGCTCGTTGCGGATCCGCAGCTCGATCGGGTCGATGCCGCAGGCCGCCGCGAGCTCGTCCATGGCGACCTCGAGGGCGAACATGCCCGGCTCTTCGCCGGGCGCCCGCATCCACGACGGCACCGGCACGTCGAGGGCGGCCAGCCGGTGGCTGGTGCGCCGGTTCGGGCTCGCGTACATGATCCGGGTCGCCACGGCCGTCTGCTCGGCGAACTCCTTGATCCTGGACGTCTGCTCCACGACGGAATGATCGATGGCCGTCAGGCGACCGTCGCCGTCGGCGCCCAGGCGCAGCCGCTGGATCGTCGGGGTCCGGTAGCCGGTGAAGGCGAACATCTGCTGGCGGGTGACGGGCAGCTTCACGATGCGGCCGGGGACGGCCTGGGCGACCATGGCCGCCAGCACGACCGGGGCATGCGGCATGCCCTTCGAGCCGAACCCGCCGCCGACGTAGTCGGCGATGACCTCTATCTGCTCCGGTTCCAGGCCGAGCACCGTGGCCAGGCCGGATCGCACGCGGTGGGCGCCCTGGGTGGAATCCCATAGCGTGAGCCGCTGCGCCGCGTCGTCCCACAGCGCCACGGTGGTGTGCGGTTCCATCGGGCTGTTGTGCTCGGTCGGCGTGGTGTAGGTGGCGTCGACGGTCACCGCCGCGGCGGCCAGGGCGGCCTCCACGTCGCCCTTGCCGGTGTCGGTCGGGTAGGCCGGATTGACTTTCTCCGGAGCGTAAAGCTCCGGGTCAGCGTGGTCCAGCAGGACCTTGTGGTCCAGCTCGTCATAGGCGACCTCGATGAGGCCGGCCGCGTGCCGGGCCGCCTCGGGGCTCTCGGCGATCACCGCGCCGATGATCTGCCCCCGGTACGCGACGTTGCCTGACTGCAGGATGGCCAGCTCCCGGTCGCCCTGGCCCGCCAGCTGAGGAGAGCGGTCCGGCGTCAGCACGGCGATGACCCCGGGCACAGCCTCGGCGGCCGCGGTCGACACCGACCGGATCACGCCGCGGGCCACGGTGGCCTGGAGCGGGTACGCGTGGGCCGGATTCCCGGCCGGGTACTCGTAGGCATACGGCGCCGACCCGGTGACCTTAGACCGGCCGTCCATGCGCTCCGGCGCCAGGCCGATGGCCGCGGCGTGCAGCAGGTCCGTCATCGCCCGCCTCCATCCTCGTCCCCGGCGCCGCCGCGCGCCGCCGCGCCGCCGGCCAGGGCCCGCAGCACGGCCACCATCGTCCTGGCGGCCAGCGGAA
This sequence comes from Streptosporangiaceae bacterium, assembly GCA_036501025.1. Lineage (GTDB taxonomy): Bacteria > Actinomycetota > Actinomycetes > Streptosporangiales > Streptosporangiaceae > DASUBV01. Next base: position 38,280 of record DASYBB010000095.1, read on the forward strand.
CCTTGAACTCGTTGCCCGCCAGCGGGCGGGCACCAGCCAGCTCACGGTCGGCCGCCGACCGGAAGCTGGCCTCGGTGGCCGCCGCACCGTGCAGCTGCTCCTCGGCCGCCCGGGCGCGCCACGGCTTGTGCGCGACGCCGCCCAGCGCGATGGCCACATCGCTGATCACGCCGTCGTCGACCTGCAGCGCAGCCGCGACCGAGACCAGCGCGAACGCGTACGACGCCCGGTCGCGGACCTTGCGGTACGCGGAGTTGACCGTCAGCGGCGAGGCCGCCGGGAGCTCTACGGCAACGATCAGCTCGCCGTGCTCCAGCACGTTGTCGCGGTCCGGCTCGCTGCCCGGCAGCCGGTGAAAGCCCGCCGCCGGGACGGTGCGCTCCCCGGCCGGGCCCAGGATGACGACCGAGGCCCCCAGGGCCGCCAGGGCCACTGCCATGTCCGAGGGGTGGGTCGCCACGCACTGCTCCGACGCGCCGAGGATGGCGTGGTAGCGCGTGTACCCCCCGATGGCCGAGCAGCCGCTGCCCGGCTCGCGCTTATTACACGGCGTCGTCACGTCATTGAAGTACACGCACCGGGTTCGCTGTCCGAGATTCCCGCCCGTCGTGGCCATATTGCGCAGCTGGCCGGACGCCCCGGCCAGCACCGCCTGAGACAGCACCGGGTATCGCGAGCGGACCAGCGGATGAGCCGCCAGGTCACTGTTGCGGACATTGGCGCCGATCCGCACCCCGCCACCCGGCCGCGGGCCGATGCCGTCCAGCGGCAGGCGGCTGACGTCCACCAGCAGGTCCGGACGGGCCACCTCAAGCTTGAGGTGATCGACCAGGTTGGTCCCGGCGCCCAGGAACATGGCGCCCGGGTTGCCCGTGACGGTCGCCACAGCCCCCGCGGGATCGTGCGCGCGCTCGTAGTCGAACGGCTTCATGCCACCCCCTCCGCCGGCTCGCCTTCCTGCACCCGATCAGCGGCCGGCACCACGCCCGCGGCCGCCCGGATGGCGGCGACGATGTTCACGTAGGCGCCGCAGCGGCACAGGTTGCCGCTCATCCGCTCCCGGATCTCCTCATCACTGAGCCCGGCGGAATCCGTGAGGTCCTCCGTCACGGCGCTCGGCCGGCCGTCCTTCACCTCCTGCAGCATGCCGACTGCGGAGCAAATCTGGCCCGGCGTGCAGTAGCCGCACTGCAACCCGTCATGATCTAGGAACGCCTGAGCGACCGGGTGCAGCTCGTCCTTGTCAGCCAGCCCGGCAGCGGTCACTATCTCCGCCCCATCGGCGGCTACGGCCAGCGTCAGGCAGGCCAGTGTCCGCCGGCCGTCCGCCAGGACGGTGCAGGCCCCGCACTGGCCATGGTCACAGCCCTTTTTCGGGGACATCACGCCCAGCTGGTCGCGCAGCGCGTCCAGCAGCGTCACCCGCGGATCGACGCTGAGCCTGCGGTCCTGACCGTCAACCAGCAGGCCGATAGGGATATCCACAGAGTGTTCCCTCCGCCTAGAAATACGGCACGCAGGGCCAGAACGCTGCGCTCCCCGCGGACCGTCCGTCCTAAACCGCCGGTGTCCCCCGCGTGAGACGCCCCTAAACCGGCAGGACAGTGGCCCGGCCCTCGAGGCTGCTCAGTCCAGGAACCGGCTGAGGATCGGGTTGACGCCTGCAGGGGCGAAGGGGGGCACCATGGCCGGGGCCGGCCAGTTCGGCGTACTGGCACCGGGGAATGCGGCTGGCTGCCAGCTGATACCAGCCAGCCAGGCGATCGCCGACCCGGCCATCGCCGCGCCAGGCGACCGCCGCGACGGCGTCGCATTGCTCACCGAAGCCCTGGCCGACACCCACGAGACCGGCCGTTCCGGGAACTCGCCCGGTTCATCGAGCGCGCGTTCCGCTCCCCGGGCCACCCACGCCGACCGGCCCGGTCGGCCTCTTGCCGTGGCCCGGGACATCCGCCCCGCCATCATGCAGGCCGAACTCGCCGCCGACGACGTCCTGTTCGACAAGCTCCACTGGAGCCAGCCCGACACCGCCCGCCGCGACACCTGGCAGCCAGCCGGAGGCGTCCTGCCAAATCAGCAGCACGCCGTCCTCGGCTCCCAGGCTTCCCGTCGACCCGGCATAGTGGCCCCGGGGCACGCCGCCTGCTGGGCGGGGGAGCTCGCTGGTGTCTAGTGCGGGGCGTGGTCCCTGTACTTTGCTGCTATAGGCGCCGTTCGAACCGTTCAAAATATCGCTCTTACCTGTGGAGCTATGGGGTTCGAACCCCAGACCTGTTGCGTGCCACCAGCACGCAGGACGTCCACCAGAGTGCATCAGCGCAGGTCACCGTCCTGGAGCGTGCGCTCCTGTCCTCAGCCCCTTGTTCTCGGTCCCGATAGGTCGGCGCCTGGCCGCGATGTACGAGATCGACCTCGAGCCGGAGGTCCGGTCCTGGCTGGAGCAGCTCGCCGACCGTGACTTCGGCCGGGTTGACTTTCCTGGTGGGACTGCTCGCCGAGCGCGCCGCCGATCTGGGCGAGCCATACACCCGGCATCTGGGCGGGAGGTCCGGGAGCTCCGGTTTCACCTGCTGGCCCAGCAGCCGAGGGTGACATGTCAGCTGAGATGAGGAGCGACACGATGAATGAGGGGACCGCCGGCACCGACGGGCATGCTTCCTACGAGGATCTTGCCAGCCGGCGGCGTGACAGCGCTGAGTACCGCGAGGGATACTCCGAGGCCGAGCGTGCCTTCCGCATCGGGCTTGCCGTGCGCGAGCGGCGCCTAGTGCTCGGACTGTCACAGGTCGAACTGGCCGCCCGGGCAAGAATGACCCAGCCCGCCCTGTCCCGGCTGGAAGCCGGCGGCGTCATCCCCACCATCCCCCTGCTCGACCGGATCTCCGCAGCCCTCGACGCCGACCTCATCGTCCAGATATCACCCAGGGCAGCCTGACCGGCAGGCCGTCCGTGCCCACCGCCACTCGCGCCTAGCCAGCATCCGGTAACGGAGAGCTCGTCCTTGGATCGTGGCCCAGGCGTCGGGGATCGTGGCGTGCCACGAGGCCTTACGCTGACGCGCGTCAGTCGTCTGGCTTGCCGACGTGAGTATGTCCGGGGCTGACGATTCCTGATTCGTAGGCGAGCACGACTGCCTGGACCCGGTCTCTCAGGTGCAGTTTCTCGAGTATGCGGGCGACGTGGGTCTTCACTGTCGTCTCCGCGACTATCAGCTCGCCGGCGATCTCCGAGTTGGACAGGCCGCGAGCGAGGAGATGGAAGACGGCGGCTTCGCGGGGGCTGAGCCGGCTCAGTACAGCGTCCGCTTCCCCTGGAGCTCTCGCGGTGGTGAAGGTCGCGATGAGGCGCCGGGTGATGCTGGGTGACAGGAGAGTGTCTCCGCTGGCCACCGAGCGGACCGCGGTGGTGAGCTGCTCGGGCGGGGTGTCCTTCAGCAGGAATCCGCTGGCGCCTGCCTTGAGTGCGTCATAGACGTACTCGTCGAGGTCAAAGGTCGTGAGGATGAGGATCTTGACGTCATGCCTCGTGGTACGCGAGAGGATGCGCCGGGTGGCCTGGATGCCGTCGATTCCGGGCATGCGGATGTCCATGAGCACGACGTCCGGGTGCAGCCGCTCGGCCGCGGCGATGGCCCCGGCGCCGTCCGATGCCTCGCCGGCGATCTCGATGCCGGGCTGCCGCTCCAGGATCAGCCGGAAGCCGGCTCGCACCAGTTGCTGATCGTCGGCGATCAGCACATGGACCGTCATGCGAGTGACGCCTGCAGGTTGCGGGGCAGCCGGATCGTGATCCGCGGCTCGCCAGTGTCGCCGCTGTCCGCCAGGATCTCACCATCGCACCGGGCAACGCGCCGGGTCATCATCGCGGACGGCCAGCCGGGTGGCCGGACGCCCTCCCCGCAGAGCTCCAGCTCGAGGTTCTCGGGCACGAAGCGCATGGCGATCGCGAGATGAGCACAGTCCGGGCTGCCCGCGGTCCTGAGGGCCTCCTCGATGATCCGGTAGGCGATGACATCGACCCCGCCGAGCAGCGGACCGGGCTCGCCGCTGACCGTGAGCGCCACGGACCGGCCCTCGGCACGCGACGACTGAACGAGGGCGTGGACCTGGCCGATCCCCGGGGACGGGTCGAGCTCGGCTGGTTCGTGCCGGGCTCGCAAGATCCCCAGGATGCTCCGCATCTGGATCAGTGCCTCCCGGCCCGCCCGCTCGATCGCGGCGAGGGCCTCGATCGAGACGGCCGGGCTGTCGCCGAGCTGGCCGCCGATAGCCTCGGCTTGCACGACCATGGCGATGACGTCGCGGGCGACGAGCGCGTGCAGGTCACGCACGATCCGGGTGCGCTCGCTGGCGATGGCGAGCCGCTCGCGCACCTCGCGTTCTGCGGCCAGGCGCGCGGCAGTGGCCTGCACGTCGCCCGCGAGGGCTCGCTCTGACCGGGCGATGCGCCCGACTCCCCAGACCGCGCCGGTCAGCGCCGCGTCACCGATGATGCTCGCGGTGCTCACGTGCCAGTACGGCCCGAGGGCAAGCGGTACGGAGACCGCCACCGCCAGGCCGACGGCCGCCCGGCGCCACCCCGACCACGCGGCAACGGTGTAGGTAGGAACGACGAATACGTAGGTGCTGACCAGCGTGGCCTTGTCGATGGCGGTGAGGCCGCCGCTGAGCGGCACCGCCAGGAGATTAACCACGACCAGGAACAGCAGCGGCCAGCGCCGCCGGAACACCGCCGCGACCGACATCGCTGCCACCAGGACGATATTGACCATCAGCGGGCCCCGGCGAGCGGCACTGAGGAGGGCATCTGACTCAAGTGCGACGATCAGGACGACCGCGAGGAGATCGTCACGCCACCACCAGCCTGTGCGCCGCCACGATCCGCCGCCCGGCTGCCGCGCCGAGCGGGCCTGCCCCCCGGCTGACGCGCTCGGGCCGTCGGCCTCCCGCCGGTCCAGCGGAATCCGCGCACGAACCTCGTACCCGCCGTCCGGGCGGCTGCCCGCATGCAAGGTGCCGCCATAGGAGCTCACCCGCTCCCGCATGCCCCGCAGTCCCTGCCCCGAGCCGGTCGGGTCCCTGGCGGCCTCGCCGCCCGCGACGCAGGTGTTGGTGATCTCCAGCCCTATCGCGCCGGGAGCGAAGCCGAGCCGGACGCATGCGCGCGCGGGGCCGGCATGCTTCAGCGCGTTGGTCAGGGCCTCCTGCACGATGCGGTACGCGACCAGATCGACGTCGGCCGGCAACTCGACGACCGTGCCCTCAACCACCATCTCAGTGGCCAGGCCGCCCGCGGAGACGCGCTCGATCAGGGACCTGACGCGCGCTACCCCGCGCTGGCCTTCGCCTGGCGCGTCGTCCCGGCGGAGCACTCCCATGATGCGGCGCAGGTCACTCATCGCCTCCCGCCCGGCCGCCACGACGACCCGCACGGCCGCTGTCGCCGTCACCGGCTCGTCAGTCACCGTCAGGCGCGCCGCTCCGGCCTGGATGACCATCACGCTGACGCTATGGGCGACGACATCATGCAATTCGCGGGCGACGCGGCTGCGCTCCTCGGCCGCCGCTGCGGCCGAGCGCAGATCCTGCTCGACGGCAAGTCGCTCGGCATTGGCGGCCTTCTGTCCCGTCAGCGCGCTGCGGTGAGCCACCAGGGCACCGGCGAGCGCCGGCACCAGGGCGACCGGCAGGCCATTCTGGATGATGCTCGCGACGGAAGCCTGGCCGAAGCTCGCCGCGACCGCCACGAAGCCCGAGTAGGCGTAAGCCAGGAGCGCGAGCAGCCGCAGGCGGTCTCCGCGTCCTGTGCGCAGCCGCCCGACCGCATAGAAGTCCAGCACCACCGCGAGCGCGAACGCCCCGCCCTTATCGCCGGCTGCATAGGAGTATGCGACGGCGCTCGTCACGGCCGTCAGCGTGGCCGCGAACGGGGCCCGCCGGCGCCACGCGACGGACATCGTCGCCACGACCGAGCAGCCGGCCGCGATTCCCTCCGCGGGCCACCCGTACCCTGGCCCGCTCAGGCCCAGGCCGATGAGGCCCGCGGCAGTCAGCAGCACCGCGGCCACGCCATCCACCGCGCCCGGGCGAGCAGCAAGTCCCCCGGTCACGCCCGCAACAGCCCGGCGGACACTGCCCATGCTCGGAGCTTAACTGCCAGCGCCGGCGGCGGGCATCATCCGCAGGGACGATCACCGCCCCTCCCGGAGGCGGAGCGCGAATGGCCTCGAAGGCTACGTCAATCGACCGCGCGACCGACGCGAGCCAGGCCCGCGACGGAGCAGTCTCCGATTAATGACCTGCGGTAACGCGACCGCAGGAGACCAGGCCGAAGGAGAGCCATGCCCCGTCAGACCGACGCGACAACACCGCGCAGCCGCCCGCTCGCGGTATTCACGGCCGCGATCATCGCCTATATCGGCTACAACGTCATCGCAACGCTCGCAGGCATCATCGCCCGGCTCCCCGACGTCACGACGACCCACGCGACCACCGACCAGGTGCCGCTCGGACAGGTGATCTTCCCGGACGGCACCATCATCTCGCCGCCGCTGATTTTCATGGTCCTGGCCGCGCTGCTGCTGTGGGGAGTCATCAGCAACCGGAAGGCGCTGGGCGCGGCATGCGCCAGCCTGCTCATCCTGGGCGCGGCGCTCACCTCCATCGCCGAAGTCACCGGCCTCGGCAACCGCCCATCCCTCTTCTCGCCCGCCAAGTGGCATGTCGCCGTTGTCGCCGGCTCCATCTACGGTGTCATCGGCCTCGCCGTCGTCATCACCGGCGTGGCCTTCCTCTACCACGCACTCGCCGAACGGCGGCGCCTCACCTCACCGGACCGCGCCTGATCCCGCTGCCTGTATATCTGCCGGATCACCTATTGCCCAGGGACGCAGCTGCATCCCGCCCCTGCGATCGGCCGGCGCGACACTGGGTGGCCGGCGCGGAGAGGACCGCGGGGGTGTGCAGACCTGCGCGCTCAGATCATGAGCACAAGCATTTCAGATCATGAGCACAAGCATGAAAGCCATGGTGACGCCCATCGCGATCCGGCAGCCCGTGGCGACGTCCGGCGCCAGCACCCGGTCGCGGATGCCGGCCACGCCGGCCTGGCCAGGCCGGGCGCCGGAATCATCCGGGACGGCGGCCGAGTCGCCAGGGGCTGCGGCGTGGCCACCCGGGAGCATGCCGGTGCCCGTCGCGGCGGCAAGACCGCCGACTGGGTTTCCTGGCCCGGCCAGGGCCGGCACCCCGGCGTCGCTCAGCCGCAGCCCTGAGCGGGTCGACCGGCGCTCCCCGGTCCGCTGGATCCGGCTAGCCACCTGGTCCAGGTCCCACACCGCGTAGCCGGCCAGCAGCAGCGCGAAGACGAGCGCGATCGTCGGGAACCGCAGCGTGCTCATGCCGCCGGCCGCGCCGCCCATCCCGGCCATGGCCGGCTCCGCGACGGTGCCCATCGGCGCAGCGACGGCGCCGAACATGTACAGCATCGCGGCGCTGTGCACCAGGTGCGGCGCGTGGTGGCCGCCGGCCAGCGCGCTGGCGCCGCGCCCGCGCACATCCCGGGCAACCCGCCAGGCGAACCAGGCGGTGGTCACCGCGAACACCGCCTCCCATGCTCCATCCGGCAAGGTGGTCAGGCTAGCTGTCAGCATGCCTGCCATGGCGATGCCCATCAGCAGGTGCGCGAGGTCGATATCGGCATCGGCGCCCGGCCCGCCGCGCTGCCAGGGCCGGGCAGCGGCCAGCCGCAGTGCGCTCACCGCGGCGACGGCCAGCATAATCGCGGCAAAGATGTCCAGGAGCCACGCGGGAACGGTCATGCCACTGACCCTTCATCAGAACGGGAGCCGGCTGCGGCCACCGGGACAGGCGAGCCGGTCCCGGCGCGGGCGGGCCAGTAGGCCAGCGCGATCAGGATGAGCAGGGGGCCGGAGTTCACGTCGGTGGCCCCGCCAGCCAGGATCTCGCCCAGGTCCTGTCCCACCACCCAGATCAGCAGGGACACGATCACGGCCAGCACCACAGCGCAGCGCCGCGCCGGCCCGGGCAGCAGGACGCCGGCCGCGATGACGGCCAGGAGCACCGCCAGCGCGGCCGAGGCCGCCAGGCCGTGGTGGGCCAGCACGCTCGCGGCGCCGCGGTCGACCCCCGACAGCCAGCCCGGCTCGCCCGAGGCCATCCCCGCGACCATGTCATGCAGACCCTGGGCCGTCCGGTTCGCGGCGGTCACGGCGAAGTACGCCAGACTGCCCCACAGGACGACCCACAGCGCCCGGGCCGCCGGGACACCGGCCGGCCGGGCCGCCACGAACGGCGCGCGAACGGCATCCGCCGCCGCGGGCCACAGCAGCACGGCCAGCAGCGCGTAGAGGACGACAGCACCCGGCGCCCCATTGACCGGGCTGGCCCCGCCGCTGAGGACACCGCCCAGCCCTTCGCCGAACCACCACACCGCCACCGACCACGCCACCGACGCGGCCAGCGCCGTCCGGGCCGCCGGGCGCCACGCGATCCCCAGGCCGAGCAGCAGCTGGATGGTCGCAAACGACGCGTTCGTGCTCACCGGGTGATGCTCGACGATCCCCGCGGCCCACGTGATGGGATCGGCGATCACCGCCGGATTGCCCGCCGCGGTCCCGGCGAGCATCTGCCCGAACGCCTTCGTGAACATGAACGACTGGTACTGCAGCACGCCGTCCAGCAGCCAGATGGCCGCCAGGCCCAGCTGCAGCCACCGACGCGCATCTGGCCCGGCGCCCTGAGCCGCGACGGCGTCAGCGCCACGCGGCCAGGGAGTCGCCGCAGTCGTGCTCGCGCTCATCCGCGCACCGCCATCACGATCTACCTTTCCGGCCGTCCGCCGCAGCCGCCGCGGGCATAGGCGGACTGCGGCTCACTGGCTTGCGGCTACTGGCTTATGACCGTTATCCGAAGACCGGAATGTAATTCTAATACGGTCGTTCCGATTACTACGGCTCGTAGTTTAGGACGACCTCTTGACGTCCCGCAACTGCATCTAGCAGGAAGCATCGAGCACAATCGCTATTCCCCGGGCCATTGATAAACCCAGCCAGGGTATTTCGATTACCCGCTCCGGGTATCTGCCGTACCACCGGCGGGTATCCCGAAAACGGGGGGCGGGTATGTGTCCCGCGCCGGGCAGGTAGAGGCCATCCGTCAAGCCGATCCCGGCTGGCTCAGGATGCCACCAGGGCGTAGCCTCCGGCCTCGTCGAGAGCGGCCGCTACGGCAGCTCCGGGCAGGGGCTCGCCGCTGGTCACCGTAACCTGTGACGTGCCGTCAGCGACGAGGGCGACGCTGACGCCGGAGACACCGCTCAGCTCGCTGAGCTCGGCGGTGACCGCGTTGGCGCAGTGCTCGCAGGTCATTCCGGTCACGCTGTAAGTGGTCGTGGTCATCGGCGTTCCTTCCGCGGGTGGTCGGGCCTGGCGGGATGGCCGGCCAGGAACCGGCGCAGCCGCAGGCTGTTGGCCAGCACGAGGACCGAGGAGAGAGTCATCGCAGCGGCCGCGACGAGCGGGTTGAGCAGCCCAGCGGCCGCCAGCGGGATGGCCGCGAGATTGTAGCCGACGGCCCAGCCTAGGTTGCGGCGGATCGTGGTGAACGTGGCCCGGGCGAGCCGGACCGCGTCGGGCACGACGTTCAGGTCGTCCCGGAGCAGGATCATGTCTGCCGCGCCGATCGCGACGTCCGTGCCGGAGCCGACGGCCAGTCCCAGGTCGGCGGCGGCCAGGGCCGGCCCGTCGTTGACCCCGTCCCCGACCATGGCCACGCAGCGGCCCGCGGCCCGCAGGCCCGCGATGAACCCGGCCTTCTGCGCGGGCAGGACCCCGGCGGCGACCTCGTCGATCCCGGCGGCGGCCGCGACGGCGCGGGCGGTGGCCTCGCTGTCCCCGGTCAGCAGTACCGGGCGGAGCCCCAGCCGCCGAAGCTGCGCCACCGCGGGCGCCGCTGATGGCCGGATCGTGTCGGCGACCGTGATGGCGCCCCTGGCCTGCCCGTCCCAGCCGGCCAGCACCGCCGTGCGGCCGGCCCGCTCCCAGGCCGCGCACTGGTCGCTCAGCCCGGCGGAGATGTCCAGGCCCTGGTCGCGGAGCAGCTTCTCACGGCCCACGGTGACCTCGCGGCCGCCGACCGCGCCCCGCGCGCCCAGGCCCGGCAGTGCCCGGAACCGGTCCGCCTGCGGCAGCGCGCCGCCCGCGCCTGCCTCAGCGCGGGCCGCTGCGGTGATGGCGGCCGCGACGGGATGCTCGGAGGCCTGCTCGACTGCGCCGGCCAGCCGGAGCAGCTCGGCCCGGCTCGTGCCCGGGCCGGCCGCGACGTCGGTGACGGTCATCTGCCCGGTCGTGATCGTGCCGGTCTTGTCCAGGACAACGGTGTCGACCGACCGGGAGGACTCCAGGGCCGGGTAGCCCTTGATGAAGATCCCGAGCTGCGCGCCGCGGCCGCAGGCCACGACCAGGGCGGCGGGCGTGGCCAGGCCCAGCGCGCAGGGGCAGGCGATGATCAGGACGGCCAGCCCGGCGCTGAAGGCGTGCTCCGCGGTCCCCCCGGCCAGCAGCCACCCGGCCAGGGTCGCCGCGGCCAGGACCAGCACGGCGGGGACGAACACGCCCGAGACCCGGTCGGCCAGCCGCTGGACGGCGGCCTTATCCGCCTGCGCCTGCTCGACCAGGGCGATCAGCCGCGCGAGCTGGCTGTCGCCGCCTACCCGCACCGCGCGGACGACAAGCCGGCCGGTCAGCGCGACCGTCCCGCCGGTCACCTCATCGCCCTCGGTGACCTCCGCCGGGACGCTCTCGCCGGTCATCATCGAGGAGTCGACGGCCGACTGGCCGAACAGCACCGGGCCGTCCGCCGCGATCTTCTCCCCCGGCCGGACCACGATCATGTCCCCCGCCCGCAGCTGGGAGGCGGGCACCCGCCGCTCGCTGCCGTCGGGGCTGAGCACGCAGGCGTCCTTGGCGCCGATCGCCGCGAGCTCCCGCATGGCCTCGCCGGACAGCCGCCGCGCCCGGGCCTCGTAGAACCGGCCGGCCAGCAGGAACGTCGTCACGGCCGCGGCGACCTCCAGGTAGATGCCGCCGCCGGAGCCGTGCGTGAGCTGGTGCAGCGGGGTGCCAGTCCGGGCGCGGTCGAGGAAGAACATCGCGTAGGCCGACCATCCGCACGCGCTGACGATGCCCAGCGACACCAGCGTGTCCATCGAGCAGCCGCCGTGCCGGGCGTTCCGGAGGGCGGCCCGGTGAAACGGCCAGGCCGCCCACAGCGCGACCGGCGCGGCGAGCACGACCAGCAGCCACTGCCAGCCGGGGAACCGGAAGCCGGGGAAGAGCGAGAACTGCACCGACAGGTCGCTCAGCGGTACGAAGAAGAACAGCGCCAGCACCAGCCGCCGCCGCAGGTAGGCCGCCCCGGCCGCCGCCGCGCCGTCGTCTGCCACTCCGCGGTCACTGGCCCGGCTGGCATCCTGCTCCAGGCCATCGGCGGACAGGCGGCCCTGCCCGCTGCTGAGGGTGGCGGCATAGCCGGCCGCCTCGACGGCGCCGATGAGTTCCGGCACCGTGACCCCGGGGGCGGCGGCGATGACCGCGCGCTCCGTGGCGAAGCTCACCGCGGCGGTGACCCCGTCCAGCCGGTTCAGCTTCTTCTCGATCCGGACCGCGCAGGCGGCGCAGGTCATGCCCTGCACGGCGAGCTGAATCGGGGCCGCGGCCGGCGGCGCGGTCAGCGGACTGGGCGTCTCGAGCACCTGTCCATACTACGGAGCGTAGTATGCCGCCATGAGCCCGGCGGCGAAGTTGTGCGGCTTCCTGATCCTGCTGGCCGTTGCCTTCACGGCCGCGCACGCGGCCGGGGCGCGGCTCGGGCCGGTGACGACCGGGCATGGCGGCCCGGCGAACGGGCCGGCGATGAACATGAACGTGGGCGGTGCCGCGCCTGGAGCCGGGCGGCCCGCGGCGGGGCCGCGCCGGTGAGCGAGACCACGACAGCGCCCGAAGAGCTGCTGGAGCTGGTCATCGGGGGGATGAGCTGCAGCGCGTGCGCGGCGCGGATCGAGCGGCGGCTGAACCGGCTCGGCGGGGTGACCGCGACGGTCAACTATGCGACCGAGCGCGCCTACGTGACGAGCACGGGCGGCCGCGACGCCGGCGAGCTGATCGGCGTGATTCAGACCACGGGCTACACCGCCGCCGTGCCCCCGGCGGCCGGGCCCGGCGAGCCGGACCGCGCCCGGTCGCGCGCGGCTCAGGTGCTGGCGCGGCGCCTGGCCCTCTGCGTTCCGATGGCTGCCGCGGTCATCGTGCTGGCCATGGTGCCCGCGGCGCAGTTCGAGGGCTGGCAGTGGGTGAGCTTGCTGCTGGCCGGCCCGGTCGCCGTCTGGGGCGCGTGGCCGTTCCACCGGGCCGCGGCGCTGGGCCTGGGCCACGGCACGGCCACGATGGACACGCTGGTCAGCCTCGGCATCAGCGCCGCGCTGGGATGGTCGCTGTACGCCCTGCTGTTCGGCGGCGCGGGCGACCTCGGCATGCGGATGCCGTTCACGCTGGCCTTCGGCTCGGCGGACGGCAGCATGATCTACCTGGACGTGGCGGCCGGCGTCACCGCCGCCGTGCTGGCCGGCCGCTACCTGGAGTCGAAGGCCAAGGCCCGCTCAGGCGCGGCGCTCACTGCCCTGGCCGGGCTGGGTGCCCGGACGGCGCTGCTGCTGCGCGACGGAGCCGAGGTCCAGGTGCCCATCGGCGCCCTCAACCGCGGGGACGAGTTCGTGGTCCGTCCCGGCGAGCGGATCGCCACCGACGGCGTCGTCACCGGGGGCCAGTCGGCGGTCGACACGTCCCTGCTCACCGGCGAGTCCGTGCCCGCCGAGGTCGGCCCGGGCGACGCGGTAACCGGCTCCTGCGTGAACATGAGCGGCCGGCTCGTGGTCCGCGCCACCGCGGTCGGCGCCGGCACGGTCCTGGCCCGGATCACGGCCCTGGTCAGCCAGGCGCTGGCCAGCAAGGCCACCGCGCAGCGGGTCGCCGACCGGATCGCTGCGATCTTCGTGCCGTGCGTGATCAGCCTCGCCGCGGTCACGCTCGGCTTCTGGCTGGGCGCCGGCCTGCCGGCCACCGACGCGTGGAGCGCCGCGGTCGCCGTCCTGGTGGTCGCCTGCCCGTGCGCGCTGGGCCTGGCCACCCCGGCCGCGCTGCTCGCCGCGATCGGCCGCGGCGCCGAGCTGGGCGTGCTGGTGCGCAGCGCCCGGTCCCTGGAGACCGCGGGCCGCGTCCGTGCCGTGATCCTCGACAAGACCGGAACGCTGACTACCGGGATCATGACGCTCCAGGAGGTCACGCTGGCCCCCGGCGCCGACGAGAAGCAGGTTCTCGAGCTGGCCGGTGCCGTCGAGGACGCCTCCGAGCACCCGGTCGGGCAGGCCATCGCCCGCGCCGCCAGCGCCCGCCTGGGCGAGCTGGCCCCGGTGACCGGGTTCACCAGCGCGGCCGGCGCCGGCGTCCGGGGCAGCGCCGGCGGTCATGCCGTCGCCGTCGGGAGCCGGCGGTTCCTGGCCGGCCTGGAAGTGGCCGTCCCGCAGGTCCTGGACGATGCCGTGGCGGCCGCCGAGGCGCAGGGCCGCACCGCGGTGCTGGTCGCCTGGGACGGGCAGGCCCGCGCCGTCCTGACCGTGGCCGACGCCGTGCGTCCCCGCAGCGCCGACGCCGTGGCCCGGATCACCCGGCTCGGCCTGTCCCCGATCCTGCTGACCGGCGACAGCCAGGGCGCCGCACTGGCGGTCGCCGGCCGGCTGGGCATCCCGCCCGACCGGGTCTTCGGCGGCGTCCGGCCCGAGGGCAAGGCCCGGGTCGTCGCGGACCTGCAGGCGAGCGGGACTGCCGTCGCGATGGTCGGCGACGGGCTGAATGACGCTGCGGCCCTGGCCGCCGCCGACCTGGGCATCGCCGTCGGCACGGGGGCCGACGCCGCGATCGGGGCCGCCGACCTGACCCTAGTCACCGGCGACCCGGGCGCCATCGCCGACGCGCTGCAGCTCGCGCGCGCCACGATGGCCGTCAGCCGGGCCAACCTGAGCTGGGCGTTCGGCTACAACGTGATCGCGATCCCGCTCGCCGCGCTGGGCTGGCTCAACCCGCTGCTGGCCGGGATCGCCATGTCGGCCAGCTCCCTGATTGTCGTCACCAACAGCCTGCGGCTGCGCCGCTTCCGGCCGCGCCGGGCATGACCGCCACGCCTGCCACGCGCGACGCCACGGCCATTCCCCCGGATGGCCGGCCGCCGGCCAGGTCCGGGCGGGCCTGGCGGCGGGACCTGATCCGGTCGGCGGCGGCCCCGGCCACCTGCGCCGCCGTCCTGACCGGGCTCCTGTCGGCATGGGTCCTGGCCGGCGGCGCGGGCACCATCAGCCGCGTCAGGATCCAGGTCACTCTCGCGGCGATCCCCATGACCTCCTTCACCGCGCGGGACTCCCCCGGCCGTGCGGCGGCCTACCTCACCATCCGCAACCTCTCCGGCGTTCCCGATGACCTGACCGGAGCCAGCAGCCCGGCCGCGCGGCAGGTCACCCTGTCCCGGAGCAGTGCGGGCCCGGCGGCGGGGAGCCTGGTGATACCCGCCCGCGGCACCGTCACCCTCACCCCCTTCGGCCGCGATCTCGTCCTGGCCGGCGCCTCGGGGCTGCGAGCCGGGCAGCGGGTGCCGCTGATCCTGAACTTCCGCCGCGCGGGACGCATCACGATCCTGGCCACCGTCACCGCTCCCGGCGCGCCCTGACGCACGCCTGGTCCAAACCCGCAGGAATGCCCGGCTGCCTGCAGGAACGCCGGCCGCAGCAGTAACCTCGCGCCGACGTGACCGGCCTCGCGCCGACGTGACCGGGCGCGGGACGAGGTGACCGCATGCGAACCGCCGGCCCAGGGGCTGCGAACACGAGTCGGCACAGATCAGCCCTGGCGGCCCGCTGCGGGAAGCCGGGGGACGCTTCATCCGGCCAGGCAGGCACTGGCCGGCATCGACCTGGGGGGATACGTCATGGCAGACTCGCGAGCTCCGGCCGCCGGGGGCGCAGGGCCGCCCGCAGCCAGCCAGGATCCCGCCGCGACCGGGGCGCCTGCGGCCTGGCGCCGTGCCGCGGCCTGGGCCGCGGACCGCGAGTCGCACGGGGCCCGGCGCTGGGTCCAGGTCGCCCTCGGCGTGATCTGGCTGCTGGACGCGGCGCTGCAGTACCAGCCGTACATGTTCACCCGGGCGTTCCCGACCCAGGTCATCGAGCCCGCCGGCGCGGGCAGCCCCGGCTTCGTGGCCCATCCGGTCGTGTTCGCAGGGCAGCTGATGCTGCACAACGAGGTTGCGTTCAATGCCCTGTTCGCCACGATCCAGCTGGCCATCGCCGTCGGGCTGCTGTGGCGGCCCACGATCAGGGCCGCCCTGACCGGCAGCATCATCTGGGGGCTGCTGATCTGGTGGCTGGGCGAGGGCCTGGGCGGGGTCCTGACCAGCAGCGCATCACCGATCACGGGAGCGCCGGGTGGAGCCCTGCTGTACGCGCTGGTCGCCGTCCTGGCCTGGCCCCCGCGCTCCCCCGCCGCAGACGGCACCAGCGTCGCCGCCGGCAGCCCCCTGGGCGGGCGCTGGGCCCGGATCGCGTGGCTGGCCCTGTGGGGCAGCGGCGCGTACTTCCTGCTCCTGGCGGCCAACCGGGCGGCCGGGGCGCTGCGCGCCACGATCACCGGCGGGGGCGACGGGGAGCCCGGCTGGATCGCCGGCGCCGAGCGCGGCGCCGGCTCGCTGATCGGCACCCACAGCAGCGCCGTGACCATCGGCCTGGCGGTCCTGTTCGCGATCATCGCGGCCGGCGTCTTCGTGCCCGGCGCGACCCGGCCCGCCCTGGTGCTGGCCGTGATCACCGCGGCCGCCATCTGGCTGCTGGGGCAGAGCCTCGGGGAGATTGCCACCGGCCAGGCGACCGACCCGAACACCGGCCCGCTGCTCATCCTGCTCTCCGCCGCCTACTGGCCGCTCGTGCGGACGCGGCGGCGGCCGCGGGAATCGCCGGCCATGCCCGCGCAGGAAGCAGCCAGCCGCTCCTGACCACCCGCCCCCGCCTGGCCGGCCGCCGGGTCAGCCGGGCTGGGCGACGTCGGGCGGGGTGAACTGGGCCAGGTCGTAGATGCCGAGGGCCTGCTCGATGCGGTCCACCCGGCCGAGCATGGCGGTGAACCCGTCCGGGCCGAACTGCTGCCGCTCCAGGTCAGCAAAATGCGCGCCGAGCTGGACGATCTCCCGTGGCGAGACCGCCGCGCGGAAGGCGGGGTAGATGACGGTGTCCTCGCGGGCCTCGTGCGGCTCGTACATGGCGACGAACGCGGTCATGGCCGCGGGGAGCCGGGGCCGGGCGGCGGGCGCGACGACCGCGGCCGGCGGCGTGGTGTCCGCCAGGATGAGCTGGGTCTGCTGCCGGCCGCGGGCGTGCTGGAGGAGCAGGGTGGTGACCGTGCCGCCGAGCTGGGGCGACCGGGCCAGCCGGGGGAAGATGTAGCCCTCCTCCAGCGGCTCGTGGAAAGCCTCGATGTAGTCGTGGATGATCAGGGCAGCGTCGTGCAGGGGCGCGGCGGGCAGCGGCTCGCCGGCCGCCGCGCGGCGGATGCCCTCCCGGTAGGCCAGCACCAGCCGGACGAGCAGGCCGTGCTCCTGCATCAGGTCCTCGGTCGGCGGGACCTGCGCGGCCACCGCGTCCAGCTGGCCGGCGGCCGCCCCGCCTGGCGCGGCGGCCAGCGCGATGGCGGCCCCGGCGGCGCCGCCGGCGGCGAGCCCGCCGGCGCCCAGCAGCAGCGCCCGGCGCGGCAGCCGGGCGGCGGGGGCCGGGCCGGCCGGCGCCCGGTCAGGGTCAGCCGGCGCGCCGGACGCCGGGCCTCCATGTGCCGGGGTGCCGGACACCGCCCCGCCGGATACCGGGCTGCCGGTCACGGGAGCTCCATCTTGATGGGCTGGCCGGACGGGCGGATGGCGTACCAGGCGCCGCCGTTCAGGTCGATGCCCTGGCCGGTGTACTGGCCGGGCGTGACGTCACCGGTGTAGCCGTACAGCGGCCACCCGCCGTAGGTCAGCACCCGGCGCCCGCCGGCCGGGTCGGGGTCCGAGCCCAGCAGCGACGCCTTCACCCCGGGTCCTGCCGCGAGCGTGGCGCTGGCCGGCAGCCGCACCGGCGGCCACGTCGCCGCGCACAGGCCCGTGCAGGTCACCAGCCGCCGGTTGTCCGGGGCGAACACGTACAGGACGTAGCCGCCCGAGCTGACGATGACCGTGCCGAGCCCGCGGACCGACTTCGCCAGGACCGCCACCCGCGGGCCGCCGGACAGCGCCCCGGCCGGGGGCGCCGACCCGCCGCACCCGGACGCGAGCAGCACCGCCGGCACCGTCACCGCGAGCGCGGCCCGCCGGACCGCGCGCCGCCCGGCACGGGGTACCCGGCCCGCCGCTGCCTGTGTCTGCACCCCGAAATACTACAGCGCGTAGCAATGCGCGGCGGTCAGGACGAGGAGCCGTACTGGATGGGCACGGTCGTCGTCTGCGACCTGGTCCAGGCGCTGGCCGCGAGCCGCCAGACGGTCAGGACGCTGCGGTCGGTCGCCAGCGCCATGACGGGACCGCCGGCGGCCAGGGCGAGCGTGACGTGCGGGGCGGCCGGGAGCTCGGGCAGCGGCTGCCACGATCCGCCCGGCCCCGCCAGCATCGCGGCGCGGCGGCCGGCCAGCGCGACCGCCGCGGCGCCGTTACCGCCGAATGAGCTGGATAGGACGGCCGCGCCGTCCAGCGGCAGCGGCGGCGACACCGTCCAGGCCCGGCCGTCAGCGGTCCACGCCGCGGCCAGGGACGCCGCGCGCCCGGTCCCCGCCTGAAGGAGCGCGGTCAGGCGGCTGCCGGTCCGGGTCAGCCGGAGCACCTGGATGGTCGCGCCGTGCAGCGCTGCCGGGAGCGACGGGCCGGCCGCCAGCCAGGTGCCGGACTGCTCGGTGAAGATCCCGGCCACGCCGGGGTGACGGCAGGTGCCCCCCAGGGCCGGGGTCCCGGCCGGGGAGAACGCGGCGGCGGTGAGGGCGGTCAGCCCGCAGGCCCGGCCGGCCGGGGTGGCGGCCAGCTTCCTGGTGGTCGTCAGCGGGGACCATGAGCTGGCCTTCGCCGAACTGGCCGTCGCGGCAGCTGAGCCGCCGGCGCGGCCCTGGTCCAGGGCGATCAGCCCGGTGCCGTCCGGCGCGGCGGCGAGCGCGTCGGGCACCCGGGCCAGGCCCGGGTCGGGGGTGCCCGCCGACCAGGTCCGGCCGCCGTCGGCGGTGGCGGTGACCGGGGAGAAGGCCAGGCCCAGGGTGGAGTGCACGCCCGCGACCAGCGCCGGGCCGGCCGCGGGGGCCGCGGCCAGGGCGCCGTTGGTGGCGATTTCCGGCGGCGTTTCCAGTGCCCAGCGGGTGGCGCCGGCGGCCAGCAGGAACAGCTGCCAGAACTGGTTCGGGCCGGGGGCGGCCGAGCCCATCGGGACGACCGCCCAGGTCACCGGGCCTGCGGTCAGCGAGGTCGCGAGCGGCAGGGACACCGCGGCCGCGGGCCGTGCCGCGGCCGGGCGGGCCGCGCTGCCGCAGCCGGCCAGCGCAGCGCCGGCGCAGATGACCGCAGCCAGGGCGGCCGCCGCCATGCGGGCGGGGGTGGCAGGGCGGGCCAGCGTTCCGGCGAATAGGGCGCTCATGAGGCGATGGCCTGCCGCGCGGCGACGGCGAGCTCGGTGGCGAACGACGACTGGGTCGCCGCGGTGCCCGGGCCGGGGTCGAAGTTCAGCTCCTGGCGCAGGTGGCCGTCAGGGCCGATGACGAAGGCGGCGTCGCTGTGGCCGAGCATCGAGCCGGCCGGCAGGTTCTGCGACGCGATGCCGTAGTGCTTCCAGACGGCCTGCAGCTGGGCCGGGCTTCCGGTCAGGAACAGCCAGTTGGGCAGGCCGGCCAGCTGCTCCTCCCGGTCGAACGCCCGGGTGTAGGCGGTGCTGTTGTACAGGGGGTTGAGGTTGACGGCGACCAGCTCGACGTGGCGGGCCTGCGCACCGAGCTGCTGGCCGGCCTGGCGGAACTCCTGCGCCTCCAGCGGGCAGTCGGTGATGCACACCGGGTCCAGGAACGCCAGCAGCACGGCCTTGCCCCGCAGGCTGGCCAGGCTGACCGGGTGGCCGTTCTGGTCGGTCAGCGCGAAGCCGGGGGCGGGCGAGTTCAGCGGCGCGCTGTTGCCGTCGATCGACTCGGCCAGGATCGGCGAGGCGACCGGGCTGGCCTGGGCCGCGACCATCGGGACCGCGCCCAGCGCGATGACGCCGATCGCGCTGGCCGACAGCACGGTGCGGACACTGGCTGCCGCGACCGCCCCTGGCAGCGCCGCGGGCCGCAGCCGCGACCGCCACGCAGCTGGCGGCCGCGGGGCCGGGCGGGCCGGCTGCGGGGCCGGGAGGGCCGCTGCCGCGCGGGTCAGGGCGAGGTAGCCGGCGACGGCCACCAGCAGCACCGCGAGCATGCTGTTGGGGTCGGTGCCCAGGCCGCCGAAAAAGCCGAGGTCCTGGACCAGCACCCAGTCGGCAACGCACAGCACGCCGAGGGCGATGACCGCGGCGCGCAGCAACCCGCCGGGCCGCCGCGCGAGCCAGGCCCCCGGCCCGGCCGCGCCGGCCGCGGTCAGCGCCGCGCCGAGGACGGCCAGCGCCGCGACCGCGACTAGGTTGACCGCGAAGCCGTGCGCGGTGACGACGGAGCCGAACCGGGTGACCAGCGCGGCCAGCGCGGACGGCTGCGAGGTGCCGGCCATGTCCTGGACCATCGAGGTCAGCGAGCCGGGCTGGCCGCGCAGCGAGCCCTGCCAGAACCCGCGGCCCGGCCACGCCTGCAGGACGGCCATCCCGGCCAGGAACACGCCCGTGCCGCCGAGCAGCAGCCGCCCCAGCCGGGGGCTGAGCCACAGCCGCGCCGGCAGGGCGATCAGCGCGCCCGCGACGCAGTAATAGAGCACGCCGCCGGGCGCTCCGGTGAGCCAGCTCAGGCCCGGCGCGAAGATCCCGCCGAACGCCTCGCCGAAGGCCCACACGACCAGGCCCCAGGCCACGCTGGCCAGGCCGGCCAGCCGCGATAGCGGCCCGCGGGCGGCGAACAGCAGCCACAGGCCGATCCCGATCTGGATCCATACCGCGGCCGCGCCGGCCTCCACCGGGTGATACGACCAGGTCGTGCCGCCCCAGTTGACCAGGTGCTGGACCCAGTGCGGCGAGGTCTGCGCGGCGGGCTCGATGACCTGCGACGGGAGGCCCACGGCCATGGCGGGCTGGGCCTGCAGGATGCCGTCGAACAGCCACAGCAGCCCGAACCCGATGCGGAGCACCCGGCGCCAGGCCGGCTCCGCGGGCCCGCCGGCGGCCGCCGCCGCGGCCTCGGCCCGGCGCCAGTCGCGGGCGGCCACCCAGGCCAGCGACAGGACCCCGAACACGACCAGGGCAGCGATCCCCTGGTGCAGCAGCGCAGCCCGGAACGCCGCCACCACGATGGGGTTGCTGGGGTCCAGGCCACTGTTCATGCCGGGCATGGCATCCGCCGTCCTTCGCTCCTGCCGGGGATGCAGGCCCGGCTCCTGGCGGCCCGCCCGCCACTTTACCGAGGCTGGGCCGGATCCTCAGCGAGGATCCAGGACACGCCTCCTACAAACTGTAGTAACGAAGGGATCGGGACTCAGCGGCGGGACCCGCGAGAGCCCGCGCGAGGCGCGGGGGCGGCTCGGCGCTCCAGGCGCATCAGCTGCCCTACGGCTGCGGCCGGCGCGAATAGCTGCGGCGGGGCGCCTTGACAGCCGGCCAGTCCCGAATGGCGATGAAAACGGTTTGCGTCCGGCATGTCCTTCGACTGGATTGCCTGAGAAGTCTTCAGCTCCGCTGGTCCCGGACGACGGCTACCGCCTCCCGCTGAGTCAGCGCGGAGCCGGCGGAGAACGCCTGATCGAAATGGCCCGTGCCCAGCCTCTGGCGGACCTGGGCCACCAGCTCGCCCTCCACCCGCCGCAGGTGCGGCCAGGCCGACAGGCCGACCCGCCGGCGCAGGCCCTCGGCCGCGCCTTCCAGCAGCGCCGCCCGGCCCGGGTCACCGTCTGCGAGCGCCAGCTGGGCGTACCCGGCCAGGCACAGGGTCACGAACGGGGTGCTGCGGGTCGCCAGGCTCCGGTCCAGCGCCTCCTCCAGCAGTGTCCTGGCCTCATCGGACCTGCCCCGCAGGACGTCCAGGATGCCCAGCTGCACCCGGGGGCCCGCGGCGAGCCAGTCACCGCCGGCCCGCCCCGCCAGGTCACGCGCCGCACGCAGGTGTCGCAGCGCGTCATCGTAGCGGCCCAGCGCCGTGTCCGCCGAGCCGATGGTGTACGCGGCCATCGCCATGAAGACAGGCTCGTCCTGGCCGCGCAGCTCCTCCAGCGCGGAGGCCGCCTCCCGCAGCGCCCCGTCATAGTCGCCGGTGATCGGCAAGGTCCACGCCATCGCCAGCCGGGCCACCGCGTGCAGGAAGGGATCCCGGATCCCTGGCAGCAGCGGCGCCAGGCGCTGGCGGGCCGCCAGCGCCGCCGCGTCGTCCCCGGTGTCGCCGGCGAGCACCGCTGCCGCCCAGGCCAGCTCGGCCCCGGCCTGCGGGTCCAGCGCGCCAGAGCCGGGCAGCAGCTGCTCCACGAAGGACCAGGCCTCGCGCCCGAGGTCCTGCTCCGACCAGAACAGGTACAGGACCCGGAACAGGTGCGGCAGCGGCCCGCGGTCGTGGGACAGGTACCAGCGCACCGCGGCGGCCAGGTTGCCCGCCTCGGCCTGCAGCCGCTCCATCCACTCGCTCCAGCCGGTACCGCGCAGCGGCCGGTCCGCCTGCTCAGCCAGCGCCCGGTAGTAGCCGGCGTGCCGCCGGCCGACCTCGGTGCTGTCGGGCCGGGCCGCCAGCCGCTCGGCGACGAACTCACGGACGGTCTCCAGCATCCGCGTCCGGGGCCCGAGCTCGGTGCTGTCCAGGTAGACCAGGCTGTGCCGGGCCAGCGCCTCGGACAGCTCGAGCACCCGGTCCTCCTCCAGGCCCGCCACCGCGGAAGCGGCCTGGATGGTCCAGCCGCCGGTGAACACCGCGGCCACCGCCAGCAGCGACCGCTCGTCGCCGGTCAGCAGGCCCACGCTCCATTCCACCGTGGCCCGCAGCGTGCGCTGGCGCTCGGGCACGTCCACCGGGCCGGTGCCCAGCGCGTCCAGTGAGGCGGCCAGCCGGTCCAGCAGCGCGGCCGGGTCCAGCAGCCGGGTGCGCGCGGCGGCCAGCTCGATCGCCAGCGGAACCCCCTCGAGCCGGCGGCAGATCTCCGCCACCGCCGCCGCGTTGCCATCGGTGAGGGCGAAGCCGGGGCGCACCGCGCGGGCCCGGTCCACGAACAGCGCCACCGCGGGCGAGGCCGCCAGCTCCGCGATCGGGGCGGTGCCCGGACCTGCCGGCAACGCCAGCGGCGGCACCGGGTACTCCCGCTCGGCGCGCAGCCCCAGCACCGTGCGGCTGGTGGCCAGCATCGCCGTCCCCGGGCAGCGGGCCAGCAGCTCGCCCAGGTCCGGGGCGGCCTGGATCACCTGCTCCAGGTTGTCCAGGATCAGCAGCCACGCGCCGTCGCCGAACGTCTCGGCCAGCGCCTCCAGCGGCGCGCCGACACCGGCCAGGTCGGCGCCCGCGGCCCGGCCGATGGCCGCCAGGACCTGCCCCGAGTCGGTGACGGCATCCAGCGGCACGAAGGCGGTGCCCGCGCCGAACCGGTCTCGCAGCCGCTCGCCCGCCGCCACCGCCAGCCGGGTCTTGCCGACCCCGCCCGGCCCGGTCAAGGTCACCAGGCGCACCTCAGGGTGCTCGACCAGCCGGACCACCTCGCCGATGGCCTCGTCCCGCCCCAGCAGCGACGTCGTGCTCACCGGCAGCGGGCGGGGGCCCTGGGCGCGGGCCGGCGACGGCACCGCGGCCGCGGCCCGGCCGGCGGCGGCGAACCGCTCGCTCAGCAGCACCGCCAGGTCATCACGCACCAGCCGGCCCAGCTCGGCGGGGGTGCGGAAATGCCGGTAAGACGCCGAGGCGTCATCCTGGATGCGGGCCAGCAGATCGCCCAGGCGAGGGTCGCGGCCGGCCGCCGGCGCCTTGACGTACAGCAGCCGGGGCAGCGCGCCGGACAGGTCGAACTCCTCCTCCAGGCCGGAGACCTGCATGCCCGGGGCGGGCTGCCCGTACTGCTGCCAGTACAGCCCGATGAACACGTCGCTTTGCGCCAGGTACTGCTGGTACACCTCCCGCGGCGGGTACGGCCGGGCCCCGAGCTCAAACATCACCGGGGTCAGGCGCAGCGCCTCGATCGCGCGCGCGACGGCCCGCCGCTCGTCGGCCAGCTCGCCGAGCGTGGAACTCACGAACACCCGCAGGCGCCGGTCAGGGGTCCGGATGACTGGCTCACCCCGCGGCCCCTGGCTCACCGGTCGCCCCTGAGCTGGCCCACCACGCAAGTCTGCAACCAGCCATCCCGGCCAGCAACCCGCATCCGTCAGCTGGCACCGGCCAGCGCAGGCGACTAGGTCCTGGTTCGTCCGGGTGCGGCGAACCAGGCCGGCGCATCGTCGTCAAGAGCAGTCTCGATGCGGAGCCGGTCGACGGCATCGAGGTCGGGCAGCTCCTCGGGGCGGTACCAGCCAACTGCCGAGGACTCCTCGTCATTGACGACAGCGCGACCTCCGGTCGCCGTGCAGCGGAACCACACTGTCAGGTACTGGCAGACGTCGCCGTGGGGGTAGGTGACCTCGCGAAGGGCCACCCCGGCAAGGCGCTCAACGGCGATGCGGACGCCGGTTTCCTCGTATACCTCGCGCACCGCCGCATCGGCCGGCTGCTCGCCCGGATCGATCGCTCCCCCTGGCAGGGACCACGTCCCGGTATCGGCCCGGCGGCCCAGCAGGATGCGTCCGCCATCGTCAACGACGACGGCACAGGCGCTCGGCAGCATGAGCAGGTCCGTGCCCACGTGCTTGCGGAGGTTGGCCACGTACTCCGAGATCGCCATTCGCGAGATCGTAGACCCGGCAGCCGGGGGGACGCTGAAGGCCGGGCGGCGAGCAGGCGGGGGCGCGGCGGCACGGCCCGGCGGCGGCCGGCGCCCGGCGGCCGGGAGCGGCGCCCGGCGTGAGATCGTGGGGCCGTCCTGGTCCTGCCTCCCCTGAAGGGCGCGCCGATGAAGATAGGCCTGCACATCTCGGACTTCACCTGGGACGGCGGCGTCCCGGCGCTGCCGCAGCGGCTGGGCGAGATCGCGCGCCGCGCGGAGGACGCGGGCGTCGACCGGATCAGCGTCATGGATCACGTGTGGCAGATCGCCACCATCGGGCCGCCCGAGCACGAGATGCTCGAGGCCTACACCACGCTGGGCTGGCTGGCCGCCCGCACCGACCGGGTGAAGCTGCTGACCGTGGTCACCGCCGTCGTCTACCGCGACCCCGGCCTGCTGGCCAAGTCGGTCACGACCCTCGACGTCCTGTCGGGCGGCCGGGCGATGCTCGGCATCGGGGCCGCCTGGAACGAGGAGGAGTCCCGCGGCCTGGGCCTGTTCTTCCCCCCGCTGGCCGAGCGCTTCGAGCGGCTGGAGGAGGCGCTGCGCATCGTCCGGCAGATGTGGAGCGATGACCAGGGGCCGTTCGACGGGGAGCACTACCACCTGGGGCGCACCCTCAACTCGCCGCAGGCGGTCAGCCGGCCGCACCCGCCCATCCTCATCGGCGGCTCCGGCGAGCGGAAGACGCTGCGGCTGGTCGCCCGCTACGCCGACGCGTGCAACCTCTACGACACCCCCGAGCTGGGCCACAAGCTGGACGTGCTGCGCGGCCACTGCGAGGCCGAGGGCCGCGACTACGACACGATCGAGAAGACCGCCCAGCTCCGGTTCAACCTCGGCGCGAACGGCGAGCACGTGAGCCAGGTCATCGAGCACCTGCACGAGCTGTCCGAGCTCGGCATCGAGGTCGCGCACGGCACCCTCATCGGCGCGGGCTCCCTGACGCCGCTCGACCTGATGGCCGAGCGCGTCATCCCGGCCGTCGCCAAGTTCTGAGGGTCCTGCCGGGGCTCAGCTGCCGACCTTGCTCGCGGCGGCGGTATCAGCGTAGAGCTGGGCCCGGACGAAGCTGCCGTCGGCGATCTCGAACAGCCAGAGGTTCTCGACGGTGACGGTCTCGGCCGACGACTTGGGGCGCGCGGTGACCTGCAGCGGCGCCACGAGGTAGTCGCCCGCGTCGAGGACGCGGCCCACGGCCAGCTCGGTCCGGAAGGTGGCCCAGAACTCCTGGTTGTCGTAGATCCGCGCGAAGAAGCGGTCGAACTCCCCCGGCCCCCGGAACGAGCCCCCGTAGGGCAGGGTCGCCGGGATCTTGAGGACGAACGTCTCGGGCAGCATGGGCACGATGCGGGCCCGGTCGTTGGCCGTGAACAGCTCGGTCACGGCGTCGATCAGCTCGGCCTTGCTGTAGGTCGGCTGCGTGCGGTTGGCGCTGGCGGATGACATGGCGGTCCTTCCGGTCAGCCGGGCCGGGCCCGGGCAGCACAGTCGCCGCGTTACCCTCGTTAGATATGCCGATCAGCATATCTAGCTGGCTCTCGCGGAGCTTCGTCACCACGCGTTGCGTAGCGGCTGCACCAGTGGATTTATCGGCCTTGCTCATCGCAACTGATTCCCATACTATGTCGTACGACATACCTGTCAAGCGAGGCGGGAGAGGATGCGGCATGGGGCAGCGGTCGGACGCGAAGCTGAAGATGGTCACGGCGGCCCGGCAGCTCATCCGCGAGCGCGGCTACCACGCGACCGCGATGTCCGACGTGCTGGAGCTCAGCGCGGCGCCGCGGGGCTCGGTGTACTTCCACTTCCCGGGCGGTAAGACGCAGCTGGCCGCCGAGGCGGTCCAGGCCTTCGCGCTGGACCAGGCCGCCCTGATCGAGCGCGACGCCGAGGGGGCAGCCTCGGCCCCCGAGCTGGTCACCGCCTACGTCACCCGGACCCGCGAGAACCTCGTCCGCAGCGGCTACACCGAGGGCTGCACGATCGCGCCGCTCGTGCTGGAGGGCGCGCGGGAGTCCGACCTGCTCGCCAGCGCCGTCAGCGCGGCGTTCTCCGTGATCATCGAGAGCCTGGCCTTCCAGCTCGGCTTCCTCGGCATGGGCCGGGCCGGCGCGCGGGAGCTCGCCGAGGCCGTCGTGTCCGGGGTCGAGGGCGCGCTGGTCACGGCCCGGGCGCTGCGGAGCCCGGCGCCGTTCGACTCGGTCCTGGCCGCGCTGGTGAACCACGCCGCCAGCCTCGGCCGGACCGGGCCCGCACGCGCGTCAGGCCGGCCGCAAGCTCGCGCTCAGGCCAGTTCCGAAGAGGCTCACCTGCCCGCCGGATCCTGATCCGCCGGGCAGCGCGCTTCCACTGCTCCTCCAGCGTGCGGGCCAGCGACGGGCAAGCGGAGGGCGC
>DASYBB010000096.1:0-69644 GCA_036501025.1 Streptosporangiaceae bacterium
CCGTGCTCACGGCCGAGACAGCGGGGACGGCGGCCCAGGGCAGCTTCTTCAGCTGCTTATGCAGGGCCGGCATATTGGCCTTGACGGTCATCACGTAGTCGGCGCCCCGGCCCAGGATGACCTGCGCGGTGTCATGCTGCGTGTGCATCGCGTCTTATGCGGACCTGGTCGTTATGCCGGCCTGCGTCGGGAGACGTCAGCGTTCGCCCGGGAGGCGGGCCGTGAGGTCTGCATAATCATCCCTTTCATCGATGAAGGGATGAACAGTGCTTAATCCTGACCTAGTTCGGGTTACGGGGCCGTTGTCTGCGTCCCGGGAGGGCTTCAGTGCCTGGCTCGAGACGGCCGGCTACTCCAGGCGGATGCGCGCGGTCCACCTGCGTCTGATGGCTGACCTCAGCTGCTGGCTGGGCGAGCGCGGGGAGGCCAGCGCGGACCTGGGCACGCCGCTGCTGGCGGAGTTCATCGCCGGCCGGCGGGCGGCCGGGCACCGCACCGGGCTGTCGATGCTGGCCCTGCGCCCGCTGACGGAGTACCTCCGGGAAACCGGGGCCGTGCCGCCG
Source organism: Streptosporangiaceae bacterium (assembly GCA_036501025.1). Lineage (GTDB taxonomy): Bacteria > Actinomycetota > Actinomycetes > Streptosporangiales > Streptosporangiaceae > DASUBV01. The sequence goes on from DASYBB010000096.1 coordinate 564, forward strand.
GAGAAGCCGGCCCGGCCGGCCGGGCCGGCGGAAGAGGCGATCGCCGAGTACGCGTCCTACCTTCGCGCCGAGCGCGGGCTTGCAGCGGAGACCATCGGGCACGCGGCCGTCCTGGTCCGGCCGTTCCTGGCCGGGAGAATCGGGGACGGTGGCCTCAGGGACCTGGGATCGCTGACCGCGGCTGACGTGCAGGCGTTCGTCCTGGACCGTGCCCGCAGCGTGTCGCCGGCGCAGGTCCAGCACACCGGGACGGCGCTGCGGTCGCTGCTGCGGTTCCTGCACCTGCGCGGCATCACCGCGTCACCGCTGGCGGGCGCCGTCCCGGCCGCGGCCGGCTGGAAGCTGGCCGGCCTTCCCCGGCACCTGACGCAAGAAGAGACGGCCCGCATGGTGGCGTCATGCGACCTGGCCACTGTCACCGGGCGCCGTGACCGGGCGGTCCTGCTGCTTCTCGCCCGCACGGGGCTGCGGGCGGGCGAGGCCGCCGGGCTGCTGCTGGACGACATCGACTGGCGGGCGGGCGAGATCACGGTGCGCGGCAAGGGAAGCCGGCACGAGCGGCTGCCCCTGCCGCCCGACGCCGGCGAGGCACTGGCGTCCTGCCTGAGCGACGGCCGTCCGGCCCGGGCCCGGGGCCGGGAAGCATTCGCCGGGGTCCGGGCCCCGCACCGCCCGCTGACCCGCGGGGCAGTCACGCAGGTCGCGGCCCGCGCATCGCAGCGCTGCGGCCTGGGAACCGTCTTCGCGCACCGCCTGCGCCACACCGCCGCCGCCGGCATGCTCGGCGGCGGCGCCTCGCTGGAGGAAATCGGCCAGGTCCTGCGCCACCGCCGGACGCTCACGACCGCCATATACGCCAAGGTCGACTGCGACGGGCTGCGCGCACTCGCGCGCCCCTGGCCGGGCGAGACCGCGTGAACGTCCTGGAAGGCAAGCTGGAGGAGTACCTCGCCGTCCGCCGCGCCATGGGATTCAAGATGGAACGGCACGAGAAGCTGCTCGGCCAGTTCGCCCGTTTCGTCGCCGGGAACGGGGAAGCAGTCGTCACCACCGAGAACGCGCTCGCCTGGGCGACGCTGCCCGGATCAGCGCGGCCCCGGTGGCACGCGCTCCGGCTGTCGGCGGTCCGCGGTTTCGCCGCCTGGCTGAACGCGGCCGACCCGGCGCACCAGGTGCCGCCCCGCAGGCTGATCCCTTACGGCAGCCGGGCCGTCGTCCCCTACCTCTACTCCGACGAGCAGGTCGCGGCCCTGGCCCGGGAGGCCGGGAGGCTGGCCGGCCGGCTCCGGGCCGCGACCTTCCAGGCCCTGGTCCGGCTGCTGGCCGTCACCGGCATGCGGGTCGGCGAGGCGATCCGCCTCGACCGCGGCGACTACGATCCCGAAGCCGGCGTCCTGACGGTGCGCGGCACCAAGTTCGGGAAATCCAGGCACCTTCCGCTGCACCCGACAGCCGTCGCCGGCCTGGACGAGTACCTGCGGCTCCGCGACGAGCTCATGCCCGCCCCGCAGGCACCCGCACTGCTGCTGACCGCCCGAGGCTGCCGGCTGCGCTACGAACGGACCTGGGAGACATTCCGCGACCTGGCCGCCAGCGCCGGGCTGAAGCCCCGCTCGCCGGCCTGCCGCCCCCGGATTCACGACCTCCGCCACTCGTTCGCGGTCGCCACGCTGCTCGGCTGGCAGCGGTCCGGGGCCGACGTCCAGGCCATGCTGCCGCGGTTGTCGACCTACCTCGGGCACGCCGACCCCCGCCACACCTACGCCTACCTGTCCGCGGCACCGGAACTTCTCACCCTGGCCGCCGGGCGGCTCCAGGCATTCCAGGAAGAGCAAACACGATGACCACGCTCGCGCCCACCGTCCAGGCGTTCTTCACCGACTACCTGACCCGCCAGCGAAGAGCCAGCCCGCACACCATCGCGGCCTACCGCGACTCGCTCCGGCTGCTCCTGGCCTTCGCCGCCCGCCAGACCGGGAAGCAGCCCTCCCGCCTCGAGATCACCGACCTTGACGCCCCGGTAATCGGCGCGTTCCTCGACCACCTGGAAAACGACCGCGGGAACGGCGTCCGCACCCGCAACGCCCGGCTGGCCGCGATCCACGCCCTGTTCAGCTTCGCGGCCCTCCGCCACCTCGAGTGCGCAGCCGTCATCCAGCGCGTCATGGCCGTCCCGCCCAAGCGATTCGACCGCAAGCTCGTCACCTACCTCACCGAACCCGAAGCCGCAGCACTGCTCGCTGCCCCGGACACCGCCACCATGGCCGGCCGTCGCGACCAAGCGATGCTGGCGCTCGCCGTCCAGACCGGGCTGCGGGTCTCCGAGCTCACCTCGCTCACCAGGGCTGACGCGTTCCTGGGCACCGGAGCCCATGTCACCTGCACCGGAAAGGGCCGCAAGCAGCGGATAACCCCGCTCACCCCGGCCACGGCCAAAGTGCTCGCCGGCTGGCTCGGAGAGCGCCCGGGCGAGCAGGGAGACCCCCTGTTCCCCAGCCGGTCCGGAGCTCCGATGAGCCGCGACGCAGTCGAACGGCGCGTCGCCAGGCACACCGCCTCGGCCGCCCGCACGCAGCCGTCCCTGAAAGGGAAGAAGGTCTCGCCTCACGTCCTGAGGCACACCGCGGCAATGCGACTGCTGGCCGCCGGAACCGACACCACCGTCATCGCGCTCTGGCTAGGGCACGAGTCGGTCGCCACTACCCAGATTTACATTCACGCCGACCTCGCCATCAAGGAAAAAGCGCTCGCCCGCACGGCGCCGCTCGACGTTGAAGCCGGACGCTACCAGCCCCCGGACGCCCTCGTGGAGTTCCTCGAGTCCCTGTGATTATGCCGCCGCCGCCCGGCCAGCCGCCACGACCGACACGACACCGGGCGGCGGCATCGGCATAACGACCAGATCGGCATAAGACGCGTTATGCCGACGTCGGCATAATGCGTCGATCGTCAGGACTGCCCCGGCCAGGCCGGCGAACGCCTTCAGCAGCTCCCGCACCGCGGGGATCTCGTTGGACTTCTCGTCCACGGCGACCTGGCCGAGGACCGCGCCGATGCCGTGCGCCAGGGCCGCGACCAGGTGCGGGGCCTTCCCGTCCGTGTTCCTCGCACCGCAAACGGTCTTCCCGTCAACGGCGATCACCAGCCGCCCGCCGGTCCGCACCGCCCGCGTCCACAGCCAGGCGCCCAGGACCCGGTCGAGAGCATCGGGGCTGGCCAGGGCGAAGGCCCGCCGGAACGTCGATTCATCCGCCGCGCCGCGGACAGCGCCCAGCACGGCGAGCACCTCCGGGCCGGCGTCAGCGGCCCACTGCCCGATCGCGGCGAACGACCGCGAGCCCGCGATCACTGCCTCGATCCCGGCGGCGAGCAGGCCCGCCAGCGGATGCCGGCGACCGCGCCTCTTCCGCGGGTCCGGGACCTGGGCAAGGAGATCGAGCAGGTACTGGCTGCGGGCAGCCGGCATAGGCGCCGATGTCATCGGCGGGCGGGTGTCCCTCGTGGCAGGCGATGGCACGCGTGAGAACTTCCATCGTTCCGCCCTGGCCCTGCCCGCCACTCACAGACACGCCGGGCACATCACCTAATTGTTACGACATCGCAGGTCACAGCTTCAATACGCGACTTTGCCGGGTCCCTGGTACCAGCACTAAGCCTTAACAGCCGGCCGTCGCCGACGGCGGCGGGCACGGCCGCAGACGGGTTGTGCGGCCCGTGCCCGCGCGAGGTCAGGCGCCGGCCGGGCCGGTGCCGCGATAGGTGGTGTCGGCGGCGGGCAGTGACCCGCCGTCTGCGAGCTCGTCCGCGGCGATTACGCCACCGCGAGTGAGCGGCTCGACGAGGGCCGGGCGCTGCGATCTACAGCGAGGTTTCCGACTCCGACGGCCGGGTCCCGTGCATCTTCCATCCCAGTGACGAGGAGGAACACGGGCGCGGCATGATCCTCGTCGAGGCTCTCGCCGCTCAATGGGGTACGCCGCCCACTCATACCGGCAAGACCGTCTGGTGCCAGCTCGCGGCTGTCTCAAGATCATGAAGTGCGCTCAGGGAGGAGTCACGTTCAGGGCTCACCGAGATTCGAGCCGCCCGGAGCGAACGTGGATGCTAAGCCCGATGGCCGCCGCGAGAAGTAGCGGCACCGCCGTCACAATGGTTCCCCGGCACCTGGGGCTCAACGTCTGCCATGTAGCCGGCGGAGACTGGCCCGGTCGTCCGCATCCCATCCATGTGAGGCCTGCGGAATCCCGCTGCGCGGCCGACAAGCTCGTTCCCTGTCGGACGGCTTGAGCTGCGGGTCGTCAGCTGAGGTGATGGCCGATCTGGCTGATCGCGAGGTCGAGCGCTGCCTCAAGGGGGCCGACATCGCGTTTGGCCTGGGTGAGCAGCAATCCGCCCTGGAGGGCGGCGAGAGTCCCGAGCGCGAGCCGGTCGACATTGGTGTCGTCCTGGAGCTCGCCGCGGTCGCGCATGCGCCGGAGCCCGTCGCGGATCGGGGCTTCCCAGCGGTCGAAGCTGGCGGCCAGCGCGGTCCGGGCGGGCTCGTCGGCCTCGGCGAGTTCGCTGGACAGTGATCCGAGCGGGCAGCCGCCCGCGCAGTGCCGCTGTCGTTGCAGCTCGACGAGCATGTCGCGCCACTGCCGGAACGCGGCGAGAGAGTCCAGCTCGTCGAGGAGCGGCCGCTGGCCGTCGATGATCGTGTCGGCCTGGTGCTCGATCACGGCGTGCACGAGCGAGCCCTTGCCGGGGAAGTAGTGGTAGAGCTGCGAGTTGCTGACCTGGGCGGCGGCCAGGACGTCTTCGTTGCTGGTGCCGGCCACGCCGTGGCGGAACATCAGCTCTGCCGCGGCTTCCACGATCCGCGCCCGGGTCGCGAGCCCCTTGCGGGTGAGGCGCCCGGCGGGCGCGTTCGCTGCGGCCATGACCCCACCCTACCGTTTCTGGCCTTGACAAGCCAGAAATCGTGTGGGCAGTATTGGCCTGTCCAGGCCAGAATTCTAGGGAAGCGGTTCGCATGACCTCCAACAGCTCCTTCACTCCATCCACCGCGCTGGTCACCGGCGCCACCAGCGGCATCGGACGAGCCACCGCTATCGCCCTCGCCGCGACCGGGATTCACGTCGCGGCAGCGGGACGCGACAAGACCCGCGGCGATCAGACGGTGGCGGCGATACGGGCGGCCGGCGGCCGGGCCGATTTCGTCCCGGCCGATCTGCGCGACGCAGCATCGGCAACCCAGCTGGCCGCCGCGGCCAGGGCTGTCCTCGGCCACGTCGACATCCTCGTCAACAACGCCGGGTCCGGCGCCTTCGGTCCCACCGCCGGCACGACCGAGGCCGCGTTCGACGACCTGTTCGCGCTCAACGTCAAGGTGCCGTACTTCCTCACCGCCGCCCTGGCCCCGGACATGGCCGGGCGCGGCGCCGGAGTCATCGTCAACGTCTCGACGATGGTCGCCCAGTTCGGGCTCGACGGCATGGCGCTCTACGGCTCGACCAAGGCCGCGCTGGAACTGCTGACCAAGGCGTGGTCAGCAGAGTTCGGGCCGCAGGGCATCCGCGTCAACGCGGTCGCTCCGGGCCCGGTCAGCACCGAGGGCACGGCGGGAATGCGGGAAGCACAGGGATACCTCGCCTCGCTCGCGCCGGCCAGGCGACTGGGCACCGTGGAGGAGATCGCCGCCGCCATCGTCTACCTGGCCTCGCCGGAAGCGGGATTCACCCACGGCGTCGTGCTTTCGGTAGACGGCGGCCGCGTCGCCGTCTGAGACCGCTCACACGAGGCCCCTACGGCTGGCCGGCTCCGCTCTCGAGGGAGAAGACCGAGACCCCGAACGGGGCCAGCGTGATGCTCGCGCCCGGCTCCCCGCCATCGAGGGCACGCAGCCGCGATCCGGCGCTGAGCTGCGGCTTGACCGTGACTGGCTCACCGGCGTGGCTCACCAGCCAGGCGAACCGGCGGCCGTCTGACCGGACCAGCACGTCGGCGGCTACGCGCGGATCGTCGACCGTTACCGGGCGGCGCACCCCGGCGTAGATGGCGAGCGCGTTGTACAGCGTGCTCGTCCCGTCCGGGTTGACCTCCGGGCTGACGGCGGCCAGGTACTCGACCGGATAGGTGCACAGGATCAGCGAGCCTGCGCCCACGCGGCGCAGCAGCAGCGCGGGCCGGTCATGCCCGTCGACGGCGATGACCTCGGCGCCGTCCGGTCGGACCGGCAGGTACGTGCGGCTCTGCTCGGAGCCGGCCCCCCGGAATGCGAGCTTCGCGCCCCGCGACAGCGTGCCGAAGTCCTGCGCGAGGGTGAAGGTCACCTCCTCGTCCTCGACCCGGGCGGGCGCGCCGTAGCCGAGCTGGTGCTCGACCCCGAACATCGGGTTCAGCCGGGCGTACCAGGGACCGCTGTGCACGCGGTGCGCGCCGGGGGAGTACGAGACGTAGACCACCGCCCCGCCGGCTGCCAGCTCCTCCAGCTCCCGCCAGGTGGGGCTGAGCAGCTGCTTGGTGGACGGCACCAGGTACAGCCGCGCGTCGTGCCCGATGCCGTCGCTCTCCCGCGTCAGCGCGACCGGCAGGTCAGCGAGCCGGGCGGAGGCGTAGGACTGCCGGAGCACCTCAGCCAGGTAGCTGCGGTCCTCGTCGAACGTGAACGGGTAGCGGGTGTCGAGGTAGGAGGGGACGACCAGGGCGGCATCGGAGTCAGCGCGCCCGCAGCGGGCAATGTCCACCTCGCGCAGGACCTGCGCGAACGCCGCCATCTCGGCCAGCTGGGGCTTGGCCCGGCCCTGCCCGTCCGTCAGGCCGAAATGCATCTCGAAGGCGTGATGGCGGTAAGGGTCCTGGTCAGCCAGGTTGTCGTAGTCGGTGTTATTCCAGGCCAGCCACCCGGTAGCGCCGGCCAGCAGGCTGTTGTGCAGCACCTGCCGGTAATAGTGCGCGGCGCTGGCATCGCTGACGAAATCGGAGCTGACCCCGAATTCCTCCATGATGACGGGCGAGCCGAATGTCGCGGCCAGCTCGCACGCCCAGGCGGCGGCGTAATGCTGGCGGACGGTATCAGTCCCGACGGGATAGACGTGCGGGCCGAGGAAATCGCACTGGCGGGCGCTGTCGGCGACCGAGAAACCGCTGTCGTGACCGCTGACCTCGATTCCCCACGCGCCGTCGCCCAGCGAGACGGGCTGGGTACCGCCGGCCGCGCGGACGGCGTCGATGATGATCTGGGCCCAGGCCGCGACCGTCTCGCGCGGCGCCTCACCGCCGTAGATCGGCATCTCGTTGGACACCAGCCAGCCGCAGACGGCCTCGTGCGCGGCAAACCGCCGCACCATCTGCCCGGCGAACCAGGCCTGGCGGGCCACCATCCAGACATCGGAGTAGAGGTCACGGCCGCCGCGCCAGGCGGGGTCCCAGTTCTCTCCCGACATGTGGCCGACCAGGAAGGTCGGCACCGTGGTCATGCCCGCCTCGGCGTGAAGGTCGAGAAAGCTGGCGAACCGGTCCGTCATCTCCGCATCGATGCGATCGGGCGCCGGCATGAAATCAGGCCAGTAGAAGAACGATCGCGTCACGGACAGGCCGTGCTCGCGCAGCACCTCCAGCTCGCCGCGGACCACCTCCGGGTCGTAGTTGCGCCACATCAGCGGCCCGCCCGTCCGGGACCAGAAGTTAGCGCCGAGCCAGCTCACGGGCCGGCCGCCGGCGGTCAGGCGGACAGCGTTCCTGCGCATGCGGAAATCTCCCCTCTGCGGCGGGACGGGCGAACTGGTTTAGGGAACCCCGCACGGAAACAGTGCGATAGAATCACTATACCGGTTAAGTGTCAATGTCGGCCGGGCTGCGCGACGAACGCGGCGGGCGCTCGCTGGGCCGCCGCCGAGCCCGCGGCGTGGGACTGGGCGGTCGTTACACTGGCAGCGGCGCAGCCGGGCGGTTACCTTACGCTGATGGCGCGTCCAACCGGGAGGCCGGCGCCCCGGGCCTGCGGTGCCGGGCGGGCAGCGGGGCAATAGAGGCCGCCAGGAGGCATGGGGTGAAGCGTCCGACCATCGCGGACATTGCGCGCCGCGCGGGCGTGACCAAGGCCGCGGTGTCATTCGCGCTCAACGGGCAGCCCGGCGTATCGGCGGCCACCCGGCAGCGCATTCTCGCGATTGCCGAGGAAATCGGCTTCCAGCCCAACAGCGCCGCCCGCGCGCTGTCCGACGGCCGGGCGGGCGCCTTCGGGCTCATCATTGACCGGCCCGCCCGCACGCTGGGGGTGGAGCCGTTCTTCATGCAGCTCATCTCGGGCATCCAGGCCGAGCTCTCGGCTGGTCACACGTCACTGCTGTTTACCGTGGCACAGGACCAGGACGCCGAGATCGCGATGTACCGGTCGTGGTGGGCGCAGCGCCGGGTGGACGGCGTGTTCCTGGTCGACCTCCAGGTGGACGACCGCCGGGTCGCCATCCTCGAGGAACTGCGAATGCCCGCCGTGGTGATCGGGCCGCCGGACCATGCCGGGCCGTTCCCGGCGGTCTGGCAGGACGACGCGGCGGCCACCAGGGCCGTGGTCGAGTTCCTCGCCGCGGCCGGCCACCGGCGCATCGCCCGGGTCACGGGCATCACCCGGCTCTGGCATACGAAGATCCGCAGCGATGCGTTCACCGCCGTCGCACGGGCGGCCGGAGTCGAGGCGCTGCTCACCGAGGCCGACTACACCGCGGAGAACGGGGCGGCCGCCACGCGGCGGCTGCTGCTCTCTGGCCAGCCCCCCACCGCGATCTTGTACGACAACGACCTGATGGCCGTCTCGGGCCTGGGCGAAGCCCAGCGGATCGGGGTGAGCGTGCCGGCGGACCTGTCCATCGTGGCCTGGGATGACTCCCCGACCTGCGAATTCGTGCATCCGCCGCTCACCGCCCTGACCAGGGACATCGCCGCCTCGGGTGCGCACGCCGCCCGGCTGCTGGCCCAGGCCGCCGACGGCACGCCCGTCGGCCACGTCGAGGAGGCGCCGCCGGTGCTGACGCTCCGGGGCAGCACCGGGCCGGCCCCCCGGGTACCCGCCCGCCCCCGCCCGCGCGGCCGGGACTGAGCTGGCCAGAACGGCTAACGCAACCGCCGCGATATGAGATCGACACCTTAACGATACCTTGCCCCGCCTTCACCGGGGTGGCCCGAAGGGTTGACACTTAACCGGTATAGTGCTTCGCTCAGTCCACGCCAGAGACCTGGTTCCGTGCCATCGGAGCCGCCGTCGCCCGGTAAAACAACACACCGACGCCGTCTTCACTAGCGGCCATCTCCGCGTAGCTCGCGCGCTCTGCGCGGAGATGCCGCACAGGCATTCCGTCAAGCCTGGGAATCACGGCCGATAGGAGAAGAGGGAATCGTCATGTCCTCGAAGCCCTGGCGCGTGCGGGCGATTGCCGCGAGCGCCATCGTCGCGGCCGTCGGCATGCTGGCTGCCTGCGGCGGCAGCAGTAACGGCAGCAGTTCCGGCTCGACCTCATCCGCGTCCGGCTCGACGGGCGTGCTCACCGTCGCCACCGGCGCGACCGCCTATCCCAATGACTTCAACCTCTACTCGCCCAATGCCGAGGACGCGACCAACGGCATGATCTACGAGCCGCTGTTCTTCTACGACACCGCTAAGGCCGGCAGCACCGAGCCGTGGCTGGGGACCAGCTATGCGTGGTCAGCGGGCGGCAAGACCCTGACGGTGCAGCTCCGGCACAACGTGAAGTGGACCGACGGCAAGCCGTTCACCAGCGCGGACGTCGCCTTCACGTTCAACCAGGCGCTGCACAGCACCGCCCTCAACAAGTTCGGCCTGCCACTGGCCAGCGTGTCGGCGGCCGGCCCGTACACCGTGACGATCAACTTCACCAAGGCCGCCTACACCGATGCCTATTACGCGCTCGGCCGGGTTGAGATCCTGCCCCAGCACATCTGGCAGTCGATCAAGAACCCCACGACGTTCCTGAACCAGCACCCGGTCGGGACCGGCGCCTACACCGTCACCAAGTTCACGCCGCAGGCGTTCGAGCTCGCGGCGAACCCGCACTACTACCTGCCGGGGCTGCCGCACTTCAAGACGATCCGGTTCCTGGCCTTCAGCGGGAACACGACGCTGAACGCGGCCATCGAGGCCGGCCAGCTCGACTGGTCGGGCGCGTTCATCCCGAACATCAAGAAGACGTACGTGGCGAAGGATCCCAAGAACATCGTCAGCGACATCCCGCTGGCCACGACGTTCCTGGTATCTAACATGGCCACCGGCCCGACGACCAAGCTGGCCGTCCGCCAGGCCATCAGCGCCGCAGTGAACCGCAGTTACATCAGCAACACCGTCTACGACGGCTTCGCTCCGGCCTCCAACCCGGAGGCCCTGATCACCCCGAACTACAACTCGGTCCTCAGCCCGGACCTCACCAGCGCGAGCTTCGCCAGCGCCGGTGCCGCCGCGGCCAAGCAGATCCTGGCCAAGGCGGGCATCGCCACGCCCCTCAGCCTCACCGTCAAGATGGTGGCCGGCTACACCGACTACCTCAGTGACCTGCAGATAATCCAGCAGGAGCTCAAGCCCGCCGGGATCAACCTGAGCATCGACCAGGAGGCCTACACCGCATTCACCTCCGACCAGGACAACGGCAACTTCGAGTTGCTGATGGACAGCTTCGGCTACACGCCCGATCCCTGGTCGTACTACTACTCCCTGCTCGACAGCGCCATCTCGCCGCCGATCGGCAAGGCGGACACGGCCGGCAACTACGAGCGGTACCGCAATCCCCAGGTGGACTCGCTGCTCAGCCAGATCGCCGGGACGACGGACCCGTCCGTGCAGAAGCCGGCCTTCTACAAGATCGAGCAGATCTTCAGCCAGGACCTGCCGCTCATCCCGATGTGGGAGTCTCAGGACGAAATCGAGTTCAACGGCCACTTCGTCAGCAATATCCCGACGGTGTCCAATGCCTATGGCGCGCCGGCGGTCTACATCCAGCCCGACATCGGGTGGATCGCCGCCCGGCTCGTCCCGGTGAGCTAGCGGCCGCCCGGCGGCTAGCACCGCCACAGCCGCAGGCCACTGCCCGGCGGGGGAGATCGCTGCCCCCGCGTTCCCCCGCCGGGCAGCCGGGCCGCAGCCGCACGACCGGCGCAGCGCCGGTGCAGAAGGGAGGCCGGGCGTGCGCTATATCGTCCGCAAGCTGGCGTTCTACCTCGTGGCCGCCTGGGCAGCGCTCACGATCAACTTCTTCCTCCCGCAGCTCATCCCCGGCAACCCGGTCGAGGCGCTGATCGGCCGGATGTCGCAGTCGGGCACCGTCCCGCCCGGTGAGGCCAAGGTCCTGGCCAGCCTGCTCGGCCTGGGCACGGGGAACATCTTCCAGAAGTACGGGCAGTACCTGGACGGGCTGGTCCACCTGCGGCTCGGCCTGTCGATCAGCGAGTTCCCCACCCCGGTGAGCACGCAGATCGCGCAGTCCATCTACTGGACGCTCATCCTGGTCGGCGTGGCGACGGTGCTCAGCTTCGCGCTCGGCATCCTGCTCGGCGCGGTGGCCGGCTGGAAGCGGGGATCCCGGCTGGACGCGATCATCCCGGCCACCACGCTGCTGACGGCCATGCCGTACTTCTGGCTCGCGCTGATCCTGCTGTACTTCCTGGCCAGCAACGTCTGGCACGTCTTCCCGCAGGGCCAGGGATACAACACCAACTCCGAGCTCAGCCCCGGCTGGAGCCCGGCCTTCCTGGCCTCGGCCGTGCAGCACGCGATCCTGCCCGCCCTGACCATCGTGCTCAGCTCGGTCGGCGGCTGGCTGCTGGGCATGCGGAACATGATGGTCTCGACCCTGTCCGACGACTACGTCGTGGCGGCCGAGGCCAGGGGGCTGCGGCCGCGCCGGATCATGATCGGCTACGCGGCCCGCAACGCCGTGCTGCCCAGCGTCTCCGGGTTCGCGATCTCACTCGGGTTCGTGGTCAGCGGGGCCATCGCGATGGAGTACGTCTTCTCCTACCCCGGCATCGGCAACCAGCTGGTGCAGGCGGTCAACAACAACGACTACCCGCTGATGCAGGGCATCTTCCTGGTCATCACGCTCGCGGTGCTGGGAGCCAACCTGCTGGTCGACCTGCTGCACGGCTTCATCGACCCGCGGACGAGGCTGGCCCGGTGACCGCCACCAACGTCGTCGCCGCGACGGCGGCGGAAGCGGGCGACCCGGACGCCGGGCGCCTGTCCGGCCTGCGCACGGCCTTCCGGTCGCCGCGGCTGGTCACCGGGACCTGCCTGGTCGGGTTCTTCGCCCTCCTGGGCATCATCGGCCCGTTCTTCGCCGGCAGCCCGAACCGGCTGAGCCACACCGAGCTCGCGCCGCCGTCACTCAGCCACTGGCTGGGCACGACGCAGATCGGCCAGGACGTCTTCGCCCAGCTGGTGGTGAGCGCACGGGCCTCGCTGGAGATCGGCGTGGGCGCCGGGCTGCTGGCCACCCTGGTCTCGGTCATCGTCGGCATCAGCGGCGGATACGCGGGCGGAATCATCGACGAGGTGCTGAACCTGGCGTCCAATGTCGTGCTGGTGATCCCGACCCTGCCGCTGGTCATCGTGATCCTGGCCGACGTGAAGGCCCGCGGGCTGGCGCCGCTGATCATCATCATCGCCCTGACGAGCTGGGCCGCGGCCGCCCGGGTGCTGCGCGCGCAGACCCTGTCGGTGCGCAACCGCGAGTACGTGCTGGCCGCCCGCGCATCCGGCGAGCGGGCCTGGCGGATCGTGTTCATCGAGATCCTGCCCAACGAGCTGCCGATCATCGTGTCCAATTTCATCTTCGCGATGATCTTCGCGATCCTCACCCAAGCGGCTCTCGCGTTCATCGGCCTCGGTGACCCCACCCTGCTGACCTGGGGGAACATGATCAACCTGGCCTACAACGACGAGGCACTGTCAGTCGGGGCATGGTGGTGGTTCATCCCGCCCGGCCTGTGCATAGCGCTGCTGGGCATGGGGCTGGCGCTGATCAACTTCAGCCTGGACGAGGTTCTCAACCCGCGGCTGCGGGTTTACCGGGCGGCCCGGCCGGGCCGCGCGCGCCGGCCGGGGAGGACGGCATGAGCGGCGCGGATGTGGTCCTGCGGGCCGAGAACATCAGCGTCGAGTACGAGGCGCGGCGGCCCACGCGCGCCGTCCGTGACGTGACGCTCGAACTGCGCCGCGGCGAGGTGCTCGGGATCGCCGGCGAGAGCGGCTGCGGGAAGTCCACGCTGGCGTACGCGCTGACCCGGATGCTCAGGCCGCCCGCCCGCCAGACCCGCGGGTCCATCACCTTCTACCCGGCCGGCGGACCCCCGGTCGACGTGCTCGGGCTAGCCGACGAGAGCCTTCGCGAGTTCCGCTGGAATAAGGTCGCCATGGTCTTCCAGAGCGCGATGAACGCTCTCAACCCGGTCACCACCCTGGCCCGGCAGTTCAACGACATCTTCGACGCGCACCGGCCCCAGCTCGATCACGACGCGCGCGACCGGCGGGCCCGGGACCTGCTGGACATGGTCGGGATCGCCCCGGCCCGGATCCGCAGCTTCGCGCACGAGCTGTCCGGCGGCATGCGCCAGCGGGCCATGATCGCGATGGCCCTCGCGCTGGAGCCCGAGATCGTCATCATGGACGAGCCGACCACGGCCCTGGATGTCGTGGTCCAGCGGGAGATCCTGGACGAGATCGAGCGGCTGCGCGAGGAACTCGGATTCAGCGTCATCTTCATCACCCATGACCTGTCGCTGCTGCTCGAGGTCAGCGACCGGCTGCTGGTCATGTACGCGGGCGAGGTGATCGAGTCCGCGCCTGCCGAGCTGTCCGGGTCCGCCCCCGCCCACCCCTACACCTTCGGCCTGCTTCGCTCGTTCCCGGACCTGCGCGGCGCCCGGCAGGAACTCCGCGGCGTGCCCGGGAACCCGCCCGACCTGCGCGACGCCTTCGCGGGCTGCCCGTTCGAGCCGCGCTGCGATTTCCGGTTCGATCCGTGCGCCGCCGTCCGGCCCGCGCTGCGGCCCGCCGCCGGCCGGCCGGCCGGCCCGGGCCGGCCGGCCGGCTGGCAGGTCGCCTGCCACCTGCACGACCCCGCGTACCGGGCCGGCGGCCCGCCCGCCGAGCTCAGCGATGCCCGGACGGTACCCGCCGACCGGGCCGGCGGTGACGCGTGAGCGTCCTGGAGGTCGCGAACCTCACCGTGGAGTTCGGCCAGCGCGGCGGCGCGCGGCTCACGGCCGTCGACGACCTGTCGTTCAGCCTGCGGGCCGGCCAGACGCTGGCGCTGGTCGGGGAGAGCGGCAGCGGGAAGTCGACGGTGGTCCGGGCGGTGGCGCAGCTGCTGCGGCCGACGTCCGGCCAGATCCGCCTGGACGGCCGGCCAGCCGGACGGCACGGCCGGGCCCTGCGGGCCTACCGGCACCAGGTGCAGCTCATCTTCCAGGACCCGTTTGCCTCGCTCAACCCGATGCACACGGTGGCCCATCACCTGGCCCGGCCGCTGCTGCTGCGGTCCGGGCAGCTGCGCGGCGCGGCCCTGGAGCGCGCGGTTCACGACCTGCTCCGGTCGGTCAACCTGACCCCGCCGCAGGAGATAGCGGCCAAGCACCCGCACGAGCTGTCGGGCGGCCAGCGCCAGCGCGTGGCCATCGCCCGGGCGCTGGCCACCGAGCCCAACGTCCTGCTGGCCGACGAGCCCGTGTCCATGCTCGACGTGTCGATCCGGCTGGAGATCCTCAACCTGCTGGACCGGCTCAAGCGCGACCGGAACCTGGCCATGCTGTACGTCACGCATGACCTGGCCACCGCCCGGCACTTCTCGGCCGAGATCATGGTCATGTACCGCGGGGTGGTAGTGGAGCGCGGCCCGAGCGACGACGTCATCCTGAACCCGGCCCACCCCTACACGCAGGTCCTGGCCAGCGCCGCGCCCGACCCGACAGCATCTCGCCAGGCCCTCGCCGACGCGCGCCGGGGGCGGCAGGCGGCCCGGGCCGCGCGCAGCGGCGAGCTGCACGAGGCGGCAGCCGACCAGGGCTGCCGGTTCCGCTCCCGGTGCCCGCACGCGATGGCGGTCTGCGCGACGACACCCCCGCGGGCCGAGACGGGACCCGAGCACGAGGCCCGATGCTGGCTCCACGCGGGAGCAGGCAACTAGGCGGGGGCGCGGATGCAGCCGGAGGCCAAGTCCCTGCTCGTGGAAGGTGGCGGGTCGCATACCTGGGTGATGGTGGCCGACCGCAAAGAACTGTGGGCAGAAGCGTGGCTGCCCTCCCTCAACCGGATCGGCGCCTCGGAGGAGTCTCAGCGCTCGGTGCTGGCAGACGTCGCCCGGGCGGCAGGCCGGTTCACTGATATCGACAATGCCCTGTTCGCCGTGGGCGCGGCCTGCACCGTGACTTACCTCAGCGAGCTGGCCGCCATCATGACCGCGACCCTGCCGGCGACGATGCGGCCGCCTGGCCGCACTTACCTCATGAACGATGTCGTGCCCCTGTTCTTCGCCGAGCCCGACGACTGCGACCAGCTGGTGGTCATCGCCGGAACAGGCTCGGGTGTCGCGGCCCGCAGCGGGTTCCGCGCCATCAGCCGGGCCGGTGCCCACGAGTACCTGCTCGGAGACGACGGCGGCGCATTCGACATCGGCCGCCACGCGCTGCGGGCCGTCATCGCCCGCCGAGAGGAGCGGGGGCCGGCGACGGCTCTGACAGAGCGCGCCGAGCGGCGCACCGGGGGCGTCGAGATTGATCGGTTCGTCTACGGAGCGGCCAACCCGAAGCAGTGCGTCGCGGAGTTCGCTCGCGATGTTTTCGCCGCGGACCAAGCGGGCGACGTGGTCGCCGGCGAGATCCTGTCCCAGGCGGCCGCCTGTCTCGCTGGAGTCTGCCGCGCCGCCCTAGCCAGCGCAGGCCTGTCGGCACCGATCGCGGCCACATTCACCGGGAGCCTGCTCACCGAGCCGACGGGCGGCTTGCGGCGGCGCATCGAGCAACAGCTGCTGGACCTGGGGGTCAGCACCTGCCGAAGCGCTGCGGTGGACATCGACCTGCTGCGGCGGACCTCGCAGGCACTGCGGTCTGACCAGGGAATCTTCGAGGCGATCGTGACGGCGGTCCCGGCCATCCGGCTGTAGGCCGGCTCGCGGCGACAGGGTCATGACCCGGCCGCGTGTGCTTCGGCGTACTGCCGGACCGCGGCCATGGTCCGCACGTTCTCCTTGTCGAAACTGGCGGTGATCAGCCGCCTGAGCGGGCGGAGGACGGCTGGCATCGCAATGTCCAGGACTACCCACCGGGTTGCTCCCGTGGCATTGCCGTCCGGCTCGAGGCTGTAGTGGATGTGCACGTCGACCGTCGCCCTGAGCTGGCGAACGCTGATGGTGTGGTGAAAGTCGACCGAGCCGGGTGGCTGGAATCCAGTGACCGTTCCCCACCAGTCTTTGCCGGACTGACCTGGCTTGCCGTCGTGATAACGGCTGCCGAGCTCCACGGGGTAGGGCTCGACATCGGTGGTCTGGCCGAACTGGCCTGATGCGGGCAGCCACCGGCCGTAGTTCGGCAGATCAGACAGAAGCTCGAACAGCAGCTCAGGAGCGGCGGCCACCGTCGAGCTGTAGAACTTGTGCCATTGGGACCCCGACATGGCAAGCTCCTTCTGCCTGTGAGCAGGCGGGCGAGCCCCGAAGTGCGGACCTGGGCAAGGCGGGCCTGGCGCCCTTGATCACGGCCAACGCTAGCGTGGCGCAGGGTGGATCGGGCTAGGGCACGGGCACGCTCTTGGTCGCGCGGATGCGCTGCGCGTCCCGGCCCGGCGGGGTGCCGAAGAGGCGGCGGTACTCCCGGCTGAACTGGGAGGCACTGTCGTAGCCGACCGCGTGGGCGACTTCGGCGACGTCGCGGCCGCCGGAGACCAGGGCGAGCCGGGCCTCCTGAAGCCGGATGGCTTTCTGGTACTGAATCGGTGTCATGCGGGTGACCGCCCGGAAGTGGCGGTGGAATGTCGATTCGCTCATCCGGGCGAGCGCGGCGAGCTGCTCGATCCGGATCGTGTCGTCGTGATGGTCGCGGATCCATCGCACGGCCCGGGTGATGGGGGCGAGGTTCCCGTCCGCGAGGCCGATCTGGCGAACGACCGCGCCCTGCGGCCCGGTCAGCAGCCGCCAGAGCACCTCACGCCGGTAGAGGGGCGCGAGGATCCGTGCGTCCTGCGGAGTGTCGAGGAGGCCGGCCAGGTGCGCCAGCGCGTCGAGGAGCGGCTCGCCCGCGCTCGCGACGGTGATCCCGGTCGCGCGGGCGGGCGCGCCGTTGAGCGCCGCGCCGGCCTCCAGGAGCATGGCCGCGATCTCCGGGGGGTCGATCCGGATGCCGATCCCGAGGAACGGGCAGCTGGCGGAGGCCGCCGTCACCTGGCCGACGACGGGAAGATCGAGCTGGGCGATCAGGAACTCCCCGGCGGCGTAGTCGAGCACCCGGTCGCCGGACACCGTGCGCTTGCCGCCCTGGATGACGAGTCCCATGGATGGCTCGGCGATCCCGGCCCGCGGGGAGGTCGGTGCGTCAGTCGCGGTGATCGTCAGCCCATCGATGACCGTCGGCCCGTGGCTGTTGCGGGCGTGGCGGCTGATGAGGTGCCGCAGCGCGTCCAGTCCTGACACGGCGCTCCTCCCTCTGAGCCGACGGATCGGCGGCTCCGGCTCCGGTGGCGATGCTAGCCGGATTGACAGGATCGTGCATTCCTCCGCCGGGAACGGTCTCGGCGCCGGCCGCCCGGCAGGCGAGGATAGGAGCCAGTGAGCGGGCACCTCGCGGTCGTCGGCGCCGACCGGGCTCATGGGCCGCTGCCGGTATCGGGCAGACGGCGCTACCGCTCCGGACAAGGAAGGGCACCATGACCACTCAGGCCAGTCCCGGCCAGATCACGATCGGCGGCGAGCTGCGCGTCAACCGCATCGGCTACGGCGCCATGAAGCTCACGGGCGACCAGGTGTGGGGACCGTACCCGGATCACGACCACGCGATCCGGGTGCTGCGCGGTGTGGTCGAGGCCGGCATCAACCTGATCGACACCGCCGACGTCTACGGCCCGCACGACAACGAGCTCCTCATCAAGGACGCGCTCCACCCCTATCCCGAGGGCCTGGTCATCGCCACGAAAGGCGGCTTCGTGCGGGGCGGCTTCGACTACAGCACGCTCGGTGCCGTCGGCAACCCGAACTACCTGCGGCAAAGCGCCCACATGAGCGCGCGGCGGCTGGGCGTGGCGGCCATCGACCTGTACTACCTGCACAGCGGGCGCGCGACAGACGCGCCGTTCGAGGAGCAGGTCGGCGTCCTCGCCGAGCTGCGCCAGGCCGGGCTCATCCGCCATGTCGGCCTGTCGAACGTCACTCTTGACCAGTTGCGGGTCGCGCAGTCGATCGTGCCCGTGACGGCGGTCACCGCGCTGTACAACGTCACCGCGCGCCCTGGTGCCGATCTCCTGGCCGCGGCCGAGGAAGACCGGATCGTGTTCTCCCCGTGGCATCCGGTGACAACCACGGACGGGCCGCTCGCCTCGCGGGCCGCCGCGGTACTGCCCCCGATCGCGGCCGCGCACGGCGCCAGCGTCCGGCAGGTCGCGCTGGCCTGGCAGCTCCAGGGGTCGCCGCAGGCCCTGCCGATTCCGGGTACGACCTCCCTCGCCCACCTGCACGAGAACCTGGAAGCGCAGTCGATAGTGCTCAGCCTGGAGGAGATGCGGGCCATCGACGACATCACCGGTCCTGCAGACGCCGCCGGGTCGTGACCGCACGCCCGAGCCGTGCTCGGGCCGGGTCATAATCCGCCGGTCGTGGGTTCGAGCCCCACCCGCCCCACCTGCCGGGCGATCGTTCCCCCGGTGACGGCGACGACCGCGTCGTCGGCGAGTTCCTGGACCCGTGCGATCGCGGCCTCCACCCCGTCGGTCACGAAAGAGAACGGCGCGTCGGGGTGGGCGCCGACCCAGTCCGCCGGCACCCGGCGCGTCACCACGACAACAGGGACGTCCAGGTTGTGCCGGCCCTGCCAGCCGTCCGTCACCTCGAACAGCGTCCGGCCACAGACGAGGGCACCCAGCGAGGACAC
Source organism: Streptosporangiaceae bacterium (assembly GCA_036501025.1). Classification (GTDB taxonomy): domain Bacteria; phylum Actinomycetota; class Actinomycetes; order Streptosporangiales; family Streptosporangiaceae; genus DASUBV01. The sequence goes on from DASYBB010000096.1 coordinate 19,677, forward strand.
CCACCGCCGCCAGTGCTCCGAACTCGGCGGGCTGAGGTGGACGGTGAGGTCCGCGGCGCGGGCCGGGATCGCGACCTCGCCGTTCTGCAGGCAGTCGAGCAACCGGCCGATGGTGTTGTCCTGCTTGGCGACGTACCCGTCGAGAGACATGATCGCCTGCGCCTGCACTCTGCCCACGGAGTCGCCCTCCTCAGGAGCGCTGGCGTCGGTAGACGTGGACGACGACGCCGCTGGGGAACGGCGTGGTCTCGACGAGGTCCAGATGCCGCGATTCTGGCAGCTGGTCGAACAGGGCCTGTCCGCGGCCCAGGGCCAGCGGCTGGACCAGCAGGCGGTACTCGTCGATCAGGTCGGCCGCGGCGAGCGCGCCGGCCAGCCGGCCACCACCCCAGACGATCACGTCCGGGCGGGGCTCGGCCTTGATGGCGGCGATCTCGGTCGTGAGCTCGCCCCGCGCGACCCGGGTTTCGGGCCAGCTGGCCTCGGCATCGCTGAGCGTCTTCGAGAACACGACCTTTGGGATGTCGTTCATCGGCGACGCGTACGGGTCGCCGGACTGCGGCCAGTAAGACGACATCTGCTGGTACGTGATGCGGCCCATGAGGTGGGCGCCGGCCCGGCTGATGCGGTCGAGCTTCCACTGCTTCAGTTCAGCGCCCTCGGGGACCGCGACTCCCGGGTGCTCACGGTCGCTGCCGACGAAGCCGTCCAGCGACATCGACATGTACAGAATGACGTCTCGCATGACTGCCTCTCGTTGCTCGTGCTGGTTTCGTTACTATGCGCTGGCTCGCTGGTAGTACTCGCTGACGACGTATGACATGGACTCGTCGTCGAACACGCACCACGAGTGTCCGATTCCGGCTAGCCAGCCCGGTAGATGCGTAAGTAACTACCTGCCGATGAGAAATATCACGGTGGGTGAGGATGTCTCGGGTTCACGCCCCGGAGATCGGGCGTCGTGGCCGGGCTTCCCGGGTAAGGTGCGGCCGTGAACGTCGCCGCGGCTAGCTGTCGGCAGGCCCGTCGGGCCGCGCGCTGCCGGGGCTGATCGTGCTCAGCGCGTCGTCCAGCAGTTCGGGGAATGTGTCCGGGTGGCGGGCCAGCAGGTAGGTGATGAGGGCGACCAGGTCCCGCTCGCCCAGCGCCTTGACCCGGGACAGGCGCAGTTCCGCTGCTGTCTCAGACGTGTCAGCCATGCCAGCCTCCTAGGCCGCGTCGTTCCGCGGACATCAGCCATGCTGCCATGGTGAAGGTGACCACGGATATCGTGCCGAGAATGACTTCCGGATGCTGCCGCGCGACAGCCAGGCCGGCTTGGCAGCGTTGCCGGGCGGTATCGGCGGCCCCGGTCGCCCGGCGGCGGAGCTGCGCCGGGACGTCGGCCTTGGCCGTGAGCGCCTCGACTGTCTGTCCCAGAGTTTCCCGGGTCTGCTCGATGTCGTCCAGGATCGCCCGCCGTCCCGGGACACCGCGGGCCGTCCCGGCCCGCGCGCGCGAGTTTGTCACCGCTGTGCACTCTCCTTGATCGTGTGAACGTCGGCCTTTACGCTGGCTGCGGCTCGTCGGCGGACTCATCCGCCAGGTCAGAAGACAGTGGCTCAGATGCTGTCATCACGTGCTCCTCGGATTGGCAGGCGCCATGCACTACCCCGCAGCCGGGAGCCAAACAGCGTGTCTTTCGACCAGGGGCGTGGGTGCCCGGCGGCTGGTTCGACCGGCGGTCACGGCCGTGTGCCGGCGAGCAAGCGCAACGGCGTGGATGACCTCGCGCCGCACCGGGGCCATGCCCGCTGCACAGCGATAGAGCGAGCGTCGGCGTGGCGTCAGTCGCGCCTTCGCTGCTGCCCGCCGATATTTTTCCGTGGCGATGTCCAGATGGCTGGGTCAGCTCCGTGACAGCGCCGGAGCGCGGGGCCGATCGTGCGACCCCGACTACCAAAGGAGCAGCAGCCATGTCACTGGTCCGCGTACACAACTTCGACATCTCGCTAGACGGTTTCGGCACCGGAGAGGGTCAGGGCCGCGACGCACATTTCGGTCACGCCGGGTACCGGCTGAACGAATGCATGTTCGCCACCCGCACGGGCTCCCGGCGGCAGCCGCGGCGTTGACAATGCCTTCGCCCAGCAGCTCACTCCGGGCATCGGCGCCGAGATCATGGGCGCCGGGAAGTTCGGCCACCCCGGATGGCACGAGGACCCGGAGTGGAAGGGCGCATGGGGTCCGAACCCGCCGTTTCACACGCCCGTTTTCGTCCTCACGCACCACCCTCGCTCGTCGATCGAGATGGACGACGGCACGACATTCCACTTCATCGACGCCTCGCCGGCCGAGGCGCTCGAGGCGGCGCGATCCTGCTCGGCCCGGGGCGTGCGCCTCTGGGACGGACTGGAGTCCATCGAGAAGGACTACCGGGCCGAGGCCACCTCATCGCCCAGCGGAGTCACGCACGTGACGTTCACCCGCGCGGCGGCATGAAGGGCGTCGCCCGAGAAGCGCACACACTGCTACATTGCGCGGGTCATCGGCGGCGCACTGGTCCGGCGCGAGCATGGTTTCGTGGCGGCATCCGGATCGGGGCGTAATCAGGAGCTGGTTATCAGGGATGCCCGGCCCGGCGACGGGTCCGGGTGCGCAGCGGCCTGGGCTGACGCTGGCCGTCACGTCGAGGAGCTCGACCCCGATGTCGGTCAGGTGCCCGGCGCCGCGGGCCTGGATGACTGGTTCGAGCAGTCCCTCGCCAGGCCCCGGCCGCCGGGCAAGATCTGGCTTGTGGCGGAGCTCGGCGGCCAGGTGACCGGATTCGTCGAAGGAGTGGTCGAGCCCCCGGGTCCGGACGCCGCATGGCAGATTCAGCGGGACCTGTCTCGTTACCGGCTGATGGTCGGAGTGCTGCCCGTGTCCGCAGCGTTCCGCAAGATGGGGATCGGCACCGCGCTGATGCTGGCCATCGAGGACGCAGCCCGCAGCCAGGGCGCCCAGGTTTCCTTGCTGGACACCAGCGTACGCAGCGACCTCTCCGTGCCCTTCTACGAACACCAGATGGCCTACAGCCGCCGCGCGGTGATCTTCCGCAACACACTTCCAGGATCTCGATCGGCGCCGGGCAGCGATGCCATCATGCTGCAGGCGCCCCGCTCAGAAGCTCCAGCGAGTGCTGCCGGCACCGGCCAGCTTGGCGTCGTTGACAAAGGCGAAGACGGTTGACGGGCGGATCTCGTAGAGCCGGTAGGGCGGCGGCCCGGCCGTGGGGGCGCCGTACGGGGCGTCGTACAGGCCGTCTTGCACGGTGACCGGCCAGTCGTACTTGGCGCGGTAGGCACGGGCGATCCGCTGCAGGACCGCCTCGTCGGTGACCCGGCTGGCGGTCCCTTCAAGCACCAGGTGCATGTCCTGTGCCGTCACCGTGACGGTGCAGCGGCCGTCCTCGTCGAGGTTGCGGGCCTTGCGGGCGCCCGGGCTGGAGGTGGTGTACAGCTTCGCGCCATCCCATACCGCGAGGACCGGCCGGACCTGGGGCCGGCCGCTCGGGTGCGCGGTGCCCAGCCAGTAATAGCGGGCATCCGCGATGCGGTTGCGGCCCTCCTCCCACGCCAGCACCGTCGGGGGCTGGCCGTCATTGGTCAGCGGGCGGGCGGCTGGCCCGCTCCCGGGTACGCTCATGGATCCTCCTCATCTGATCGGCCGCGCGCCGGGCGGGCGCGGGCGGGGCGGGTCACGGCAAGCGGGCCGCGCGGGGCTTCGCCGACTGGACGTGACTCGCCAGCCACCTGGCCGCGAGCGTGGAATGCCCCTCGTGCGTGCGGCCCGCGCGGGCCGGGCGGCGGCTGCCCCGCGCCGGTGCGGGGGCTCCGCGGCCCATGGCGGCGCGTCCCGCGTCACTCAGCTGCTGCTCGTACATGACGTTCTGCATGCTGTAGGGCAGGTACATGTGCGTCTCCTTGCGCGCTCGGAGGCGGGAGCCTCCGGCCAGTGATGCATGTAATGACTGCCGGAGACCGGCCAACCAATCGGGCTCGCCGGATTGAGTTCCGCCTGATCGGTCAGGCGGGCAGCTCAGGAGGCAGCCCGAACCGGGGGAACACCGCGGCCCCGGTGAACCGGTCATCGTCGTAACCCCAGCGGGCGAGCAGCTCGGCCGTGACGAAGCAGGTCACCTGAGCGATCTGGGTGCCGTCCGGCGCGAGAGTGAGCACGTCCAGCGCCGAGGCCACCCAGCGGCCGCGACGGGAATCGAAGGTGTAGCCGCCCGCGGCGAGCTGCCCGCTGGCGCGCGCGGGCAGGCGCCGCCAGGTTTCCCGGAATCCCCAGCCGGCCAGGAATCCGGCAATCGCCTGCCGCCCCTGGTACCAGGTCAGGACCGGCGGCATGGCATAGGCCGCGTCCGCGGTCAGCATGCCGACGACCGCGTCGACGTCGGCCCGCTCGATCGCGTCGCAATAGTCCTGCACCAGCGCGCGGAGCCGCTCGTCGCCGGCGGCGCGCAGCGTGGCCTGCTGGCTGCGCCCGGGTACGCGGTCCCGCACGGCCGCGCGGGCCCGCTGCAGGGCGCTCTGAACCGCCGGGACGGTCGTGCTCAGCAGCTCAGCCGTCTCCTTGTTGGAGAAGCCGAGGACCTCCTGGAGGATGAGCGCGGCCCGCTGCAGCGGCGACAGGTACTGCAGCGCCGCGACAAAGGCAAGCTCCAGGCTCTCCCGCTGCTCATAGCGCGCCTCCGGGGACGCGAACTCAGGCGCACAGGGGAAGGCCTGGTCAGGGTAGGGGTCGACCCAGGCCAGCCGGCCGGGGCCGGGGGGCCGTAGGTCATGGGGAGTTCGCGCCGGGAACGCCGGCGGGCGATGTCCAGCGCCGCATTCGTCGCGATCTTGTACAGCCACGACCGCACCGAACTGCGGCCCTCGAAGTCACGCAGCCCGCGCCACGCCCGCAGCGAGGCATCCTGCAGGGCATCTTCGGCGTCCGGCACGGAGCCGAGGATCCGGTAGCAGTGGGCGTGCAGCTCCTGCCGGTAGGCCTGGAGGAGATCCTCGCACGCTCGCTCGCTGCCGTTCCGGGCCAGCTCGAGCAGGCTCGCCTCGTCACGCCCGCCGCGACGAGCGTCCGCGTTCGTCATCCACCCAGTGTCGCCTCCGGGCGCCGGCCCGGGCAGATGCAGCATGCCTTCGCCGACGAAGTGGCGCGGACCGGCGATACCGTTACCTCGATCGCTGGCCGCCTGGTCGGCGCCGCGGCCTGGCAGTTCTGATGGGCCTGAGTCTCCGCCGCATCCGGGTCAGAGCATGAATGGCTCCGCGATTCCCGTGAGGGAATTGATGCTCCACTGCCGACGGGCCACGGTGATCCCATGACCTGGGTTAATGACGCCATCGTCCTCGTCGACCGCTACATGGCTGTGTGGAACGAGTCCGATCCCGCGGTGCGCAGCGAGCTCATCCGCAGTCTGTGGGCGTTCGATGGCGCTCAGATCCTCGCCGACCCGCCTGCGGCGGCCCGCGATTCCGCCGTCCAGCTGCAGTTCGGGCCGCCGTCCTTTGACGTGCACGGCCACGCCGCGCTCGAAGCCCGGGTGACGCGAGCCTACGAGATGTTCATCGCGCGAGGCGAGTACCGGTTCACCTCGAACGGCGCCCTGCACGGCCTTCTCAAGGGCCTCGTCACGTTCGCCTGGGAGATGGTGTCGACCGCTGACGGGACGCACGCCGGCGGTGGCGTCGAGGTCCTCGATCTCGACGACAACGGCAAGATTCGGCGTGACTATCAATTCATCGAGCGCTGAGCCACGTCCCGGCTTCCGCGCCTGTTCGGCCACGGGCTGGCCGGTCGTCCCCACATTGAGCCTCGGTCTGTGCTGCATGGCCAGGTATGGCCACCACGATGCCCGGCGCCGGCCGGCGCCGCAGTTACCTGCCAGGGAAAGCGTCGCGCAGGCGGGAGGGCGGCGCCCGCAGCGCCGCGGAATCGTCGTGGCCCGGCAAGGTGCGGACGAAGCTCGTGATGATGGCCTGGCCGTGGGCGGTGAGTACGGACTCGGGGTGGAACTGGAGGCCCTCGACCGGCAGGGTGACGTGCCGTAGCCCCATCGGGAGTCCGCCGCGGGTACGGGCGGTGACCGGCAGGTCGGGCGGCAGGGTCTGCTCGTCGACGGCCAGTGAGTGGTAGCGGGCGGCACGGAACCGCTGCGGCAGGCCGGCCAGGACGCCGCGGCCATCGTGGACGATCGCCGAGGCGTGGCCGTGGACCGGGCGCGGGGCTGAGGTGATCGCCGCGCCGAAGGCGGCGGCGATGGCCTGGTGGCCCAGGCAGATGCCGAGGACCGCGGTGCCGCCGGCGCACGCGCGGACCACCTCGATGCTGATGCCGGCGTCGGCCGGGGCGCAGGGCCCGGGCGAGATCACGACCCCGGCCGGGCCGAAGGCCGCCACCTGGCCGGCGGTGACCTCGTCGTTGCGGACGACCTCGACCGTGCAGCCGGCCCGGGCCAGCTGGTGCACGAGGTTGTAGGTGAACGAGTCGTAGTTGTCGATCACGATCACGCTGGCCGGGGCGGGCAGCCGCCGGGCCCGGAACGGGCGGGGCCGCGGCGGCCGGTCCGCGGAAGGGCCGGAGCGGCCTGCTGCCTCGGCGGTGAGGGCGGCGGCCAGCCGGCCGGTGACCGGGCCGGGCGCTGCGGGCAGCATGGTGCCGGCGACCGAGCGGACCGGCAGCACGCCCACCACGGCGTTGGCCACCAGGGCCTCGTCGGCGGTCGTCAGGTCATGCCGGGTGATGGGGGCGACCTCGGCCGGGATGCCGGCCGCGGCGGCGAGCCGGAGGATGGCGGCCCGCGTGATGCCGGGCAGCAGGCGCCCGTCGGCCGGCGGCGTGCGGAGTACGCCGCCGGTGACCGCGAACACGCTGGCCCGGTCGGTCTCCAGCACCTGGCCGCCGGCGTCCTCGATCAGCAGGTGCCCGCCCGGCCCGGCGCCGGCGGCGTGCGTGTAATAGGCGAGGAGCCGGCGGTCCGCCCATTTGTGGCCGCCGATGCCGCCGGGGATGATCACGGGCGTGAGGTCGGCTGCCGCGGGCGGGGAGGGCAGCGGGACGACCTCGACGGTGGCGCGCAGCGGGCCGCCGAGCGGCCGGACGGTGATCCGCAGCCGCCCCGACGGCCGGCGGGCGAGGCAGGCGGCCAGCTCGGTGTGCAGGCCCGGCGGCAGGCCCTTGCCGAACAGCAGGCGGGCGCTGTCGTCCAGGCGGCCCAGGTGCTCGCGGATCCGGCTGGCCCGGCCGTCCCGGACGAGCAGCGAGGTGAAGATCCCGGCGGCCGGCCGGGGCCGGAGCGATGCTTCGGGCCGGGCCGGCCCGGGCCGCGAGCCCGGGCCCGCGCGGTCTGGCCGCCCGGCGATGCGCCCGCCGAGCGCGCTGATCAGCGGGCCGGCCTTGAGCAGGCACTCGCGGTACTCGTCACCGGGCTGCGACGCTGCGGTGATGCCGCCGCCAGCTCCCAGCCACACCCGTCCGGAATGAAACTCGAAGGTGCGGATGGCGACGTTGAGCTCCAGCCCGGCCGCCGGGCTGCGGTACCCGACGGCACCGGTGTAGACCTCCCGTGGCGTGGCCTCGAGCTCATGGATGACCTCGAGAGCGCGCACCTTCGGCGCGCCGGTCACCGAGCCCGGCGGGAACGCGGCACGAACGAGCTCGCCGTCGCCCGTGCCGGGGCGGAGCTGCCCGGCTACCTCCGAGACCAGGTGCCAGACGCCCGGATGCGGCTCGGCGGCGGCCAGCCGGGGCACGCGAACGCTGCCCGGCACGCAGACCCGGCTCAGGTCGCTGCGCACCAGGTCAACGATCATCACGTTCTCCGCGCGGTTCTTGGCCGAGCGTCCCAGCCGGGCCAGTTGCGCGGCGGCCCGCTGCTCCTCCGCCGGGCGGCCCGCCGTGCCCTTCACCGGCCACGACGCGACGGCGGTACCCTCCCGGCGGAGGAACAGCTCCGGCGACAAGCTGGCCACCGCGCCGTCGGCGAGCCCCACGAACGCTGCGTACGGCGGATCGAGGCGGGTGACGGCCGCGCGGAACGCGTCCAGCGGATCACCGCCGAACCCGGCCTCCAGCCGCAGGCAGATGTTGGCCTGGAAGATGTCGCCCTGCCGGACGTACTCGACGGCGCGGCGGACCGCGGACCGGTGCTCCGCCGCGGACGGCGTGAGCCGGAATTCCCCGCACTCGAACGGCCGCGCCCGCGGCCGCCGCCCGCGGGCGCGGGCGCGCAGCTCCGCCAGCCGCGCGCGCAGGACGGCGGCCCGCCCGGGCGTCCACAGGGCCTCGAAGAACCACTGCCCGGACGCCCGGTCCCGGCGCAGCACGTGGTCGTAGTAACCCAGCCACCAGGACGGCAGCCGCCGGCTCCCGCCCGGCGCGGGCGGAACCGGCAGGACCTGCCCGGCCAGGCCGAAACCGAGATAGCCAATCCAGCCGCCACCGAAGCCCGCGCGGCCCGGGCCTGCCGCCGGCCATGCCGTATCCAGCGCTTCCCATGGCAGCTCAGGCTCACAGCAGATGACCGTCGGCTCCGAGCACACCACGTCGCTGCCGCCCGCCCACGCCCCCGTCAGGGCAACCGGATGTGCGTCGCCGCGGAGCAGCCGCAGGGCATCCATCGCGGGCATCCGCCAGTCCAGCGGCTGGCAGACCAGGCGAAACGGCGATGCGGGACCCACCCGGCCTCCTTCCCCGCGACCACAGCGGACACTACAGGCGGCGGGCGGTCAGCGCGCTGGCCTGGTCCCGGACGGGCGGACCGGCCGGGGCGGCGGGCGCTGGCCGGGAAGGGCCACGTTTCGTCAGGTCAGAAGATGTGCTGCCCGGCCGGGCCGGGTGCGGCTGGCGACAGACGTGATGGTCCCGACCAGGGCGAGTGCCGCGAGCAGCAGGATGGCGTGCTTGTAGCCGGCGAGCAGCTCCATCGCGACCGCGTGCGAGACGCGCGACGCGGTTCCGGCGTAGAACTGGCGGCGCAGCCCGGCGGCCAGCGGCGCGGTGACGATCCCGAGCACGACGGTCGTGCTGACCAGGTAGAAGACTTCCGAGAGCATGAGCCGGGCGCCGTTGATCACCCCGCCGCTCACGCGCGGCCCGCGGGACATGACGACGTTGGCGTTGGCCGGCCCGAAGACGCCGCCGCCCGCGCCGATCAGCGCGAGCGCGACCAGGATGGGCAGGTACGCCCCGCCGATCGTGGCCGCGAGGAGCGCGATGCCGGCGAAGGCCAGCCCGGAGCCGGCCACGGCGAGCGTATCGGGCCGCAGCCACCGGGCCAGCCGCCCGGCGGAGACGGCGGCCAGCACGGAGGCGACCGGCAGCGGCGTGATCTTGACGCCCGCGGCGAGGGCGCTGTCGCCGGACACGGCCTGGAAGTACAGCACCATGAGCAGGACCGGGCTCCACTGCGCCATGGCGTTGGCGCAGGCGGAGGCCATCGCCAGCGACAGCGAGCGGTCGGCGAACATCCGCAGGTCGAGCAGCGGGTCCCGGATCCGGAGCGCGCGGGCGGCGAAGCCGGCCAGCAGCGCGGCCGCCGCGGCGGCGCCGCCGATGACGGGCGCGGTCAGCCAGCCGCTGGTCTGGCTGAGCGAGAGGCTGATGATGAGCCCGGCCAGGCCGGTCAGCACGAGGAGATTGCCGGGGATGTCGAGCGACCGGCCGCGCTCGGGCCGGGCGCCGGCCGGCAGCACGGCCCGGCAGGCCAGCAGGCTGATGACGCCGACCGGCGCACTGAGCAGGAAGATCCACCGCCAGCCGGCCGCGCTGGCGATGGCGCCGCCGACGGACGGGCCGATCAGCTGCGCGACGGAGATGGACGCGAAGTAGAGGCCGAGCGCGTGATTGGCGCGGTCCTCGGGCACCAGCTCCAGGACCAGGGCGGCGTTGTTGGCCCAGATCGCGGCGGTCCCGATGGCCTGGCAGGCTTCCAGCGCGATGAGCAGCCACACCGACGGGGCGACGCCGGCGATGAGGCTGGCGACGGTGAACGCGCCGAGGGCACCGAGGTAGACGTTCCGGCGGCCGACGAGGTCACCGATCCGGCCCATGCTGAGCATGAGCGCGGTGCTGGTGACCGACGGCGCGAGGATGATGAAGACGGCCGCCAGCGCGCCGGCGTGGAAATGCCGGACGATCGCCGGGACCGCGACGCTGAGCATGGTCGAACTCAGGCCGACGAAGAACGCGGTCAGCGACACGGCCGCCAGCGCCAGGCGCGGGGACACCCGCCCACGGGGGGTCTCCTGCTGCCGGGACTGCATGGCGGTAGTCACGGGAGCGCCTTCCTGTCGCTGGTCGAACCCCCCGTCATTGTCAGCGGCCCGTGGTTCATACAGAACTGCAATCATTTATCTAACTGCTATTATGAATCGTTATGACTGGCTACGATCCGCAGCTGCTCACGACCTTCCTGGCCGTCGAGCAGACCGGCAGCTTCACCCGGGCCGCCGCCCGGCTCGGCATCCAGCAGCCGACCGTCAGCCAGCACATCCGCCGCCTCGAGCAGCGGACCGGCCGGACGCTCGTGCTGCGCGACACGCACTCGGTCGCCCTGACCGCCGACGGCGAGGCGATGGCCGGCTTCGCGCGGAAGATCCTCGCCGCCAGCGAGCAGGCGGAGGCCTACTTCAGCGGCTCGCGCCCGCGCGGCCGGCTCCGCATCGGCATCTCCGACGACCTCGCGCTCACCCGGCTGCCCCAGATCCTGCGCGACTTCCGCCGGGACAATCCGCTGGTCGACTTCGTCCTCACCCTCGACCACAGCGGCCTGCTGCATCACCGCCTGGCCGACCACCGTCTCGACGTGTTCATCGGCTACCGGCCGAGCGGCGAGGAGCGGAGCCAGCTGGTCAAGCGGGACCGCCTGGTCTGGGTCGGAATCCCGTCCACCAGGCTCGACCTGACCCGGCCGCTGCAGCTGGTCGTCTACCCGAAGCCCAGCATCTCGCGGACCGAGATGCACCGGGCGCTGAACCGGGTCCGGCTGCCGTTCCGCAGCGCCTGCGTCTGCCACGCCGTCAACGGGCTGATCGCCGCCGTGGCCGCGGGGATCGGCATCTCGGCGATGGCCGCCAGCCTCGTCCCGCCCCAGCTCACCGTGCTCGGCCCCGGGCACCGGCTGCCCGAGCTCGGCACGATCGACCTGGTCCTGCTGACCAACCCGCGCACCGAGCAGGAGCCGGCCGTGCGCGCCCTCGTCTCGACCGTGCTGGCCAGCGGGTCAGGGCCGCTGGCCGCCTACCGCGAGGAGGCCGCCGGGGGGCCCGCCCGGCTGGCCACGGTGCCGGCCTGGACCGGGGACGCCTCGTAGCGCGGCTAGGCGCCGAGCGCGATCCGCATGGCCTTGAGGTTGCCCCGCAGGAACCGCGTGTAGCGCTCGGCCAGCGCGCTGTCGTCCGCGTCGGGATCGACCACGTGGTGGACGAGCAGGATCCGGGACCGGCTCACGTCGAGCGGGATGACGGCGATGGTGCTGCGGTACTCATACGCCGGCGGCCGGTCGAGCATGCCGTAGGTGTAGGAGAACTCCGAGCTGACGACCTCGATCTCGCGGACCACCCGGTCGGGGGCCATGGGCAGGGAGCGCACGCGGCCTTCCGGCGTGTCCTCCGTCGTCTGTCCCTGGATCCGGGGCGCCCACTTGCTGATCGCCGCGAAGTCGCCGATCACGTCCCATACCTGCCGGGCCGGCAGGTCGACGTCGGTGTGCTCAGTGAGGTCGGCCATGGCTGGCTCCTTGTCCGCGGTCGTGGTCGGCGGGTCAGCGGGGGAGCGGCTTGTAGAAGACGAAGCCGTTGCCCTTGTTGTCGTAGACCACGGCGCGGCGCTCGTGCGCGTCGTCGTAGGGGCCCTTGACGATGCCGCCGCCGTTGTCCTCGATCGCCCGGGCCGCGCCGTCGACATCGTCGGTCTTGATGCCGACGACGACCTGGCCGGGGATGGGGTGATCGATGGAGGTGGCCAGCGCGAGGGTGACGGCGCCGCCGTCGAGGGCGGCGTAGTGGTCGCCGTCGCGGAACTTCAGCGGGAAGCCGAGGGTCTCGGTGTAGAACGCGATCGACTCCTCGAGGTTGTCCGTCGACAGCACGATCATCCGCACCTGCTGGTCGCTCATGAGTACCTCCGCTCAGCAACCTAGCCTGCCCGGCCGCCCGTCACCCGGACGGGGTGCCCGGCCGCGTCCGGGCCGTCCGGGACACGTACAGTCGGCCGAGTGGATCATGGTGCGCCGGCCGGCCCGGTGACAGTGTCGCTTTACCTGCTCAACTTTGACGCCGAGCGGACGCCGGACCTGACCCGGCTGGCCGAGTGGACCAGGATTGCCGACGAGGCCGGTCTCGACCGCGTGGTGCTGTCCGAGCACGTCGTCCTGGGCGAGCAGCTCGGCAACTACGCCCGGGCCGAGCTCGGCGGCGTGCGCGGCGGGACGCAGCCGACCGGGCCCGACGGCTCCTGGCTCGATCCGCTGGCGACCATCGCCTACCTGAGCGCGGTGACCTCCCGCGTCCGGTTCGCGACGGGCGTGCTGCTGGCCGCGCTGCGCAGCCCCGTCCTGCTGGCCAAGACGGCGGCGACCATCGACGTGCTGTCCGGCGGCCGCCTGGAGCTGGGCGTCGGGGTCGGCTGGCAGCGCGAGGAGTACGACGCGACGGGACGCGACTTCGCCCGGCGCGGCCGCCGCCTCGACCGCAACCTCGCGGTCTGCCAGGCGCTGTGGACCAGCGACCGGGTGGACTACGCGGACGACGAGATCCGGCTCGACAGGATCCACCAGATGCCCAAGCCGGCCCAGGCGGGCGGCGTCCCGATCTGGGTCAGCGGCACCGTCAATCCCGGCGCCATGAACCGCCTGGCCCGGTACGGCATCGGCTGGATCCCGTGGGGCGAGGACGCCGGCGACATCGCCGGCGGCATCGCCCGGATGCGGGCGGCCATGACCGAGCGGCAGCGCGATCCGGGATCCATCCGCGTCACCGCGCCGTTCGATCCGGTCCTGCGCGGCGACGGAACGGTCGACCCCGGCGGAACGCTCGCGCGGGCCGCCGGCCTGCGATCGGCCGGAGTCACCGACCTTCAGCTCCGCTTCCCGCGCACCGTGAGCCTGCTGAGCCTCGCCGATCAGCTGCGCGCGGTCGCTTCCCTGGTGCGCGACGGAGGGTCCTGACCCCGGTCAGTCGTCCCCCTGGCCGGCGTTACTCCAGGACGTCGCTGCGGAGCTGGGGGAGCACCCGGGCGACCTGGCCGAGCAGGTAGTCGCCTTAGGTGCCGGTGAAGGCCCGCAGGTCCTGGCCGTCCCACCGCCGCCGGCCGTCGTCCCCGGCAGCGGCGCGGCCGGCAAGCGGCGGTACTTCGGCGGCGAATCCCGGGTCGAGGAAGAACGGGAAGGAGAGCCGGCCGTGCCCGCTGAGGTTGCGGACCCGGTGCGGCGTCGACCGGTACCAGCCCCCGGTCAGCCGGTCGAGCATGTCGCCGATGTTGGCGACCAGGGTGCCGGGGATGGGCGGGGCGTCGATCCAGCCCTCCGGCGCGGGGACCTGCAGGCCGCCGCTGTCGTCCTGGGCGAGCAGGGTGAGCAGCCCGTAGTCGGTGTGCTCGCCGACGCCCCAGCCGCTGGCCCCCGGCGGCGCGGGCGGGTAGTGGAACATGCGGAACAAGATGGTCGGGTCCGCGGTGTACCCGGTGGCGAAATACCCGCTGTCCAGCCCGAGGCTCAGCGCCACGCCCGCCAGCACGGCCTGCCCCAGGCCGGTCAGGGCCTCGAGGTAGGGCCAGCACCAGCGGGCCCAGCCGGGGGACCTGGGGCGGGAACCGGTTGGGGCCGTGCAGCGGCCCGAGCGCGCCGCGGCCGGGGAGCTGCCGGTCAGCGGGCCGACATCGATGACCGGCAGCGTCGCTGTACCACCCGGCCCGGCCATGACCACCATTCTGCCCGAACCCGGACCGCCGGCCGGCCGGCCGCGGCCGTGACCCCCGTACCGGGGGATACCAATTTCGTGCATTATGCAAGATGCTTAGCTCATGGGCATCAGCTGGAGCGAATCAGCCGCGGATCCGGGGGAGTTCTGGCCGGGCCGGTACTGGCGCAGGCGCCTGCGGGGGCGTCACGCGGGCCGGCGTGCTGCCCCGGCGCGCCGGTCAGCGGGTATCGGCCGCCAGCCCCAGGCCGATGCCGATCAGCGCAATGCCGGTGAGGCCCTCGAGCCGGCGCCGCGCGGCGGGCCGCTGCAGCCAGCCGGCGCCGGAGGCGGTCATCCAGGCCAGGGCGGCTAGCCAGGCGCCGGTCTCGACCAGGAACCACAGGCCCAGGGCGAGGGAGAACGCCGCGGCCGGGACGCCGGCCGGGATGAAGCCGGGCAGGAACGCGACGAAGAACACGCCGATCTTGGGATTGAGCAGGTTGGACAGCAGCCCGGCGAGGTAGGCATGCCGGGCCCGCAGGCCGCTGAGGTCGGGGCCGGGAGCGGGGCTGCCGCCCGCCCGGCGTGCGCTGCGCAGGCCGCTGACGCCGAGAAAGACCAGGTAGGCCGCGCCGGCCAGCCGCAGGATGTCGTAGCCCACCTGGCTGGCGCGCAGCAGGGCGGACAGCCCGAGGGCGGCGGCCACGGCCCAGGCCAGCAGGCCCGACACCGTGCCGGCGGCCGTGACCCAGCCCGCCCGGCGCCCGCGGCGCAGCGTGTTGCGCATGACGAGCAGGCTGTCCGGCCCCGGCGCCAGGATCAGCAGCGTCGAGGTGATCGCGAATCCGAGCAGCGCGCCGACCACGGCCATTCCTCCGGTCACCTGGTGTCCCTGGCCACGCTAGCCAGGCATGGGCGGCATGCGCTGCCAAGTATTGCCGTCGAGATGGCCCGGCAGGACCGCGCAACTCTCGAGGCATTCGAAACGGAGGTGTCCCGGATCGACGAGATCACCGAGTGCCGGCGCATGTTCGGGCACCCCGATTACCTGCTCTGGGTCGCGGCCCGTGACCTGGAGGCGTACGAGCGCCTGTACATGGCGCGGCTGACGGACCTGCCGGGCGTCGCACGCACCCTGTCGCAGTTCACGATGAAGACGGTCAAGAGCGGGGGCGGCGGCCTGCCGTCCGCGGCGCGACGCGCCTAGGCGTCGCGCAGCCGGAGCACCAGCCATCCCCCGGCCAGGGCGGCCGCGGCCCACAGCGCGCACACCCCGAGCCCGGGCCAGGGCGCGATCGGCTGCCGCGCCAGGTGGGTCGTCGCCTGCACGGCCAGCCCGGCGTCCATCGGCGTCCACCGCTCGATCCGCCGCTGCCAGGCCGCGTTCAGCCCGATGTCCCCGATGAACGACAGCACGTACAGCAGGCCGAGGGCCGCCGCCGCGGTCACGGTCGCGCTGCGCAGGGCCGCGCCCAGGCCGAGGCTGAGCAGGCCGATGAGGACGAGGTAGAGCACCGAACCGGCCGCGGCCCGCAGCGTCGGGCCGTGCAGGAGCGACACCGCCGCGAAGCCGTGCGCCGCGGTGTACCCGTTGCCGGGGAGCAGCAGCCGCCCGGCCAGCACGGAGCCGAGCACCCCGGCCAGGCCGGCCGCGCCGATGCAGGCCGACAGCACGGCCGCCTTCGCCGCCAGCACCACTCCGCGCCGCGGCGTGGCCGTGAGCGTCGTGCGGACCAGCCCGGTGCTGTACTCCCCGGCCATGATCATCACGGCCAGCCCGGCGGCGGCCGCCTGGCCGAGGATGACTCCGGTCAGGCTGATCTTCGTCGGGTCGGCCGAGCACGACGCCGGGCATTTCACCACGTCGGCCGCGAGGCTGCCGGCGGCCACGGTCAGCGCGGCGAGGGTCAGCAGGATCCAGGCTGAGCTGGCCACCGTGCGGAGCTTGGTCCACTCCGCGTGCAGGGCATCGATCACACGTCCCTCCGGCGCAGCAGCCAGATCGCGCCCGCCAGCGCGGCCGCGGCCCAGGCGCACAGGACCGCGTAGCCGTACCAGGGCTGGAGCGGGAAGCAGCCGTGGTAGGGCGAGCAGACGCTGTCGACCTGGGAGTAGTGCGGGACCGTCGACTGGAGGCTGAACGCCGCGGCCGGGGTGAGCCGCAGCAGCCAGGTGGCCGGGCCCAGCGGCAGCACGATGGCCAGCACCAGCGGCATCACGACCAGCCCGATGACGGCCGTGACGGCGCCGGCGCCGCGCCGGAATACCGTCCCGGCGGCCAGGGCGAGGACCGCCACGGCGGCGGCGGTGGCCGCGGTGCCGATGACCACCTGCAGGCCGGTGCCGCTGGTGAGCGCGTAGTCCGTCCAGACCGGCAGCTTCCAGCCGTTGCGCTCGAGCTCGTGGCCGGCGACCGGGAAGGCGACCGCCGTCCCGATCAGCGCGGCGACGAAGGTGGCCCCGCCCACGACGATGCCCTTGGCCAGCAGGACCCGGCCGCGGCGCGGGGTGGCGGCGAGGGTCGTCCGGATCAGCGCCCGGCGGTACTCAGCGGTGATGAACACCGCGCCGAGCCCGATGACGGCGATAAGGCCGAACAGCGTCGTCAGGAAGGCCACGTGCATCGGGTCGATGATCGGCGTGAACGGGGCGATGTCACCGGTGCCGGTGAGCGTGTAGGTCCCGGCGCGGTGGCGGACGCCGGGCGCGGGCTGGAACTCATGGCAGCCCCGCCCGCACTTGACGGCCGGGCCGGACCCGGCCGGGCCGCCCGGCACCGGGTCCCCGTCGCTGACCACGCCATCCGCCCAGGACCGGCCCGCGGTCCCGCCGGTGAGCCGGAGCCCGGTGAAGGCGGCGGCCGCCTGGGTCCGGGTGGAGTACGTGTCGTCGCCGCTGCCGATTCCCTCGCTGAAGTCCGGTGAGGTGACGAAGGCCCCGGCCTGGGCGGTCGCGGGCAGGCCGGCCACCGCGACCGTGCCGACCCTGGTCCACGCCGAGCCGGTCGCCGACACCCAGCCGGTGACGGTGTCCCCGGCCCGGGTCAGCCGCAGCCACCGGGCCTGGCCGCCGGCCGCCGCCGGCCCGGCCAGGTCGTGGCTGAAGCCGTCCTGCATCCGGATCCCGTGGCTGCCGGTCAGCATCACGGCGGCGTAGGCGGCGCCGGACCGGGTGCTGGCCTTGATCATGAGGCCCGCCTTGGCCCAGGGCTGGGTGGCGAGCGGCGGGCCGAAGCCGAGTGGCGGCGACACATGGCCGGTGCCGTGCAGGTCGTCAACCCGGGCGGTGATGCTGCCGTCGGCGCCGACGGGCTGGTGCACGAAGGTGAAGGAGTCGAGCACGGCGGTGCCGGACGGGCCGGTGGAGAAGAACCGGCCCTCGACCTCGCAGCCGCGGGCCGTGCAGGTCTCGGGGTCGTTGGACGTCGCGGTGCTGGCCAGCCAGCTCGGCAGGAGCGCGGTGAGCGCGACGACCGCCACGATGGTGATCGGCCAGCCGCGGACCGTCCGGAACTTGGTCCATTCCGATCGCAGCAGCTGCCGGAAGCCGTTGCGGGTGACCGGCGCGTCCGGCCGGCGGGACGTGACGGGCGCGGTCACCGGCCGGCCTCCGTCCCCGCCGGGGCAGCGGGATTCCCGGCGGCAGCCACGGCGGCCGGGCCGTCCGGCCCGGGGCCGGCGCTCTGCCCGCGGAACTCGACCGCGTCCCTGGTCAGCTCCATGTACGCCTCCTCCAGCGTCGCCTGATGGGCGGCCAGCCCGGAGAACGCCACCTCGTGGCTGCCGAGCAGCCCGGCGATCTGGGCCGCGCTCAGCCCGGAGACGGCCAGCGTGTCCTGGCCGCTGACGGCGACGGTGCCGCCCGCGTGGGTGAGCACGGTCATCGCCTCGGTGCGGGCCGTCGTCCTGACCATCACCCGGTCCTTGGAGGCCGCGGCCATCAGCTCGGCCACGCTGGTGTCGGCGAGCAGCTGGCCGCGCCCGATGACCAGCAGGTGATCGGCGTTGTCCTGCAGCTCGCTCATCAGGTGGCTGGAGACCAGGACGGCCCGCCCCTGGGCGGCCAGCGACCTCAGCAGCTCGCGCATCCAGACGATGCCCTCCGGGTCCAGCCCGTTGAACGGCTCGTCGAGCATCAGCATGGGCGGGTCGGCCAGCAGGGCGGCGGCGATCCCGAGCCGCTGCCGCATGCCCAGGGAGTACCCGCCGGCGCGGCGCCGCCCGGCGCTGCCCAGCCCGGCCAGCTCGATGACCTGGCTGACCCGGCGGGTGCCCAGGCCCTGGGAGTGGGCCAGCCAGAGCAGGTGGTCCCGGCCGCGGCGGCTGGGCTGCAGCGCGTCGGCATCGAGCAGCGCGCCCAGGTGACTGAGCGGGTGGCGCAGGCTGGCATAGCGCTGGCCGCCGACCAGGGCCGTGCCCTCGTCGGGGTCGTCCAGGCCCAGGATGACCCGCATGGTGGTGGACTTGCCGGCCCCGTTGGGGCCGACGAATCCGGTGACCTCTCCCGGCTTGACCAGGAAGGAAAGGCCGTCCAGGGCAGTAACCGGGCCGTACCGCTTGCGCAGCCCGGCGACCTCGATCGTGGCGTCCATGCCGGACAGGCTATGGAGCCGGGGGCGGCACCGTCGTCCCGCGCCAGCGCCGCTTTAGGCCTCGCGTGACGGGGGACTCCGGGGCCGGCCCGTCCCTCGCGCGAGGGATGGCGGCAGGGTCCCGGTTCCCGCGCGCGGGGACGCCACCGCCGCCGCGAGCGGCGACAATGGGCGTCATGGACACAGGCGGCGAGCGCCGCGAGCGCCGGGAGCGCTGGGATCAGGCGGCCCGGCGCGCCGCCGCGTACCCGCGGGCGCCGGTGGTCGCCGCCGTGGTGCTCGCCCTGGCCGCCGTGGTCCAGGCGGCCGCGCAGGTCCCGCGGTCCGCTCCGGCCGGCGCGGGCATCAGCGCCGGCGAGGTGATCGCCGTGGTCGTGCTGGCGGCGGCCGGGACGCTGCCCCTCGGCCTGCTGTGGGCGCAGCCGCGCGTCCTCGCCGTGCTGCTCGCGGTGACGGCCGTGGTTTCGGTGGCGCTGGCCCGCGACTTCACCGCGGCCGCCCTGGTCGCGGTGCTGATCTCCCTGGCCCGGCTCGGCGCCCGCCGCGCGCAGCTGCCGGCCGGCCTGATCTGCGCGGTCTTCCTGCTGCTGGCGCTGCTGGAGGCGGGCCGCCATGACGTCCCCCGGACGGCGGTCCTGCTGGCCGGGGCCGCGCCGCTGGCGGCATGGGCCGGCTACGCCCGGCGGGTCGGGGCCGAGACCGCCGCCCAGACCGCCGAGCGGGCGGCCATCGCCGGCTCGCTGCTGGAGCACTCCGCCCGCGGCGAGCGCGCCCGGATCAGCCGGGAACTGCATGACGTGGTCGCGCACCACATCTCGATGATCTCGGTGCAGGCCGAGACGGCCCGGCTGACCACGCCTGGCCTGCCCGCCGCCGGCGCCCAGCGGCTGTCCGCCATCGGCGACACCGCGCGGGCCGCCCTGACCGAGATGCGCCGCCTCCTGGGCGTGCTGCGCGAGGACACCGGTGACGAGCCCGCCCAGCGTCAGCCGCAGCCCGGGCTGAGCCAGCTCGCCGTGCTGCTCGACGAGGCCAGGGACGCCTCCGGAACGGGCATCCGGCTGATCATCAGCGGCTGGGTGGCCCCGCTGGACCCGGGCGTCGAGCTGGCCGGCTACCGGATCATCCAGGAGGCGCTGACCAACTCCCGGCGGCACGCGCCCGGTGCGGCGGTCGATGTCGAGCTGCGCTATCTCGGCGGCCAGCTGCACCTGCGGGTGCGGGACAACGGCCCCGGCCCGCCGGCGGGCCGGCCCGGCGGCGGCCACGGGCTGACCGGGATGGCCGAGCGCGCTGCCGCCGTCGGGGGCCGGCTGCATACCGACTACGCGGCGGGCGGCGGCTTCCTGGTCGAGGCCTGGCTGCCGGCCACCGCCGAGGAGGCGGTGGCGTGACCGGCACCCAGCCCGCCGTGCGGATCGTCGTGGCTGACGATCAGCAGGTCGTGCGGGCCGGCTTCGCGGCGCTGCTGGCCACCCAGGACGACTTTGCCGTGGTCGGGACCGCCCGAGACGGCGCCGAGGCGGTCCGGCTGGGCGGCGAGCTGCGGGCGGACGTCGTGCTGATGGACGTCCGGATGCCGGGCACCGACGGCATCGAGGCGACCCGGCAGCTGGTGTCCGGCCGTGAGGACGGGCCCCGGGTGCTCATCCTGACCACCTTCGACCTGGACGACTACGTCTTCGACGCGCTCCGCGCGGGCGCGAGCGGCTTCCTGCTCAAGGACGTGACCGCCGAGCGGCTGTTCGAGGCGGTGCGGGTGGTGGCGGGGGGCGAGGCGCTGCTGGCCCCGGCCGTGACCCGGCGGCTCATCATCGAGTTCGCCCGGCTGAAGGCGAGCCCGCCGGCGGCGGCCTACCCGCAGCTGGCCAGCCTGACCCCGCGCGAGACCGAGGTGCTGGGCCTGATCGCCGCGGGCCTGTCCAACCAGCAGATCGCCGCCCGCCTCGTGGTCACCGACGAGACCGTCAAGACCCATGTCAGCCGGGTGCTCCGCAAGCTGGAGCTGCGCGACCGCACGCAGGCCGTCATCGCTGCCTACGAGTCGGGCCTGGTCGTCCCCGGCCGGCATGACGAGCCCGGCCCGGCCTGACCCGCCCGGCCGAGGGGAGGGACCTCGTCGTGGACACCACTTCGGGACCGCCTTACGGGAGATCGGTGCCGCAGAAAGAAGCGATGGGAAGACGGGTGGCTGTCGTGCTTTACGTGCTCGCACTGGTAGCCGTCGTGGTCGGCGTGGACGTCCTGTTCCTCAGGAACGAGCTCTGGGAGCGGCTGGCGGTAAACGTGGGAATTGCCGGGGTGTTCGGGGCCTTCGGCTTCAGGTTCCTGAAGCGCCCGTGAGCGCGGCGGGAGTCATCGCGGTTTCACGGCGGTTTCACCCGGGATCGAGTAGCGGGGTCGTCCGCACGTCCTTGCCTTGCCTCGCGGGCATGGGGTCGGCCCAGGTCGCCCTGGTCTGCGTATGGCGGCTGGTGACGATGGTGCGACGCGGCACGGTGTTCTCCGATGCCGCGTTCCGGTACGTGGATGTCGTGAGGCGGCACGCTTCGCCGCGCTCGCCGCGCTCTGCGAGGTGCTCAGCTGCCAGCCGGGCGACCGGCTGCGCTCCGAGCCCGCGGACGCCGGTGATGCCGGCGGCTGAGCTGGGCGCCCGCCGCCCGTCCGCTCCGGAGAACGGGCAGGTCAGGGCAGCAGGCGGCGGTAGCGGCTGGCGTGGAAGACCAGGGGCGGAACAGCCGGATCGGCGTCCAGCTCGTGCACGCGCAGCAGGATCATCTCGTGGTCGCCGGCCGGGACCGCCGTTTCGACG
Source organism: Streptosporangiaceae bacterium (assembly GCA_036501025.1). Taxonomy (GTDB): domain Bacteria; phylum Actinomycetota; class Actinomycetes; order Streptosporangiales; family Streptosporangiaceae; genus DASUBV01. The sequence goes on from DASYBB010000096.1 coordinate 41,005, forward strand.
CTGCAGTCGAGCCACGCGCTGGCTCCCTCGACCAGGACGGCGCCGTCCGCGGTCGCGCGCCAGTCCAGCCGGGCGAAGCGGTCGGGCCCGGCCGCCGCGAGCTGGCGGCTGGCCTGCTCCTGGTGCGCGCCGAGCACGCTGATGCCGAGCCGGCGGGCCCGCCCGAGGCGCGGCCAGGTGCGCGAGCCGCGGGCGATGCAGACCGACACGATCGGCGGGTCAAGGGAGACCGAGGTGAAGGAGCTGGCGGCCAGGCCGAGCGGCATGCCCCCGGCCAGCGCCGCGACTGCCGTGACCCCGGTGGGGAACGCGCCGAAGACGCGGCGCAGCTCGGCCTCGTCATGAATCCGCAGCAGCCCGGGCCGGCCGGTGCCGCGCGGAACCGCCGCAGCGGCGGCCGCGGCGGCCGGCGGCAGGTCAGCGGCGTGGCTGCCGTCGGCGCATGCGATGGTCATGGCGTCCCCTTGGCTCGCGGGCGGGCGGCGGCCTGATTCCTGCAATGTCTACCAAAATAATAGACAAGACCCGTGCCGTCCAGGAGTGAGGCATGGCGCCCGATCGGTCACGCCCGGGAAGCCGGGGGCCGCGCCCGGCATTCTCGCTTATGCCTATTGACTTCATAGGGATTAGTCGGCAGCATGGGGTTATGAGCTGCCGACAGCGACTGGTCTCCCGCCGGCATGTCGACCTCCGTCGCCAGGCGAGCTCGATGTGTCGCAGGGCGGGCCCGCTCCCCGGGGCGCAGCCCGCCTGACCGTCATGACCGGGCGACGCGGCCCGGTTCCGCCCCGGCCCGTGCCCGGCGCTGGCCGGGGGATGTTCCGCATCCGGGCCGTTCCCGCCACCCGCCGCCGGACGCGCGGTCCCGGGCCATGCGCCCATGCGCGGACCCGGTCCCCCCAGTGCCCACCAGGCTCCCTGACGAATGAGGTGTTCGCGTGTCCGCACCCAGATCCGTGGCGCTCGCGCCCGGCCAGACCGCCGAGCCGGCGCCGCCCGGCCGGGCCGGCCTGGCCGCCGGCCCGGCTGCCCCGGAAGCCGCCGCCGCCCCCAGCGGGCGGCCGCCGCACGGCGCGGCGCTGCTGCGGCTGATCAGCCCGGTGGCCGTGCTGGCCCTCTGGCAGCTCGTCAGCTCGGCCGGGATCATCTCAGCGGACAAGCTGCCGCCGCCCACCCAGGTCTGGAGCACCGCGGTATCGCTGGTCACCAGCGCCTCGCCGGCGTACGGGTCGCTGCAGGGCAACCTGCTGGCCTCGCTGGACCGGGTCGCGATCGGATTCGGGTGCGGCGCGGTGGCGGCGATCGTCCTGGCCGTCGCGGCCGGGCTCAGCCGGCTGGGCGAGAACGCGGTCGACCCGCTGATGCAGATGCTCCGCACGCTCCCGCTGTTCGGGCTGATCCCGGTGTTCATCGTGTGGTTCGGCATCGGCCAGCTGCCCAAGATCCTGCTCATCGCGATCGGCTCCGGGATCCCGCTGTACCTGAACACGTTCTCGGGCATCCGGAACGTGGACGCCAAGCTCGGTGAGCTGGGCCAGGTCCTGCACCTGCGGCGGCGGGAGCTGATCGGCCAGATCGTGCTGCCCGGCGCCCTGCCGCAGGTGCTGGTGGGCCTGCGCCAGAGCCTGGCCGTGGCCTGGCTCGCGCTGGTCGTGGCCGAGCAGTTCAATACGAGTGCCGGGCTGGGCTTCATGATCAGCCAGGGCACCCAGTTCAACCGGAACGACGTGATCTTCGTCGCGCTCCTCATCTACTGCGTCCTCGGGCTGCTTACCGACTCCCTGGTCCGGCTGGCCGAGAGGAGGGCCCTGTCATGGCGGCGCAGCTTCACGGCCCGGTAACGGCCGCCCTGGGCGGCCCCGGCCCGGGCGCCGCCGGGCCGGCCGCCAGGATCCGCGGGCTGTCCCGGGCGTTCGGCGGGCGCACGGTGCTCGACGGCCTCGATCTCGACATCGCGCCGGGCGAGTTCGTCGCGATGATCGGGCGCAGCGGGTCCGGCAAGTCCACCCTGCTGCGGGCGCTGGCCGGGCTCGACCGCGAGATCACCGGAGAGGTCCAGGTCAGCGGGACCACAGCGGTGGCCTTCCAGGAACCGCGCCTGGTGCCCTGGAAGCGGGTCGCCGCCAACGTGCGCCTCGGGCTGAGGACGGCGGACCCGTCGGCGCTGGCGGACGCGGCCCTCGCCGAGGTCGGGCTGGCCGACCGTGCCGGCGCCTGGCCGCTCACGCTGTCCGGCGGCGAGGCCCAGCGGGCGTCCCTGGCCCGGGCGCTGGTGCGCGAGCCCCGGCTGCTGCTCCTGGACGAGCCGTTCAGCGCGCTGGACGCGCTCACCACCATCGCCATGCACCAGCTCGTGCTGCGGCTGTGGGCGCAGCACCGCCCGGCGGTGCTGCTGGTGACCCATGACGTGGACGAGGCGCTCGCGCTGGCCGACCGGGTCCTGGTCCTGGCCGAGGGCCGGATCGGCTACTCGGGCGAGATCGACGCGCCGCGGCCCCGTGACCGCGACCACCCCGACCTGATTACCCGCCGGGCCGAGCTCCTGGCCGAGCTCGGCGTTACGAAAGGAACCGCATGATCTCCCTGAAGGCCCGGCCCGCGTCCCGCGCCGGAATCCCGCGGCTGCCCCTGGCCCTGAGCGTGCTCGCCGCGGGCGCGCTCGCGGCGGCCTGCTCGTCCGGTTCCGGCGGGAGCGCCGCGGCAAGCGGGCGGGCTTCAGCGGGCGCGTCCGGGCCGGTGAGCACGGCAAGCCTGAAGAACGTGACGCTGCACATCGGCGACCAGGCCGGCTCCGGCGCTCAGTCGCTGCTCACCGCGGCCGGCCTGATCGGCAAGCTGCCGTTCAAGGCGGACTGGTCGGACTTCACCTCGGGGCCGCCCATGCTGCAGGCCATGGGGGCCGGCTCGGTCGACATCGGCGCGGTCGGCGACGCGCCGCCGATCTTCGAGGCGGCCGGCGGCGGGAAGATCGCGGCCGTCGCGGCCACGGTCTCCGACCCGCGGGGCGCCGCACTGCTGCTGCCGAAGGGCTCGACGGTGACCTCCGTCGCGCAGCTCAAGGGCAAGACGATCGCCGTGTCCGAGGGCAGTTCGGCCAACTACCACCTGCTGGCGGTGCTCAAGCAGGCCGGGCTGACGGTCAAGGACGTCACGATCGACAACCTCCAGCCCGCCCAGGCGCTGGCCGCGTTCGCGTCGGGGCACGTCGCGGCGTGGGACATCTGGAGCCCCTACATCGAGCAGGCAGAGGCCCAGCACGGCGCCCGGGTCCTGGTCAACGGCACCCCGATCGGCAAGACTTTCTCGTTCGAGGTCGCGTCCCGGGCGGCGCTCGCCGACCCGGCCAGGGCCGCCGCCATCCGCGCCTACCTGCAGCTGATCGCGCAGGCCCACGCCTGGGCCAACACCCACCCGTCGGCGTGGGCCGCGACCTGGTCGGAGGCCACGGGGCTGCCGCCGTCCGTCATGACGGACGCGGCCGCCGATGACACGTCCGTGACCGTCCCGATCACCGCCGCCGTCATCGGGTCCGAGCAGTCGATCGCCGACGCGTTCACCGCCGCGGGCCTGATCCCCGGCCACGTCGATTTCGCCCACTACGCCGTCACCACCTTCAACGCCACCGCCGGAGCATCCTCATGAGCCTGGTCTTCCACTGGTTCCTGCCCACCTCGGGCGACGGCCGCGCGATCGTCGGCCGCGGCCACAGCGTCCCCCTGATCGGCGCGCCGGCCGGTCCGGGCGGCCGGGCCGCCGGCGCCTGGTCGGCGGCCCGCCCGCCGGACATCGAGTACCTGGCCCAGATCGCCCGGGCGGCCGAGCAGCTCGGCTTCACCGGCGTCCTGACGCCGACCGGCACCTGGTGCGAGGACGCCTGGCTGGTGACCGCCGCGCTGATCCGCGAGACCGAGCGGCTCAAGTACCTGGTCGCCTTCCGGCCGGGGCTGACGGCGCCGACCCTGGCCGCCCAGATGGCCGCGACCTACCAGCGGATCTCGGGCGGGCGGCTGCTGCTGAACGTGGTGACCGGGGGAGAGGCGGCCGAGCAGCTGCGGTTCGGCGACCACCTGCCGCACGACGAGCGGTACGCCCGGACCGGGGAGTTCCTCGACGTCATCCGCGGCGCCTGGAGCGGCACCCCCTACGACTTCGACGGCACCTACTACCAGGTCGCCGGGGCGACGGTGATGAGCCCGCCGGAGCCGGCGCCGCAGGTCTACTTCGGCGGCTCGTCGGCGGCGGCCGGCCCGGTCGCGGCCCGGCACGTCGACGTGTACCTGACCTGGGGCGAGCCGCCCGTCCAGGTCGCCGAGAAGATCGCCTGGATGCGTCGCCTGGCCGCCGAGGCGGGCCGGACGCTGCGGTTCGGGATCCGGCTGCACGTGATCACCCGGGACACCGCCGGCGAGGCGTGGGCCGAGGCCGCCAAGATGCTGGACTCCCTCGACCCCGCCGACATCGAGGCGGCCCAGCGGGCGCTGGCCCGGTCCGAGTCGGTCGGCCAGCGCCGGATGCGCTCCCTGCACTCCGGGTACCGGGCCGGCGGCAGCGCCGCCGAGCTCGAGATCTCCCCGAACCTGTGGGCCGGGATCGGCCTGGTCCGGGGCGGCGCCGGCACCGCGCTGGTCGGCAGCCACCAGGACGTCGCCGACCGGATCGAGGAGTACGCCGCCCTCGGGATCGAGGAGTTCATCTTCTCCGGCTACCCGCACCTGGAAGAGGCCTACTGGTTCGGCGAGGGCGTCCTGCCCGAGCTGCGCCGCCGCGCCGCCGCCGCGGCCGGATCGGCGGGTGACCCCACGGGCCTGCTCGCGGCCTCGACCGCCTGAGCGACGCCGCTCCCGGGCCCGGGTCCCGGCCAGGCACCGCCCGGCTCGGTGAAGTGGGTCACCGGCTGGCCCGCCAGGGCACGCTGCATGCTCTGCTCCCCGTACGGGACGGTGAAGGGGCCGTGCTGGCCGGTCGGGTCGCCGGACGGGGCGGCCGGGTCGCCGTACCCGACCACCGCCGACAGCTGCGGCGTGTACCCGGCGAACAGGGCCATGGCCTCGTGGTCCGTCGTACCGGTCTTCCCGGCCGCCTCCCGGCCCGGGATCCCGTCGCCGTAGGCCGTCCCCAGCGGCTGGGTGATGACGCCCCGGAGGATCCTCGTGCCCTGGCCGGCGATGTCGGCGCTGATCACCCGGTGGCGGTGCGCCGGCGGGACCGCGACGGGCGCGGCCCTGTCCCCGGCGGGCGTCGTTGTGCACCGCCCGCGGCCCGGGAACGCCGCCGTGGCAGTCGCGGAAGCCCGAGACGTCCATCACGAACGCCTCGATATCGAAGAGCGAGTTGTCACCGTAGCCGGATCCGCCGAACCATACCGCGTTCAGGTAATCGCCGATGATCTCTTTCTTGGCGCGGTGCTCCTCGATCCAGATCGCGAATTTCAGCTCGATTATCTTGCGCTTCAGGCTCGGTGCGCCGGCCGCATCATAGGCTCGCCGCTGGACCAGGGCGGATGCGCCCTGGACCTGGGCGCGGCCGTGCCGGTCGTGCACGAGGGCGCGCAGGGCCCCTGTCAGGTCCAGTGGCCCGCTGGTCCAGAACCGCGAGTCCGCGATGGCCACGATCGCGCTCTGCATCGGGGCGGAAACCTGCGCCAGCGGGACGTCCAGCCGGTCCTGGGTGAAGAACGTGCCCGGGACCGTGCCGTCACGGGCCACGATGGCCGGCCGCTGGGGCAGTGCGGGTCCACCTCGCTCACTCCCTGGCCATCGGCTCGCGAACGGCAGGCGGCGGCCCCCGGTGACGCCTCGAGGTGGTCGTCCAAGACCGGCCCCGTGCTGAATCTCCGCCATGAGGTGGGCGTGGTCGAGCACGACGACGGCGGCGCCTTCGCCGTTGCCGCGCTGACTGAGTCCAGCGTCCCGGCGGCCATCCAGCCGGCCGCCGAGGCCGTCCTGGCCCGGGTCGCCCGGGCGCTGCACGATGAACTCCGCGCCCGCTGAGAAACGGCAGCGCTTTCCCCGGCCCCGGCGCATAAGTCGTACTAATTCCGAAACGTGGTATTGCATGGGGGGAGGGACCCGGGTTCGGGGCAGGCAGGTAATGTGCATAGAGCGCACGCATGCCAGGAAATTATCCGGGCGTCGGCTCGTGTTAAAGAGCTATAGGGGGCGCGACGCCCCGGGGGGCGTAATTTACGTGACAGGTATCGGGGAGCCAGGGGCGGACGTCGATCCTGGGCTCATGCTCGACCAGGCCTTCACGCAGTCCGCTGTCTGCCTGGCCCTGTATGACGCCGATGGTCGCTACGTCCGGGTCAGCGATTCGCTGCGCCGCTCGAAGGGCCTGCCGAGCGAGTCGGCCGCGCTGGGCTTCCGGCCCTCGGAGCTATCGCCCGATCTCGGGCTGGCCGGGCTCGAGGTCACGGTCGAGCGGGTGCTGCGGACCGGCCAGGCGGCGGTCTGGAGGGGCTTCGGCAAGGTCCCCGGCGCGGATCGGGACCGGGCCTGGCTGGTGATCATCTCGCCCGTCCTGGGGACTGACGGGCAGGCCCGGGGGGCCATGTCGGTGACGTTCGACGTGACCGAGCACCGCCTGGCCCGCAAGCGGCTCGCGGTCGTGAACGAGGCCAGCTACCGGATCGGCACGACCCTGGATGTCACGCGGACCGCCGAGGAACTCGCCGAGGTGGCGGTCCCGGAACTGGCCGACCTGGCCCTCATCGACGTCCAGGACTCGGTGCTGGACGGCGGGGAGCCGGTATCGGAGGCGGTCCCCGGAGATGCCCCGCTGCGGCGCATGGCCTTTCAGTCCATCCTGGACGGCGCGCCCGAGGTCATCGGCCGGCACGGTGCTGTGACGGTCTACCCGCCCGGTTCCCCGGCCGCGCGGGCGCTGGCCGCCGACCGCCCGGTCCTCCAGGACCCGGCGGCGCCTGACCTCGCCCGGTGGGCGGCCCACAACCCGATGCGCGGCCGTTCCGCACGGGAGTTCGGATTTCACTCGGTCATGGCAGTCCCGCTGCGGGCGCGCGGCGCCACCTTCGGGGTCGCGGTGTTCGTGCGGCACCGGCGGGCCGAGGGGTTCGCGCCCGATGACCTGGCGCTCGCGGAGGAGATCGTCGCCCGCGCCGCCGTCTGCATCGACAATGCCCGCCGGTATACCCGCGAGCACGCGACCGCGCTGACGCTGCAGCACAGCCTGCTGCAGCGGCGCCAGCCCGACCAGACCGCGGTCCAGGTCGCCACCCGGTACCTGCCGGGGCAGGCCGGCCTGGACGTGGGGGGTGACTGGCTGGACGTCATCGCGCTGCCCGGCAGCCGGGTCGGGCTGGTGGCCGGGGACGTCGCCGGGCACGGCATCCACGCGGCCGCGACCATGGGGCGGCTCCGGACGGCGGTGCGCACCCTGGCTGACCTCGACCTGGAGCCCGAGGAACTGCTGACCCGGCTCGACGACGTCGTGGCCCGGATGGGTGAGGAGTACGATTCGGCCTCCGGCGCCAGCGACCTCAGCGCCACGTGCCTGTTCGCGGTGTATGACCCCATCACCGAGCGCTGCACGCTGGCGCGGGCCGGCCATCCCGTCCCGGTGGTCATGACCCCCGGCGGCGAGCCCGAGCTCCTGGACCTGCCGGCCGGGCCGCCCCTGGGCGTGGGCGGCGTGCCGTTCGAGGAACGGGAGATCCAGCTGCCCCGGGGCAGCCTGCTGGTGATGTTCACCGACGGGGTGATCGAGTCCCGCGAGCGCGACCTCGACGCCGGGCTCAAGGTCATGCGCCAGCTGCTGAGCGACCTGCACAGCCGGCCGGGCGGGCCGCCGCCCCTGGACCGGGTCTGCGGCGAGCTGATGGATGCCCTGACCTCCGAGACGTCCACCGATGATGCCGCGGTGCTGGCCGCCCGGACCTGCGCCCTGCCGCCCGATCATGTTGCCTCGTGGGATCTGCCGGCCGACTCGGCGATCGTGTGCGAGGCCCGGGCCATGGCCGTGCGCCAGCTCGAGCGCTGGGAGCTGGAGGAGCTCTCGTTCACCACGGAGCTGCTGGTCAGCGAGCTGGTGACCAATGCCATCCGGCACGCGCACCCGCCCATCCAGCTGCGGATGATCCTGGATACCACGCTGACCTGCGAGGTGTCCGACGCCACCGTTGCCGCGCCGCGGCACCGGCGGGCGGGCCGCTATGACGAGGGCGGGCGCGGGCTGATGCTGGTGGCGCGGCTCGCCTCCCGCTGGGGCACGCGGTATACGCCGGACGGCAAGACCATCTGGGCCCAGCAGCGGCTGCCGCACGGCTCCGAACGGCAGTGCTGACCGCGGCCTGCGCAGCACAGCCGGGGGGCGGGCCGGGAGGGCCTCAGGATCACGGCGCCTATCCGGCTAATCACCTGAAGTAGCGAGTCGATCACATTTAGTGTTGACGTATGACGCCGCCGCCCCCGACTCCGTCCGGACGGCAGCCCGGTGCTGCCTATCGCCCGCCTGAACCGCCGCCGGTCCCGCCGAGACCCCGGCAGCCCGTGCTGGTGCCCGCCCGGCCGCCCTCGTCGCGACCGCCCCGCCGGCCGAGGATGGGCCCGCTGGCCTGGGCGGGCATCGGCAGCGGCCTGGCCGTCGTGCTCGCCGTGACCTGGTCGGCGACCGGCGGCCTGATGGCAGGCTCGCCGGGCGCCGCCACCGCCGGCGCCGCGCCCGCCGGCCGCCTGCCGTCCGCGCTCCGGCCGGCCGCCGCCTCCCACGTGACCCCGGACGGCGACTTAGCGTTCCGGGTCGCCCGCCTGGCCTGCGGCTACTCCGCCACGCTGGCCGTGTACAGCGACCCGGCGGTGACCGGCGCCCAGCCCGTGGGTACCACGGAGTGCATCCTCACGCTGCGCGTCACCAACCTCCGGCACCAGCCCCAGGCGTTCTTCGACTGGGGCCAGGACGCCTACGACCCGCATGGCCGCCAGCTCAAGGCCGACCCCGACAACGCCGACCTGGCCGGCGACAAGGACGGGACCCGGCTCCGCCCCGGCGCCTCGATCACGGCCCTGGTGCCGTTCAACATCCCGGCGGGCGACGCGATTACCCGCCTGGAGCTGCACGATTCCGCGCTGTCCGGCGTGACCGTCAGGCTCTGAGCCGGGCGAAAGGACGGGCCGGCCGGGCGCGCCTCAGCCGCCCGTCTTGCCCGTCGCCAGGTGATCCAGCAGCCGGGCGCACGCGTGCACGGCGGCGATGTGCGGGACGGCGACGCCGGTCCGCCCGGCCAGCTCCACGATCGCCCCGGTCATGCAGTCCAGCTCCAGCGGCTTGCCCGCCTCCAGGTCCTGCAGCATCGAGGTCCGGTGGTCGCCGACGGCCAGCCCGGCCTCCAGCCGCCGGTCGAGGGAGACCGGGAACTCGACGCCCAGCCGGTCCGCCACCGCCGCGCACTCGGCGAAGATCTCCCGCAGCAGGCTCACCATCTCGGGCAGCGTGCCGAGCTCCCCGAGCGTGGCCCCGGTCAGGGCGGTGATCGGGTTGAACGCCACGTTCCCGACGAGCTTGAGCCAGATCTGGTCGCGCAGCCGGGGCTCCACCGGGGCCCGCAGGCCGCCCGCCGCGAACGCCGCCGAGATCTCCCGGCAGCGCTCGGTGGCCGAGCCGTCCGGCTCGCCGATCGTGAAGCGCGTGCCCTCGATGTGCCGGATGACGCCGGGCGCGGTGATCTCGGTCGAGCAGTAGACGACGCAGCCGACGTTGTGCTCGGGCCTGATCGCGCGGGCGATCCTGCCGCCGGGGTCCACGCTCTCCAGGCCGGCCTCGCCTGCCCGGCCGGGCAGCCCCTGGAAGTACCACCACGGGATCCCGTTCTGGGCCCAGATCACCGCGGCGCCGGGGGCCAGGAACTCGCCCAGGCGCGGCGCCGCCTCCGGCAGGCTGTAGGCCTTGAGCGCCACCAGCACCACGTCCGCGTCGGCCAGCGCGGCCCAGTCGTCGGTGGCGTCCGGCCGGGCGGTGAAGTCACCCCGGCGCGACTGCACCCGGACGCCGTCGCGCTGCATGGCCGCCAGGTGCGCGCCCCGGGCGATCAGCGTGACGTCGGAGCCGCCCCGGGCCAGGCACGCCCCGGCGTAGGCGCCGATCGCCCCGGCGCCGAGAATCGCGATCCTCATCCGGCCGCCTGGGTGCCCACGATGTGCTCGCCCACCCGGCGCCGCTGCACCTTGCCGGTGGCCGTGCGCGGGATCTCCGGCAGCACGTAGATGGCGGTCGGCACCTTGAACGCCGCCAGCCGCTCGCGGCAGTGCCCGGTCAGGTCGGCGACGGGCACGTCCTGGCTGAGCGTCACCGCGGCCGCGGGCACCTCGCCGTACCGGGCGTCGCTGACCCCGAAGCAGACCGCGTCGGCGACGGCGGGGTGGGCGAGCAGCGCCTGCTCGATCTCGGCGGGGGAGATGTTCTCCCCGCCGCGCAGGATCATCTCCTTCAGCCGCCCCTCCAGGTACAGGTAGCCGTCGCGGACCGCGCCGCGGTCCCCGGTCCGGAACCACCCCTCGACGAACGCGCCCTCGTTGGCCGCCGGGTTGCTCAGGTACCCCGACATCACGCCCGGGCCGCGGATGACGACCTCCCCGGACTCCCCGGCGGCGAGGAACCGGCCCGCGGCGTCGATGACGGCGATCTCGGCGCCGGCCGGCACCCCGACCGATCCCGGCACCCGGGCCGCGGGCGGCAGCGGGTTCGAGGTCATCTGGTGGCTGGCCTCGGTCATCCCGTAGGCCTCCAGCACGGGCACGCCGTAGCCGGCCTCCGCCCGCTCCAGCACGGCGGGGGTCAGCGGCGAGCTGCACGACCGCGCGAACCGCAGGCTGGCCGGCGCCCCGTCAGCGTCGGCCCGGTCCAGGATCATCTGGTGCAGCGTCGGCCCGGCCGACAGCCAGGTGGCGCCGTGCTCGCGGGCCTGGGGCCAGAACCGGTGCGCGGTGAACCGGCGCGGCGCGATGACCGTGCCGCCCGCCCCCATGGCCGCGAAGGCCGAGGCGACCAGGCCGTGGATGTGGAACAGCGGCATGACGCAGAAGGACACGTCGTCCGCGCCGAGCTGGTAGTGCCGGGCGATCGTGCGCGCGGAGGCCATCAGGTTGCGCTGCCGCAGCGGGACCTGCTTGGGGCGGCTGGTGGTGCCGCTGGTGTGCAGGACCAGGGCGATGTCGCCGGGCTCGCCGGGCTCGTAGGACGCCGCGGCGCCCGCCGGCCTGCCGCCGGTGAGCAGCTCCGGCTGCCCGCCCGCGCCCGCGGCCAGCTCGATCAGCGGGACCGATGCGGTGCCCGCGGCGGTGACCGCGGCCCGCGGCGCGCCCGCGGCCGGCACCAGCAGCAGCCGCGGCGCGATGTCCTCCAGGTAGAACGCGAACTCGGTCTCGGTGTAGGCCGGGTTCAGCGGGGCGGCCGCCGCGCCCAGCAGCGTCACGGCCAGGATGATCTGGACGAACTCCGGCCCGTTCGGGAGCGTGAGGGCGACCCGGTCGCCGCGCCGCACGCCGGCCCCGGCCAGCCCGCGGGCCAGCGCCTCGACGCGGTCCGCCAGCTGGGCGTAGCTGATCGTGACGCCGTCCTCGGGCGTCACGAAGGCCGCCGCCGGGCCCGACCCGGTCTCCAGCAGCCCGCTCAGCCGCTCGCCCGCCTGACCGTTTCCTGCGTCCATGGATCACCCTCTCATCGCCTGCCTGAATTATCCGGCTTGCCCGCGGCGCGCCGCTAGGCGGCCGGCCCGGCGAGAGGATCCTGGCCCGGCGGCCCGCCCGGCCCGGGCCGGGCGTCACCGGGGCCGGGCGCCCGCCGCGCGCGGGGTCCAGGCCGGGTGGGCCGCCTTCCGCCGCGCGACCGCGGCCTGCCCGCTCGCCGTCAGCCGGTACGCGCGCCCGCTCCGGCTGACCAGGCCGCGCCGGGCGAGGCCGGCCAGGATGTCGCTGACTGCGCGCGGGCTGGCCAGCATGCCGTTGCCGTCCAGCGCCGACATCACCTCGCCCACGGTTGCGGTCCTGGCGACCAGGGCATCCAGCACGGCGTTCTCGCGGGCACTGTGCAGGCTCATCCGGTGCGGCTACCCGCACCGGGCCGATCATGCGCGGGCCCGGCGCGTCAGCCGACCATCCAGCGCGCGCTGACGGCGAGCGCGGCGACGGCCACCAGCCCGAAGACGGTGACCCACACCGCGCCCGGCAGCCGGGTGAGCCGGGCCAGCTGATCGGCATCGGTCCGCCGCGGGCCGCCGCCGCGCCGCCGCTCGCCCTGCAGCTCGATCACCGGCCGCACGCCGCCCAGCAGCATGAACCAGGTCATCGCGTACCCGAACCCGGCCTGGACGACCGGCGCGGCGAGCAGGCTGACGGCCGCGATCGCGCCCCCGGTGGCGAGCACAGCGAGCATGCCGTAGACGTTCCGGATGGCGATGATGAGCCCGGCCAGCAGCACCAGGCTGAGCAGCAGCATCGCGGTCAGGTGGCCGACGGCCAGCAGCGCCGCCGCGCCGAGGCCCAGCAGCGACGGCGCCGGGTAGCCGGCCGCGCAGGTGAGCACGATGCCGGGACCGGTCGGCCTGCCCGCCGACTCGGTCACCCCGGCCGTGCTGCGGTACAGCCGGACGCCGCTCAGGTGCCGGCCGGTGACCAGCGCCACCAGCGCGTGCCCGCTCTCGTGCACGATCGTCACCACGATGCGGGCCAGCCGCCAGGCCCGCGGCGAGGCCACGGCGGCCAGCGCGACCGCGCCGCTGACCAGGACCAGCCACAGCGGCGGCCGGGGCTGGGTGGCCAGCGCGTGCTGCCACAGCCCGCCGGCCCGGTGCGCCACGCCCCCGGCCTGCGGCCAGCCGCGCGCCAGGCCGGCGGCATGCCGCAGCGCCGCGCCCGCTGGCGCCCCGTCCATCCGTGTTCCCAGCACTCGCCCTGCCCTGAGGCCGGCGGCCGCCGCCGGCGTTTGCCTGCCAGGGTAGGCCACCCCGGCCGCCGCCGGTCCCGATCGGGGCCACCGCCCCGCGCCGCCGGCCCGGCCCCGCGACGGCGCCAGGATCCATACGAAACGCTGGCCCGGCCCCGGCCGCCCGTCCCCGGCGCGGAGGCCTGGGCGGCGGGGGCCACATCGGCCAGGGGCGCCGGCCCCGGCGGGCCCGCGCCGGCCGGCTGGCAGGATATGGCCCATGAACGAGCTAGCGGCGCAGCAGGTGCACACGTCGGTCGCTGGAGCCTGGGCCGATCAGGTCCTGCCCAGCCTGTCCGGCCTCATCGAGATCCCGGCCCTGTCGCCGGCCTTCGACCGGTCGTGGGCGGCCAGCGGCCAGCTCCGCGCCGCCGCCGAGCACGTCCGCGACTGGATCGCGGCCCGCGGCCTGCGCGGCGCCCGGTGCGAGATCATCGAGCTCGAGGGCCGCTCGCCCCTGCTGCTGGTCGAGGTGGACGCGTCGCCGCAGGCGGCGGCCGCGGGCACCGTCCTGCTGTACGGGCACCTCGACAAGCAGCCGCCGGTGGGCGGCTGGTCGGAGGGCCTCGGCCCGTGGCAGCCGGTGCTGCGCGACGGCCGCCTCTACGGCCGCGGCGCGGTCGACGATGGCTACAGCGGGTACGCCGCGGTCACCGCGCTGGAGGCGGTGACGGCGGCCGGCGGGGAGCACGCCCGGGCGGTGGTGCTGCTGGAGACCGGCGAGGAGTCGGGCAGCCCGGACCTGCCCGCGTACCTGGAGCACCTGGGCGGCCGGCTCGGCGACGTGACGCTCGTGGTGTGCCTTGACGCGGGCGGCGGCGACTACGGCCGGCTGTGGCTGACCAGCAGCCTGCGCGGCGTCGTCCAGGCCACCGTCACGGTCCGCGTCCTGCGCACGCCGCAGCACTCGGGCATAGCCAGCGGCGTCGTGCCCAGCTCGTTCCGGATCATGCGCCAGCTGCTGGACCGGGTCGAGGATCCGGTTACGGGCGAGATCAGGCTCGCCGCCATGAACGTCGCGATCCCGGCTGAGGTCCGCGCCGCCGCGCAGGCCGCGGCCGCCGCCCGGCCGGGGGCGCTGCGGACGATGTTCCCGCTCGTCGAGGGGATGCGGCCGGCCAGCGAGGACGAGGTCGAGCTGATCCTGAACAACACCTGGCGGCCCACGCTGTCGGTGCTCGGCGCGGGCGGGCTGCCCGAGCCGGCCGACGCCGGGAACGTGCTGCGGTCCGCGACGTCGCTCGCGCTCGGCGTCCGGCTGCCGCCGACGGCTGACGCGCACGCCGCCCTGGCCCAGCTCGAGCAGGCCCTGACCGCCGACGTGCCCTACGGCGCGCAGGTCGAGCTGAGCGGGCTGGCGGCGGAGGACGGCTGGTGCGCCCCGGCGGCGGCGCCGTGGCTGGAGGACGCGCTGGCCGGCCTGGGCCAGCGGGTGTTCGGCCGGCCGGCGGCCAGCATCGGGATCGGCGGCTCGGTGCCGTTCATGGGGCTGCTGGGCCGGCTGTACCCGCGGGCGCAGTTCGTGGTCACCGGCGCGCTCGGCAGCGACTCGAACATGCACGTGCCCGACGAGTGGCTGAACGTCGGGTTCGCCATCCAGGTGACCGAGGCCGTGGCGCACATCCTGGACGCGCACGCCCGCGTCTCGAGCTGAAGGAGCACGCGATGGACAGCTGGCTGGATGACGCCGATGCCCTCGACACCGGAACCGGCGACCTGCTGGCCGGCGTGGCCGACGGCGTCGCGACCATCGTCCTGAACCGGCCGGACCGGCGGAACGCGCTGTCCGAGGAGATGCTCGCCGGCCTGGCCCGGGTGCTGGACCGGCTGGAGGCCGCGGCCGGCGTCGGCGCGCTGGTCATCACCGGCAGCGGCCCGGCCTTCTGCGCGGGCGGGGACGTGAAGGGGTTCAGCGAGCGCGGCGGCGAGGGCGGGACGTCCGGGCAGGTCGACCCGGCCGCGGTGGCGGCGCAGCGCGAGTCGCAGCGCGCGACCGTCGGGCGGCTGCACGCCTTCGCCCGGCCGGTCATCGCCGCGCTGCCCGGCGCGGCGGCCGGCGCCGGGCTCGGCTTCGCGCTGGCCGCGGATCTGCGGATCGGGACGCCGCGCACGGTCATGACCACCGCCTTCGCGCGGGTCGGCCTGCCCGGCGACTACGGGACGGCCTGGCTGCTGCGGCAGCTGGTCGGCCCGTCCCGGGCCGCCGAGCTGATGTTCCTGAGCGACCGCCTTGACGCGGACACGTGCCTGCGCCTCGGGCTGCTCAACTGGGTCGTGCCCGAGGCCGAGCTCCGGCCGCGGACGGCCGAGCTGGCGGCCCGGCTGGCGCGCGGACCGCGCCTGGCCCTGCGCGGCATGAAGCGCAACCTGCTGCTGGCCGGGCAGGCGGGCCTGGACGAGGCGATGGACGTCGAGGTCGCGCTGCACAAGGAGTGCGGCGTCACCGACGATCACCGGGAGGCGGTCGCGGCGTTCATGGAGAAGCGCGAGCCCCGGTTCAGCGGCGCCTAGTCCGGGGCCGCTGCCGCCAGCACGGCGAGCGCGGCCTCCACCCCGTCGCCGGTGCGCACCGGCACGCCGAGGTCGGCCAGGGTCCGGCCGAGGGCCATCAGCCCGATGGCCGGGTTCAGGCCGCGCGCCGTCGGCCCCATGTGGCCGATCCGGACCAGGTTCCCGGCGCCCTGGCCGTCGGCCAGCATGACCCCGTACCGGGCGCGGGCGTGGTCGCGGACGGCCTCGTGGTCGAGGCCGTCGGGGACGGCGATGGCGGTGACGCTGGCCGCCGCGACGGCCTCGCTGGCCGGCCAGATCCGCAGGCCCATGGCCGCGACGCCGGCCCGGCAGGCCCGGGCCGCGGTCTCGTGCCGCGCGATCGACGCCGCCACCCCCTCGGCGAGGAGCTGCTCGCAGGCGGCCGCGACGCCGTAGACCTCGCTGACGGACGGCGTGTAGGGGAACTGCCCGCGCCCGTGCCACTGCTCGCGCCAGTCCAGCAGGGACAGGAACGAGGCGCGCGGGGCCGCCGGGTTGGCCTCGATCGCGGCCCACGCCGGCGCGCTGACCGCGACCAGCGACATGCCGGCCGGCCCGGCCAGGCACTTCTGCGGCCCGGCCACGCACACGTCGAGCTGCCAGGCATCCGGGTGCAGTGCCATGCCGCCCAGCGACGCCACGCAGTCGACCAGGGTGAGCACGCCGCGGGACCGCGCGATCGGGCCGATCGCGGCGCAGTCGTTGAAGGTGCCGGACGGCGTCTCGCAGTGCACCACGCTCAGCAGCTCGATCTCGGGGTGCTCGTCCAGGTAGGCGGCGACCGCGGCCGGGTCGATGGCCTCGGCGTAGGAGGTCTCGATCTCGTGCAGCACGGCGCCGAAGGCCTTCAGCCAGTACCCCATGCCCTTGCCGAACACGCCCGAGGCGAGGTTCAGCACGGCCATCCCCGGCCGCACCAGCGCCCGGGCCGCCGCCTCCAGGCCGAGGATGGCCTCGCCCTGCATGAGGATGATCTCGTTCTCGGTGCCGAAGACCTGGCCGACCCTGGCCTCCGCGGCGCGGAAGGCCTCCCGGAACACCGGGTCGTGGTCGTCGATGATGGGGCTGCCGAGCGCGGCGAGCGTGCGGGCACTCGCGGGGGACGGCCCGGCCGACAGGGTGAAGTCCGGCTCGCGCACGGGTGACTCCTTAACTGGAAACCGGCCGGCGGCCTGCGCCCGATGGCCGCTGGTGGCCCATCCTGGGGTCAGGTGTCCGGTTTTTACCGGCCAATTACTGGAACGTTAATTATCAGTATCCAAAGTGAATTACGGCATCATAGCGGCCGCCGCCGGGAGCGGCCGGCGGCCGCCGCCGGGCCGGCCGAACCCGGGGCCCAGACTGGCTACAGCGGGACCGGCCGATCCAGGTATGATCCACGAACCGCGGTCTAAAGCCCCGTGGACGATGCCTTAGCGGTTCTTCCCGGCCGGTGGGCGTCATTCAGGACGTTAGCTGGTATCTCGCCAGGCGGGCCCATTCGCCCGGCCCGGCGAGCCCCGGACGCCCTTGACCAGAACCGCCGAAGACCAGGAGGCCGCGGGATGACCCCCCAGCCATTCAACGAGATGGCTCCCGCCGGCCAGCCGGCGGCTGCGCAGGCGGCGCCCGTCCGGTCCGGCCCGGTACCGCCCCTCGCCGCGGGCTTCATCACCAGGCCCGAGACGGCCCCCGGCCTGGGCGGGACCCTGGTCCCCGGCCGGGTCGCGGTGATCGCGCCCGCCCGCCCGTCCGCCGAGCCCGGCCGCGACTGGCTGAGCGTAAGCGGGAAGACCCAGCTGGCCGCGCACTTCGCCGAGTCGCTGTGGCGCGCTCAGGAGCTGCAGCTGCTGGTCTGGGTCACGGCCACGAGCCGGGCCTCGGTGCTCTCGGGCTACGCCGAGGCGGCCGCGGCGGCGATGGGATCCGACCCGGCCGGCGAGGCCGAGGCGGCCGCGACGCGGTTCGTCAACTGGCTCGGGGAGACCGGCGTGCGGTGGCTCGTGGTCCTTGACGACGTCACCGACGGGGCCGACCTGGAAGGGCTGTGGCCGATGGGGCCGCGGGGCCGGCTCCTGATCACGACCAAGAACCCCGGCCGCCTGCCGCCGGAGGCCAAGGCCAACACGCTGCCGGTCGGGCCGTTCAGCCAGCGCGAGGCGCTCGGCTACCTGATGGGGCGGCTGACCGCCGACCTGGATCAGCGGCTGGGGGCGCTCGACCTGGTCACCGACCTGGAGTGCGAGCCGATGGCGCTCGCCCAGGCCAGCGCGGTGATCAGCGAGTCCACCCTGACCTGCCGCGACTACCGGGGCTATTTCGCCCGCCGCCGCGACCAGCTGGCCGAGGGCGGCACGATCGCGCCCGCCGGCGTGTGCTGGACCTTCGGGTTCGAGCAGGCCGGCCGGCTGTCGCCGGACGGCGCGGCGCAGTCGCTGCTGGCCATGGCCGCCCTCCTGGACGGGCACGCGATTCCCGGCGAGGTGTTCACCGCCCCGGCCGTGCTGAAGCACCTCGGCGCCGGCGCGGGCCAGGTCGCCGTCAGCCCGGAGCACGCCCGCGACGCGCTGCTCCTGCCCGCCCGGGCCGGCCTGCTGGAGATCGACCCGGCCGGCCGCTGGCCGATCATCCGGATGAGCCCCGTGCTGCAGGCCGCGCTGCGCGCGGTCATGCCCGCCGAGGTGCTCCGGCGCGCGGCCCGGGTGGCGGCCGACGCGCTGCTGGAGGTCTGGCCCGAGGACGACCGGAATGCCTGGGCCGCCGACCGGCTGCGGTCCTGCGCGGCCAGCGTCCAGCAGGTCGCCGGGGACCTGCTGTGGGCGGGCGGCTGTCACCAGCTGCTGCTGCGTGCCGGGCAGAGCCTGGACCGGGCGGGCCTGACCGGCCCGGCCGTCAGCTACTGGAGGGAGCTGATCGCGGTCAGCGACCGGGTGCTGGGCCGGGAGCACCCCGACACGCTGGTGATCGGCGAGGACCTGGCCCGCGCGTGCCTGGCGGCGGGCCGGCCGGCCGACGCCGTTCCGTGGTTCCAGTGGGCGCTGACCAGCCGCATCCGGGTCCTGGGACCCGACCATTCCGCCGCGATCGGGGCCCGGCGCAGCCTGGGGCATGCATTAATGGCGGCCCGGCAGTTCGATGAGGCCATTTCCGTGCTGGACGGGGCGGTCCGGGACTGCGAGCGCGTCCGCGGCACCGATCACCTGGACACGCTCGCGGCCCGCGACGACCTGGCCGACGCCTACGGCGCCGCGGGCCAGGCCGGCGCGGCCCTCCAGCTGCGCCAGCTGACCCTCAAGCAGCTGGAGATCCGCCAGGGCGCCCGGCACCCGGACACGATCGCGACCCGGCAGAAGCTGGCCGACGCCTTCCTGGCCGACGGCCGGTTCAAGGACGCGGTGAACCAGTACAAGCGGACCCTGGCCGACCGGGAGAAGATCCTCGGCCCGGACCACCTGGACACGATCGGGTCCCGCGTCAGCCTCGGCTCCGCCTACCAGTCGGCAGGCAAGATGACCTCGACGATGCAGCTCTACGAGCAGGCCAGCGCGGGGTACGAGCGCGTGCTCGGCCCGGACCACCGCGACACCCTGGCCCACCGGGCCAACCTGGCCAGCGTGTACGCGACGGCGGGCCGCCTGACCGACGCCAGCGCGCTGCTCCGCGACACCGTCGCGCGCTGCGAGCAGACCCTGCCCGCCGGGGACCCGCTGACCGAGTCGGTCCGCGAGAGCCTGTCGCAGATGCTGGGTCCATGACCTGCGGAAATAGCATGATGCGCCCTTAGCGGGCCGCCGTTGTGCCGCCATCCGGGGTGATGGAGGGGACCAATGGGGCAAATGGCCAGCCAGGGCCGGGGCAATAAGCTTAAAATGGGCCCGCACTTTCTTATGGGCTGATTCCGGGCATGCGCGAGCGCTGACACCCGTTCAAGGAGAGACCCCCATGACCTCCAGGCCGTTGTCGGCTGAGAGCTGGCTAGGTGCAGCCAGCTCGCAGCCGGGGAGAGAGCTTCCATGCAGCGCCGCGCGCGCTGTTCTCGGCAAAAATGCCTGGTCAGGCCGTCTGTGTCCCGGCTGAACCCCGGCCGCTGGCGTGGCTGGCCAGCGGCCTGCCGGGGCGAGCGACCTGAGCTGGGCCGCGGAGCGCGGCCATGATGCGGCCACGGAGCCTGCCCGCCAGCGTCAGCGCGCCGGCCACCGGCGGGCCGAATCCGCTCACGGCGGGTCCGGCAGTCCGCCGCGGGCGCCGCAGAACCCCCCCACGACATGCAGCACGAAGCTCTTCTTCGGGAAGGACGGATAGTTCCATGACCCCCAGATCCGCGGCACCGGACGACCAGGTTCGCCGGTACGTCGAGACGCACCACATTGACCACATCCCGCCCGCCGCCCGGCACGGCAAGAAGTGGCAGCAGCTCTTCTTCTGGGCCGGAGCCAACTTCAATGTGTTCAACCTGTTCCTGGGCGGCGTGGTCGTGGTTATCGGCCTTACGTTCTGGTGGGCCATCATCGCGATCGTGGTCGGCGCGCTGATCGGCGGCCTGCTGATCGCCCTGCACGCCACCCAGGGCCCGCGCCTCGGCGTCCCGCAGACGATCCAGTCCCGGGGCCAGTTCGGCTTCTACGGCGCGGCCTTCATGTTCCCGGCCGTGCTGCTGCTCACCGTCGGCTTCATCGCCGCCCAGTTCGTGATCCAGGCCCAGAGCCTGCAGGCCGTCGGCGGCTCCCTCACCGTCCCGGAATGGATCCTGATCCTGATCCCACCGGCGCTGATCGTCGGCATCTTCGGGTACCGGTGGATTCACCGGACCGTGCAGATCACCACGGTCGTCGTGGGCATCGGCCTGATCGTCATGTTCATCCAGGCCGTGACCTACGGCAAGGACCTGCCGGCGGCGGAGGCCGGCCTGGCCCACCACCCGACCCTCGGCATTTTCCTGGCCGGCGTGGCGCTGCTGGTCATCGACCTGCTGAGCTTCGGCCCGTTCGTGAGCGACTACACCCGCTACCTGCCCGAGAACACCGCCCCGAAGCGGCTCTTCTGGGCGATCTACTCGGGCAATGTCCTGGCCACCACCGCGGCCTGCGCGCTCGGCGCCTACCTGACCGCCCTGTTCGGTGTGGCCAGTGACCCGATCACGGACGTCGGCCAGGTATCCGGGAAGTGGGCGCTCGTCATCATGGGGCTGAGCCTGATCGGCTCCGACGCCTTCTGCGCCTACACCGGCACGTTCCAGGTGCTGGCCTTCGCCAACATGTGGCGGCAGTTCAAGTCGGCGTCCGCGGCCCTGCGGATCATCCCGTTCGTGGTCGTCATGGGCACCGGCGTCGTGATCGCCCTCCTTGGCTACAAGTCGTTCGTGACCAACCTCTCCAACCTGCTGGAAGTCCTCCTCGGGATCTTCATCCCGTGGTCGGCGGTCAACCTGACCGACTACTTCTTCGTCCGGCACGGCAACTACAACGTGGCGTCGTTCTTCGTCCCGGACGGCCGCTACGGCCGGTTCGCCTGGCGCGGGCTGGTCGCCTACGCCATCGGCCTCGTCCTCGAGCTGCCGTTCATCAGCCAGGCCTACTGGCAGGGATGGTTCGTCAAGGACCTGGGCGGCGCGGACATCTCCTGGGTCGTCGGCTTCGTCATCCCGGCCGCCCTCTACCTGTGGTTCGCCAAGGCGTGGCCGGTCCAGGACAGCCCCTCGGACCTGCCGGTCGGCGGCGTCCGGACCGCGGCTCTCTGACCCAGTGGCTCTCTGACCCAGCAGTCACTGAGCCAGGACATTCACCGGCGGGCAGGTCCGGCGCGACGCGCCAGTCCTGCCCGCCGTCCTGTCCGCCGCCCCGAACGGCGCCGCCTCAGCCGTCCGCGAGGGCCAGGTCGACCGCGGCCAGGGCGTGCAGCCGGGTCGTCGGGAAGTACGGCAGGCCGACGTCGCCGGGCCCGACCAGGAGCTCGATCTCGGTGCAGCCGGCGATGATGCCCTCGGCGCCGCGCTCCCGCAGCCGGCCGATGACGCCGAGGCAGCACTCCCGCGACTCGGCCCGGACGACGCCCTGGACGAGCTCGTCAAAGATGACCTGATGGACGAGGGTCCGATCGGGCTCGTCCGGAACGAGCACGGTGAGGCCGTGCGCCCGCTCCAGCCGGTCCCGGTAGAAGTCGCCCTCCATGGTGTACCGCGTGCCGAGCAGCCCGGCGCGCGTCACCCCGGCGGCGGCCACGGCCCGGCCGGTCACGTCGGCGATGTGCAGGAACGGGATCGTGATGGCCGCCTCGATCCGGCCGGCCATCCGGTGCATGGTGTTAGTGCACAGCACCAGCAGCTGCGCTCCGCCGGCCTCGAGGGCGCGGGCGCCGTCCGCCAGCAGCGCGCCGGCCTCTTCCCACCGGCCGGCCGCCTGCAGGCCCTCGATGGTCGCGAAGTCGTACGAGCGGATCAGCAGGTCCCCGGAGTGCACCCCGCCCAGGCGCCGCCGCGCCTCCTGGTTGATGATCCGCTCGTAGGCGATCGATGATTCCCAGCTCATGCCCCCGAGCAGGCCGATCGTCTTCATGCCGGCAGCACCCCGTTTCGTGTGAATGGAGATGGCGGGCCGGGCGGCGCCGGCGGCCTCGCCGGGTCACTGCCAGGGCCGGGCCGCGCGGGTGGCCCAGTAGCTGGCCGGCGGCTCGGCCAGGCCGGCCGGCCAGGCGACGTCGCCGACGGTCAGCGCGGCCAGGTTGGCGTGCAGCTGCGCGACACTGACCGCCCCCGACAGCACCACGGTGGCCCACGGGTTGGCCAGCGCGGCCGCCAGGGCCAGGGCGTCCTCGCCGACGCCGCGCCCGGCGGCCAGCGCTGCGAGCGGCCGGGCCGACGGCGCGCCGGGGGCCAGCCGCCCGTTGGCCAGCGCCTCCTTGACCAGGACGGCCCAGCCGGCCGCGGCCGCCTCCGCCGCGGCGGGACCGACCGACGGCTCCAGCACGTTCCAGGTCACCTGGGCCACGGAGAACAGCGGGCGCCCGCCCGCCGACGCCGCCAGCGCGCGGCGCAGGACCTCGGCCTGGTGCGGGCCGCTGGTCGTCACGCCCAGCCGCACGCCGCTGTCGCGCAGGTCGCCCAGGGCGGCCAGCAGGCCGGGGTCGCCCAGCAGGGGAGAGTCCGGGGTCAGCGAGTGCACCTGGTACAGGGCCAGCCGGTCGCCGAGCAGCGCCCTGGTCTGCGCCAGCTGGGCGGTGAAGGCGGCCAGCGAGTGCTCTTTGACCTCGTGCTGGCCTGTGTCCAGGCGCCAGCCGCCGGTGTAGCGGTAGCCCCACTTCGAGCCCGCCACCATCGCGGAATGGCCCGGCCGGGCCAGCCAGTCGGCCAGGAACTCCTCGGCCCGGCCGTACGAGCGGGCCGCGTCCGCGTACCGGATCCCGGCCGCCCAGGCCGCGTCGAGGACGGCGAGCGTCCGGGCGCGCAGCGCGGCCACGCTGCGGTCGGGCAGGTCGCCGGCCCGGCCGCCGGTGATGTAGGCCGGACGGCCGAGGGCGGCCAGGCCCAGGCCCAGCCGCGACACCACCGGCCCGCCCGGCCCGAGGCTGCGCTCGCCCGCGGCCGCGGGGGCCGCCGCGGCGGGGTCGGCGGGCGCCGGCGCGGGGTCGGCGCTCGGGTCCCGGGGCATGACCGTGACGTTACCGCCCGGCCGGTTGACACCCCTCGCCGGCGCAGCCGACGATCAGACAGTCGCGCGACGCGGAGGAGACGCAGCATGATCATCGCACCGGGAGACGGCGGCTCGGCCTCGGAGCGGCGGGACGCGACCTTCACCGGCGAGGTGTGGGCCACCCCGGTGGTGTCCGCGCCGGGCGAGGCGATGATCGCCTCGATCTTCTTCGCCCCCGGCGCCCGGACGTTCTGGCACAGCCACGACGGCGGGCAGGTCCTGCAGGTGCTGGCCGGGTCCGGCCTGGTCGGCCGCCGGGGCGAGCCGCCCCGCGCCCTGCGGCCGGGCGACACCGTCTGGGCGCCGCCCGGCGAGGTGCACTGGCACGGCGCCGGGACGCACAGTTCCCTGAGTCACCTGGCCGTATCGCTGGGCACCACGCAGTGGGCCGAGCCGGTGGGGCCGGCCGACTACCCCGAGGCGCCCGCCCCGTCCTGAGCGCCCGCCGTCTTCCTGCCCGAAAATGGCTTCTCCCGCCGCACCGGGCGCAATTTATCCCAAAGTCACGGCGATTCCGGCGCTTTTCCCTGATCGGCTGTCGCCGATGTCTCGTGCCTTGCGGGAAACGTCCGGAGATATTGAATCGGGCGCCAATAGGCCTTTACCATTAATCCGATCCGGTCAGCTGGCCGCGGCCGGGACTCGCCGCCCCGCCGCGGGGGCCCATTGCCAGTGGGCACCAGCCGGATCAGTATGGGGCATATGCCCCCATCCCGCTCCGGGGGCATGGTCCGGAGGATGCGATGTCGCAGCCAGGCCGATCCGGCCGCAGGCCCGCCAGGTGGGCCGTCGTCACCGTCCTGCTGGCGATCGGGGTAGCGGGCACCCTGGTGGTGCCGCTGTACGCGCGCCCCGGGCCGCAGCTCGGCGCCTTCCCCTTCTTCTACTGGTACCAGCTCGCCTGGATCCCGCTCGTCGCGATCCTGAGCACCGCCGCCTACCTCCTGGTCCGCAGGCCGGGCCGGGCGGGCCCGCCCGGCGGCGGCGCGCACCGGGCCGACCCGAGGGGGCCCGATGAGCCACGTTAACGCCGTCTCGTTCACCATCCTGGTCGTCGCGTTCCTGGTCGTTGCGCTCGTCGGCTTCGCCGCCGCCCGGTGGCGGCGGGCCGAGTCCATGCTGCACCTGGACGAGTGGGGCCTCGGCGGCCGCGGCTTCGGCACGTTCGTGAGCTGGTTCCTGCTCGGCGGCGACCTGTACACCGCCTACACCTTCATCGCGGTGCCCGCGCTGGTCTTCGGCGTCGGCGCGGCCGGGTTCTTCGCCGTCCCGTACACGATCATGGTCTTCCCCATCGTGTTCGTCTTCGCGCCGCGGCTGTGGTCGGTGTGCCGCGTCCACGGCTACGTCACGCCCGCCGACTTCGTGCGCGGCCGGTACGGCTCCCGCGGCCTGGCCCTCGCCATCGCCGTGACCGGGATCCTGGCCACCATGCCCTACATCGCCCTCCAGCTCGTCGGCATCGAGTCGGTGCTGACGGTCCTGGGCGTGGGCGCCAGCTCCGGCAGCACGTTCCTGAAGGACCTGCCGCTGCTGATCGCGTTCCTGGTCCTGGCCGCCTACACCTACCTGTCCGGGCTGCGCGCCCCGGCCCTGACCGCGTTCATCAAGGACACGCTGGTCTATGTCGTGATCATCGTGGCCGTCATCTACATCCCGACCCGGGTCGGCGGCTGGTCGCACATCTTCAGCACCGCCGCCACCCACCTGGCCAGCACCAACCCCAAGACCGGCAAGCCGTTCGGCGCCCTGGTCACCCCGCCGGCGGGGGAGTGGGCCTACGCCACCCTGGCCCTCGGCTCGGCGCTCGCGCTGTTCATGTACCCGCACGCCATCACCGGCGTGCTGGCCACCAAGCGCCGGGACGTCATCCGCCGGAACATGGCGCTGCTGCCGGCCTACTCCCTGATCCTCGGCCTCGTCGCGCTGCTCGGCTTCATGGCCCTGGCCTCCCCGGCGGTCACCGCCGGGGTCAAGGCCGCCGGCGGCAACGCCCAGCTCGCGGTGCCGCTGCTGTTCGCGAACATCTTCCCGAGCTGGTTCGCGGGCATCGGCTACGCGGCCATCGTCATCGGCGCGCTGGTCCCGGCCGCGATCATGTCGATCGCCGCCGCCAACCTGGTCACCCGCAACATCTACCGGGAGTTCTTCGCCCGCAACGCCAGCCCGGCCCACGAGACCCGGGTGGCCCAGGGCGTCTCGCTCATCGTCAAGGCCGGCGCACTGGTCTTCGTGCTCGCCCTCAGCAAGTCGTTCGCCATCAACCTGCAGCTGCTCGGCGGCATCTGGATCCTGCAGACCTTCCCGGCCATCGTGATCGGCCTGTACACCCGGTGGTTCAACCGCTGGGCGCTGCTCACCGGGTGGGCGGCGGCCATGGCCTACGGGACCATCGTGGCCTACAACCAGCCGGCCGCGGGCGCGCCCGGCACGCACTTCGGGGCCTCCACCGCCGTGGTCCCGGTCCTGCACCAGACGGCCTACATCGCCATCAGCGCGTTCGTCATCAATCTCGTCGTCGCCGTGGTGCTGACCGTCGTGGCCCGGCTAGTGCACCTGCCCGACGGCCCGGACGAGACCCAGCCCGCCCACTACACCGCCGACCCCGAGGAGGCCCCGGTCACCGTCCCGGTCAAGAGCGCCCCGTAGCCGGCCGCCGGCTCAGCCTCATGGCCGGCCTCGGGGACGGGCTGCTGCGCGCGGGCTGACCGGCTCGGCCAGCGCCGGGGCCAGGAAGCAGACCGCGCCGGCCGCCGCCGCCGCGGCGACGAGGGCCAGCCGCAGGCCGGCCAGCCCGGCCAGGCCGCCGATCAGGACCGGGCCGAGCAGGAAGCCCAGGTACCCGAGCGTGGCCACGCCCGCGATGGCCCGCCCCGGCGGGCGGCGCCGGCGGCGCGGGCTCAGGTCGCTCTCAGGATCTCGATCTCGGTGGCGGTGGGGACGGGCTGCTTGAACCACCGCTCGGGGGTGTCCTCGATGAACGCGACCATGGCCTCGCGGCCGAAGAAGTTGGCCTCGATCCTCGACACCAGCATCTCCCGGCCCGGCCCGAGCCGCACCCGGTCACCGGGCTGCACGTCCGCCGCGGGGGCACTTCTCCACGAATCCGTCATTCCGCCATCATGCCACTGCCCGGCCGGCCGGCTCAGGCTCCGTCGCCCGGCGCGACCGCCCCGCCGCTGCGCCAGTACTCGCCCGCCGACCGGGACAGGAAATCGTCATCGACGAGGTACCGCCGCAAAGCGGCGTAGTCCGGGTACAGCTCCCGCAGGAACAGGCTGACCTGGCGCTCGGGGTACCGGATGCCGGGCTCGAACCCCTGGGCGACCGCGTCGAGCAGCAGCAGGCGCCGCGCCCGCCGGGCCGGCAGGACCGCGATCTGCCCGTCGCGGACGAACGGCCGCAGCCGCTCGTCCCCGTCCAGCGCCGCTAGCACGCTCCGCGGGTCGGGGTCAGGCGCATCAGGCATGGACGCACTCTCCCGGGCGCCGGCCCCGGTGCTCAAGCCAGTTTCGGCGCGGCCGGCCCGGACGCCGCGCGGCGGGCCGTCAGGCCGTGCCGGTCGAGCAGCCGCATCAGGCTGGGCTTGCGCTTCTGGTCGGCGCGGAACAGCGCGAGGTACCGCTCGAACTCCTCGCTCGTGCCGAGCGCCTGGTGGCAGGCCTCGGCCGAGCGGAGCAGGCGGACCGCCAGCTCGTAGACCTTGTCGCCGGTGTGCGAGCGCAGCGGCTCGATCAGCTTCCGGTACACGGCCAGGGCGTCGGCCGGCCGGGCCGGGGCGACCAGGTCGGCGAGCCGCAGCCACTGGGCGGGCGAGGTGGCGTCGGGCATCGCCGCGGCCGCCGTCCACGCCGCGCCGGCGTCGCCGTCGTCCAGCAGCGCGTCGACCAGGACCGGGCCGGTCCAGTCCAGCCCCAGCCCGGCGCCGGGCGGCGCCGCGCCGGCCTTCGCGGTCAGGACGGCGAGCGCCCGCTCGCGCTCGGCCGGCCAGCGCCCGGCGGCCGTGGCCGCCTGGCGCAGCCGCTGGTAGGCCGCCAGCGTGGCGTCGGCCGCGAACCGGTCGCGCCGCAGGGCGACCACGTCGCCGGCCCGCCCCGCGGCCGCGTACCGGTCGGCCAGGTACTCGACCAGCCGCCCGTCCGGGCGCCGGGCCTCGCGCAGGCCGCGCTCCGCCCAGGCCAGCGCCTCGTCGTCGCGGCCGGCCCGGTCGAGCTCGCCGGCGATGGCCAGGTGGGCGGACCCGTAGTCGTCCAGGTCGGCGGCGCGCAGGGCGATCAGGCCGTCCACGTTGCCCTCGGCCCGCAGCAGCGACTCCAGCAGGGGCCGGTCGCCGGGGTTCGCGGTGCTCGCGCCCGCGTCGGTGACCTGCTCCCGCAGCCCGCCGAGGCCCGCCGCGCCGAGCAGGCCGGCGTAGTCGCTCAGGTCGGGCGCGATGCCGAACGGGTCGTGCAGCGCCAGCCGGGCCAGGTAATGGGCCAGCGACGCGGGCTCGGGCGGCGCCGCCTGGCAGGCGCGCAGGTGGGCGGCCAGGAGCTCGGCGGCCGCGCCGCGCACGGCGCCGTTCGAGTCGTCGAGCCGGTCGAAGGCCCGGCCCAGCTCCCCGATCGCCTCCCGCGCGGCCTGGATCGCCTGCTCCCCGGCGCCGGCCTTGGCCAGGCCGTCGATCACCGCGGCGACCTCGTACACGCCGTCGGCGTATGCGTCGGCCTCGTCGCAGGCGACGTAGCCGCCGCGGCGGGGCGTGATCAGCTCCCTGGTCGTCCGCCGGATGGCCAGCGTGTCCCCGCTGGCCGCCGCGGCCCGCAGCTCGAAGCGCCGCCGCAGCCCGTGATCGCCGTCCAGCAGCCCGCGCAGCTCAGCCGCGAGATCCTCCCGGGACAGGGACTCCAGCCAGGCGTCCACGCTGTCGCGCCGGGCGCGGGTCGCGCGGGCCTGCTCGCCGGCGTCCGGTCCCAGCACGACCAGGCCGACCGCGACGCAGTGCTTGCAGAAGGCCCCCTCCTGGCCGAACGGGCACGAGCAGTCCCACCGCAGGCCCGGCTGGCCGGGCGCCAGGATCACCGCGTAGTCATCGGTGCCGGACACGGTGGCGGTGACCTCGGCGGCGGTGATATCGAGGTCGGTGACCTGGCCCACGTAGCCCAGGCCGCGCTCGAACGACGCGGGTCCGGCCAGCCGCCGCAGATCGGCCTCGGTAAAGCCGGGCATTATCGGCATGCCGGCCATTCAATACCCCGGCACCGACAGTGTCAGGAAACCCAGCCAGAACGGTGGCCATTGGCCCGGGCCCCTTCGCGGCGGCCGGTGTCGCGCGGGGGGCGAAGGGACGCGCCGGCTCAGCGGTTCGGATCACGCGCAGTTTCTGCGGGTAATCCGAACCCTTAATGGGCTGACTCGCCCGGTTACGGCCAGCGCCATGCGCGGCGGGCGGTGTTACAAGCCTCAGCTGCCGGGCAGGGGTGGTCTATGCCAGTACTGAGAGCATTCGCGCGGCCCCTGCTCGCGTCCATC
>DASYBB010000097.1:0-13134 GCA_036501025.1 Streptosporangiaceae bacterium
ACCCGGAGCACGTGCGGATCGCGATCATCTGCGACAACTTCAGCCCGCACCTCACCACTGCCAAAGACGGCCGCGTCGGCGCATGGGCCGCCGCTAACAACGCCGAGATCGCCTATACGCCGACGAACTCCTCCTGGTTAAACCGCATAGAAGCCCAGTTCACGGCCCTGCGGTACTTCGCACTCGACGGCACCGACCACCCCAGCCACAAAGAGCAGGCCAGCATGATCCGCCGCTACATCATCTGGCGCAACAACCACGCATACGACGAACGACTCCGACAAGTCATCAACCGGGCAAACGTTGCCTGATGCGGCACTAGCTCCCGCCGGCGAGAATGTACCCATTCGAAACGAATGCGCACCCGTTGAGCTTGATCCACAGGTCCACGTCGCCCCGGTGCGGGTAGGACAACGCGACGACCTCGGCGGCCCCGTCGTCGAAGGGGCAGCCGGTGACGCCCCCGTCGGTGTGGCTGAGCGGCCGCGCGGTCATGGCCGCGGCCAGGCGGCGGGCCTGCGCGGCGTCCAGCCGGGTCGCGGAGCGCAGCCGGAAGGCCGGCCCGTTGCCGCCGTAGTAGCGGCACTCCAGGCCGCCCGTCGGCACCGGCGCGGGCAGCAGCCTGCGTCCCAGGTCCGCCCCGTGATTGGCCACTGAGGACTCGTAGACCCGGCGCGGGGGGACCCCGATGAACCGGGCGTCGCGGCCGGGGCAGCCGCCCGCCACGGTCACCCGCATGCGGGGGCCGGCCGAGCTGTCGCGCAGGGGCACGGGATCCAGCCACACCACCTGGCCGTCGGCCCGCAGCACGCTCGTCCCGCCGGGCGCCGCGACAACCTCGACCTCCAGCTGGGCCGACGCCCAGGCCGGGCTACTTGGTCCGGCGTAGCCCAACTCGCTGTCCGGTGCCCCGCCCGTCTCGGTGCCGCTGCCGGTGAGGGTCAGCGGCAGGCCGGGCGGCGGGTGGACGCGCAGCCACGCCACGGCCCGCGTCTCCGGCAGGGCCAGGCGCCAGGCCCGTGCCTGGTCCGCCAGCGAGGCCACTTCGGGCGTGGACGCCGCCGGGACCGACCGCGGGACCGCCGGGAGCGGCACGGCGCCCCCCGGCACCCGCACGAGCGCCAGCAGGCGCCGCGCCTCACGGCGGGCCAGCCTGTCGTTGCCGGCCGCGGTCGGGGCCGCGGCCACGGTCGCGGCCGAGCGGGCGGTGCGCGCCGGGGAGCGGGCCGTCCCGGCCGGGGCAGAGCGAGCTGCCCCGGCCGGGGCGGAGCGGGTTGCCCCGGCCGGGGCGTGCGGGGCCGGCCGGGCGCCGCAGCCGGCGGCCAGCGCGCCCGCGGCCAGCGTCCCCGCGGCCACGACAGCGGCCAGCGCCCGGAATGCCTGCACAGCGGTTGGACGCGCCCGGTGCGGAACTGGTTCCGGCGGAGTTAGCGGGCGGCGGAGGCCAGCGTCTGCACGAAGTCGGTGATCTGGCGCAGGCTGCGGCATTCCTCCACGCGAGCGCAGAACGGCGCGTACTCGGCGATCACCGAGTCGCCCTCGTCCCAGGCCCGGCGGGGCTCCGGGTTGAGCCAGTAGACCGCGCCCGCGTGCTGCTGGACCTGGGCGAAGGCGTGCACCGACGGGTCGGTGTAGTTGGACCGGGCGTCGCCCACGACCAGGACCACGGAGCGGCGGGTGAGCTGGCGCGAGTGCTCGGTGGCGAACTCCCGCATGACCCGCCCGTAGTCCGAGCTTCCGGTGAACCGGGTCGACAGGCGGGCGATCTCCTCGCCGTCCAGCGGGCGGCCCGAGGCCCGCGCCTCCTGGACCATCTCGGTGATGTCGGCCACGCCGTCGACGAAGGCGAACACGCGGAGCCGGCTCAGCCGGCTGTCCAGCGCGATCAGCAGGGCCAGCGTGAACCTTGAGAACGAGGCCACCGACCCGGACACGTCGCACAGCACGACGATGTCGGGCTTCGGCGGCCGGGCCGGCTCGGTCGCGATCTGGAACGGGATGCCGCCGCTGCCCATGGCCTTGCGCAGGGTGCCGCGGATGCTGAGCTTGCGCTTGCGGTAGGCCGCCTGCTGGTTCAGCACCTGGGTCAGCTGCTGCGACAGCGGCCCGATGGCGGTGGCCATCGCGGCCAGCTCGGCGGCCGACGCGGTGGCGATATCGGCGTCCTCGGCCAGGCCGACGCGCATGGTCGCCCGGACCGCCTGCGCGCCGCGGTCGGCGACCAGCGTGCGGCGGATCGAGGCCTCGATCTCGTCGCGGAACTTCCCGATGGCCCGGTCGACCTCGGCCTGGGCCAGCCGGTCGCGCAGCGACCGGACCGCCGGCCGGCCATCGTCGACGGTGCCGCCGCCGTCGCGGTAGGCCCCGCCGCCACCCCCGCCGCCGCCTCCGCTGGTCCCGCCGCCCCCGCCCGCGCCCTCGCCCTGGCCGTCACCGTCGCCCCGCAGCAGGTCATGGCGGATGCCGTCGAGGTCAGCGGCCTGGTTAACCGCGATCCCGTACATCACCCCGGCGACCGGCCGGCCCGGCTCGACATCGGCGAACCGCCGCACGTACTCATCCGCCAGCATCGTCCGGAGCAGGTCGTCGTCAGCGGCGATGGCGTCGCGCAGCGCGTCCCGAAGCTCGTCGTCGGACAGGCCGGCCAGCGGGCCCTCGTCCGGGTCGGACGACGGGCCGCCCGAGGTGTAGAGGTCGAAGATCAGGTTGAACGCGCTGAGGTGCTCGGCGTTCTTGACCAGGGCGGCCTGCAGCGCGGCCCGCAGTACCTCCTTGTCCTGCAGCGGGATGGCGGCGATCGCGCCTGCCGCGTCCACGTGCTCGCCCACGGACACGGGTATCCCGACGGTCCGCAGCTCGTCGACGAGATCGGTCAGGAGGCCAGACATCGGCGGCGCCCGCTATCCGGCGATCTGCAGCTCGGCCAGGGCCGTGTCGATGTCGCGCTCGTACTTCAGCAGCACCGACAGGGTCTGCCGGGTGACATCGTCGGTGACCTCGTCCGCGCCCAGCGCGATCAGGGTCCGGGCCCAGTCCAGGGACTCGGCGATGGACGGGGGCTTGCGCAGGTCGGTCCCGCGCAGGACCGCGACGAGCTGGGCGATCTCGGTGGCCAGGTGAGCGGCGAGCTCCGGGACCCGCAGCTGCAGGATCTCGGCCTCGCGCTCGGTGCCCGGGTAGCCCAGGTGCAGGTAGAGGCAGCGGCGCTTGAGCGCCTCGGACAGATCCCGGGTGTTGTTCGAGGTCAGGAACACCTGGGGAATGTGCCGGGCCGTGACCGTGCCCAGCTCGGGCACCGACACCTGGTACTCCGACAGCACCTCGAGCAGCAGCGCCTCGCTCTCGATGTCGAGGCGGTCGACCTCATCGATGAGCAGTACGACAGGCTCCGGAGCGCGGATGGCGGCCAGCAGCGGGCGGGACAGCAGGAAGTCCTCGCCGAAGATGCCCGCCGCGCCCAGGCTGGCCGTGTCGGCGCCCTGGTGCAGCTGGAGCTGCAGCAGCTGCCGCCGGTAGTCCCATTCGTAGATGGCCTTGGACTCGTCCAGGCCCTCGTAGCACTGCAGCCGGATCAGCGGCTTGCCTGAGGAACTGGCCACGCTCTTGGCCAGCTCCGTCTTGCCCGTGCCGGCCGGTCCCTCGATGAGGACCGGCTTCTGCAGGACGGTGGCCAGGTGAACGATGGTCGCGGTCGCCAGGTCGGCCAGATAGCCGGCGCTGCGCAGGTCCGCGAGGACGTTATCGATCGGACTTCTAGAATCAGGCTCCGGCATTAGGCCAATTTACCTAATCCTGACGCGCAGCGGGAGAGCGGGATGGGTAGTCGGCCGAGCACTCCCGCCAGTTGACAGGTAGGAGATCTCCTACCTATTGTTCGGGGGCATGAGCCTCACTCACGTTCAGCTGCTCTCGGTGCCGGTCGCCGACCAGGACCGCGCCTTGGACTTCTACGTCAACACGCTCGGCTTCGACCTGCTGGCCGATGCTCAGCTGGGTCCGGACCAGCGCTGGGTTCAGGTCGGCGCGCCCGGCGGCCAGACCTCGCTGACGCTGGTCACCTGGTTCGAGACCATGCCGGCCGGGTCGCTGCGCGGCCTGGTCATCGAGAGCGACGACCTCGAGGCCGACGTCAAGGCGCTGGCCGCCCGCGGCCTCGCCCTCAGCGATGTCCAGGCCGCGCCCTGGGGACAGTTCGTGACCTGCCAGGATCCCGACGGCAACGGGCTCATCCTGCAGGCCACGGCCCGGGCCTGAGCCCCCGTGCCTGGGCAGGAGCTCGGCGAGGCCGACAGCCCGGTGTTCGCGGCGGTGGCCAGCCCGGCGCGCAGGCAGCTGCTGGGGCTGCTGCTGGAGCACGGCCCGCTGCCCGTGCAGGACCTGGCCGCGCACTTTGCCATGCGCCGCCCGAGCGTCTCCGAGCACCTGCGGGTGCTCAAGGACGCCGGCCTGGTCAGCGAGCACCGGTCCGGCCGCCAGCGCTACTACCACCTGGAGCCCCAGCCGCTGCAGGAACTGTCGCAGTGGCTCTCGCCCTACGAGCGGTTCTGGCGGCACAAGCTGTCGGCCCTGCGCGACCTGCTCGACGCCGACCCCGACCGCACGCATGGCGCCCCGCGGCCGCCCGAGGCCGACACCGCCCATGGCTGACCCGCGCACGGTCCGCGTCGATGAGTTCCTGGCCCACCCGCCGGCCCGGGTCTGGCGGGCGCTCACCGACCCCGACCTGCTGGCCCGGTGGCTGATGCCCAACGACTTCCGCCCGGCGGTCGGCCACGCGTTCACGTTCCGCACGGATCCCCGCCCCGGGGCCGGCTTCGACGGCGTCGTGCACTGCGAGGTCCTGGCCCTCGAGCCCGAGCGGCGGCTGTGCATCAGCTGGCGCGGCGGCCCGCTCGACACCACCGTGACCTGGACCCTCGTCCCCGAGGGCCGCGGCACCCGCCTGTTCCTGGTCCACGACGGCTTCGACCCCGACGACCCGGCCCAGCAGCTCACCGCGAAGATCCTGGGCCAGGGCTGGCGCTCCAACGTCCTGGCCGCCCTCCAGGCCGCCCTCGCGGACCTCCCCAACCCCTAGCCCATCCGCCCCGCAACCCGGCCCCCGCCCCCGGGCCCGGCCCGTAACCGGCTGCGCCCCGCGGACCCGGCCCCGCCCCGTAACCCGGTCCCCACCAGGCGGCCTCACCGCCCACGTCGCGGCATTTCATGATCGTGACCGATTTCCCGCGGAAAACTGCGGAGTATCGGTCGTGATCATGGAAGCCCGGGCCGCGGTCAGGCCGTTATGCGGTCTATCCGCTATTCCGGGCGCCGCCGTCTCGTGCCGTCAATGATCGGGGCCTCCTGGTCACTTGATGGCCAGGGCGTTGGGCGGGGAGCCGATGCCGCCCGGCACGTTCAGCGGCGCGCTGGTCAGGAAGAACTCGTGCACGCCGTCCTGATCACAGTCCGCCGCCAGGTCATCCAGCCACCACAGCTCGCCCAGGGCCATCCCGAACTGCCCGATGAGCACGCGGTGCAGGAAGCCGAATGGCGCGTCGGCCGCGCTCCAGGCCGGAGGCCAGACCTCGACCGCGAACGTGTCCGAGGCGACCGCCATGATCTGGTTGTCCCACAGGTAGCGGGCCATTTCCTCGGTGTGCTCGATGCCCGGCGCGCGCAGGTCAGCGGCCAGCCGGCGCCGCTGCGGCCGGGGCCTGCCCCGGTACCAGCCCAGGAATCCGGTCCGCAGCAGGACAATGCAGCCCGGCGAGAAATCAACTCCCGCGCAGGAGCGAGCGTGCTCCAGGTCGGCCACGCTGAAAGCCGTCGCGCCGTCCGGGGTATAGGACCTGCCATCCTTATTAAGTGACCGGTCCAGGTCTAGCAGGATACCGCGCCCGGCAATCCCGCGGCGCGCCCAGTGGTCAATTGTGTTACGGTGCCCGGCAAGCACGTCCTCGTCGTTCGCGCCATTGTAGAAAACGCCCGCGGAATACGCCACATGGGCGAGTGAGTCCCACTGGCTGGACCCCTGCGGGAAGAAGTTATCGAGCACGTCGTCCAGGTCCTCGAACCCCGGTCCGGGTTGATGCAGGACCCGGTGCCGGACCATGGCGCGGTCGGGATCCAGGGGCGGGTCGACGCCGTCCACCTCGGCATTGAGAGAAAAGACCGTGCCTTTCCGGACCAGGTCGGCGGCGGCCCGCACGCTCGCATCGGTCTGCAGATTCAGCAGGCCGACGGAGTCGGTGGCGCCGAATAGGCCCCAGGCGCTGCGGCCGCCGCTCGCGGCCTCCGGGAGCTCGTCATATCTAGGCAGGCCGCGGCGGCCTTCGGCCGGCGCGTCCGGGGCGGGGCCAGCTTCAGCCATGGCGGGGCATCCTCCTGTGGGCAATTACCTGCGCGCATGCAAGTAAGTCGCGCCAGCTGGGGATGGCGCCATTATTCAATGCTGATTAGCCTCTTGCTTCACTTCAGTCTACACGCGAGGATGGGATAGTAGATATGCCGGGAGGATCGCATGGCAGAGTCACGGAATGCTTCGGCTGGCCGACTGCGCGTGCTCGTCGTGACGGCGGGCCACTCCTTTGAGCCGGAGCCTTTTTTCGCGATGTTCGATGCTGATAGCGGCATCCGGTGGGAGGGGGCGGAGCAGCCCGGGGCCATGGACTGCTTCGGCGCGGACAAGGCCGGCACCTGGGATGCCATCGTCATGTATGACATGCCGGGCATCGCATTCGTGGACGGGCAGTCCGTCTTCATCGACCCGCCCGAGGATTTCCGGCGGCGGTTCCTGGCGATGCTGGACGCCGGGCAGGGATTTGTCTTCCTGCACCACGCGATGTCCGCCTGGCCGAGCTGGCCGGCGTACGCCGACATCGTCGGCGGCCGCTTTCATTACACGCCCGCCGAACTGCACGGGAAGCCGTGGCCCGACTCGGGCTATCACTTCGACGTCACGCACCACGTCCGGCTGGCCGAGCCGGATCACCCGATCTGCCGCGGCGTGCAGGACGGCTTCGAGCTCACCGACCAGCGGTACCTGGCGCCGATCCTGGAGGAGGGCCTCACCCCGATCATGCGGACCGACGCCCCGATGACCGATGATCACTTCTACTCCGCCGCGCTGGCCGTCAAGCAGCGCTACGGCGACCGGACCGGCTGGCACCACCCGCCGACCAGCCCGGTGCTGGGCTGGGTCAAGACCGCGGGCCGCAGCCCGGTCGCCTACCTGCAGCCCGGCCACGGCCCGACCGCCTACGCCAACCCCAACTACCGCAAGCTGGTGGCCAACGCGATCCGCTGGGCCGCGTCCCCGGCCGCCCACCAGTGGGCCCAGATGAGCCACGCCGAGCACGAGGCCGCCGCCCGGCGGGCGGCTCAGCAAGACCGTGGCAGGCTCACTCACCGCAGGATGTGAGAATCCTCCCGCGATCAACGGCTCAGGCCCGCGCACGGCCCGCCGCGCCCGCCGCGCCCGCCGCGAGCCAGGCCCGGCGCTCCCGCGCCCGGCGGGCCGGCCATGCCAGGATGGCTCCATGACGAGTGAGCGTGCGGGCCAGCCCGCCGGCACCGAGGACCTGGTGGACGTCGCGAAGCTGGTCACCGCCTACTACTCCCTGCATCCCGATCCCGGCGAGGCTGCCCAGCGGGTGGCGTTCGGCACCTCGGGCCACCGCGGCTCGGCCCTGGCCGCCACGTTCAACGAGGACCACATCGTGGCCGCCACGCAGGCCATCTGCGAGTACCGGGCCGGCCAGGGCATCGCCGGGCCGCTGTACCTGGGCGCCGACACCCACGCCCTGTCCGAGCCGGCCACGGTCAGCGCGCTGGAGGTGCTGGCCGCCAACGGCGTCCGGGTCCTGCTCGACGCGCGCGGCGGCTACACGCCGACGCCGGCCGTGTCGCGGGCCATCCTGGCCCACAACGCCGGCGGCGGCCCGTGGGCCGACGGCATCGTGGTCACGCCGTCCCACAACCCGCCCTCCGACGGCGGCTTCAAGTACAACCCGCCCGACGGCGGCCCGGCCGGCACCGAGATCACGGGGCAGATCCAGGACCGGGCCAACGCCCTGCTGGAGGCCGGCCTGGCCGGCGTCCGCCGGATCCCGGTCGCCCGCGCGCTGGCCGCGGACACCACCGGCCGGTTCGACTTCACCGATGCCTACGTCTCCGCGCTCGAGCAGGTCATCGACACCGACGCGATCCGGGACGCCGGAGTGCGCATCGGCGCCGACCCGCTCGGCGGGGCCAGCGTCGGCTACTGGGGGGAGATCGGCGACCGCTACGGCCTCGATCTCACCGTCGTCAACCCGGAGGTGGACGCCACCTTCCGGTTCATGACCCTGGACTGGGACGGCAAGATCCGGATGGACTGCTCGTCGCCATACGCCATGGCCAGCCTGATCGCCCGCCAGCACGACTTCACCATCGCGACCGGCAACGACACCGACTCCGACCGGCACGGCATCGTCACGCCCGACGGCGGCCTGATGAACCCCAACCACTACCTGGCCGTCGCCATCGAGTACCTCTATTCCCGCCGGGCCGGCTGGCCGGAGGCGGCGGCGGTGGGCAAGACGCTGGTCAGCTCCTCGATGATCGACCGGGTCACCGCCGGGCTGGGCCGCGAGCTGCTGGAGGTCCCGGTCGGGTTCAAGTGGTTCGTGCCCGGACTGCTCGACGGGTCGGTCGGCTTCGGCGGCGAGGAGAGCGCCGGGGCGTCGTTCCTGCAGCGGGACGGCTCAGTCTGGACGACCGACAAGGACGGGATCATCCTGGCCCTGCTCGCGTCGGAGATCACGGCCGTGACCGGCCACTCGCCGTCGCAGGTGTACGCCGGCCTGACCGAGCGCTTCGGCGCCCCCGCCTACGCCCGGATCGACACGGCGGCCAGCCGCGAGCAGAAGGCCGCCCTGGCCCGGCTCTCGCCCGAGCAGGTCACCGCCCGCGAGCTCGCAGGCGAGCAGATCACCCAGAAGCTGACCACCGCCCCGGGTAACGGCGCGCCGATCGGCGGCCTCAAGGTGGTCACCGAGTCCGGCTGGTTCGCGGCCCGCCCCTCGGGCACCGAGGACGTCTACAAGCTCTACGCTGAGTCCTTCCGCGGCCCCGATCACCTGGCCGAGATCCAGAAAGAAGCCCGCGCCATCATCGCCGCCGCCCTGGACTGACCGCCGCCAGCAGAATTTACAGGTCATTCCCCGGCGGTTCCGCACGTCTCGGCCACGCCGGGTAGTTGCCGCGTCCGATACGAAACGCTGCCCATTCCCAACCCTCGCATGCCCGGCTAGACTCACTTTCCCGGCTAATAAGCTGCTCGAGACCGGAGACACTTATGGGGGGCGGATCTTCCTCGCCGCTATGCGCTCATTGTGGCAGCGAGTTGCCGGCTGGAACGCTTTTCTGCCGCATATGCGGGCAAAGCGTCGGCGGCCCGGATGCTGATCCGCTGACGGCGCCCCTGGACCTCCCGGCCGGCGGCCTTCAGCCGCGCGACACGGCGCAGGACACGGTCACGGCGGCCGCGTTCCCGGCCTATCCCGCCGACCCGCCCGGCCCGCCGCACGCTGATCACCAGCCCACCGACTGGCAGCCGCCCGCGTACCAGCCCGGCGCCTACGAGCCTGCTGGCTATCAGCCTGGCGCCTACGAGCCGGCCGGCTATCAGCCGGGCGCGTTCCAGCCGACGGACTATCAGCCCGGCGCCTACGAGCAGCCCGGCGCCTACGACCAGCCCGGCGCCTACGACCAGCCCGGCGCCCACGAGCAGCCCGGTGCCCACGAGCAGCCCGGTGCCCAGGAGCCGGCCGGCTACCGGCCCGGCGGCTATGAGGCCCGCGACCAGCCCGGCGGTTATCCTCCGACCGAGTACCGGCCCGGTGGCTACCAGGCTGCGGACCGTCAGCCCCGCGGCTACGAGCCGGGCGGCTATCCGCCCCCCGGTCACCGGTCTCCGCCGGGCGGCGGGTCGCGGCGGGGCCGCATCCTCATCGGCGGGCTGGCCATCGTCGTCGCGGTGGGCGGGGTCGCGGCCGGCCTTCTGCTCGCGCGGGGTCACTCTTCGCCGGGCCGCCTGGCCGGATCGGGTCAGTCGACGGCGGCCCGCCATTCGAGTCCGATCGTGGCCAGCTCATCCGGCACCGTCGCGCCGACCTCGCCGCCGGCGTCCGCGACGGCGTCCGCGCAGCAGGGTGCCCACAACCTGGCGGCCCTGCTGTCCCAGAGCGTCTCCGACCGCGGCGCCATCAACGACGCGTACAACGACGTGCAGAACTGCGGTCCCACGCTCGCGCAGGACCAGGCCACCTTCCAGCAGGCCGTGGCCTCCCGCCAGAGCCTGCTCAGCCGGCTGGGCAGCATGCCCGGCGCCTCGGCCCTGCCGGCCGCGATGATCACCTCCCTGAGCCAGGCGTGGCAGGCCTCGATCAGCGCGGACCAGGACTTCGCCGCCTGGGCTCAGGATGAGAGCGCGAGCTGCACGCCCGGCGGCAGCGACGCCAGCCTCGCTGCCGCGGCCGGCCCCGACAACCAGGCGACCCAGAACAAGATCGCCTTCGTGAACAGCTGGAACCCGATCGCTCAGCAGTACGGCCTGCCCACCTACTCCCAGGACCAGCTGTGATGCGGCCGGCCGGAAGCCACGGGCCTACCGCAGGTGCTGCCACAAGATGGCGGACAGCCCGCTGATCGTGTCGATGCCGTACTGCTCGGTGGTGTTGCCGGTCGTGAGCACCGCGATCAGGTAATCGCGGCCCTGGCCGGACACCCACCCGATGCTGTTGACCTGCCAGTCGGTGTCTGCGTCGTTGAGCGGCAGCCAGCCGTTCTTGAGGGCCACGGTGACCGGGGCCGGAACCCCGCCCGACACGCCCCACCGCTGCGACGGCGTCACGTTCTCCATCAGGCCCAGGGCGTAGCTCCGGTCGGCCGCCGTCAGCAGGCCACCCGGCTGCACGATCTCGCGCATCAGCGCGAGCTGGTCGGCGGGGACCGTCCTGGTCAGCCCCCAGCCGGGCCACGGAAAGCCGGGACACACCACGCACCCGGACGGCGTGGTCTGGGCCAGCCCCGCGGCGGAGTTGAAGCGGCCGATCCCGGTGCCGCCGCCCACGGCATTCCACAGGTCAGTCGCGGAGTTGTTGTTGCTGTCCTCGATCATGCTCTGGGCCAGCGACGAGTCGGACGCCGACAGCGCGGCGCCGCTCCTCGCCCGCTGGTTCAGGAGCGTCTCGAGAATGTCGAGCTTGACGATGCTCGCCTCGGCCTGCGGCGACCCGCTGCCCGTGGCCCAGGTCTGCCGCGTCCGCAGGTCATAGACAGCCGCCAGGACCGTCCCGGACCGGTCGCCCAGGTACGCCGCGGTCGCGGCCCCGAACGGATCCGCGAGCCGGCCCGGCGCGGCCGCTGACGGTGTCCCTGACGGCGACGCCGCCGCTGACCTCGAGGCCGGCGCGGCGGCCACGTGCTGCGGGTCACCGGCCGAAGCGGCCGCCGGGCGGACGGTACTGGCCGGGTGGCTGATCACCTTGACCAGGAGAGCGCTGATGACAACCGCGGCCAGGAAGACCGCCCCCAGCGCCAGCGCCGGGTTCGGCAGGCGCCGGGACTGCTCCGGGCCGGAGTGCCGCCCGCTCACCGGGCGAGACCCGTTTCCGCCATCACCCTCACTGCCCCCGGAATCATCCCCAGCCATCCGGCTGCGGGCGCCGTTCCATCGCACTCAAGGACACTTTAATCGGAGAAAGCCATTTTCCGGGACCCAATGTCAGCCAGGCTCTTCCGCAGCCCTTCCCTTACCGGTCCGCAAACGCCAGGCCCCGCCCCACTCGCCCCAATCTCGTCACCCCTGATCCCAAGCCGGGTCCTCGCCCGCCCTTTAATCCCCATATACCCGTCAATTCCGCCACTCCCGACCTGGCCTCGAATCAGCCGCCGCATCCGCCAGCCCCGCCCCGCCCCGCCGCGGCCAGCCTCGACGCCCACATCAGCCAGCCCTCTCTCTCACCGAACCCCGGCCGCCGCTCCACTTTCGCCAGTCCCTCTCGCCGCTCCAGCTTCGCCGGGCGAATCAGCCAGCCCTGCCATGTCCGCCCCCGCCCACCCGATTTCCACGATCCCGGCCCACGACCGCCGCCGTCTTCCCAGAAAGTCGTCGCGATCATGCTCAGCCCCGCCGCATTTCCGTGATCACGACCGTTTATCCCGGTTTCTGCCAGGAAATCGGTCGCGATCATGAAGGCCCTCCTCCTGGGGCAAGGCCCGGGGGGATGGCCGTCGGTGCGGGGGTGGCTAGTGCCGCGTCAGGCAATGTTCGCCGTGTCCCGGCAACGGCACATGCGTGGCACGATCGACCCGCGTTGAGGAGGATGGGTTCGCCGGCGGACCCTTCGTCGGGTGCGCTGGAGGGTCATTGCCATGACCGGAATCGA
Source organism: Streptosporangiaceae bacterium (assembly GCA_036501025.1). GTDB lineage: Bacteria > Actinomycetota > Actinomycetes > Streptosporangiales > Streptosporangiaceae > DASUBV01. Next base: position 12,414 of record DASYBB010000097.1, read on the forward strand.
GGCTTCGGCCTCTTCCCCTGCCTTGCCGGGCTGGTTCGGACCCAGGGCCAGCGCAGCTGATCCGGCCGTCGCGGCCCTGATCGCCCGCGTCGCGCGCGGGGCCGGATGGGCCGACATCGGTGGTGAGTTCAACCTCAACCTGCGGATAGACGCCGAGCCGCCCGTTGTCCTGCGGGTTCACCGGCCCTGGGTCCGCCGCGGGCGGGTAGCGGGACTGCGGCGCCTGCGCGAGCGGCTCCAGCAGACGCGGCTCCGCGTCGCGCGGCCTATCCCGATTTCCAGCGCCGACCTCCTCCGGGTCGCTGATCGCTGGGCCGAGACGGAGGAGTTCATCGATCACGTCCAGCCGCCGCCGGGCGAGGACTCCTCCGTCCGCCTGCTGGAGGACCTCGGACGTGTTCACACTGCGCTCAAGGCAGCCTGGGAGCCCAGTCCGCCCGAGCCCCTCGACAACCACAGGACACTCGGGCAGCTGCGATACTCGGCCGGCTTCACCCGCCGCAGGCTCGGACCCCGCAGCGAGCCGGTCGTGCGCCGGATGCGCCAGCTGACTGGCGAGCTCTCCAAGCTCGGGAAGGAGGTCGAACTGCCCTGCGCTCCGATTCACGGGGACTACAAACTGGGCAACGCGGGAGAACTGCCAGACGGCTCATGGGCCACCTTCGACCTGGATTTCGCGAGGGTCAGGGAGCGGCTGTACGACATCGCGGCCAGCCTCAAC